>NZ_SCTC01000069.1 GCF_004299445.1 Phenylobacterium sp. | reverse complement strand
TCGGCCGCCTTGTTGCCGGGATTGGTGTCCGGGTGATTCTCCTTGGCGAGCTTGCGGAACGCCTTGCGGACCTCATCCGCGGTGGCGGTGCGGGATACGCCCAGTTCCTGGTAGGGATCGCGCGCCAAGCTCGTCAGACTCCTCGAAAGACCATGCCGTTGATGTGAGTACTAGATTGGCGGTCAGGTTGCGTCACGCAACCTCACCTGTGGCGAAAATATCACACATAAAGCGCGCCTAGGGCATCTTTGACGAGACCAGCGCGCCCAGCACGCCGCCCAGCACCGTCGCCGCCGGATCGCCGTGGGCCGCCTCGAGCGCGGCGACGTCGCGGCGCGAGGCCTCCAGGTCGCGGTCGACAAACATCAGCCGGCGGAAGGCGTTGATCGCCGCATCCCGGAACTGGAGCTGCGACGGCTGGATGGTCGAAGCATCGGCGTCGACGCTGGGCGCGGTCAGGAACGGAAAGCACGCGCGGCCTTGCAGCACGCCTTGGTGGATCAGGTCGCGCAGGGCCACGTCGTAGGCGCGGTCGAACGGCAGACTGTCGAGCGCCTCCAGCACGCGGCGCTTGGAACCTCCCCGCACCACGTAGCCGGCCGCCCCCACGAACGGGAGCGTCGCCAGGTCTTGCATGCGGAAGTTGCCGGCGCGCGCCAGCTGCGGCCAGTCGCGGGCGTAGGTCACCATCGACGAGATCTCGGTCAGGATGACGTCGCTATAGAGCAGGTCCCACTCGGAGTCGGCGGTCGCCAGGGCGGCCAGTATCGGGAAGGTGCGGGGCGAGAAGCGGACGTCGTCCTCGACGATCACCACCGGCTCGTCGTCGCCCAGCGCAGCCTCGATGGCGCGCCGGTGGCTGAGCCAGCAGGCCTTTTCCGTCGCCGTGATCGACCCCTGCACGCCGGCGGCTGCGTCCGGGCCGGACGCGGCGATGCGCACAAGCTCCCAGCCGGGTGGGTTCACCGCCCGGAACGCCGCTTCCAGGTTCGCGCGGCGGGCTGTCGCCGTGTCGAGGTTGATGTAGTGGCACTTCATGGGGTCGGGCTTAGCACGGTCCGCGGCGGTCGGGGGGCTAGTCGTCGCCGCGTTCGACGATCAGATCCCAGGCGGCGAAATCCAGGGCGTCTTCGGGATCGGCCAGGGCGTCCTCGCTGATCGTCTGGCCACGGACGCTGATGCCGGCGCGGTGGACGCTTTCCGGATCGCCCGAGATCAGCGGGTGCCACTCGGCCAGGTCGCGGCCTTCATGGAGGCGGCGATAGGCGCACGACTTCGGCATCCACTCCAGCGCCTCGATGTTGTGGGGCGTGAGCTTGATGCAGTCGGGGACGTACTTGTGGCGCTCGGCATAGTTCGAGCACTGGCAGCGATCGGGGTCGAACAGCTTGCAGTGGACGCGCGTGGGGATGACCTCGTCGGTCGCCTCGTCCTCGAAGCGGACCAGGCAGCAGAGGCCGCAGCCGTCGCACAGGCTCTCCCACTCGGGGACCGTCATCTGCCCGAGGGTCTTTCGTCGCCAGAAGGGTTCGCCGGGCATCGCGGGGATTTAGGCCCGCACGCGGCAGGACAGAAGCGCGAACTTTCCCTCCCCTTTATGGGGAGGGGCAGATCGACGAAGTCGATCGGGGTGGGGAAGTGTGGGCCGGAATGCGGAGGTCGGTGAGGATCGCGACTTCCCCACCCGTCTCCCCCGGACCAAGTCCGGGGTCGCCACCCTCCCCATGAAGGGGAGGGAAAGGTTGGCGCTGACCTTCAGTTTCGCCTATCTCCCCGCCCCTGATGAGAGCGCCGATCCTGGCCCTGAAGGGTGTCCGCCTGGCGGATGGCCCGCTGATGCTGTTCGACGGGGTCGACCTGGCCCTGGAGGCGCGGACGCGCGCCTGCCTGGTCGGGCGAAACGGGGCGGGCAAGTCGACCCTGCTGCGGATCCTCGCCGGCGAGATCGCGGGCGACGACGGCGAGCGGACGCTGACGCCGGGCACGCGGATCGCCTATGTGCCGCAGGAGCCGCCGATCACCGGGGCCACGGTGCTGGAGTACGCCACGTCGGGCGGGGCCGAGGCGCACCGGGCCGAGGCGGCGCTGCACGACTTCGGGCTGGATCCGGCCAAATCAACGCAGGGGCTGTCGGGCGGCGAGACGCGGCGCGCGGCGCTGAGCAAGGCGTTCGCCGAGGATCCGGACGTGATCCTGCTGGACGAGCCCACCAACCACCTCGACATCCTGGCCATCGAGACGCTGGAGGCCGAGATCGCCGCCAGCCGCGCCGCCGCCCTGATCGTCAGCCACGACCGGGCGTTCCTGGAACGGGTGACCAGCCGCTGCTTCTGGCTGGAGTACCGCCAGGTGCGGCGCCTGGACCGGGGCTTCGCCGCCTTCGACGACTGGGTGGAGAAGATCGAGGCCGCCGAGGTCGAAGAGGCGCGGCGGCTGGACCGCGCCATCGAGCGCGAGCAGCACTGGCTGGCGCGCGGCGTCACGGGCCGGCGCGCGCGGAACGAGGGCCGCCGTCGGCGCCTGGACGCCATGCGCCAGGACAAGGTCGACCGGCTGAAGGAGCTGCGCGGCAGCCTGCACATGGGCCTCGACAGCTCGGGCCTGTCGGGCAAGCGGGTGGCCGAGGCCAAGGGGCTGTCGAAGGCGTTCGGCGAGCGGGTGATCATCAAGGGCTTCTCGACCCGCATCCTGCGCGGCGACCGCGTGGCGATCGTGGGGCCGAACGGCGCGGGCAAGACCACGCTGGTGAAGCTGCTGCTGGGCGAGATGCCGGCCGACGAGGGCTCGGTGAAGCTCGGGACGAACCTGACGGTCAACTACATCGATCAGGCGCGTGGGGCGCTGTCGCCCGAGATGACGCTGAAGGACGTGCTGACGCCTCTCGGTGGCGACCAGGTGCTGGTGCGGGGCCAGCCCAAGCACGTGAACGCCTACGCCAAGGACTTCCTGTTCAAGGACAGCCAGCTGCGCCAGCCGGTGAAGAGCCTGTCGGGCGGCGAGCGCAACCGCCTCCTCCTGGCTCGCGCGCTGGCCAATCCGGCCAACGTCATGGTGCTCGACGAGCCCACCAACGACCTCGACATGGACACCCTGGACCTGCTCGAGGACCTGCTGGCCGACTACGACGGCACCCTGATCCTCGTCAGCCACGACCGCGACTTCATCGACCGGCTGGCGACGTCGACCATCGGCCTGGACGGGACCGGCCGCGCGGTCGAGACGCCGGGCGGCTGGCAGGACTTCCTGAGCCAGAACCCGGGCTTCTTCGGCGCGCCGCAGACGCTGGAGATCGCCAAGGCGGCGCCCAAGCCCGCGCCCAAGCCGGCGGCGCCCAAGGCGGCCACCAAGCTCACCTTCAAGGACCAGCGGCGCCTGGCCGAGCTGGACGCGATGATCCAGGACCTGCCCGGCAAGATCGCCACGCTGGAGAAGGCGCTGGCCGATCCGAACCTCTACAGCCGCGACCCGGCGGCCTTCGACCGGTTTTCCCGCGCGCTGGAGGCTGCGCAGGGGCAACTGGCGTCGGCCGAGGAGGAATGGCTGGAGCTGGAAGAGCGCCGCGAGGCCCTCGAAGCCGGCCGCTGAGGCCGCCACAGGCTTTCCTGTGGATAGGACCAATGCACTGATATTTCACAGAAAACGGTCCTTTCTCCGGCGGTTTTCAACCGCTGAGTCACAGGTTGCCGACAGTTCGATGACAGGCCCCGCGGCGGGCCCGCTTGCGCCGAAAAAGGTTCGGGCGCACCGTCCTCTTGCCGACAGGAACTGCGGCGCGGCGGACGGAGAAACCGGCAACGGCGGACCCCGAAGCAAGCGGGCGGAGCGGCAGGAGCAAGGGGAAAGAACCGGGGCGACCCGGGCCTGGAACCGGAGGACTGGCGCCGACGATCAGGGAAAACCGCGGGGCGACCCGCACCGAACTGAACGGTTGGCCTGGAAGGCGCAGATCCCCCAACGGATCTGTATGAGAGGGCGACGCACCGGGAAACTGGAGCGCCGCCCTCTTGCTATTGGGCGCTTGGAAGCGCCGCCGCTGCGCCCTACCCTCAGCGCCAAATCGAGGGGACAATATGAAGCTGTTGCGTAACCTGGTCCTGGCCGTGGCCGCGATGGTCGCGGCCTGTTCACCGCAGAAGGCGAGCGAAAGCGCGGCCCCCTCGGCCAATGCGCCGGTGACCATCCGCTTCGCCACCGACTGGAAGGCGCAGGCGGAACAGGGCGGATTCTATCAGGCGCTGGCGTCGGGCGAGTACGCAAAGCGCGGGCTGAAGGTGGAGATCGTCCAGGGCGGGCCGGGCGTTAACGTGCCGCAGCTGCTGGCGTCGAACGCCGTCGAGCTGGGCATGGGCTCGAACAGCTTCATCGTCATGAACCTGGCCAACGAGGGCGTGCCGGTGAAGGCGGTCGCCGCCTTCATGCAGAAGGACCCGCAGGTGCTGATGGCCCACCCGGGCACGGCCAAGAGCCTCGCCGACCTGAAGGGCCGCCCGATCCTGCTGGCCGACGCCTCGGTGACCGCCTTCTGGGTGTGGCTGAAGGCCAAGTACGGGTTCACCGACGACCAGGTGCGCAAGTACACCTTCAACGCCGCCCCGTTCCTGGCCGACAAGCGCGCCGCCCAGCAGGGCTATCTGACCAGCGAGCCCTACACGATCGAGAAGCAGGCCGGCGTGAAACCCGAGGTGTTCCTGCTGGCCGACGAGGGCTACCCCGGCTACGCGACCATGGTGCTGGCCACCGACCAGATGATCGCCAAGAACCCGGCGGCGGTGAAAGCCTTCGTGGAGGCCAGCGCCGCGGGCTGGCGTGCGTATCTCAACGGCGACCCGACGGCGGCCGACGCGCTGATCCGCAAGGACAATCCCGAGATGACGCCCGATGTGCTGGCGCAGGCCCGCGAGAAGCTGAAGGCCTACAAGATCGTCGACGGCGACGAGGGCGCGGCCGTGGGCGCGATGACCGACGCACGCTGGAAGGCCTTCTACGACGTCGCCGCCGCCCAGGGCGTCTACCCCAAGACCCTGGATCCGAAGAAAGCCTACACGCTGGAGTTCCTGGCGAAGTGAGCGTCGCGCAGACACCCTCGCCTCCCCCGCGAAGCGACGGGAGGAGGACCGCGCGCCGAGCGGAGCGAAGAGCGAGGGGTGGAGGGGGCGGGCTCCATCCGCTGAGCTATGGACGCCCCGTCGATCCGCCGAGCTTGAGGCCCGCCCCCTCCACCATCCGCTCTTCGGCGGATGGTCCCCCTCCCGCCGCTTCGCGGGGGAGGTAAGGCTGTGACCGTCGCGGCGCTGGAGAACGTCGAAGTGGACTACGCGTCCGGGCGCGTGCTGGGTCCCGTGAGCCTGGGCGTGGAGGCCGGCGAGTGCGTGGCGCTGGTGGGGCCGTCGGGCTGCGGGAAGTCGACGGCGCTGCGGCTGCTGGCAGGGCTGGAGGGGCCCACGCGAGGGCGCGTGACGCGGGCGGCCGGGCGCGGCGAGACCGCCGTGGTGTTCCAGGCGCCGACGCTCGCGCCCTGGCTGTCGGCGCGGGCCAATGTGGCGCTGCCGCTGGAATTGTCAGGCGTCGGTAAGGGCGAGGCGCTCAGCCGCGCGGATGCGGCGCTGGCGCGGGTGGGCCTGGCGGGCGCCGAGGCCAAGCGGCCGGCGCAGCTGTCGGGCGGCATGGCGATGCGGGTGTCGCTGGCCCGCGCGATGGTGACCGAGCCCCGGCTGCTGCTGCTGGACGAGCCGTTCGCCGCGCTGGACGAGATCACCCGCCGCACCCTGGCCGACGACGTGCTGAGCCTCTGGTCGGCCTCGAAGCCCGCCATCGTGTTCGTGACGCACAACGTCGAGGAGGCCGTCTACATGGCCTCGCGGGTGGTGGTGATGACGAAGGGCCCCGGGCGGATCGGGGCGGAATTCCCGGTGGCGGGGCCGATCCCGCGACCCGAACAGTTCCGCACCACCCCGGCGTTCCGCGCCACCGCCGAGGCGGTGTCCGAGGCCCTGGCGCAGGGGATCGCAGCGTGAGCCGGATCGCGCCGCCCCTGATCCTGGTGTTCCTGCTGCTGGCGGGGTGGGAGATCGCCTGCCGGGCGATGCAGGTGCCCGCCTACTTCCTGCCGCCGCCGTCGGCCGTGGCCGTGGCGCTGAAGGACAACTTCCCGGTGCTGCTGAAGGCCTCGGTGACGACGCTGTCGACCGCCGTCATCGCCCTGGTGGTGGCCAGCGTGATCGCCCAGGCGCTGGCGATCGCCACGGCGCTGAGCCCGCTGATCGACCGGGCGATCCGGCCGCTCGCGTCGGTGGTGCAGGTCACCCCGGTCGTCGCCATCGCGCCGCTGCTGCTCATCTGGGCGGGGCTGGACCACCCCGAGCGGGCGCTGGTGGCGCTGGCGGTGCTGGTGGCGTTCTTCCCGATCTTCTCGGGCGCAGCGGCGGGCCTGCGCTCGGCCGACCCCGACCTGGAGCGGCTGTTCGCGCTCTATGGCGCGGGGCGTTGGCAGACGGTCTTGCGGCTGCGGCTGCCTTCGGCCGTGCCCTTCCTGCTGGAGGGCCACAAGGTGGGCGCGGGCCTGGCGCTGATCGGCGCCGTGGTGGCCGAGTTCGGGGCAGGCTCGGGCAAGGTCCAGGGGCTGGCGTGGCAGATGCTGGACGCCGGCAACAAGCTGCAGACCGCCCGGATGATCGCGGCCCTGGTGGTGCTGGGCGCCATGGGCGTGGCGCTGCACGCGCTGCTGGAAGCGGCCGAGCGCGTGGGTCTCAAGTGGTGGCGGGGACGCTGACCGCTACTTCGCCGCCTGGGTCACGGGCTTCAGGTCGAAGCGCACCGGCACGCGGACCTTGCCGCCGACGGTGGGCATCCCCTCGGCGCTCATCAGGGCCACCTGGAACTTGGGCGCCAGCGCCAGGATCGCCTGGCCGAAGCCGGCGCCGGCCGGCTCCTCGCGGTCGACGCTGCAGCCGCTGAGCGACCCGCCCGCCTGCACGTCGCAGACCAGGGTGACGCGGGCGTTGTTGGGCCCGCCCTCGGTCTTGGGGGCCGCGGCCTGCAGATCGGCCACGGTGGGCAGCGACGTCCACACCGGTGTCTTCACCGAAAACGCGCCGCCCCTGGCGAGGTCGGCCGAGAAGGTGATCGGGATCCGGGTCTCGGCGCCCTTGGTGACGCCGGTCGCGCGCAGCTTGCTCTCGACCAGCTTGCGCGCCGCAGCGCCGAAGCCCAGCCCCCGGGGCGTCTCGCCCAGGATGGCGCAGTCGTCGAAGCTGCCGTCGCGAGCGGCGGTGCAGACCAACTCGGCAGCGCCACCTACTCCCTGGGCCTTGGCCTTCTCAGGATAGACGGCCGCCATCTCGGCGGCGGTCGGCGCGGCGGTGTAGGTCTGAGCCACGGCAGGCGCGGCGCAGAGGGCGGCGGCGGCCGAAAGCGCAAGCAGACGTAACATGGAGGCCTCCTTGTCCCGCCAGGATGCCCGCGGTTGCGCCGCCTTGAAAAGCGGCCTGCGACAAACGGACTGTGCCGGAAGGCCCCGCGCGGTTCAGGCGTCGTGGGTGCTGAGGCGTTCGACGGCGTCGTAGGCCAGGACCGAGAGCGAGCGCAGGCCGTGGTCGGCGAAGACGTCGAGGGCGACGTCGAGGGCCATCAGCGCCTTGGCGCGTTCGCCGGTTTCCTTGCCGGTCATGGTCATGCGGGCCTCGTACAGGCGGGCCAGGTGCAGCTGGGCCAGGGCCCAACCCACCGGGTCGCGGCCCGGCGACAGGTTTGCCAGCTCCATCTTCATGGCGGCCTCGGCCACGTCGAGCACGGCGCAGTCACCAGTGATCTCGGCCTGGCGGGCGAGGCAGACGGCGCGCGAGCCCGCCGCCTGGCCGCGCAGCGGCAGGGTCGGCGTGTCCTTGAGCACCGCCGAGGCGCGGTCATAGCAGCTGACGGCATGCTCGAAGGCGCGCGCATCGTTGGAGGCTTCGCCCAGCGCCTGCAGCGCCTGGGCCAGGGCCACCTGGGTGCGCGCCCAGTCGAGCGGGCTGTGGTCGCGGGTCAGGTTGTCGAGGGCGAGCGCCAGGGCGCCGGCGCCGGCGGCCAGGGCGTCGACGTCGCCGACGCATTCGCCGCGCAGGGCCAGGGCCTGGCCGTGAAGGATCTTGGCGCGCACCCACGTGAGCGGCTCGTAGGCGTTGTCGAGGCGGTCGCCGGCGGTCTGCGCCTCGGCGGCGGCCAGCTGCAGCAGGTCGCCATCCTTCAGGCGGGCGCCCCAGCCGCACAGCAGGTCGGCGCGGATCAGGCGGGCCTCGGCGGCCAGCGCCCGGGCGGCGGTGACGCGCTTGGCGATGGCGTCGAGCGCCGAGATCGGCGCGTTGAAGCGGTCGAAGAAGGCGCGGGCCTCGTCAGCGTCGGCGCTGTCGAGCACCCGGCGGCCCTCGATGGCCAGCAGGCCCACGTCGGCGAGCGGCGCGGCAAGTCCGCCGCGGACGCTGACACGGGCGTCCTTGAAGGCGACCTCGGCGGCGGCGTTCAGGCCAGGGTCGCCGAAGATCTCGGCGCCCAGCAGAGCACAGTAGGCCTGTTCACAGCGGGCGCGGGCCCAGCCGTCCTTGCGATGGGCGCCCTCGAAGCCGGCGGCGGCGGTCTCGGCGCCGGCCGCGGCCTTGCGGAGCGCCACGGCGTCGCCGGTGCGGCGGGCCACTTCGCGCCAGACGATGGCGGCTTCCAGCCGGCGACGCGGCTTGTCCTTGGCGCTGATGCGCCCGGCGGCGACGTCGGCCGCCTTGGCTTCCTGGGCGAGCAGTCGGCTGTCCAGCAGTTCGAGCAGCGAAGAGTCGCCCCCCGTCAGTCCGTCGACAGGCTTGCCCCTGTCGGCTGCGAAGAAGCGTCGAAGTTCACGGCCCAACTCGAACATGACCCGCTCCGGCCTCACGGACGTCCCACCTTGGAACGCCCCACACAGGCTCTGCCGAAACACAGCAAAGCCGGAGCCGCGCGCCTTAACAACCCCTTAATTCCGTCAGTATGGTTAACAACGAGGGTGGGATTCCCCAGTAATACAAAGATTTGAGCGCCGGATTTGTTAACCTTTGGCCGCTCGGAAAGGGGCGTGTCCCTTCTCCCGCTGCGGGAGAAGGGTAAGGTTTGGTTCGTCAGGCGCTGGCGGTGACTTTCGGCTGGCCCACCCGGCCGACCGTTTCGCGGCGGGCGCGGACGGCGGCGGCGAGGCTGTCCAGGACGTCGACCGAGGTCTCCCAGTCGATGCACGCGTCGGTGATGGACTGGCCGTAGGTCAGCGGGCGGCCCGCGACCAGGTCCTGGCGGCCGGCGACGAGATGGCTCTCGACCATCACGCCCATGATCCGCTCCTGGCCGGCGGCCAGTTGGGCGCAGAGGTCCGCCACCACCCTGGGCTGGTTCTCATGGTTCTTGGACGAGTTGGCGTGGCTGGCGTCGACCATCACCCGCTCACGCAGACCCGCCCGCGCCAGTTCGGCCCCGGCCGAGGCGATGCTGGCCCCGTCGTAGTTGGGATGCTTGCCCCCGCGCAGCACCACATGGCAGTCGCCGTTGCCGGCCGTGGCGGCGATGGCGGCGCGTCCCTCGCGGGTCACGGCCAGGAAATGGTGCGGATTGCCGGCCGCCAGCACGGCGTCGACCGCGATCTTCACATCGCCGTTCGTGCCGTTCTTGAACCCGACGGCGCACGAGAGGCCCGAGGCCATCTCGCGGTGGATCTGGCTTTCGGTGGTGCGCGCGCCGATGCAGCCCCACGCGACCAGGTCGGCGATGTACTGCGGGGTCGTCACGTCCAGGAACTCGCAGGCCGCCGGCAGGCCCAGGGCGTTGACGTCGATCAGCAGGCGGCGCGCCAGGCGCAGGCCGTCGTTGATGCGGAAGCCGCCGTCGAGGCCGGGATCGTTGATGAGGCCCTTCCACCCCACCGTGGTCCGCGGCTTCTCGAAATAGACCCGCATCAGGATCTCGAGGTCGCCCAGGTGGCGGCGGCGCTGCTCGGCCAGGCGGCGCGCGTAGTCGAGGGCCGCGGCCGGGTCGTGGATCGAGCAGGGGCCGATCACCAGCAGCAGCCGGTCGTCGTCGCCTTCAAGGATACGGTGGATGGCGCTGCGGGCCTCCCCCACCACCTCCGAGATCATCGAGGTGGTCGGCGCCTCGCCGATCACCTGGGACGGCGGGCTGAGCGCCTCGAGGCGCTGGATGCGGGTGTCGGCGGTCGGTCTGGGCTGCACGGCTGTTCTCCTGAAGGTGGGAGGGCGGCGGCCATCAAAAAAGCCGCCAGGACCCTGGCGGCTTGGGAAGGTGTCTGGTCCTGAGTGTCGGTCAGGCCAAGCGATCCTCCGCCGGCGCCAGGGGCGTCGGTTCGCTAAAATACCAAAAATAGGTCGTGGCGACGGAGGTCATGGGGGGGCGTTGTAGCGGCCGCGCCCGGGCTTGTCACCCCTGCCACAGCGTCACGGCGAGGGTCCCCCGAGCTCGCGTCCAGGCTTCGGCCCGCCCGCGGCGACGGTATCCACCGCGTCGCCGCTGTTGGTCCGGGCCCGGCGGACGCACGCGTCCGCGCAACGAGAGCTCGGGGAGGTTCGACGCCCACGCGCCCCCTCGCCGCGGTCTTGCCGGAGACCGCTGATACAGGGACGGGGGTGCGGACCGTTGTCGGACCGCCCTCACCCACGGAGCATCGAACCGAGGCGCAGTAGAGCTTCCGGCGACGGCGTCCGACAGGGTTGCAAACCGATCTGAATCCGAGCGGTTGACGATCAACCCCCAAACTTGGCCCGCAAACCGGCTCGCCGAGCTCAGCTGAAGATGAGGGCCTGCTCGTCCGCGGTCAGAATCCGCCACTGGCCGGGCTCGAGGTCCGCCGGCAGGGACAGCGCGCCGATGCGATCGCGATGCAGCGCGACGACGTGGTTGCCCATGGCGGCGAACATGCGGCGGACCTGATGGTAGCGCCCCTCGGTGATGGTGAGGTGGGCGCTGTGGCTGCCGATCGGTTCGAGCCGCGCCGGCGCCAGCGGGGCGGTCTCGCTCTCCAGCATCAGTGTCCCGGAGGCGAACGCTTCGACCTCGTGGCCCTCCAGCGGCCGGTCCAGGGAGGCCAGGTAGCGCTTGGCCACGTGGCTCTTGGGCGAGATGACCCGGTGCAGGAAAGGGCCGTCGTCGGTGATCAGCAGGAGGCCGGTGGTGTCCTTGTCCAGGCGGCCGATAGTCGACAGGCCGGGCATCCGCGCCTGCCAGCGCCGGGGCAGCAGTTCGTAGACGCTGCGGCCGGTCTCCTTGTGCGAGCACACCACGTCCAGCGGCTTGTGCATCAGGATGGTGAGCGGCGCGGGCGGGTCGACCGGCTTGTCGACCACGGTCATGCGGCTGGGCAGGTCGGGCGTGATCGGCACCTTGGCGCCGGGGTCCTTCACGGGCGCGCCGTCGAAGACCACCTGCTTGTGCTGGACCAGTTGGGCGATCTCGCGGCGCGAGCCGTAGCCCAGGTTGGCGAGCAGCCGGTCGACGCGGGCCATCGGGACCTTGGCCGTCACTTGCGCGCCTCCACGACCTTGTAGCCGCCGGTGTCGGAGCGGACTTCGACATGGGCGAAGGCCTCGGCCAGCGGCTTCTCGTAGGGCAGGTGGCGGTTGGCGACCAGCCAGCAGGTTCCGCCCTTCCGCAGCAGCCGCGCGGCGGCGCGGACGAACGCCACGCCCAGGTCCCGATCCTCGTGGCCGCCGTCATGGAAGGGCGGATTCATGACCACGAAGTCGAGGTCGCCGGCCGCTTCGTCCAGCCGGCGCACATCGGCCTGAGTGACGGTGACGCGCGGGTCGTCGAGGTTATGCGCGGCGCAGTCCGTGGCGCGCCGGTCGAGGTCGATGCAGGCGAGCGTGGTCACGGCCGGCGAGGCCAGGATGCGGGTGGCCAGCACGCCGACTCCGCAGCCGAGATCGGCGCCGCGACCCGCCAGCGGCGGCAGGGCGACGATAAGCTGGGCGCTGCCGGGGTCGACGCGGTCCCAGCTGAACACCCCCGGCTGCGACCAGAGGCCCAGCGCCGGAACGACGCGCGGCGCGCCTGCGGCGATGGCCTCGGCGATCCGCGCGGGTCGGACGGGGCGCTCGACGTAGCAGAAGCGATGATGCCGGCGCGCGTCCTCGCCCACCTGACAGCCGAACGCCTCCAGCACCTTCCTCAGGCGCGAGCCGCCCTTGTCCTTGGGCGCGAAGGCGGTGAGCCGGCCGCCGGGCTTCAGCGCCCGCAGCGTCTGGGCCAGGACGTAGTCGCGCTCCAGCGTGCCGCCGGGGGCCAGGACGAAGGCCTCGTCCGCGGAGGCGTCCGGCAGCGTGGCCAGATCGGCCGAGCCCAGGACCAGCGGCGAGACCTGTTGAGCGCCGGCGGGGACGTCGATCAGGCCGGGCGCAGGGACGCCATAGAGGAGGACGCCCATGCGCCCTAAGCCCGTTCCTTCGACCGTTCGAAGCGGACCTTCGGATAGCGGTCGACGGCGTAGCCCACGTCCCAGGCGCTCTTGGCCAGGAACACCGGCTGCTCGTCGATGTCGGTCCCCATGGCCGAGCGGTGCTTGCTGATGAAGTCTTCGAGGTCGGCGGGCTCGCCCAGGATCCAGCGGGCCTCGCCGAACGGGCTGGGCTCGAACAGCACGTCCAGCTGGTATTCCTCGCGCAGGCGGTCGGCCATGACTTCGAACTGAAGCTGACCCACCGCGCCCACGATGAAGTCGGCGCCCAGCGACGGGCGGAACAGCTGGGTGACGCCTTCCTCCGCGAGGCTTTCCAGCGCCTTCTTCAGGTGCTTGGCCTTGAGGGGGTCCTTCACGCGGACGCGCTGGAGGATTTCCGGCGCGAAGTTGGGCAGGCCCGCGAACCGCAGGGTCCCGCTCTCCGACAGGCTGTCGCCCACGCGCAGGACGCCGTGGTTGGGGATGCCGATCACGTCGCCCGCATACGCATCCTCGGCCAGCTCGCGATCCGAGGCGAAGAACATCATGGGCGCGTTCACGCTGAGCTGCTTGCCGGTGTTCTGCACCTTCAGCTTCATGCCCCGGCTGAACTTGCCCGAGCACAGCTTGAGGAAGGCGATCCGGTCGCGGTGGTTCGGATCCATGTTCGCCTGGACCTTGAAGACGAAGCCCGTCACCTCGCGGTCGCCCGGGGCCACATGGGTGTCGACGCCGCCCCTGCGGGCCGCCACCGACTTGGGGGGCGGGGCGTAGGCGCCCAGGCCCTCCAGCAACTGGTCGACGCCGAAGTGGCGCAGCGCCGAGCCGAAGAACACCGGGGTCATGTGGCCTTCCAGGAAGGCCTGGGGATCGAAGGCCTTGAGGCCGCCCATGGCCAGCTCGGCGTTCTCGGCCAGCTCCTCCTGCTCGTCGGGGTCGAGGTAGCTGACGATGGCGTTGCCCTTGAAGGGGATCGCGCCGGGGTGGCCCTCGTCGTCCTCCTTGGCGCCGCCGGTCTTCTTGGCGAACGGCAGGAAGCGGTCGCGGCGCAGGTCGAGCATGCCCTTGAAGCGGCCGCCCGAACCGGCGGGCCAGTACAGCGGCGACGGATCGAGCTGCAGCTTGGACGACACTTCGTCCAGCAGTTCGAACGGGTCCTGCGCCTCGCGGTCCATCTTGTTGATGAAGGTGACGATCGGGATGTCGCGCATCCGGCAGACTTCGAACAGCTTCAGCGTCTGCGGCTCGATGCCCTTGGCGGCGTCCAGCACCATGACCGCGGCGTCGGCGGCCGTCAGGGTGCGGTAGGTATCTTCCGAGAAGTCCTCGTGGCCCGGGGTGTCCAGGAGGTTGAACATCAGGCCGTCGTGGTCGAACGTCATCACCGAGGCCGAGACGCTGATCCCGCGCTCGCGCTCGATCTTCATCCAGTCCGACCGGGTGCGGCGGTTCTCGCCGCGGGCGCGCACGGCGCCGGCCGCCCGGATCGCCCCGCCGGCCAGCAGCAGGTTTTCCGTCAGCGTGGTCTTGCCGGCGTCGGGGTGGGAGATGATCGCGAAGGTGCGCCGGCGGGCTGCCTCGGCGGCGGGAGAATTGCTCATGGCGCGGCGCCTATCACGCGAGGCCCCCGCGCGGAAGCGTGGGCGAGGTCGCGAAGGTCTAGGCGGCGCGCTGCAGCGCCGCTTCCAGCTCGGCGATAGCGTCGCAGACGGCGCCGTCGTCGTCGCCGAAGATCCCGTCCCAGACCATCTTGAGAAACGGGCCGGGCTGGCCCGCACGATCCTGGTCGTGCTGGGCCTTCCACGCCTGCAGGCGGGTAAGGACCTCGCGCATGGCCGCGGGGTCGGCGGAGCCGCGGTGTTCGCGCCACCATTGCAGATCGCCGGCCAGACCTGTCGCCGCCACAGTGAGCCTCCGTCGCCTGACCGCACTGTGACGGGCGCAGCCCCGGGTTTCCAGTGCTGTTGGTCGTCCCAGAACGTCCCTCTTGAACAACGGCGACGGCGATCCACATCATCTGCCGCCGCGCCGCCGCGGCGCTTTCGAGGAAGGAAACTGCTGGAGATACGACCGTGCGACTGGCAACCACGGAACATCTGCTTCACGGCCAGGGCCTGCGCGCCGCCCTCGCCCGCGGGGTGCGCCCCGCCGTCGGGTTCACCATTCCGGACGATGTGGTGAAGGATCCGCACCTGCCCCTGACCCGGAAGCGTGAGATCCTCTCATCCTGGGCGTCCGACGCCTCGGCCGTGCAGGACGAACCCACGCTTCGCTGGCTGCTCGGAACCCCTGAACCGGTTCCGTTTGCAGACGTTCGAGACGCCTTGTTGCGCCTCGAGCGCCGAACCGGAGAGGTGTCATGAAGGCGGTTGAGTTCCGGGTGCTGCCGGTCGACGGCGGCTGGATGGTGGAGGGCCCCGACGGTCTGGCCCCGCTGGTGTTGCGCTCAGGCGGCCGCGCCGAGGCCAAGGCCGAAGCCCTGGCGAAGGCGATGACCGCCACGGGCGTGGATGTCCGGGTCGCCATCTTCGATCAGGCCAGGCAGCCTGTCGGCACGAAATGGTTCTGGGCCCAGGAGCGGACGTCCCGCGAGCTGGCGGCCGCCTAGGCTTCGGCTAGGTCGAGCGCGACGTCGCCAGGGTGAAGCAGGGACCGTGGGGGTGCTCGAGGTTGGTCTCCAGCACCTCCACCCTGTCGTGGCCGAAGGCGCGGAAGGCGGCGACGATGTCGTCGGCCTTCAGGTAGCGCTGCGCCTCGGCCAGGCCGCCCCAGAAGCGGCCGTGGCTGCGGTCGCCGTAGTGCTTCTGGAAGTGCTCGGCCGTGAAGCCGTTGTGGTCGTCCATCGCGCCCGCAAACCCCTCGCTGCGTTCGGGGTCGTAGTAGTGGGTCCAGAGGTAGGCCCGCGGGGCCGCGCGGCAGATCAGGGCGATCAGCTCCAGCGGCCGGACCATGTGGTAGAGCACCCCCGAGGCGAAGATCATGTCCCAGGCGTCGGCGCCCTGACTCTGCAGGTGCTTGGTGAAGTTGCCCAGCAGGAAGCGCGATCGCATGCCCGTGAGCTCCTTGGCCACGAGGCATTTCAGATAGGCCTCGGCGTTGCCCTCGATGGCGGTGACTTCGGCGCCCAGGCGTTCCAACTGGTAGGTATGGCCGCCTTCAAGCGGGCCGAGTTCCAGGATGCGATAGCCGTCGAGCCGTCCCTGTGCGTCGCCCAGTTTCGCCGCCGCCTGGCGAGGCCGATGGTCGATGGTGAAGTGGGGCACGTCGCCCGCCTGAACCGGCGGGTCCAGGTCGGGGAAGCTGGACGCCCAGCGGCCGGCGAAGACGTCGATGGCGGCCTGGGGCGTCGGCGCGGCATCGACGAACTTGCGGATCGACAGGGTCGTAAGATCGGGATCGACCGCCGGGGCGGCGGCCTGAGCGCTGGGTTTGGAGAACAGGCGGCGAAGCATTCCGCCGCTATAGCCTGAAACGCGCGGCCCGGCCCGCCGCGGCTACTCCCCGGCCTTGGCCGCCGCGGCCGCCTTGTTGAGGTCGGGCGCGTTTGGCGAGCGCATGGCGACGCCGGCCTGCATGCCTTCCTGCAGCGCCTTGGCGGCGCCCTCGTGCGACATGATCTTGGCCAGCACGGCCTGCCCGGCGCGCTCGAACGACTCGCGGTGTTCGACGACGTAAGTGCGCGAGGTGCGGTAACCCTCCAGCAGGCCCTGGATCTCGGGGATCACGTAGCGGGCGACCAGCTCCCAGCTGCGGTTGGTGGCCTCACGGTTGGCCCAGTCGTGAACGAAGCCCAGCACCGTGCCGAAGCCGCCCGCCGAGGCGTGCAGCTTGCGGATCGCGGCCACCAGGTCGTCGGGCGTGCCGATAACCGCGGCGGCGCCGTCGGCGAAGGCGGTCTGCTCGACGGCCTCCTCGGGCGTCTTGAACGCCGCCGCGCCGGGCCGCATCAGCGTGCCGACCGTGTACTCGTTGTGCCAGTGCATCAGGCCCTTGGCCGACTCGGCGATGGCCTGCTCGCGGGTCTCGGCGATGTGCCAGGTCATCAGCACGCGCCAGTCCTTGCGGTCGACCTTCTGGTTGTGCTTGGCGGCGGCCTGCTCGGCGAAGCCCCACTGGGTCGGGAGCGCGGCGAGGCCCGCGTCCGAGTTCGAGCCGATCGACAGCACGCCGATGCCGTACTTGCCGGCGAGCGTCATGCCCGAGGGGCTGATCGACGAGGCTGTGACCATCGGCAGCTCTTCCTGCAGCGGGAACAGCTGCAGGCGGGCGTCCTTCAGGGTGAACCAGTCGCTCTCGTGGGTGACCCGCTCGCCGGCGAACAGGCGCTTCAGCACACCGATCGCCTCGTCCTGGCGGTCGCGCTGGGTCATGGGGTCGATGCCCAGCATGTAGGCGTCGGACGGCAGCGCGCCGGGGCCGGTGCCGAAGATCACCCGGCCGCCGCTCATGTGGTCCAGCTGGACCATCCGCTGGGCGACGTTGAACGGGTGGTGGTAGGGCAGCGAGACGACGCCGGTGCCCAGCTTGATGCGCTGGGTGTGCTGGGCGACGCCGGCCAGGAACATTTCGGGAGACGCGATCATCTCCCAGCCGGTGGAGTGGTGCTCGCCCACCCAGAACTCGTCGTAGCCCAGGTCGTCCAGCAGCGTGGCGAACCGGATGTCGTTCTTGAACTGGAGCATCGGATGCTCGCCGATGGGGTGGTGCGGGGCGAGAAACGCGCCGAACTTCATGCGAGCCATCTGGTCCTCCCAAGTCTTTTCAAACGAATGTTTAGGTGACCGGCGCTGACCTGACCAGCCCGGACGCTGCGTCAGCGTGGCGAGGGAAAGGTCTTCCTCTCCCCCCTGCGTGGGAAAGGAAGGCGCGGGACGCTCAGCCCTTCTCCACCGGCTCCACCAGGAAGTGGCGGCCTTCGCGGTCCTCGATCTCGACCACCCAGACGTCGGGGTCGATGCGGACGGCGCGTTCGATGTAGCGGTCGAGGTCGGCCTCATCCCGTGACGCGGCGGGCTCCATCCAGACCCGGTCGCCGTCGCCGCGGGTGGCTTCGGACAGCAGGCGCGCGGTGCCGTCCGTGCGGTTCAGCACCTTGACCAGCACGGCGCCGGCGCGCGGATCGCCCTTGCGCGCCACCACCGCAAAGCCCCCGCCGATCTCGACGCGGCGGATGAGGGCGCCGACCCAGATGTCCGTGGAAAGCAGCATGTCGCCCCGACCTAGCGCGTCCGGCGGCAGGTGGAAAACGTTAACCGTGTCCGTCCACCGGCGCTCAACGCCTCTTCGGTAAGCCTTCACATCAGGCGGCCGCCGAAGGCCGCGGTGAGAAGACGCATGAAGAGCACGCGCAGAAGCGCGAGGCCGGCGTCTCGGTGGATGGGGTGTCTGGTTGCGGCCATGGCCGCGCTGCCAGGGGTTGCGGGAGCGCAGCCCACAGACCTGTTCTTCGAGCGTATGGTGATGAGCGCGGTCGACGACCGCTGCAACCTGTTCACGCCCGGCGTGTCGGCGGCCCTGGCCGCGGGCGCCGCCCAGGCGCGGGGTGCGGCGCTGCGCGCCGGTTCGGACGCCAAGAGCCTGAAGGCGATGGAGCAGGAGGCGCGCGGCCGCGCCATGTATATCGACTGCCGAAGCCCGCAGGTCTCCAGCGCGGCGGCCCGCGTGCAGAACGCCTTCGCCGGGTATCAGCGCGTCCAGCGCATGGTCTATCGCGGCGACCTAACCGAATGGCGGGCCGATCGCGGGGTAGGCCGCACCGCCCGCTGGCGGCTGTCGCAGAGCGCCGACTTCGGCTCGAACCGTATGATCTTCGGCCTGGCCGGCCGTGAAGGCGCCAGCGCGCTGGTGGCGGTAGCCAGCTTCTCGGACAAACAGACGCCCTACTCGGCCCGACTGGTCATGCGAGACGGCAGCCGCACCATGGGCCCCTACATCGACCCCCGCACCCGCCAGCCCCTGAGCCGCAAGATTCCGCCGGCCTCGGCCACGCGGTCATACATGGCCGAAGCCCGCAGCGGCGCCGAGGACGAACTGCTGCCCAAGGGCTATGCGTCCGGCTGGGCTTTCCGCTTCCCGGCCCAGGCCGCCCAGGCCCTGTCTGAACTCGACCCCCGCGAAGCCGTGGCGGTGGAGTTCATGTTCCCGGGCGAGCGCGCCCGCGTCGCCTACGTCGAAGTGGGCGACTTCGCCGCCGGTAGAGCGTTCCTGCAGGTGGCGTCGCAGTAGACCACGCGCTCGGTGCTAGCATCGTCCTCGCTAGCTAGCCGTTCCGCCGCCGCGGCTCGGGGATCGCGTCCTCGGTCAGCACCGGCAGGCGTACGGTGACCGTCGTCCCCTCGCCCACCGAGCTTTCCACCGACATCTCGCCGCCGTGCAGGCGGGCGAAGGCGCGGACCAACGAAAGGCCCAGGCCGGAGCCCGCGGCGCGCTGCTCGGCGTCGCCGGCCTGTTCGAAGGGGCGGCCCAGGCGGTCGAGATCGTCCTCGGCGATGCCGACGCCAGTGTCGGCGACGATCAGCTCCAGCGTGTCGCCATGGCCCTGCACGGTCACCGTCACCGAGCCGTTGCGGGGCGTGAACTTCAGGGCGTTGGAGATCAGGTTCAGCGCGATCTGCTTCACGGCCCGGCGGTCGGCCTCGGCCTGCAGCGGCGCGATCGGCAGCACGCCGCGCAGGTGGACGCCCGCCCGGTCGGCCTGACCGCGCATCAGCCGCAACACGGCGGCGATGGCGTCGCGGGCGTCGAAGGCCTCGATGCTGAGTTCGAACCGCTCGGCCTCGATCTTCGACATGTCGAGCACGTCGTTGATCAGCTCCAGCAGGTGCGTGCCGCTCTCGTGGATCAGCTCGGCGTACTCGGCGTAGCGGTCGCCCAGAGGCCCGAACAGCCGCTGCCGCATGATGTCGGAGAAGCCCATGATGGCGTTGAGCGGCGTGCGGAGTTCATGGCTCATGTTGGCCAGGAAGCGGGACTTGCCGGCGTTCTGCTGTTCGGCGGTGACGCGCTCGGCCTCCAGGCGCTTCTCGCGGGCGAACTGTTCGCGGGCGTCGCGGATGGCGGCGACGATGTCGCCCGACGCGTTCGCCTTCAGCGTGATCTCCAACCAGCCGTCGCCGCCGTCGGTCGGGGCGCAATAGAGGCTGGCCTCACCCTCGCGGACCGTCGTGTGCAGGGCGGCGGCCAGGGCCGGCAGCTCGGACTCGGCCACCAGATGACCCAGGCTGCGGCCCTCCAGCTGCTGGGGGCCATAGTCGGCGACGACGGCGCCGGCGGCGCTGAGCACGCGGCCGCTGCGGTCGACGGTGGCCAGCAGCAGCGGCTGATTGCGGAGCAGTTCGAGGACCTGGTCGGCCTTCTCGCGGCGGCGCGCGTCGCGCTGGTTGGCGCCCTGGAACCCCACGAGCCCGGCGGCGAAACCCAGGGTGACGGTGACGAGCGCCAGCAGGCTGAGCCAGGGCGCCGCCGCAGCGTTCACGCCCGGCAGCGGCAGCAGCGCCGTGTCCAGCGCCGAGACCGCGGCGGCGGCCAGCGCGGCGGCCCCGCCCAGGGCCAGCAGGTCGCGGCTGCGGAAGGCGGTGGCGGCCGCGGCCGGCGCCAGGCACCAGGCGGCGAGCGGCCCGGCGATCCCGCCGGTCAGGTGACAGGCCGCGGCGCCCGCGAGGCCCCAGGCCAGCACAGCGGCGGCGCGACCGGGGGCGCCGAACAGCGACAGGATCGCGCCCAGGCCCGCCGCGGCGCCGCCCGCGCCGAGCGCCAGCAAGGTGGGTCCCGCATCCAGGAGGCCATTCGCGGCGAGACCGCCGGCCGTCAGCGCAACGGCCAGCGCCCAGCCGGCGTGCCACAGCAGGCCGCCCGCGGCGTCGCCGTCTTGGCGCTTCGTCGACGATGTCGAACCGGCCCGGGCCATGCAAATTCTCAGGCGCCCCTGGGGGGCGAACAGTCAGAGCCTAGCTTCACTGGGGGATTCGCGCGAGCACGCCCCCTGCGACACCCCGTCACGAAACGCTTTCGTAAGCGGGATGAGCGACCTTGCCGCCAACAACAGACCGGGCGTATCGCCGTTCCATGGCTCAAGAAGCCGACCATCCCAACGGCGCAGACGGGCGCGCCCGCGCCCGCATTGAGGCGGCGCTCGACGAGCGGCGACGCTCGTTTCTGCGCATGGTCAGCCATGAGCTGCGCACCCCTCTCAACTCGATCCTCGGATTCTCCGAGATTCTCACGTCGGAACTGTACGGTCCCCTCGGCACGCCCCAGTACAAGGAATATGCCGAGATCATTCACGGGAGCGGTCAGAAGCTCCTGAAGCTGGTCAATCAGGTGCTGGAGATCGCCCGCCTGGAGGGCAACACCGTCGATTTCGACGCGGGGCCGGAGTCGCTGGATGCGGCGCTGGACGACGTGCTGCTGGCCCTGAAGCCGGAGCTCGAGGCGCGCAGCGTCCGCGTGGACATCGCCAAGCGAGGCGAGCTGCCGGCCGTGACGGCCGACGGCCGTGGCCTGCGCTCGGTGCTCACCCAACTGATCCACAACGCCGTCGTCTTCTCGCCGGAGGGCGATGAGGTCACCGTCGCGGCCGAACCGCGCGGCGAAGACGTCGACATCGTGATCCGCGACCACGGCGAAGGCGTAGACCCCGACCAGCTGGGCCGGCTGATGGCCCCGTTCGAGCAGGGCGAGAACGCGCTGACCCGCAAGGCCGAGGGGGCCGGCCTGGGACTGCCCATCGCCGACCTCACCTGTGCGGCCATGGGAGGGCGCCTTCGCCTGACATCGGCGCCCGGCCAGGGCATGACGGCCACCGTCAGGCTGCCCGCGGCCCGCTAACGGTTGCGCCGGGGGCCGCCGCCCCTTAACTGCCGCTCGCCATGGCCATTTCCGACGCGCTTTCAGAGCTCAAGGACGAGTTCGAACTCCTGGGCGACTGGGAGGAGCGCTATCGCTATGTGATCGAGATGGGCAAGGATCTGGCGCCTCTCTCCGACGCCGAGCGTACCGACCCCTACAAGGTGCGGGGCTGCGCCAGCCAGGTTTGGCTGGTGACGGAGCCGCGGGACGACGGCACGCTGGGCTTCCGAGGCGACAGCGACGCCCACATCGTCCGTGGCCTCATCGCCATCCTGCTGCGACTCTATTCGGGTCACAGGCCGGAGGAGATCCTCGCCTTCGACGCCAATGCGGCTTTCGCCGAGCTGGGGCTGGCGGGCGCGCTCTCGGCCCAGCGATCGAACGGCCTGGCTTCGATGGTGGCCCGCATCCGCCGCGACGCCGAACTGGCCCGCGCGGCCTGAGGTCGTCCTCCCACCTCTGAACGTCGTGGCAAGGCTTGTCCCGGCCCTACAAGACCGCGTCGCTGCGCAAAGACCTGCAGGCCGCAGGGCCGTGCGCCTTGCGGCCTGCGCCCCCGTATCTGGATCCCCGGGGACAGGCCCGGGGAGGACGATGAGTTTGCGGCAGGCGCCTGCTCAGCGGGGCATCCACAAACCGGAGGTCTTGCGTATTGTCCCTGCGGGTGGAGGTCTTTCGATCATGGACAGGCGAGTCGCGTTGGCGTCGATCGGCGGACTTCTGCTGGCGGGACCGACGGTGGCGGCGCCCAAGCCCAAAGCGCTGCGTAAGCCCTGGGGGGCGCCGGACCTCGAAGGCGTCTGGAGCAGCGCCAGCTACACCGAGCTGGAGCGACCCGAACAGCTCAAGAGCCTGATCGTGTCGCCCGAGGACGCGAAAGTCTGGGAGGCCACGCTGGCCAAGACCGGCGGGGTGAACGTGCCCAGCGATCCGCTGGGACAGGCGCAGTCCGAGTTCCCGGAGACGGGAACGGGCCTGATGCGGATCAACGGTGAGATCCGCGGCTCGATGATCGTCGATCCCGCCGATGGCCAACTGCCCTACAGCGACGAGGCCCTGAAGCGGCTGGGGATGGGCAAGCACCGTCGCCGTCGCGGCTACGACAACGTCGAGGAGCGGCCGCAGAATGAGCGGTGCCTGACGGCGGGAACGGGCGGGGTGCCGCTGATCGCCGAGGCCGACGCCAACGTCGTCGAGATCGTGCAGACCCGGGACGCCATCGTGATCGTGGGCGAGAAGTACCACGACGCCCGCGTGGTGCGGCTGAACGGGTCGGCGACGCCCGACCTGCCGGCGAGCTGGAACGGCGAGTCCTTCGGCCGCTGGGAGGGCGACACCCTGGTCGTCGAGACTACCCGCTTCCGCCCCGGCGACCAGCTGCGGTCCGACGGCTTTTACATCTCGGGCGAGGCCAAGGTGACCGAGCGCTTCCGCCGCACGGGGCCCGGCGAGATCTCGTACATCTTCACGGTCGACGATCCGGCCACCTACAGCCGGCCCTGGCGCGCCGAGGTGGTCTTCGGGCCGGCGCCCGGCCGCATGTTCGAGTACGCCTGCCACGAGGGGAACTATTCGCTGACCAGCATCCTGGCCGCGGCGCGTCAGGGCAACCAGCCGACGCCGCCCGCGACGCCTGCGGCGCCCGCAAAGCCTTAGGGCGTTTCGACCGCGGATACGTGGTCGAGGGCGATGAACTCATTCATGACGGCGAGAAACTCACGACGGCGCATGACGCGCCTACGCCACCAAGGCGGAGGCGGGGCGAATTCCGCTCTGGACGGGGCCCAGGCCCACGACGGCGTCGTAGCCCAGGATCATGTCCACCTCGTCGCCGCGGGTGACCAGCGGCAGGCGGATCCAGATCAGCGACAGGTGCGACGCGCCCTTCCAGGCCAGGTTGTGCACGCCGGCTCCCGGCTTGCGGCTCTTCACCACGCGGCCCAGCTCGTCCCGCCAGTAGTCGGCCGCGGCGGTGTTGTAGACCTCGCCCAGGCGGCAGCCGGTGATCTCGCGGCCATAGACGTTGTAGAGCCCGGTTCCGGCCAGCCGCACGCGGTAGTCGGCGTCGGGCAGCACCTCGATCAGGCTGACGGTCGGCAGCAGGCGCTTGATGTCGCCCGGGTCCAGCCGGCGGCGCGGCGGCACGGTGGCGTCGGCGCGAAGGCTGCTCCAGTAGGCGAACAGCTCCTCGTGCGCCCGGATCGCGACATTCGGAGGCGCGATCTGCGCGGCCATCTTCAGATACCCACGTAACGGCTTGGATTCATGACGAATCATATGTGCCGTGATCCGCGAATCGGCGGCAAGGCGAAAATGGTTAACGCGGGACTTAATCCACCGATTGCCGCACGCTCGCGTCCCCGCCGCTTCGCGGGAGAGGCCGCAAGCAAAAACGCCCGCCGGAGGGCCGGCGGGCGTTCTGTGATCGGGTCGGTCTGAGACCTAGCGCTTCTTCTTCGGCGCCTGGCGGCCGCCTTGGCCGAGGCCCATCTGCTTGGCGAGGTCGGAGCGCGCCTTGGCGTAGTTCGGCGCGACCATCGGGTAGTCCTTCGGAAGACCCCACTTGGCGCGGTATTCCTCGGGGCTCATGTTGTACTTGGTGCGCAGGTGCCGCTTCAGCGACTTGAACTTGCGGCCGTCCTCCAGGCAGACGAGGTGGTCCGGCGTGATCGAGCGACGGATCGGCACGGCCGGTTCCTTCGGAGCGGCTTCGACGGTCTCAACGCCAGCCGAGACGCCCGCGAGCGCGCGGTGAACGCTTTGGATCAGGTTCGGCAGGTCGGCGGCGGCGACAGTGTTGTTGCCCACGTAAGCGGAAACAATGTCCGCCGTCATCTCGATGACTTCCGTCTTTTCGTCCATTTCTTTTGGTTCCGAAGGTTCGGCGCCGGATATGGCGACCAGTGATTCACAAGATCAGTGCGCCGTCATTATCGGGATCGCTTCACGCGCACAACGGGGAAATAGAGCAACGAGGTATCGGCTATTCGTGAGTGAGAAGTCGAATGTCGCCTAAACAACCGCTCGTCGCACCGTGCGAGTAAGACGGCGCTTGTACCTGTTATTCGTGTGCGCAGCGCAACAAGCAAGGCGCCCCCGCAAACGAAAACGGCGCCCGCGGAGGGCGCCGTCCTAGTGTAATTGAGCCGACGCTCAGCTGAACGCGGGCGGCGTCCAGTGGTCCCAGATGTCGGGCAGGTCCTTCGAGACCTTGTCAGGATAGTTCGGCGGGCGCTTCTCCAGGAACGAGGTCACGCCCTCGCGGGCGTCGCCGGCCTTGCCCCGCGACTGGATCCCGCGGCTGTCGGCCTGGTGGGCTTCCATCGGGTGGCGGGCCCCGGCCATGCGCCAGATCAGCTGGCGGGTGAGCGCCACCGACACCGGCGCGGTGTTGTCGGCGATCTCGCGCGCGATGGCCTTGGCGGCCGGCAGCAGATCGTCGGGCGCGTGGACCGAGCGGACCAGGCCGCGCTCATGCGCCTCCGAGGCCGGGAAGATGCGGCCGGTGTAGCACCACTCCAGCGCTGTCTGGACGCCTACCAGATGCGGCAGGAACCAGGACGACGCCGCCTCGGGGTTCAGGCCGCGACGAGCAAAGACGAAGCCGTAGCGGGCCGTGTCCGACGCCAGCCGGATGTCCATGGCCAGCTGCATGGTGACGCCCACGCCCACGGCCGCGCCGTTGCAGGCCGAGATCACCGGCTTGAGGCTCTCGAAGATCCGCAGGGTCAGTAGACCGCCGCCGTCGCGCTGGACGCCCTCACGCATGCGGGCTTCGCGGTGCACCGCCTCTCGCGCATCGTAATTGAAGGTCTCGGCGCCGGCCGACAGGTCGGCCCCGGCGCAAAAGGCCCGGCCCGCGCCGGTCACGATCACCACCCGAACGTTGTCGTCGGCGTCGGTCTCGTCGAACGCGGCGATCATCTCCTGCATCATCTTGGTGTTGAAGGCGTTGAGTTTCTCGGGCCGGTTCAGCGTGATCGTCGCGATCCCGTCCTCCACCGAATACAGCAGCGTCTCGAACGTGGGCATTTGGGTCTTCCTCGTTATGGCGTTGGCCCAGTTCGGCGAGGTTGACGGATGGTAGGTCAAGAGGGGCGGCTGCATCGGAACTCCACAGCATCCAGATCACAGCCTTGAGCCCGTCGTGGCAGGGTGGAGACGTTCGGGAGGAGTGCGGGACCATGGCGCGACACGAACCTATCGGTCGACGCGGGCGCGGCCGGTGGCGGATCGCCATGTGGGGCACAGGGGCTCTCCTGCTGCTGCTTCCGCTGGTCGCGATGACGTTCACACCCGAGGTCGCCTGGGATGAGGCCGACTTCGCGATCTTCGGGGCCATGCTGGTCGCCGCCTGCGGAGCGTTCGAGCTCGCCGTCAGGCTGACCGATCGGCCCGCCTACCGCGCGCTGGCAGGCCTTGCGCTCGCGGGCGGCTTCACACTGTTCTGGGCGCAGCTCGCCGTCGGGGTCTTCTGAAGGCCGGATCCTGACCGGAAGACGCTCGGCTGGCTCGACGGCGCGCTTGGGGTTACCGTGTTCGCAGGGGGAGTGTGAACATGACTGCTATCGCTGACAGGCCGCCGACCTCATCCGGCCGTGACCAAGGCTTTTTCCTGGGCGGCGCGATCGCCATGACCCTGGTGATCGTCGCGGGCTTCTCGCTCCAGCTGGCCATGGGCCGCTCGACGTTCGCCTCGCCCTGGTACGTCCACGCGCACGCCGTGGTGTTCATGGGCTGGGTCGGCATCTTCCTCACGCAGAACGTGCTCGCCGCGACCGATCGGATCGAACTCCACCGGCGCCTTGGCTGGATCGCCGCCGGGTGGGTGGTGCTGATGGTCGTGCTGGGCTGCGTGGTCACGGTGGCCATGCTGCGTCGAGGCGGCGTGCCGTTCTTCTTCCGGCCGTTGCAGTTCCTGGTCTTCGACCCCCTGTCGCTCTTCACCTTCGCCGGTCTGGTCTGGGCCGCGGTGCGACTTCGCAAGCAGACCGACTGGCACCGGCGGCTGCACTTCTGCGGCATGGCGCTGTTGCTGGGTCCGGGCTTCGGGCGGCTCCTGCCGATGCCGCTGCTGATTCCATGGGCCTGGGAGGCCACCACGGTCGCCGTGCTGCTGTTCCCGCTGGCCGGGATGATCGCCGACCTGCGCCGCGACGGACGGATCCATCCGGCCTGGTTCTGGGGGGTGGGCGTCCTGATCGGCTCGACGCTGCTCATCGAGGCCATCACCTACAGCCCCGTCGGCACGGCCCTGTACGCGGCGGTGACGGCCGGATCGCCAGGCGCCGCGATTGACCCGTTGGCCTTCCCGCCACCGCCCGGACCGCCGCCGGCGCCCTAGGTCGACCCGCGGGTCGTCGGCTAGAAGCGCTCGCCCCGCATCACCTCGACGTCCGAGATGAAGACGATGCCGGGATAGTCGGCGAAGAACGCCGACAGCCGTTCCAGCGCCCGACGGGCGACGTCGTCCGCCGCGATCGCGACGATCATCCGGCGTTCCTGCCCCGGCGTGAAATCCCCGCTCGTCCAGTCGCCGCCGCTGCCGTGCCCCTCCACGCTGGGCAGCACGGTCCAGCCGCGCACCCCTGCCTCGTCGAGGAACTGCTCGACCCGCCGAAGAACCGTGGCCTCTATGATGATCTCGAGCTTCTTGCGTCCTGTGGTCTGCATGATCATCCCATGACGAGCCTGGCCGCGGCTGTGTACAGCGGAATGCCGAGGACGAGATTGAAGGGGAAGGTGATGGCCAGCGATAGCGTGAGGTAGACGCCGGGATCCGCTTCCGGAATCGCGATGCGCATCGCGGCCGGGACCGCGATGTACGATGCGCTGGCCGCCAGGATCGCCAGGATCGCCGTATCGGCGGCGCTCAATCCCAGCCCGTACGAGAGCAGCAGCGCCATGCCGCAGGACACCAGCGGCATGATCAGGGCGAACGCAACGATGGGCAGGGTCAGGCTGCGGGCCGCGCGCAGGCGCCGCGAAGCGACCAATCCCATGTCGAGCAGGAAGATCACGAGCACGCCCTGAAATACCGGTCCGACAAAGACATCCAGCTTCGCCATCCCCGCCGTGCCCGTGACCGCGCCGATGAGGAACGAGCCGATCAGCACCACCACCGAGCCGTTCAGGGCCACTTCCCGGACCAGTTCGCCACGCAGGCCCTGGCGACCGGCGGCTCCGGCCCCGGCCAGCAGCAGCGCCGAGAGGATCGCGGGCGTCTCCATCATGGCGACCACGGCGACCATGTAGCCCCCGAATGGCAGGCCGGCGGCCTTGAGAAACTCAGTGCCGGCCACGAACGTCACGATCGAGACCGAGCCATAGTGCGCCGCCGTCGCGGCCGCGGTGGCGCGATCCAGTTTGCTTATCGCGCGCAGAGCGAAAAACCCGACCACCGGCGTCAGGAAGCTGAGCGCCACGCCGGCGCCCGCCGCCGAGAGGAAGTCGGGCGAGAGGCCCGCCTTGGACGCCTCCACGCCGCCCTTGAAACCGATGCAGAGCATGAGCACGAGGGCCAGCGTCTTGGCGGCGCTCTCGGGCACGGTGAGGTCGGAGCGCAGCCATCCGGCGCCGAACCCCAGGAGGAAGAACAGCACAGCCGGAGCCAGAAGGTTGGCCAGCGCCAGGTGAAGCGAGTCGATCAAGTTGCCTCCGTCCGCGAGCGAATAGCATGCCTTTTGGCGCAGGGCTCACGGTAGGTCGGTCAAGCTTGGCGCGACCCGAAGAACGGACGGCGCGGGCGCATCACCCCCGCCCTCGGCGCAGCGATGAGCGCTACTTGTCCTGGGCCATCTCGGCGGCCTCGGGGGAGTCACCCTGGGCGGCCACTTCGACTTTGCGGGGGCAGATCTTCTTCTTGATCGTGCTGCCGACCACCGTCTCCTTGCGGCAGGCCAGCCTCGCGGCTTTTGCGGGCGGCGCGGCGGGCGTGGCGGCGACGGTGGCGGCGGGCGCCGCGCTCTGGAAGAGGGCGGCAAGGAGAAGGGCGACCATGGAACCTCCTGGGGGATCGGTTGCGGAACCTTGGTCGGCGGCCGGCGGCGTTGCGAGACCGCCGCGTCACACCGTGACGGATGCGTCACGTTTGTCGAAAGTCCGTGCAGGCTGACGTGAATTCGCCCGAACGACAGGCGCCGGCCCCGCTTGACGCACCCGACGTCACCCGCCTGCTATCGCGCCGTGAAAGGGGCGGCTCGCAGACCGTCCACGGGAGTGAACAGCATGCATCCGTCGACCCACGCCAAGACCCATCCTGACCGCGCCGCCTACATCATGGCCGGGTCGGGCGAGACGGTGACCTACAAGCAACTGGACGAGCGCTCGAACCAGGGCGCGCACCTGTTCCGCTCGCTGGGTCTGAAGACCGGCGACGTGATCGCGATCTTCATGGACAACCACCCGCGCTATTTCGAGATCGCCTGGGCCGCCCAGCGCAGCGGGCTCTACTACACCTGCATCTCGTCCAAGCTCACCGCCGGCGAGGTGGACTACATCATCGGCGACTGCGGCGCGCAGGTGCTGATCACCTCGCCCGGCGTCGGCAGCGTGGTCGACGAGCTTCCGGGCGTGCTGCCCAAGCATGTGAAGCTCTACATGACCGGCGAGGCTCGGGCGCCCTACGCCAGCTGGGAAGAGGCCCTGGCCGCCTTCCCCACCACGCCGATCGCCGATGAGACCTCGGGCTCGGACATGCTCTATTCCTCGGGCACCACCGGACGGCCTAAAGGCATCAAGCCGCCTCTGACCGGCCTCGCCATCGACGAGACCCCGGGCATGGGCAGCATCGCCCAGATGCTGTTCGGCTTCCCCGAGACGCCGGTCTACCTGTCGCCGGCGCCCCTCTATCACGCGGCGCCGCTGCGCTGGACCATGGGCGTGCACCGCTCGGGCGGCACCGTGGTGGTGATGGAGAAGTTCGACCCTGAGGCCGCGCTGGCCCTCATCGAGAAGTACAGGTGCGATTGCGGCCAGTTCGTGCCGACCCACTTCGTGCGCATGCTGAAGCTGCCGGAAGAGGTGCGCGCCAAGTACGACGTCTCTTCGATGAAGTCGGCGGTGCACGCGGCGGCCCCCTGCCCCATCCCCGTGAAGGAGCAGATGATCGCCTGGTGGGGCAACGCCATCTACGAGTACTACGCCGGCACCGAGGGCAACGGCTTCTGCTACATCACCGCGCAGGACTGGCTGACCCACAAGGGTTCGGTCGGCCGCGCGGTCATCGGCGAACTGCGCATCTGCGGCGAGGACGGCGAGGCGCTGCCGCCCCGCAGCGAGGGCGTGGTGCACTTCGCCAACGGCCCGCCGCTCAGCTACCACAACGCCCCAGAGAAGGTGGCCGAGGGCACCAACAAGCACGGCTGGACCACCCTGGGCGACGTAGGCTGGGTGGACGAGGAGGGCTTCCTCTATCTGACCGACCGCAAGAGCTTCATGATCATCTCGGGCGGCGTGAACATCTATCCGCAGGAGATCGAGAACCTGCTCATCGGCCATCCCAAGGTCGCCGACGTCGCCGTCGTGGGCGCGCCGCACGAGGAGATGGGCGAACAGGTGGTGGCCGTGATCCAGCCGGCCAACTGGGCCGAAGCTGGCGACGCGCTGCGCAACGAGCTCATGGCCTTCGCCCGCGCCGGTCTCAGCCACGTGAAGGCGCCGCGCAAGTTGGACTTCATGGAGGAGCTGCCGCGCCACGCGACCGGCAAGCTCTACAAGCGCCTTATCCGGGACGCCTACTGGGGCAAGGAAGGCTCGCGGATCGTCTGACGCCGCCATGGCCGCCTATCTGCTTGCCGAGATCGACGTCATCGATCCGGAAGGCGTCGAGGCCTACCGGCGCGACGTTTCCGCGCTGCTCACCCGGTACGGCGGACGCTATCTTGCGCGTGGCGGCGAGGCAAAGATCCTGGAGGCGATCGGGCGGTGCGGCGCACCGTGCTGCTCGATTTTCCCGACATGACCACGCTCCGGGCCTTCTACGCATCGCCCGAGTATCCGCCGCTGCTGAGCCTGCGCCAGCGCGCGCGCAGCGAGGTGTTGATCTTCGACGGCGCGCCGGCCTAGACCGGTCCAGAGAAATCAGAGCGCCAACCGCATGCGGGGGAGCCACCGCCCGGGGATCGAGCCCGAGGGCGAGCGGCTGAACGTCTGGAATCCCAGCTTTGCGTAGATCGCCTCGGCGTTCGGATCGGCGTCCACCTCCAGCACCCCGACCCCCGCCGCGCGGGCGGCCTCCTGGAGGGTCGCGATCAGCTCACCGCCAACGCCGCGGCCCTGGAACGCAGGTTCCACGAAGAAGTCCTCGACCTGGGCGCCTCGCTCCAGGTTGAGGGCGATCATGCCGGCGATCCGCCCGCCCGCTTCGGCCACCCACACCTGCCAGGCGGCCATCTTCGCGGGCGTCAGGGTGAGCTCCTCGCGGCAGGCTTCCATGAACGCCGCGTCGTAGCCCCATGACGCCTTGGCCCGCAGCGCGAGCGCGGTCAGCACCCCGGCTTCGTCCGCGCGCGCACGGCGGATCGTGATGTCCTCGCCCATCTGACCTCGCGTCCGCCTTGCTCCGATCCAAACAGATGTTAGACGACAGGCTCCAGTTTCAAGCGCGAGGAGCGAGACGAATGAACCCGGTCGAGATCAAGGACCTGCCCGGCATGGTGGGCCAGGAAGTGGGCGTGTCGGACTGGGTCGAAATCACCCAGGAGCGTGTGAACCAGTTCGCCGAGGCGACCGGCGACCATCAGTGGATCCACGTCGACGTCGAGCGCGCCACCAAGGAGATCGGCGGCCCGATCGCCCACGGCTATCTGACGCTCAGCCTGATCCCGTTCCTGGGCGCGGGGATGTTGCCGGTGAAGGGCGTGACCCGGGGCATCAACTACGGCTCGGACAAGGTGCGCTTCATCAACATGGTGCGCGTCGGCAAGCGCGTGCGCATGCGCCAGAAGCTGATCGGCGCCGAGCCCAAGGCCGGCGGCATGCAGATCAAGAACGAGTGCACCATCGAGATCGAAGGCGAGTCCAAGCCCGCCTGCATCGCCGAGACGATTTCGGTCGTCTACGGCGGCTAGACGTTGCGCGGCGCGGCTAGTCCCGCGCCGCTTCTTCCGCCGCGGCCGTGCGGGCGCCCTGGACGGCCGGGGGCGTCGGCCGATCGGCATCGGCCACCGTGGCGGCCGCCAGGGGCGAACCCATCAGGTCGATCGTCTCGCGGATGTACCGAGCGTGCGTGACGATGCCGATTTCCAGGCGTTCGGAATTCAGCTCGACCTGCTGGGTCAGCAGACCCGCGATGAAGCCCTGCTCAGGCGCCTTGTCGCCGACCGGCGTCAGCGTGGTCGGATTCTGCTGGCGGCTGATGAACACCGGGCCGCCCGAGTTGCCCGGGAACACCGAGAAATCGAGCAGGAACGTGGGGAACGCCGCCGCCGGGCCAAGCGGGTAGCTGGCCACGCGGCCCGAGCGCAGGATCGGGAAGCCTGCCGAATTCGCCGACAGGCCGCGCGGAAAGCCCAGCGCCATCATCTCGTTGCCGGCGTTCACCTGATAGGCGTCGAAGGTGTCGTCCTTGGCGAGGTAGTCCACCGGGATCGCCGCCTTGGCGAACTCCGGCGGAGCCTTGATCGTCATGGCCGCCACGTCGCGGGTGGGATGGTGGGTCCAGAGCGCCGCGCCGTCCTTGTCGCGGATCTTGAGAGGCTTGGGCGCGTAGGACCACGAGCCGTCCGCATTGGCCACGCGATAGCCGATGCGGGCCTCGGCCAGCTGCATCTTGTCGAAGACGTGGTTGGCGGTGATGAGGACCGTGCGCGGCTTGCCGTCGGGCCCGGGCGACGAGATGAGGAACCCGGTCCCCACCGTGCGGGTCCCGTCGCCCAGCGGTTGCTCCAGCTGGACAGTCGCGTGGATCAGCTCAACCGCAAGGTCCATGACCATGCCGGGCCCCTAAACTCGAAAAACCCTTCGCGACTTTGATGCGCGATCTCGATGCATAAAGAGTGAATCACTGAACTGCGCCTGCCTACAAGTCGCCATAATCCCCTGCGCCCGAACGCCGCTGCGCGGAAGCGCGCACCTGTCGGAAAACAAACAGGAAAGCTTCGCCGTCAGGCCTTCGCGCGCCGGGCGCCCCGGACGACACAGTCGCGGGCCAAGGGCCTGGCGACAACGGCCTGCCCGATCACGCCTTCGTGGGCGCCGCAGGGATGTGGGGATGACACCGGCGGGCGGGCGTCGCATCTAGCGGGCATGACCCTGCCCAAGCCCCCCGTCGCCCAGAAGATCCCCCGCCGCATCGAGCAACTGGGCCGCGTCCGAACCGACGACTACGCCTGGATGAAGGACGAGAACTGGCAGCAGGTGCTGCGCGATCCGAAGGCCTTGCGCGCCGACGTCCGCGAGCATCTCGACGCCGAGAACGCCTACACCAAGGCCGTGTTGGCCGAGACCGAGGCCCTGCAGGCCCAGATGTTCGCCGAGATGAAGGGGCGCATCAAGGAGGACGACTCCTCGGTCCCCGCCCCCGACGGGCCGTTCGACTACTATGTCCGCTACGACCTCGGCGCCGAGCATCCGGTGCATGCCCGCCGCCCGCGCGGCGCGAGCGAAGGCGAAGAGGTGCTGCTGGACGAGGAGGCGCTGTCGAAGGGCAAGGCCTACTTCAATGTCGGCGGCGCGCACCACAGCCCGGACCACGAGCTCTACGCCTGGGCCGCCGACGAGCAGGGCTCGGAATACTATCAGGTGCGCGTGAAGGACCTGGCGACCGGCCAGGAGGTGGGACCGCCCATCGAGAGCGCCTACGGCGACTTCTGCTTCTCGCCCGACAGCCAGTGGCTGTTCTGGATCTGGCGCGACGAGAACGCCCGCCCCGCCAAGGTCTTCCGCAGGGCGGCGCGTCCAGGCGCCGATGGGGGCGCCGACGACGTGCTGGTCTATGAAGAGGCCGACGACGGCATGTTCCTGGGCGTGGGCGTCACCGCCGACGACAGCCACATCCTGATCCATGTGGGCAACCAGGAGACCACCGAGCTCTGGCTGATCCCCGCCGCCGACCCGACCGCCCAGCCGGTCGTGGCCGAGCCGCGGCAGGTGGGCGTGAAGTACGCCATCGAACACTGGACAGACCGGTGGGTGATCCGCACCAACGCCGACGACGCCGTGGACTTCAAGCTGTGCGTCTCGGAGGCCGCGGTTCCGGCCCGCTCGACCTGGCGCGACTGGATCGCGCATCGTCCCGGCCACTACGTCGCGGGCTTCGCCGCCTTTGCGAACCATCTGGTCCGCGCCGAGCGGGTGAACGCGCTGGACACCCTGGTGGTGACGGCGCGTGACGGCGTCGAGCACATCGTCTCGTTCGACGAGGAGGCCTACGCGCTGAACCTCGAGGGCGGCTACGAGTACGACACGACGACCACGCGGTTCGTCTACCAGTCGCCGACCACGCCCCGGCAGACCTTCGACTACGACATGGCCACCCGCGAGCGGACCCTGCGCAAGACCCAGGAGGTGCCGTCGGGCCACGACCCGTCGCGCTATGTGGCGCGCCGCCTGTTCGCAAAGGCGCCGGACGGACAGGAGGTCCCGGTCACCCTGCTGATGCTGAAGGAGACGCCTCAGGATGGGTCGGCGCCGGTGCTGCTCTACGGCTATGGCAGCTATGGCCATGCGATGGAGCCCAGCTTCTCGATCCGCAATCTCAGCCTGGTCGACCGTGGGTGGATCTGGGCCACGGCGCACATCCGCGGCGGTTCCGACAAGGGCTGGGGCTGGTTCCTCGACGGCCGCAAGGAGAAGAAGCCCAACACCTTCACCGACTTCATCGCCTGCGCCGAGCACCTGATCGCCGAGGGTTATGCCTCGATGGGGCGAATCGCGGCCTACGGCGGCTCGGCCGGCGGCATGCTGATGGGCGCGGTGGCCAACCTGCGGCCCGACCTCTGGGGCGCGATCATCGCCGCGGTGCCGTTCGTCGACGTGCTGAACACCATGAGCGACACGTCGTTGCCGCTGACGCCGCCCGAATGGCCCGAGTGGGGCAACCCGATCGAAGATCCCGCCGCCTACGACCTGATCGAAAGCTACAGCCCCTACGATCAGGTGGCCGCGAAGGCCTACCCGCCGATCCTGGCCACAGGGGGCCTTTCGGACCCGCGCGTCACCTACTGGGAGCCGCAGAAGTGGGTGGCCAAGTTGCGCGAATGCACTACGGGCGACGCCCCCATCCTGCTCAAGATCAACATGGAGGCCGGCCACGGCGGCGCTTCGGGCCGGTTCGACTTCCTGAAGGAGATCGCCCTCGACTACGCTTTCGCCGTCTGGGCCATCGAAGGAACCTGGAAGGCGAAATGATCGTACGGGCGGCGACGGCGGACGACGCGGAGGCCCTGGCGGCGATCTACGGCCACCACGTGCGGCACGGCTTGGGCACCTTCGAGGAGGAGCCGCCCTCCCCCGCCGAGATGGAGACCCGTCGCGCGGCCGTCGCCGCACGCGGCCTGCCCTATCTCGTCGCCGAGGACGCCGGGAGGGTCGTGGGCTTCGCCTATGCGGGTCCGTTCCGGCCGCGGCAGGCCTATCGCTACACCCTGGAAGACAGCGTCTACATCGCTCCCGAGGCCATCGGCAAAGGCGTGGGCCGCGCCGTGCTGTCGGCGGTGATCGCCGCCTGTGAAGCGATCGGGGTCCGGCAGCTCGTGGCCGTGATCGGCGACAGCGGCAACGCCGCCTCGATCGGGCTGCACCGGTCGCTGGGGTTCGTGGACGCCGGCGTCGGCAAGAGCTTCGGCTTCAAGCACGGCCGCTGGGTCGACATCGTCTGGATGCAGAAGGCGCTGAACGGCGGAGATGAGACCCCGCCCGATACGCTGGGCGTCCGGCTGTCGGGTGGGTGAGCCAAGGTTTCGCCCCGACAGTTGAAAGAGGGTTCAGACTTTCGCCCGAGAGGTGAGTTCCCCTGGGGCGGCCACCCTTATGGGTTTGTACGTAATTGCTTGCGTTGGAGAAGTTCTGCACAACTTCGCCGCCGGTTCGGGGCCGGTGGGAATGTAGAATACATGCCTGGGTTGTGGACGGGAAATCGCACAACCGGCGTGGCGAATCTGGGTTTTGGCCTCGGCGTGCTTCGAGGTCAGCTCCTGGCGATCGGCGTGTCCGCCGCCTTGCTGACGGCGGTGTTCATTCTGCGCCCGATCCTCGGCCACTCGGTCTATCTGCTCTGTGCGCCGGCGATGCTGGTCTGCGGCCTCGCAGCCGGGCCGGCTGCGGCGTTGACCGCGACGCTCGCCATGGCGGCGGGCGGGATCACGCTGAACGGCCTGGACGGCTTCAGCGCCGTTGAGGATGGGATCCCGACGGCCGCGTTCCTGCTGCTGGGGGGCCTCACCGCCTGGGGCCTTCGCCGGCAGGTCAGCGAACGCAACGCCGCCGCGGAACTGCTCGCCGACCAGGCCGAGCGGGAAGAGCTGCTGCAGGCCAGCCTCAGCATCGTCGCCGACGCCCTCGTTCTGATCGACGACGACGGCGCGATCCAGAGTTTCAACCACGCCGCCGAGCGCCTGTTCGGCTGGACATCCGCCGAGGTGGTAGGCGCCAAGTTCAGCCGCATGATGCCGCCGGGCGAGGACGTCGCGCTGTCGGGGCCCACGGCAGAGGACGTCAGCGGCAGCTATCGCCAGGTCACCGGCCTGCGCAAGGACGGCGCGGCGTTCCCCATGGAGCTGCGGGTCGGCGAGGTGGTCGTAGCGGGCCGGCGACTGCTGACCATGGTGGTCCGAGACCTGACCTCGGCTCAGGAGGCCGAGCGCCGGTCGGAGGAACTCCGCGCCCAGCTGACCCAGGTGTGGGCGGCGAACTCTATGGGCGAGATGGCCTCGGTGCTCGCGCATGAGCTCAACCAACCGTTGTCCGCCGTCGCCAACTACCTGCGCGCCGCCCGCAACCTGATCGCTCGGATGGAGCTGGACGACGACGACCTGATCGATGCGGTCGCGCGCGCGGGCGACCAGGCGGTGCGGGCCGGCGAAATCATCCGTACGATGCGCGACCTAGCGACGCGGGGTGGAACCCTGCAGAAGCCCGAGAGCCTGTCGGCGATCATCGGCGAGGTCGACTTCATCATCTCGCTGATGGCCCGCGAGGCAAATGCACGTGTTGTCTACGACCTGTTCAAGGGCCCCGACACCGTGATCGCCGATCGTATCCAGATTCAACAGCTTGTGGTTAACCTTGCCCGCAACGCCATTGAAGCGGTGACCAAGTACCCGAACCGCCAGATCAACATATCCACGCGACTTGTCGGCGAAGATCAACTTGCGACGATTGTCGAGGACAGTGGTCCCGGGGTGGACGCGTCGGTCACAGACAGGCTTTTTCAGCCCCTGGCCAGCACAAAGCCCGAGGGCATGGGGCTAGGCCTCTCTATATCAAGTGCTATAGTCCAAAATCACAAGGGACGGATCTGGGTCGAACCCAGCCGCCTGGGTGGCGCCGCCTTCAGTTTTGTTTTGGCGCGAGCGGGTGATGATGGTGGCGACAGCGGTCGAACGAACAGTGTTCGTCGTCGATGACGACGACGCGGCGCGGGATTCGCTCGTCATGCTGCTCAAGTCGGATGGGCTGAACACCCGAGGATACGCCTCGGCGCACGACTTCCTCGCTCAGTTCGACACCGTCCTGCGCGGCTGCGTCGTGACCGATCTGCGCATGCCCAGCATGGATGGCATCGAGCTGATCCGCGAGCTCAAGGCCGTGGGCTGTCTGCTACCGGTGATTGTCATTACAGGCCATGCTGACGTCAGCCGCGCGGTCGACGCCATGAAGGCCGGGGCGACCGACTTCATCGAGAAGCCCTATGAGGCCGAGCAGCTGCTGCGCGCCGTTCGCGGCTGCATAGAGGAGAACGACGCCGCGGTTGACGCCAACGCCGCGCGCACGCGCGTGATGCGCCGCCTCGAGAGCCTGACCGGCCGTGAGCGCCAGGTCCTGGACCTGATCGTCGGCGGAGCGTCGAACAAGGTGATCGCCTCCACCTTGGCGATCAGCCCGCGGACGGTCGAAATCTACCGCGCCAACGTCATGTCGAAGATGCGGGCCGAGAGCCTGTCGGACCTCATCCGCTCGACCATCTCGGCGGGGGCGGCCTAGATCGGCAGATAGATCGTCGCGGTCGTGCCGCGGCCTTCGGCGGAGACGAGCCGCAGCGCGCCGCCCGCGGCCTCTGCGAACGCCTTGGCGCCGGCCAGTCCCAGGCCGCTGCCGCCCTTTTCCTTTCGCGTCGTGAAGTAGGGCTGGGTCGCCTGGGCCAGAGTCTGCGGCGACATGCCCACGCCTGGGTCCTTCACGGCGAAGGCGGCGTAGGCTCCCCGCTCCAGACCCAACTCGGCGGCGGCGTTCGCGCCCAGGCGCGCCACCGTCGCTGACACCTGGATCGCGCCGCCGCCGGGCATGGCGTGGCCCGCGTTGATACAGAGGTTCAGCAGCGCCGATTCCAGCCCCGACCGATCGGCGCGACAGGCCAGCGGCGCGGGCATGGCCATGGCCACCACCGTCACGTTCTCGGGTGTGGAGACGTTGGCCATACGGGTCACGGCCACCAGCGCCTCGGCGCCATCCACCAGGTCGGGCTCGGCCGCCATGGGCGCGCTCAGCGACCGGATGCGCTCCAGAAGCTCGGCGCCCTTCTCGGCTGCGTCAAGGCCCACCTGGGCCAGCTCGAAGGCGTCGCTGCCTGGATCCAGGCGCCCGGCCAGGGCCTCGTTGGCGGCGATGATCACGTTCAGCAGGTTGTTGAAGTCGTGTGCCAGGACGCTCGTCTGGCGATGCACCGCGTCAAGCCGGCGCTCGACCTCGGCCGAGCCTGCCGTGCGGAGCGGAACCTGGGCGCGGGACCTGCGACGCGCAGCCTGGCGCTGACCCTCGCCCGCACGCTCTCCCGCCGATTTCGCCCTGATCGCCATCACGTCCCAACCGTGACCAGATTGTGGTCCAGAGAGAACCACACGCGGGGGGTGGCGTTCACCCTGAGACGAACACCTAAGGACTTCTACATAGTGACGAATTGTCCGTTCCAGCCCGCGCACGGAGACGGCCGCGCGGAAGCCCGCGCGGCCGTTCGGAAAGGTGGAAACAGCAGGGTGGATCAGGCTGCCAGCCGATCGGTCTTGGCGTCGCGCAGCATGTAGCCGCCGCCCCACACGGTCTCGATCTGGCTGTCGCCGCCGGCGGCCCCGGCGATCTTCTTCCGCAGCTTGCAGATGAAGACGTCGATGATCTTGGGCTCGGGCTCGGAGAGGCCGTTGTAGAGGTGGTTCAGGCAGGCTTCCTTGGTCAGGACCGTGTTCTTCCTGAGCGAGAGCAGTTCCAGCATCTTGTACTCGCTGGGCGTCAGGTGGATCTGCCGGCCCGCCACCTCGGCGCTGCGGGTGTTCAGGTTCAGCGCGATCGCGCCGGTGCGGATGATCGAGTCCACGTGGCCGCGCGAGCGTCGCACCACGGCCGTGATCCGGGCCATCAGCTCTTCCTTGTGGAAGGGCTTGGTCATGTAGTCGTCGGCGCCGGCGGCCAGGGCCTGGATCTTCACCTCGACGTCGGTCGTGCCCGAGAGGATGATCACGGGCGTGGCGTTCTTCCTCAGGCGCAGCTCGCGCAGCGCCTCGATGCCGGTGATGTCTTCCAGGTCGATGTCCATCAGGACGGCGTCATAGTCGTAGAGCTCGACCAGCTCGACGCTCTCCTCGCCCGACGTCGTGTGGGTCACGTTGTGGCCCGCGCTCGTCAGGTTCAGCTGCACGCTCCGGGCGGTGGAGAGATTGTCTTCGACAAGAAGGATGTGCATCGGTCAGGCTCCCAGGTCCAAGGCGTCTTGGTTTTCGTTGGTGATGACGGACTTCGAGATCTTCATGAGCTCGGACATCCGGAACGGCTTGGCGAGGACGGCGTCCGCGCCGAGATGCCGCGCCCAGCCCAGGTAGTCGGCGCCGCGGGCCCGTCCAGCCCCCGAAATCGCGATCACCTTCGGCGGGCGGGCGGACTGCTTGATGACGCGAATGGCGCCGATGCCTTCGATGTCGGGCATGACGATATCGGTGACCACCAGGTCCGGGCGGTGGGCGCCGGCCATGCGGATGCCGCTGCGGCCGTTGTCGGCGGAGACGGTGTTGAACCCCGCCTGCTGGAACGCCATCGACATCAGCCGCAGCAGGGCCGGATCGTCGTCGATGATAAGCACCTTGCCGCCCACGCGCGCCCCACTCTCTCGGAGAACACCGGCAAGGCGGGGCCGTCGACGATCTCAGGCCGTCCCGGCGCCCCCAGCGCCAGGTCCCGAAGTCATCCGAAGGCCGTCTTCAGCCGGCGTTCACTATGGTTAACGCCACCCAAGAACCACACTGATTCGGGTCAGGGAAATTCGGGACGATTGCTTAAGTAGATTCCCGGGTGACAGGCTGTCGCAGCAACAGGGGGTTGTGGTCCTGCAATCCCGTCGCGCCCCGCGGGGCGCCGCCCCGAACAGGGCGGAATTCCGTGGCTGGGGAACTAGGACTCGAACCTAGAATGACGGTACCAAAAACCGCAGTGTTACCATTACACCATTCCCCAGCAGGAACGGCTACCGAGGGGCCGTGCCCTCGGGAGCGGGGGAAATAGCGCAGCGCGCGGGGCGATGCAACGCCTCTGATAAATCGCCGCAAATGGCCGGCTTGCAGCCCGGCGGACCCTCCTCTATAAGCGCGCCTCCAAGTCGGAGTGTGGCTCAGTCTGGTAGAGCACTGCGTTCGGGACGCAGGGGTCGCAGGTTCAAATCCTGCCACTCCGACCATCTTCCTTTCCCGAGAGTTCCAGATCCCTGCCGCGGCCTAATCGCCGCTGATCGCGTGGGCGAGCGGCGGGCGCCTGCGACCTTTTTCGTCCGCCCCCGTGCGCGGACTTTGCCGCCGACACATATGTATGCGACAGCGCGCGGACGGCGCGGCGCACACGACCCCTGGAGACCATGAAGCAGTTCCTCATCACCGCGGCCGGGGTCTTTGCGGGGCTGGTCATCTTCATGGTCGGCGTGCCGATGCTGCTGATCGGAATGGCGCTGTCGGCGACGGCGCCCACGCCGATGCCGTCCCACACCGTGCTGGAGCTCGACCTGCGCGCGCCGCTGTCGGACCAGTCGCCGAACAATCCGCTGTGGGGCCTGGCGCGCAATTCCGCTTCGGTGATGTCGATCATCGAGACCCTGCGCCGGGCCGAGGACGACGATCGGATCAAGGGCGTGCTGGTGCGGCTGCCCGAGGGCGGGGTCGAGCCGGGCATGGCCGATGAGCTCCGGCAGGCCTTCAAGCACTTCCGCGCCGCCGGCAAGCCGATCTACGCCCACAGCCAGGGCATCTATCCGGCCGGGTTCGTGACCGCGACCTATATGCTGGGCTCGGCCGCCGACCAGTTCTGGATGCAGCCCGGCGCCTCGCTGCAGGTGACCGGCGTCGCCACCGAGGATCTGTTCTTCAAGCGCTTCTTCGACAAGTACGGCGTCGTCCCGCAGTACGAGCAGCGGCGCGAGTTCAAGAACGCCGTCAACGGCTACCTCTTCAGCGACTACACCGCCCCCCACAAGGAAGCGACGCTGTCGTGGATGGGCTCGGTCTACCAGTCCAATCTGGCCACGGCGGCTGCCGACCGGAAGGCCGACGCCGCGGGCCTTCGCAAGGCGCTGGAGGCGGGCCCGTACGTCGCCGAGGACGCCCTGCGGCTGAGGCTGATCGACCGGGTGGGCCAGGTGCGAGAGGTCGAGCAGGCCCTGCTCGACAAGGCCGGCAAGGACGCCAAGACCGTCGACTTCGACGACTATGTCGACCCGCGCCGCGACCAACCGCGCACCGGCGACACGATCGCGGTCATCGAGGCCGAGGGCCCCATCGTCACGGGCGAGGATCACGGCGGCAATCCGTTCACCGGCGGCTCGACCATCTATTCCGACGAGCTGTCCAACGCGATCCTGCGCGCGGCCAAGGCCGACTCCGTGAAGGCCATCGTGCTGCGGGTGAACTCGCCCGGCGGCTCGGACACCGCCTCGGAGCAGATCCTGGACGCCGTGCGGTTCGCCAAGTCCAAGGGCAAGCCGGTGGTGATCTCGATGAGCACCTATGCCGCCTCGGGCGGTTACTGGATCTCGTCCGAGGCCTCGGCGATCGTGGCCCAACCCACGACGCTGACCGGCTCCATCGGGGTCTACGGCGGCAAGTTCGCCGTGGGACCGGCGCTGGCCAAGCTGGGGGTGGACGTGCGCGGCACGGGCGTCGGCGGCGACTATGCCGGCGCGTTCGGCCTGGGCCAGCCGTTCTCGGAGAGCCAGCGCGCGGCCTTCGGCGGCTGGATGGACCGCATCTACGCCAACTTCCTCAATCGCGTGGCGACCGGCCGCAAGCTGCCGCCCGAGCGGGTGGCCGAGATCGCCAGGGGCCGCGTCTGGACCGGCGCCCAGGCCAAGGGGCTGGGCCTCGTGGACGAGGTCGGCGGCTTCTATCAGGCAGTGGAGAAGGCCAAGCAGCTGGCGAAGCTGGAGGGCGATATCCCCCTGCGCCGCATGACCCCGGCGGCCGGGACGTTCGAGAGCCTGCAGCGGGCCCTGGGCGTCCAGGCCAGCTCGGCCCGAACGCTGGCCGCCGCCGCCTGGGTGTTCGGCGATCCGCGCGCACAGCAGATGCTGGATCAGCTGGCCGAGGCGCGCATGCGCAGCGAGGGCAAGGCGACGGTGCTGGCGCCCATGCCGATCCGCTAAGCCCTACGCCGGCGCCTGGCGCCGCTGGTGGATGAAGGTCACCTCGCGGCGGCCGAAGTCCAGGATCACCTCGTCGAAGTTCCGGAGCACGTCCACGCCCACCAGCATGGACGGCCGATCGTTCAGATCCCACAGGTTGAAGATGTGCAGCGGCGCGAAGGCGGCGCGGATGTTGTTCAGCCCCATCCCGCCCAGCCGCAGCCGCGGGAGCGCAGCCAGCCGGGCCGGCGAGGTCTGGCCGGTAGCGCTGATCAGCTGAGTGTCGCGCATGCGCTTGTCGTAGCCGGGACGCTGGCGGATCAGGGCGTCCCGCAGGGCCTCGTTGCCGCAGGTGATCTGCGCGCCCGAGTCCAGGAACGCGCGCACCGGGATGCCGTCGACATCGGCATCGAAGATCACCAACTGCCCCGAGCGGTACTGAGCCGGCACGACGATGCCGTCCGTGCGCCTGGGAATGCGTGTGCCGCCCCCACCGCCCAGCATGTTGACCGACGCCCCCGACCCGGAGGGGCCGATCTCGAAGGTGTTGCGGACGAAAGAGAGCCGCATCCGCCGGCCCTTCAGCACGTCGATGCCCAACAGGCCGTCTGCGCCCAGGCTCGCCTTGGGCAGCACCGGCAGGCTCAGGTTGGACGACTGCACCTGGCCCACGCGCAGCCGCGGCACCTTCACCAGCGGCGCCGGTTGGGTTCCCACGATCCCGTGGACCGGCGTGGTCCCGTCGGCGGCCAGGCTGCAGAGCGCGGCCGTCTCGACGCCGATGACCGTGCGGTTGGCGCCGGTATCGACCACGAACTGGAATGGACCGCGGGCGCCTAGCTTCACCGGCACCGTCATCCGCCTGGCCTCGTCGAAGGCGGTCTCCAGGTGGGTCGTGTCGGGATCGGGCGGCGTCTGGGCGTCGGCGAGGTTGATCGAGATCACCGGCTCGCGCCGCGGCGGCGTCGCGCAGGCGGTGGCCAGGCCGCCCAGAAGCAACGCCTGCGCGGCGTGGCGGCGCGTCAGCGTCATTCGGCGGCGTATCCGAACTTCTTCACCCAGGGCGCCAGGGCCGGCGCCGTGGCCGCCAACTGGTCGCCATAGCGCCGCCAGGCGCCGACGCCCTCGGCCGAAAGGCCGCGCGACAGCTGCGCGCCGCTGGGCGTGGCCACCGCACGATCACGGGCCTTTTCGGCGAAGTTGCGCAGGGAGTCCGACCACGCGAGGCCCAGGAAGCCGCAGACCTCGCCCACAGCCTTGTCGAAGTCCTCGATCAGGGCCTCGTGGCGCACGACGAGGGTGTTGGCGGCCATGGCCGGCTGCAGCGCCTCGGCCAGGCTCATGGCGGCGTCGTAGTAGGCCGCCGCGCCGGACAGCGTCAGCAGCTGGTAGGCCGAGTTGCTCATGGCGAAACGGCGGCGATAGCACGACAGCACCACATCGCGGGGATCGCGGCGGGCGAACAGGATCTTCGCGTCGGGGAACAGCTTCTGGATCAGGGGCAGCCGGAAGGTGTGCAGCGGGTGCTTGTCGACGAACACCTTGCCCGTCGGGTCCCCGCCCTCGGCCCGCACGCGAGCCCAGTAGGCGTCGCGCAGCGGGGCAAGCTCGGCCTCGGAGGCCTGGGCGAGGCGCGCGACGTCATCCGGCTTCATCTGGAAGGCGCGCTGGGCCTCGGACAGCGTCTCGCGCTCCTCCAGGGCCTCGACGTCAGGGTGGCTGGCCAGCACCTGCTCCAGCAGCGTCGTGCCCGAGCAGGGGAAGCCCAGCAGAAACACATGGGTCCTGGGGCCATCCGCCGGGGCCGGACCGGGCGCGGTGTTCCAGGCCGCGGCGGGGATGGCGTCCATCTCGGCCAGCATGGCCCGGGCGAACTGCAGCGCGTTGTCGCCGCGGGCGTAGAGCGGCGCGTAGGCCTGGGCGAGGCCCGTATTGCAGGCCTCGTAGGCCTTCAACGCCTCAGGCACGAGGTCCTGGCTGTCGAGCACGTCGCCCAGTTGGCCATAGGCCAGGGCCCGCTGATGCGGCGTCAGCCGCTCGTCGCCCGCCAGCATCTCCAGGCGGGCCTGGGCGCGCCCCGCGTGACCCTCGGCGGCGTCAGCGGCGGCCAGCACCATCACGGCGTCCGGGAAGTTCGGTTCGGCCTGCAGCACGGCCTCGGCCAGCGGCCGGGCCTCGGCATGGGCGCCTCGACGGCTCAGCAGATTGGCGCAGCCCTGCATGGCGCCCAGGTTTTCCGGCTCGAGCTCCAGGGCGCGGCGGTGGGCCGCCTCGGCTTCCTTCAGGCGGCCCAGGGCCTCCAGGGTGGCGCCCCGGGCGCAGTGGGCGCCGGCGAACTCGGGCATGATCTCGACGACGCTGTCGAACATCGCCAGCGCCTCGCGATAGCGCTCGAGGCGCGTCAGCACGAGGCCCGCGGCGTTGCGGGCGCCAAGGTCCTGCGGCGCGATCTGGATGGCCCGCTGCAGCACCGCGAGCGCGTCCTCGAAGCGATTCTCCTCCTCGAACTTCAGCGCGGTGAGGTTCAGCACCATCGGGTGCTCGAGTCCGCCCCTGAACGCCGCCTCGGCCATGTCGGCGGCGCGGACGAAGTCGCCCGACTGAGCGGCGGCCTGGATGGCCTGCAGCGTCTGACGATCGGCGTTGGGGTCGCGGGCCGCCGGCGCCGGCGATGACGGCGCGGGCGTGTAGCCCGACTTGATCTTGATCTGTCCGACCTTCCACTCGCTCAACGCGCCGACCCTCTACCCGCAAAATCCGGCGGTTAGCCTAGCAGCAGAGGCCGCGCAACGCGCGCCCGTATCGACGAGCGGGAGCAAGGCGGCGGGGAAACGGGCGTCGCCCTCCGCGCAAAGGAAAAGGGCGGCGGATTGCTCCGCCGCCCTTGCCTTAAGCGTCTTGTCTGATCGTCGACTTAGAAGTCGGCGGTCAGGCCGATGAACAGGTACCGGCCGAAGGCGTCGTACACTTGCGGCCAGGTGTTCCCGTTGCAGGGGCCGGTCGGGCAGTTGCCCTGGCCGGTCAGCGGCGGGTCCTTGTCGAACACGTTGTTCACGCCGGCGCGGAAGTTGAGGTTGTCGCGCACCGTCCACGACGCCGTGAGGTCGAAGTAGCTGCGCGAAGCCAGCTTCAGGTCCGAAGCGGCGCCCGCCGGGTTGTCGAGGTCGACGCTCGAGAAGTAGCGCCACTGCAGCGACACCGAGAGGTCCTTGAGCCACTCGCCATACTCGAGCGGCGTGGCCCAGGTCAGGCGGGCCTTGTGACGCCATTCGGGGTTCGGCGAGGTCAGGCCGGCGGTGGCCGAGCAGACGGTGCCGAACTTGCCGGCGCAGTCGGTCAGCGGGTCGCCCGGCAGGGTCGCGAACTTCAGGGTGTCGAGCCAGGTGCCGACGAAGTTCCCCGAGAGGCTGCCCATGCCTTCCATGCCCAGCGAGTCGAGGTCCGTGCGGTAGCCGACGTTGATGTCGACGCCCGTGGTCGCGAGCTTGCCGGTGTTGAAGGTGGTGTCTTCAACGTAGCCCTGCGGCGACAGCCACAGCGAGCCTTGGGCGTCGCGGCGGACGAGGGCGCAGAACGAGGCGTCCTGGTTCTGGACGCAGCGGTCGATGATGTTGTCGGCGCCGTAGCCGCCCAGGAAGCCCTTCACCGTGATGTCGAAGTAGTCGAGCGACACGTTCAGGCCGGGCAGGAACGACGGCTGCAGCACCACGCCGACGGTGTAGGTGTCGGCGATTTCCGGATCCAGGTTCGGGTTGCCCCCGATCAGGCCGTTGTACTGCGCGGCGGGGTTCGCCTCGATGGCCAGGACTTGCGCCGTGGTCAGCTTGAACAGGGCGGCGCAGCGGGCGACCAGCGGGTTGGCGGCCGTGAGGCCGGCGCACGGGTCACGGGTGCCGTCCAGGGTCACGTTCCGCGGCGAGTAGAGCTCGAGGATGTGCGGAGCGCGGACGGCGCGGTTGTAGCCGCCGCGGACGCGGACGCCGTCGACCGGCTCCCAGTCACCGGCGATCTTGTAGGTCTCGGTGGTGCCGACCGTCGAGTAGTCCGAGTAGCGGAACGCCAGTTCGGCGGTCAGCGACTTGGCGAAGGGCGCGTCCTGGACCAGCGGAATGCGGGTTTCGGCGAACACTTCGTAGACGTCGAACGAGCCGTTGACCGGCGGGTTGGCGCCGCCCGAGCCGTTCAGGTCGCCCGAGGACGAGATGAAGTCGGCCGCGTAGTCCAGTTGCTCGCGACGGTATTCGGCGCCGATCGAGACGCCCACGCCGTCGTTGGCCCAAGGCGTCTTCACACCGTACTCGGTGAGGTCACCGCCGATGTTGAAGTTCACGATGCGCTCGAACAGGTTGCCGTTCTGCGTGGAGGGGGTTTCCAGGAAGTCCAGCGCCGCGCGGGTCACGCCGCCCAGGCTGAAGATGTTGTAGGGCACGCAGCCGCCGGACGGATTGGCGCACTGCGGACCGGTCGGGGTGGAGACGACGTTCAGGGCCTGGTTGATGGCCGAGGTCCGGAAGAAGCCGGTCTGGACCTGGTTGAACGACACGCGGCCGTACTGCATGGCGAAGTCGTACGACCAGTTGTCGTTCAGATCGCCCTTCACGCCGACGACGTAGCGGTACTGCTGGTGCTGCGTCCGGCCCTGACGGCCGCCGCCTTCGATGTTCCGGCGGGCGACGATGCCCGTGAACGTGCCGGCCGGGTTGCTGGCGCAGGTGCCGCCGCCCGAAGCCGCCGTGGCCGTCAGCTGGCCGCGCTGGGCCGCCGACAGGAAGGGGTTGGCGCAGTTGATCGAGAAGGTGCCGGCGAACACGCCGCCCGGCGCGATCTGGTAGGTCGAGGTGTCGTCCATGAACATGACGTCCATGTACGCCTTGGCCCACTCGGTCACTTCGTACTCGGCGAAGGCGCCCAGCACGTAGCGGTCGTCAGGCCGCTGGAAGTAGTTCGACGGACCGAAGTTGTAGATGTCGCGCGAGGCGACGCGCGGGATGAACGCCGAGCCGCCGTTGAAGTCGACGATGAAGCTGCCGACGCGCGCCGGGAAGGCCGTGCCCGAACCGCCGCAGCCGGCCGTCAGGAAGTCGGCGCCCGAGTTCAGCGTACAGGCCGAGAAGTCGCGGTTGCCCTGCAGGATGGGCTCGACGTGACGGTAGCCGGCGTAGGCGGTCACGTTGCCCTTGCCGTCGGGCGAGTTGACGCCCATCACCAGGGTCACCTGGCTGGATTCGCCGTCGCGGACGTTGTCCTTCGGCAGGTTGAAGAATTCCTTGGTCGACGCGCGGGCCCGCGCAGCGCTCACCGCGCCGGCGACGTCGTTGCCGTTGTCGTGCTGGTAGATGCCGTACTGGGCATCGACGCGCACGCCTTCGAAGTTGCGCATCATGATGAAGTTCACGACGCCGCCCACGGCGTCGGCGCCGTACACGGCCGAGGCGCCGCCCGTCAGCACGTCAACGCGCTGGATCAGGGCCGAAGGAATGAAGTTGATGTCGGCGGCCAGAGCGCCGCCGAGGGTGTTCGGCGTGCCGGGCATCAGGCGACGGCCGTCGATCAGAACCTGCGTGCGGGTCGCGCCCAGGCCACGGAGGCTGATGGTCGCCGTACCGGTCGAGCCGTTCGACAGGGCCGAGCCCTGAGCCGCGAAGGCCTGCGGCAGGCTGTTGATCATGTCTTCGACGCGCGTGACGCCGGTCGCCTTGATTTCAGCGGCGGTCACCGCGGTCACCGGGCTCACCGACTCCAGGTTCGGCGACGGAATGCGCGTACCGGTGACGACGACTTCCGAGACTTCCTCGGTCGCGGTCTGGGCCAGCGCTTGCGTCGAGGCCAGCATGGCCACGCCGCAAATCATAGAAGACGCCAACAGGCGTTCCCGCATGGGCTTGAATTTCACGGTTTAGATCCTCCAGCGGTCCTGCCTCGAGGGGCGGCCGCTCCCCACAAAAAGAGATCGGTCCCGAAAACGGTCGGTTTTCGGTTACGGCGGAGTTACGAACCACAACCAGGGTCGGTCAACGCACATTAGCTCTACGCAATGTTTCGGGCGCCCACCTGTCGCATTCTGGTCACAGATTGCCGGGCGCTGGGGTAAAGCGGGCAAGGTTTCGTCAAGGATTGTGACAGCGTCCGCGCCGTTCGTCGCAAAGCGCTTGCGCTTGTTTCGTCTCGCCGCGCAGTCGCCGCGGCCTCGGAAAGGCCGTTCGTCGCCGTTGCACGGGGCGCAGCGGCCTGCGAAAGGAATCGCCCCTGGATCACCGAGACCCGCCATGATGATGCCGCGCAGCGTTCTCGCACTCAGCCTGCTTTTCGCCGCAATCGCGCCGCCCGTCGCGCTGGCCCAGCCCAAGGCCGAGGGCCGCGCGCAGATCTTCCAGGAACTGGCCGACTGCCGGAAGATCGCCGACGGCGCCGCGCGCCTCGCCTGTTACGACAAGACCGCCGCCACCCTGGATCAGGCCGAGGCCAAGGGGGACATCGTGGTCGTCGACCGCGAGCAGGCCCGCAAGGTGCGCCGCCAGGCCTTCGGCTTCTCGATGCCGTCGATCTCGCTCTTCGAGAAGGGCGAGACGCAGGAGGAACTGCAGAACGTCGCGGGCGAGGTCGCCGTGGCCAGCGTCAACGGGGCCGGCAAGTGGACGATCCGCCTGAAGGACGGCGCGATCTGGACCCAGATCGACAACAACGAGCTGCACCGCACGCCCAAGCCCGGCATGCCCGTGAAGATCCGCCAGGCGGCGATGGGCAGCTTCCTGATGTCGATCAACAACGGCGGCGCCTTCCGCGTGCGGCGCGTGGAGTAGGCGCCTACCCTTACCTCCCCCGCGAAGCGGCGGGAGGTAAGGTCGGGAACTCACCCCGAGTAGAACGCGTTCCTCGCCGCCATCATGGCGTTGATCCGCTCTTTCTCGCCCGGCTCCAGATACGGGTTCCAGACGTCGAAGATCAGGATCACGCGTAGTTCGTCGGCGTCGTTCCAGGCCTCATGCTCGATCGTGTCGTCGAAAACCCAGGCCTGACCCAGCTTCCACTCCCGCGTCTCGTTGCCCACCCGGAACCGCGCCGGGCCCGGCAGCACCAGCGGCAGGTGGCAGAGCAGGCGCACGTTGGTCGAGCCGGTGTGCGGCGGGATCTGCGTGTGCGCCTCCAGCGCCGAGAACATGGCGGTCGGCGCAAAGCCCGGCTGGTTGGCCATCGGCAGCCTGTCCAGCAGCGCGGCGGTGCGGGGGCAGGCCTCGCAGACCGCGTCCTGGCGCTCACCGTCCTTCCAGAGGAACAGCGAGCTCCACCGGCGGGAGTGGTTCAGCTCTTCCCACTGGTTCACCGGCGACTCGGCCGGGATCTGCATATAGGGCGCGAAGTCGTCCATTCGCGCGGCCAGCAGCGCGGCGAGCTCGGCCTGGATCGCCGGGGTCGCGGCCTCCAGTTCGGGCAGCCACGGAAACAGCTCGCGCGGATAGAACGGAATGGCGGGCAGCCGCGGATAGTGCAGCAGGAGCGGCTCGTTCTGGTAGACCTTGCGGACACCCGCGTAGACGCCGATCGCCTCTTCCAGCCGCCGCTGCGCCAGCTCGCCCCCGGCGCCCGAGATATCGCCCACCTGGGCCGCCAGGTGCGCCGCCAGCGCCTGCCGGGTCTTGTCGACGACCGCGCGGGCGCGCGCGAGCGGGGTCAGTAGATTCGGCGGCAGCTTGTCGTCGGCGGGGGCCAGCTTCAGGGCGTTCTCGTAAATCCGCGCCGCCACGCGCTCGCCCGACAGCCTCTCGACCACCGCGCCCTTCGAGAGCAGGGCCAGGAAATTGTAGGGGTCGAGCGCCAAAGCCTCGTCCAGCGCGGCCAGCGCCGCCGGCAGCGCGCCGCTGGCCCGATAGACCAGCGCCTTCTGCATCCGGACATGGGGATCGTGCGGCGCCGCCAGCTCGGCCTGCTTCACGCTCTCGAGCGCGGCTCGGGTGTCCCCGCGCCGCATCGCCGCGACGGCGTCGGCCAGGAGCTGCTCCGGCGATGTCTGAAGCCCCCCGGCCGTCATCATCTGTCCTTCGGATCGATGGCGTCTCTTAGCCCATCGCCGATGAAGTTGAAGCACATCAGCGTCAACACCATCACCAGCGACGGAAACACGAGCAGCCAGGGCGCCAGCTCCATGTCCGACGCGCCGCCCGCGATGAGGGCGCCCAGCGACGCCATCGGCGGCTGCACCCCGAGCCCCAGGAAGCTCAGGAAGCTCTCGGCCAGAATGACCGCCGGTATCGTCAGCGTCACGTAGACGACCACCGGCCCCAGCAGGTTCGGAACGATATGGCGCGCGATGATCGCCGCTCGCCCCAGCCCCGCGGCGCGGGCGGCCTCGATGAACTCCTTGTTCTTGAGCGCCAGCGTCTGTCCACGCACGATCCGGCTCATCGTCAGCCATTCGACCGCACCGATGGCGACGAAGATCAGCACGATGTTGGACCCGAACGTCACGGTCAGCAGGATCACGAAGAAGATGAAGGGCAGCGAGTAGAGGACGTCGACGAAGCGCATCATCACCTCGTCCACCTTGCCGCCGACGTAGCCGGCGACCGCGCCCCAGGCGACCCCGATCACCAGCGAGACGAGCGTGGCCACAAACCCGATGGCCAGCGAGACCCGCAGGCCGACCAGCAGCCGCACCAGCAGGTCGCGGCCCAGAGCGTCCGAACCCAGAAGATGGCCCGCGCTCAGCGGCGCCATCCAGACGTCTTCCTTGTCCACCTGATCGTAGGCGAACGGCAACAGGAAGGGCCCGACCACGGCGGCCAGAACCAGGAGGCCCAGGATGACCATGCTGGCCACGGCGGCCTTGTTGCGCAGCAGCCGGCGGCCCGCGTCATCCCAGAGGCTGCGGCCCTTTGCGGCCGCGAGGCTCATGCGCGTGCTGGCGTCGGGCGCGAGCAAGGTCATGGGCGCGGCTCCCTGCCTTTCCCACGAAGTGGGAGAGGGGGACCGCCCGCCGACCCCGGCCTCGCACCGGGGGAAGAGCGGGTGGTGGAGAGGGCGCGCAGCCGGCATTGAGCCTGCCGCATCCGCCGTGAGACAGGGTGGATGGTCGATTTGCCCAGCCTGAAGCCTGCCCTCTCCACCATCCGCTCTTCGGCGGATGGTCCCCCTCTCCCACTGCGTGGGAAAGGAAGAAGAGACACAGACACCCTCATGCCAGCCTCACCCGCGGGTCCATCGCCGCCAGCAGCAGGTCGGCCACCAGGTTCAGCGCCAGGATCAGCGCGGCGTAGACGATCACCATCCCCATCACGACGGTGTAGTCGCGCTGCAGGGCGCTGATGACGAAGAACTTCCCGAGGCCCGGCAGGTTGAAGATCTTCTCCACCACCAGCGAGCCGGTGATCAGGCCGGCGCAGGCGGGGCCCAGATAGCTGACCAGCGGCAGGAGGGCGGCGCGCAGGGCGTGCTTGCGCACGATCAATCCCTCGGGCAACCCCTTGGCGCGGGCGGTGCGGATATAGTTGGCGTGCAGCACCTCGATCATGCCCGCCCGGGTGAGCCGCGAGATGATCGCGATCTGCGGCAGCGCCAGCACCGTCACCGGCAACACCATGTTGGCCAACGCCCCGTCGTTCCAGCCCGCCGTCGGCAGCCAGCCCAGCTTGGAGGCGATGGCCAGCACCAGCAGCGGCGCGGTCACGAAGGTGGGGATGCAGACGCCCAGGATCGCCACCGCCATCACCACGTGGTCGGTCGTCCCATTCTGCCGCAGCGCCGCCATCACCCCCAGGCTGACGCCCACGATCGAGGCGATGACGATCGCCGACAGGCCCAGGGTCAGCGAGACGCGGTAGTTCTCCTGGAGAATGTCGAGCACCGTCTTGTCGCGGTACTTCAGCGACGGCCCCAGGTCGCCCTGCGCCACGCCGACCAGGTAGTTGGCGTACTGCTCGACCAGCGGCTTATCCATGCCGTACTGCGCCAGGACATTGGCCTCGATCTCGGGCAGCAGCTTGCGGTCGCCGTCGAACGGACTGCCTGGGGCGGCGCGCATCATGAAGAACGCGGCGGTGATCACCAGAAAGAGCGTGGGGATCGCAACCAGAAGGCGCCGGCCGATGAAGCGGAGCATGGCGCGGGAACAGCCTCCGAATGCGGGCTCCGACGTCGGCGAAGGCCGGGCCGGACCTTGCGAAGGTTCCACCCACCCCCGATGATGTCAAACGAAGCCCCCTCCTCCCCTCGCGAGTATCCCATGAGCGACTTCCGACGCGTCACCGACGAGTTCACCACGGCCCCGCAGATCAGCCTGGCCGACGTGGCCGAGGCCGCTCGTCTGGGCTTCAGGACGGTGATCAACAACCGCCCCGACGGGGAAGACCCCGCCCAGCCGTCCAGCGCCGAGATGGAAGCCGCCGCGAAGGCCGCGGGCCTCGCCTACCACCACATCCCGGTGCGCGGCGGCCCGACGCCGGATCAGGTGGAGCAGACCCGCGAACTGCTGAGCACGGCCGAAGGTCCCATCCTGGCCTTCTGCCGCTCGGGCACGCGCTCGATCGTCACCTGGTCGCTGGCTCAGGCCACGTCGGGCGCGAGGGCCCCCGACGAGCTGATCGGCCTGGGTCGCGCCGCCGGCTACGACCTCTCGGGAGTGCTGGGCGGATGAGCATCCCCTACGTTCGCGACATCGAGATCGAATACGGCCGCTGCGACCAGGTCTCGCCGCTGATCCGGCGGGTGACGGCCAACAATCCCGGCCCGTTCACGTTCAAGGGCACCGGCACCTACATCGTGGGCAGGGGCGAGGTCGCGGTCATCGATCCGGGTCCGGACGATCCGGTCCACCTGCAGGCGATCCTGCAGGCGGTGGCGGGCGAGACCGTCACCCACATCCTGATCACCCACCACCACTCCGACCACTCGCCGCTGGCCGGCGCGCTGAAGGCGGCCACCGGGGCCACGATCTACGGCTGCGCGGTGGCGGGGCATGAGGAGGAAGATGGCGGCGTCAAGATGGAAGCGGGCCACGACCTCTCGTTCCAGCCCGACGTCAGCCTCTGCGGCGGCGGCCAGGTGATCTCCGGCCCCGGCTGGACCATGGAGGCCATCGCCACCCCCGGCCACACCTCCAACCACATCTGCTTCACCCTGCGCGAGGAGAACGCCTGCTTCTCGGGCGACCACATCATGGGCTGGTCGACCACGGTCATCACCCCGCCCGACGGCGACATGACCGACTACCTGGCCAGCCTCGACGACATCCGCGGCCGCAGGTTTGACGTCCTCTGGCCCACCCACGGCCCGCCGATCCGCGACGTCGACGCCTTCATCCAGGCCTACGCCGACCACCGCCAGGAGCGCCTGGACCAGATCCTGGGCGCGCTGAAGTCGGGCCCCGCCAAGATTCGAGAGCTGGTCCCCCGCCTCTACGCCGATGTGGACTCGCGCCTGCACCCTGCCGCCGCCCGCTCGATGCTGGCTGGCATGGAGCACCTGGTCCGCAAGGGCCAGCTCACCGCCGACACCGATGGGCCGGACGCGACGTACCGGCTGGCGTAAATCCGCCACCCACATCTGAACGTCATGGCCGGGCTTGTCCCGGCCATGACGTTCAGAAGGGTGGGCTAAATGACCACTCTCGGCGTCGAGGAGCTCGCCACCAGCCCCGCCACGCCCTCCAGCGCCGCGCGTAGCACCGCCTGCTTGGCAGGACCGCCCAGCGCGATGCGCAAGCCGTTGGGGTGGTCCGGCCCCGCGGCGAAGGCGTCGGCGGTGACGAGGGACAGGCCGCGCTCCTGGGCCAGGCGGTGGACGCGGGCGGCGTCCCAGGCCGGCGGCAGGTCGAGCCAGACATGGACGCCCTCGGCGGCGCCCTTCGCCCCCGGCAGCACCTCGGCGGCGAGCGCGCGGCGGGCGCGGGCTTCGCGGCGGACGGCGGCCAGCAGCTTCTCGGCGGCGCCCTCGCGGATCCAGGCGGTCACGACGGCGGTCATCAGCGGCGCCGGCATCTGGCCTACGGCGCGCAGGCTCTCGGCGGTGGGCCCGGCCATCGGCCCTTTCGGCGGGACCAGGTAGGCGATGCGCAGGCCGGGCGAAAGGCACTTCGACAGGGTGGCGATGTGGAAGGTCCGCTCGGGCGCGAGGCTGGCCAGGGCCGGCAGCGGCGCGTCGAACAGGCGCGCGTAGGGGTCGTCCTCGACGATCCAGACTCCGGCGGCGCGGGCCGCCTCGGCCAGGGCCCGGCGGCGCTCGGCGCCCATGGTCACGGCGGTGGGGTTGTGGGTGGTCGGCGTCAGGTAGACCGCCGCCGGCCTCTCCTGCGCGCACAGCCGCGCCAGGGCCTCTGGGTCCATGCCCCCGGCGTCGGCGGGACAGGCGACGACCTGCAGGCCCAGTTGCCGCGCGAGGGCCAGGACACCGGGATAGACCAGCGGCTCGGTCACCAGCGCCCCGCCCCTGGGCGCGAGCGCCAGCACCGCCGCCAGCGCGGCCTGGGCGCCCGGGGCCACCAGCACGCGCTCGGCCGCCACCTCGCCCAGCACAGGCGCCAGCCACGCCGCGCCGGCGATCCGCTGTCCCAGGCTGCCGCCGCCGGGGTGATAGGCCATGAGCCGGGCGACGTCGGTGCGGTCCAGGATCGCCGCCGTGGTCTCCTTGAGCAGACCGGCCAGCGACATCCCCTGCGGCGGAGGCGGCAGCAGCATCGACAGGTCCACCCGCCCCGCCTCGTCGGCCGCGGCGGCTGAGCGGACGAAAGTGCCGCGGCCCACCGCGCCCTCGATCAGGCCGCGGGCGCGCGCGGCGGCGTAGGCGCGGGTGACGGTTGTGAGATCCACGCCCAGCAGATCGGCCACCGTTCTCTGCGGCGGCAGCTGATCTCCGGCCTGCAGTTCCCCCTCACGCACCGCCGCGGCCAGCGCGTCGGCCAGCCGCACGTAGAGCGGCCCGCCCTGGGTCGGCAGGCGCGCCAGCCAGCGCGCGGTCGGTTGTTCTGGGACGACGGCCATTGCGATTCCCGGACGAGACGCATACATTATATACAAATTGTATGCGTACAATATGTAGATTGTATGGAGGCAAGTCGATGACCGCCAGCCACCACCCGTATGAGAACCCCACGTCGCTGGAGGCGGGCCTCCGCTGCCGTTGTCCGCGCTGCGGCGAGGGCAAGCTGTTCCGCAGCTTCCTGAAGATCGCCGATCACTGCGATCGCTGCGGCCTGGACTACGGGTTCGCCGATCCCGCTGACGGCCCGGCCTTCTTCGTGATGAGCGGCGTCAGCATCGCGGTGATGGCTGTCTGGGCCTGGTCGGTCGTCGCCTTCCAGCCGCCGATCTGGCTGCAGTTCGCCACCGTCTTCCCGGCGCTGTTCGGCGGCGCCCTGGCGACGCTGCAACCGGTGAAGGCCTGGCTGGTGGCCGAGCAGTACCTGCACAAGGCCGAGGAGGCCCGCTGGGACTCCATCGGCGGCCACGGCGAAGGCGGCTTCACCTACGACCGACGCGGCGTCTCGGACCGGCGCTCGACCTAACCCAGCGCCTTCTCCAGGACGTCGAAGTACAGGTCGTCGCGGGTCGGCGCGCCGAAGCGGTCGTCGCCATAGGGGAAGGGCTGCGTCTCGCCGGTCAGCGCGTAGCCGCGCCGCTGGTACCAGGCGATCAGTTCCGGCCGCTGGTGCACCACGGTCATCCGCATGCGCCGCCCGCCGCGGGCGCGGGCGTAGTCCTCGGCCGCCGCGAGAAGTGTCCGCCCCAGCCCGCCGTCCTGCCGGTCGGGCCGCACGGTCAGCATCGCCAGATACCAGGCGCCGCCTGGCCCCGCGTCCAGCCGCACGTGGCCCAGATGGCCGCCGTCCACGTCGCGCCAGATCAGCAGCCGGGCGCCCGGCGCGGCCAGATCCTCGCGCAGCAGCGACTCGGTGATCCGCCGCCCGCCGACCAGGGTCTCGACCTTCCAAGCCGCCTGGCCTGACGGCTCGCGGAAAGCCCGGTTGGTCAGGGCGATGATGTCGGGATACTCGGCCTCGACGGCTTCGCGCAGTTCGATCATGGCGGCGCATAAGCCCCAATCCGGCGCGCGCTGGCAACGGTCGCGGATGCCCCTCGCCCGCCCAGGCATGGACGCTCGCCGCGCCAGGCGGCAAAGCTTCCCGCCACGGGGAGATTCGCCTGATGCCGACCAAACGCGACCTGATCCTGGCCGGCGCGCTTGCCGCCGTCGCCGGAACCGCGCGCGCGCAGGCCCCGGCCACGGAGAAGATCCGCCTCTGGCCGCGCGGCGTGCCGGGTGGCGAGCGGCCGGCGGGGCTGCGCCAGGAGAACATCTTCACGGAGATGCCGGGCGGCCGCAGCGACCGCGGGATCGTGGGCGTCACCGACCCGGTGCTGGAGATCTGGCGGCCCGCGGGCCCGGTCAAGGGCGCCATGCTGATCGTCCCCGGCGGCGGCTACCGCCAGGTGGTGATCGACAAGGAAGGGATCGAGCCGGCGGAACGGCTGGCGGCCGAGGGCTTCGTCGCCGGCGTGCTGACCTATCGCCTGCCCGCCGAGGACTGGAAAATGGGCCTGGGCGTCGTGCGCCAGGACATCCAGCGCGCCATGCGCCTGATGCGCGCCGCGGTGGGCCCGCGCGTGAAGCTGGGCGCCATGGGCTTCTCGGCCGGCGGCGAAATGGTGGGCCGGCTCGGCAACGACTTCACCCGCCCGACCTATGGCGCGGTCGACACCGCCGACGACGCCTCGGCCCGGCCCGACTACATGGTGCTGGTCTACGCCTCGCTGGGGGTGCAGCCGCGCAATCCGGACGGCACGCGCCCGCCGCCGTCGCCCACCTTCCTGCCGATCCCGCTCGCGGTGAACGCCCAGACGCCGCCCGCCTTCATCGTCCAGGCCATGGACGACGAGCGGGTGAGCTTCGAGAACGCGACCGAGATGGCCGCCGCCCTCAAGGCCCGAGGCGTGCCCGTCGAGACCCTGCTGTTCGAGGAAGGCGGCCACGGCTTCGCGCTCCGGCGGCCCCCGGAAATGCCCGTCTCGCGCTGGTTCGAACTCTTCCTGGCCTGGGGCCGGCGCAAGGGGTTCGCGGGCTAGCCGCCCGGAGCCCTGCGCAAGGCGATCGGCGCGGCCTCGAACAGCGTCGAATAGTGTCCGAGGCCGGAAAACAGCGTGACGTCCGGCGTTTCGCGAAGCCCTGCGGCAAGGCTCGCGGCCAGAGCCGGCGGCGCCCAGCCGTCGTCCTCGCCCTGCCAGATGCGCACCGAAGCGGAGACGCGCTGGAGGTCGGCGGCCCAGGGTCGGACGTAGGCCGCGATGTCCCGGATGTACCCCGCGCGGGCGGGCCCGTAGGCCCAGGTCAGGAACCTCGCCAGCGCGGCCTGGAAGTCGGGCCGTGCGGCGCGTTCCGCTTCGGCGCCGCGGACGCTGGCGAACAGCCCGCGCAAGACCGCGCTCGGCGCGAGACCGACCGCCACGCCCTGCGCCCAGGTGACCGCTCGGAACAGGGCGGGCGAACGCATCGCCAGCCGGAAGACAGCGCCTCCGGCCATGCTGTCCAGGACGTCGCCCGAATCCAGCGGGCCCGCGGGCGAGACCAGGTCGATGACCGCGACGGGGGTCCTCAGCCGGATCGCCACCTGCACGGCGACGAAGGCGCCGAGCGAGAAGCCCATAAGCCGCACCGGCGCGCCGGCCGCCAGCCGCTCCACCTCGGCCGCCAGCGCATCGAAGTAGGCGCCGCCCGCGGCTCCCGGCGCGACGGCGTTCCGGTCGATCCCGATCAGCCGGACACCCGCTTCGCGCGCGGCGTCATCGAACCAGGCGCACTCCGCGGGCGCGCCCGGACAGCCATGGAAGTAGACACAAAGCGGACCCGCCGGGGCCCCGCGGAACTCGGACATCAGCAGGGCGCCATCAGGCCCCGACGGGCGTCCGCGCGGTCGGCAGCACGTAGTCCTTCATCCGGTCGCGGATCAGCTTCTTGTCGATCTTGCCGGTCGCCCCCAGCGGGATGTCGTCGACGAAGACCACGTCGTCGGGGGTCCACCACTTCGCGATCTTGCCCTCCAGGAAGGCCAGGAACTCGTCCTTGGTCGCCTGCTCGCCGGGCTTCAGCTGAACCAGGAGCAGCGGGCGCTCGTCCCACTTGGGGTGATAGGCCCCGATGACGGCGGCGTTGGCGGCCTTCTCGTGGCCCACGGCGATGTTCTCGATCTCGATGGTCGAGATCCATTCCCCGCCGGACTTGATCACGTCCTTCGCCCGGTCGGTGATCTGCATGTAGCCCTGCTCGTCGATGGTCGCGACGTCGCCGGTGTCGAAGAAGCCCTCGTCGTCCAGGATCTGGCCGCCGTCGCCCTTGAAATAGCCGCCAGCCACAGCCGGGCCCCTCACCAGCAGGCGGCCGAAGGTGGTCCCGTCGTGCGGCAGGCGCTTGTTGGCGTCGTCCTCCAGCTTCATCTCCACGCCCAGCGGCGGGCGGCCCTGCTTCAGCTTGTAGCGCAGCTGGTCTTCCGCCCCCATCGCCGCCACGCGCGCCGTCGGCGCCGAGAGCGAGCCCATGGGCGACATCTCGGTCATGCCCCACGCGTGCGTGACGTCCACGCCGAACTCGTCGCGGAAGCCGCGCACGATGGCCTCGGGCACCGCCGAGCCGCCGATCACGACGCGCTTCAGGGTGCTCAGCTTGCCGTTCGTCGCGCGCAGGTGCTGCAGCAGGCCCAGCCAGACGGTGGGCACCGCGGCCGAGAAGGTGACGCCCTCGCTCTCCAGCAGTTCGTGCACCGAGGGCCCGTCCAGCTTCGCGCCCGGCATCACCAGCTTGCAGCCGGCCGCCGCGCAGCTGAACGCCAGGCCCCAGGCGTTGGCGTGGAACATCGGCACCACCGGCAGCACGGTATCGGTCGCCGACAGGCCCATGACATCGACGCCCAGGGTCACCAGCGTGTGCAGGAAGTTCGAGCGGTGCGAGTACAGCACGCCCTTCGGATTGCCCGTCGTCCCAGAGGTGTAGCAGAGGCTGGAGGCGGTGTTCTCGTCGAAGCCGCCCCACTCGAAATCGGGCGATCCACTCTCGACGAGGTCCTCGAAGCACAGGGCGCCCGGCAGGTTCACGCCCTTCATGCCCTCGCGGTCGGTCATGACCACATAGTGCTTCACGGTCGGCAGGTTGGGCGCGTTCTCGGCCAGGATCGGGACGAACGTCAGGTCGGTGAAGATGATCCGGTCTTCGGCGTGGTTGATGATGTAGCAGAGCTGCTCGGCGAACAGCCGCGGGTTCAGGGTGTGGCAGACCGCTCCCATCCCCATGATGGCGTACCAGGCCTCGAGGTGGCGGCCGGTGTTCCAGGCCAGGGTCGCGATGCGGTCGCCCGTCTGGACGCCCAGGCCCTTCAGGGCGTTCGACAGCCGCTTGGCGCGCTCATGCGCCGCCGCGTAGCTCGAGCGCACGATGGGTCCTTCCACCGAACGGCTGACGATCTCGCGGTCCCCGTGCCAGGCCTTGGCGTGGTCGAGGATCTTGTCGACCGTCAGAGGCCAGTTCTGCATCAGGCCAAGCATGGCGTATCCGCTCCCGTCTTATCGCTTGTTACTTACCGCGCACGCTTAGCCAGCGGATGGCGGTTCCGCAACGAAAGCCTCAACTTAGCCCCGCCAGCCACGCGCGGGCCGCCGCTTCCTTGGGCGCCTCGGTGCTGACCATCGGCCAGGTGAGCGTCTGGGTCTTCATGCGCGCAGCCTGTTCGTGCAGCACGGCCACCGTCGCATCCGACGCGTCGCCCTGACGGCCGGCGACCCGGGCTTCGAGCACCTCCAGCGGCGCATCCAGCCACGCGGCGTGGAATGGGACCGCGCACTCCGCCGCCAGCGCCTCGGCGCGCGCCCGCAGCGCCGGGTCGATGAAGGTGGCGTCCAGAACCACCGCGCGGCCCGCCTGCAGCATCGTCCGGGCATTGTCGAACAGGGCGTCGTAGGTCCGCGCATGGACCTCCGGCGCATAGCCCTCGGGCGGCAGGCGCTCGGTCGGCGCCACCGCCAGCAGCCGCTTGCGCACCTCGTCCGTCCGCAGGATCACGGCGCCCGGCGATGCGCCCAGCGCCGGCGCGATGACGCGCGAGAACCTGGACTTGCCCGAGCCCGACAGCCCGCCCACGGCCGCCAGAACGGGCGGCGGCGGCGACAGGTGGGTGATCGCCGCCTCGACATAGGCCCGCGCGGTCGCCGGATCGCCCGAGTGGGCCGACACGTGGGCGCGCACAGCGGCCCGCACCGACAGCATGAGCGGCATCGAAGCCAGGCCATGCCAGATCTCGGCCGGGAAGCGGCGCGCAGCCTCGTCCATGTAGCCCGACAGCGCCCGCACGGCCGCGTCGCGCCGGCCGCGGAAGTCCAGGTCCATCAGCAGGAACGCCAGGTCGTACTGCACGTCCAGGTCCGACAGGATGTCGTTGAACTCGATGCAGTCGAAGAGGATGGGGCGACCGCCCTCCATCAGGATATTGCCCAGGTGCAGGTCCCCGTGGCATCGGCGCGAAAAGCCGCTCGCCGCCCGGTGCGCCAGGAGCGGCGACTGCCGCTCCAGCTCGGTCTCGGTCAGGGCGATCATCACCTCGACGCGCTCCGGGTCCAGGCCCTCGCAGGTCTCGCGCAGCAACTGCGCGTTCGAGCCCACCGTGAACGCCAGCGCCGTGAGCCCGCCCGCAGGCCGCAGCGGCGCGGCGGCATGGAACCCCGCGATCGTGCGCCCCAGCTGCTCGGCCACGTCGCCATCGACCGCTTCGGGCCGGGCGGACAGCACCTGGGTCTCGTCGAAGCGGCGCATCTCCAGCACGTGCTCGACGGGTGGACCGGCGCCGTCGATCGCCAGGCTGCCGTCCGCCTCGCGCGTCACCGCGCGCACGGCGCGATAGATGTCGGGCGCCGCCGCCCTGTTGAACTCCAGCTCACGATCCAGCGCCCACTTTCGGCGCTCGACGGTCGAGAAGTCGGCATAGCCCAGGTCGGCGTGGCGCTTGATCTTCCAAGCGGCCTCGGGCCCCAGGAAGACGTGCGCGCAGGCGGTGTCGATTGTCCGTTCCGAACGGCCGGCGAACCACGCGATCAGCTCGGCCTCCAGACCGGCGGGCGCGCTCCAACTCAAGGAAACAGCCTGCGCGTGGTCCAGCCCGCGCCCCCGCGCCCATCCTGGGCCGCTTCGAACAGCAGGCGTTCGTGCAGTCGGAACGGCCGGTCGCGCCAGAATTCGATCGACTGCGGCACGACCCGGAAGCCCGACCAGTGCGGCGGCCGCGTCACCTTGCCCAGGCCGAAGCGCAGGCCCACCTCGGCGATCTTCTTCTCGAGCGCCAGCCGGTCGGGCAGCGTCCGCGACTGGGCGCTGGCCCAGGCCCCGATCTGCGCGGGGCGCGCGCGGGTGGCGAAATAGGCGTCGGCTTCCTCGTCGGTTGTCCGGGTCACGACGCCGCGCACCCGCACCTGCCGGCGCAGCGACTTCCAGTGGAACAGCAGCGCCGCCCTCGGGTTGGCGGCCAGCTCGCAGCCCTTGGCGCTTTCCAGGTTCGTGTAGAACACGAAGCCGTCCGCGTCGGCCGCCTTCAGCAGCACCATGCGCACGTCCGGCATCCCGTCGGCGTCGACGGTCGACAGCGCCATGGCGTTGGCGTCGTTGGGCTCCTTCGCCACGGCCTCGGCGAACCATTCCTGGAACAGCGCGATCGGATCGGCTTCGCTGAGCAGCGGCGGCGGCTCGGCGGACACCACCTGGCGGACGTAATCGTCCTCGCTGGGCGACGGGGGGATGGGGGTCTGGTCGGTCACGCTCGGCATATAGCCCGCGGACGGGGGCGCGTCAGCGCCCGCTTTGAAAACCGCAGAGATCGCGGAGAGGCGGGGAGATTCCAGCGGCGCGGACGCTCTGCGAATCTCGGCGCGCTCTGCGGTTCATGTCTCGGCCTGCGGCGCGCCTCGCCGCCTTAACGGAGCGTTGACGGCGTTCACCATAACGTTCCGGCTCATGACTCCGGCCAACGCCGAAATGAGCCTGAAGTACGCCCGCGAGGTGCTGGGCGTGACCTCCGCCGCCACCCCCGCGGAGGTCCGCCAGGCGTTTCGTGAGGCCGCCAAGCGCGCCCATCCGGACGCCGGCGGCGACGAGGGCGCCTTCCGCCAGGTGGTCGACGCCTTCCATCGCCTGCAGGACCCGCTGGACGATCGCTTCACCGCCGCGCCCGCGCGGCCTCGCCCGACGCCCGACCCCGACCTCGAAATCTCGCCGCTGCTGGCGCTGGAGGGCGGCGAGGTCGACCACCGGATGCCCGACGGCAAGATGATCCGGATCACTCTGCCGCCGGGCCTACGCTCGGGCGACAAGGTCCGGGCCGGCGGCAGCGAGCTCTGCATCTACATTCGCGCGCAGGACGGCGTGATCGTGCGCGGCGACGACCTCTGGATGACCGTCAAGGTCTCGCCGGCCGTGCTGAAGAAGGGCGGCCGCATCAGCCTCGAGACACCCATCGGCCGCCGCAGCGTCTGGATCGACAGGAAGGCGGCCGAGCGCGGTCTGGTGCGCGTGGAAGACCAGGGCCTGCCGGCTCGTGGCCGCCGCTCCGCCGGCCACCTCTTTGTGCGCCTCACCGCCACGCAGGGCATGGCTGACAGCGCCGCGCTCGCCCTGCTGCGCCGCTTCGCCGCCGCCTGGGCGGCCTAACCCGGCGCGAGGCGCGCCGCGATGTCCGCCGGCCGCTCGAACAGCAGCGTCGCGCCCGAACGGGCCAGCAGGTCCGGGCTGGCGTAGCCCCACATCACCGCGCCCGACGCCGCGCCGACGGCCCGGGCCGCCTCCACGTCGCGTTGCTCGTCCCCGATGCAGATCGTGCGCTCGGGGGGAACGCCGGCGCGCTTCATCACCCGACGGAACAGCCGCGGCTTGCCGAATACGCTGGCCCCGCATTCGAAGTGCGCCATCGCAGCGGCCGCCTGGGGGCCCAGGATGGCCCGGACATTGGCTTCCGAGTTCGAGCTGACGACAGCGCAGGCGATGTCCGCCTGGCGCAGGGTCTGAAGGACCGGCTCAATGCCGGCGAAGAGGTCGATCTGCGACGCCTCCTGCGCCATTCGAGACCGGAGACTCCTGGCGATCACCGGCAGCTTCCAGGGCGAGACGCCCAGACGGCGCATGACCTCGCGATTGCCCCGACCACGCAGATCCTCCAGCTCGGCCGCGTCCAGCGTCCGCAGGCCGTGTCGCGGGGCCAGCGCGTTAAAGGCGGCGACGAACCAGCGCGAGCTGTCGGCCAGCGTGCCGTCGAAGTCGAAGATGGCTAGGTCGTAGCGCATGATCTCCGCACCGTATCCGGTTCCGCCCCCGCGGCGGAGAGTGGTCCAGTTTTTGCTTAACTATATCTGACGCAAGCACCAGCCCGGAGCCTCCCGATGACCATCGGCGCCGTTGGAACCCCCACCCCGACCCTGCCCATGGGCGACGTCACGGCGATCGGCAAGCCGCGCGACCCCGCCGAGGCGGCCAGGGACCGCGCCGAGCGTCCAAGCTCAAGCAGCAGCAGGTCCTCGACCAGGTCCGGGAGAAGGGGCTCTACCAGTGGGCCCAGGAGACCAGGTTCGAGAAGCTCAAGGAGAAGATCCGCGAGCAGATCATGGCCGAGCGCGGCCTGGACGCCGCCGGCGTCGACGCCCTGAGCGACGATCAGCGCACCTCGCTGGAGCAGGAGATCGCCAGGCGCGTGCAGGAAGTGATGCAGGAGGCGCTGAGCGGCGAGGCCAAGGCGGCGCAGGCCGAGGGCCGCCCACCAAAGCCCATGGTCATCGACATCAGCGTCTAGGGACGCCCCGACCGCTCCGCGCGCGACGCCGGGGTCAAAGCCGATGCCTCTGGCGCCACTGGCTCCGCGTCATCTCCCAATAGACCGATTTGCGGATGGTCCCGTCGGCGCGGACGGCGTCGCGCTCGCCCATGCGGACGAAGCCCGCCGCGTCGATGCCCTTCTGGACGCGGACGTTGTCCAGCGCCGCGGTCAGGCACATCAGCTCGACGCCCAGAGTCTCGAAGATCCAGCCGAAAGTGTGCGCCATGCCCGCCCCGCCGCGCCCGCTGTTCTGCAGGTCGGCACGAACCGCCCCGGCAAGCTCTGCCGACAAGTGCTCGGGCCACACCGTGATGCGGGAGTAGCCGGCGACCTCACCCGCCTCGTCCAGCGAGACGATCAGCAGCGCCTCGCCGACCAGCGCCTGGGCCTGGCTCTCGGCCACCCAACGGGTGACGCTGTCCTCGGTGATCGGCCGCGGAAGGTCGTAGATGGGCCCGGCCACCCGCGGGTCGGACAGCAGCTTCACCAGCCCCGGCACATGCTTCATCTCGGCCCGCTCGCGATGCGGGCCCAGGGTCGCGACATCGACGGTGCGAACCCTCTCGCGCAGGGCTTCGGCCGCCTCGGGCGAGGCGTGGATGACGGTCTTCGGCGGGGCGCTCAAGCGCCCGCGAGACGCCGCAGCGCCTCGCCGTCCAGCCGCCGGACCGTCCAGTCGTCTTTCCGTGTGGCGCCCAGGCTGTCGTAGAACTCGATCGAGGGGGTGTTCCAATTGAGCACCGCCCACTCCAGCCGTCCCAGGTCGGCGTCGACGCAGCGCTCGGCCAACCGCTGCAACAGCGCCTTTCCGGCCCCGAGCCCACGGGCCTCCTCGCGCACGAACAGGTCCTCCAGGTAGATTCCGGCTCGCCCGCGGAAGGTGGAGTAGCTGTAGAACCAGAGCGCAAAGCCGACGGGTTTGCCCCCATGTTCGGCGATGTCGCAGAAGCAGCGCGGGTTCTCTCCGAAGAGATCACGGCGCGCGTCCGCCTCGGTCATCTCGACCTCGTGCAGCAGCCGCTCGTACTCGGCCAGCTCGCGAACGAACGACACGATCAGCGGAATGTCCGCCGGCGTCGCCACCCGCACCTTCACCCGCTTTTCCAGGTTCACGCTCATGTCACAGTTCTAGGCGCTTGCCGCCGCAACCGCTACAGCCGCGCGCCCGTCGTCTCCTCCGACACAGTCCAAAGCCGCTCGGCCGCCTCGGGGTCCAGCGCGTGCGGCAGGACGCCTTCGAACGGATTGGCCTCGCTCCAGGGCAGGGCCTGGTTGCAGTTCTCGAGGTACAGGCCGCCCACGCCCTCCAGCTCGGGGGCCAGCGCGGCCCAGACGCTGGTCGCGGCGCCCTGTTCGGGGGTCTTGAAGCGGTCGTTCACGCGGCCCTGCTCGTCGATCCAGCCGAAGGCGCGCATCTCCTCGTCGGTCAGGTGGCGCTGCAGCGGCGTGCGGATGCCGCCCGGCATGACCGCGTTGGCCGTCACCCCCAGGTCGGCGAACCGCGCGTGGAAGCCCACGGCGAACAGGGCGTTGGCGGTCTTCGACTGGCCGTAGGACTCCCACTTGTCGTAGGGCCGGTTGCGATAGTGGATGTCCTCGAAGACCACCCCGCCGCGGCGGTGGCCGATCGACGACAACGAGACCAGCCGGCTCGCCCGGCCCTCGTCGGCCCCGTTCATCAGCGCCCGCGCCAGCAGCGCGCCGAGCAGGAAGTGGCCGAAGTGGTTGGTGCCGATCTGGGTCTCCAGATCCTGCGCCGTGTAGCCCAGCGGGCAGGCCATGACGCCGGCGTTGTTGATCAGGATGTTGAGCGGCCGGTCGCCCCACGACGTCGCGAACGATCCGACCGAGGCCAGGTCCGACAGGTCCAGCTTGCCGACGGTGGCGACGCCCTTGCCCGCCCGATTGATGTCGTCGGCCACCACCTGCCCGGCGTCGGTGTTGCGCACGGCCAGCAGCACGTCGGCCCCGGCCTCGGCCAGCGCCCGGGCCGTCTCCACCCCGATGCCCGAGGCGGCGCCCGTGACGATGGCGTTGACGCCGGTCAGGTCATGGCCCGCGGCCACCTCCTTCGCGGTCGAGCGCATGCCGAACGGCGACGTGATGCGGTCGGTCATCTCAGCTCACCTTCGAAAAGTCGGGCGCCCGCTTTTCGCGGAAGGCCGCAAACGCTTCGGCCGCCTCGGCCGTCTTCAACTGGGCGCTGAAGTGAACGCCTTCTTCCTGCATGCGCGCCAGATAGCGTTCGGGCTCGCGCATCAGCGCCTTGGTGATCGCCACGGCCGACGGCGGCTTGGACGCCACGGCCTCGGCCGCCTTCCGCGCCGTCGCCCGCAGCTCCGACAGGGGCACGACAGCGTTGGCGATGCCCCAGGCCTCGGCCTTCTTCGCATCGACCGCCTCGCCCAGCACGAACATCGAGAACGCCCGCGCATGCCCGATCCGAGCCGGCAGGGTGATCGACGACGCGGCTTCGGGCACCAGCGCCAGGTTCACGAACGGGGTGGTCAGCAACGCGTCCTCGGCCAGGAACACCAGGTCGCAATGCATCAGCATCGTCGTGCCCACGCCCACCGCGCGGCCGTTCACGGCCGCCACCACCGGCGTCTTCGCCCGGCCCAACGCCTGGATCAGGGCGCTGGCCCCGCGCCGCTCGTTGCGCGAGTTGTCGCCTGCGTTCACCGCCGCGAACGTGGCCAGGTCGTTGCCCGACGTGAACATGTCGCCATTCGCCTGGATCAGGATGCAGCGCACGTTCGGATCGTCCGCGGCGTTGTCGATCGCGTCGCCCAGCGCCTCGTACATCTCGGGGGTCAGGGCGTTCTTCTTCTCGGGCCGATTCAGCGTCAGCGTCAGCACGCCGTTCGCCGTCTCGATCAGCACATGTTCGGTCATGGAATCGCCGGCCCTCCCTCGAGCCTTTCAAACAAGCGTTGGAGATACGACGTAAGCTACTGGCCTGTGGGCGCAAGAGGCAGAACCAATTCCGCCCCCCGACACCGTCCACTTTGCGAACCCGGAAACCTCACGCCGCCGCGCGGTACCAGTCGACGCCGTTCGGGTCGCGCTCGCGCACCGCCTGGCCGCGGGCGATCAGGCAGTTGAGATGCGCCAGGCTTTCGCCCGTCGCCAGGCCCAGCAGGTACTCGTCGATCTTGCGCCGGAACAGCACGCCGAACACGTCCACCACCCGCTTCGGCTCGGCTAGCAGCTTGTGCAGCCGCTCCAGCCCCCGCTCGTGGCCGTTCACCAGGTGGTCCAGCCGCGCGTGCAGGCCGTGGAACGGGTCATTGTGCGCCGGCAGCACCAGCACGTCGTCGGGCACCTGGGTCTTGATCCGCTTCAGCGAGGTCAGCCAGTCGGTCAGCGGGTCGCCGTCGGGCTCGGTGGGGAACACGGACACGTTCGACGAGATCTTCGGCAGCACCTGGTCGCCCGAGATCAGCAGCTTCAGGTCGGGGCAGTAGAGGCAGGCGTGCTCCGGGCTGTGCCCCGAGCCCACGACCACCCGCCAGCTGTGCGCGCCGATCTGCACCTCGTCGCCGTCGTTCAGCCGATGGAAGCTGTCGGGCAGCGCATAGAGCCCCCGGCCAAAGCCGCCGAACTTGGCGCGGTAGTTCTCCAGCGCCTCCTCGTCCCAGCCCGCGCCGCGGAAGAAGGCGATGGCGTCCTGCGGAGCCTCGCGCCCCGTGTCGGCCGCCAGCGAGCGGCAGGTGATGTACTCCAGGCGGGTGATCCACAGGCGCGCGTCGAACTTGCGAGTGAGATAGCCCGACATGCCGATGTGGTCGGGGTGCATATGGGTGACGAACACCCGGGTCACCCGCTTGCCGCCCAGGGGCCCTTTCAGCGCCGCGCGCCAGGCGTTGCGCGTCTCCATGCCGCCGATGCCGGTATCGACGATCGCATAGCCGTCGCCGTCTTCGATCGCCCAGACGTTGATCCATTGCAGCGCCCCGCCCAGCGGCATCCGCAGCCACTTCACACCGGGCGCGATGTCGACGGCCTCGCCCGCCTTAGGCGCATGATCGAAGGGGTAGGTCAGCTTCGGCCTGTGGCTTTCCCAGGTTCCCTGCTCGATTCCGTCCCGCACGCCCGCACTCCCACCCAGGTTTCCGCCCCGTCATTATCCGGCGGCTACCCTAGGGAGGGCAACGCCTAGGTGGTCGCAGGCGCGAACCGGTCCACCCACTGGCGGAACACGCCGGGGTCGCTCAGGCCCGCCTGCTGCGCGGCCGCCTTGCCGCCGACGAAGCACATCAGCGCGGGGATGCCCTGGATGCGGTAGCGTTGTTGCAGCGCCGGGTTCGCATCGACGTCCACCTTGATGAACCGCGCGCGCGGCTCCAGCTCGGCCGCCGCACGGGCGAAGATGGGGGCCATCGCCCGGCACGGGCCGCACCATTCGGCCCAGAAGTCCACGATCAGCGGCAGGTCGCCGCCCGCCAGATGCTTGTCGAACCGCGCCTGGTCCAGCGCCAGCGGCGCGCCGGTGAACAGCGCCTTCTGGCAGCGGCCGCACTTCGGCGCTTCCCGCAGCCGTGCGGCCGGCAGGCGGTTCCTGGCGTCGCAGTGCGGACACACCACATGCAGCAGATCGGTCATCGAATGCCTCCCGGCCTCTAACACCTGAGCGCAGGATCGGTTTGAATGACGCCGCGTCGCAGGGCTAGCTCTGCACCCAACGAAAACACCAAAGGGGGATCATCGTCATGGCCGAGATCAAGGAACGTCCCGACACTGCGCTCGCCGCCGCGCTGAATCCCATCGTCGACTCCGCCCTCAGCGAGGGTCGCGTGGCGGGCGCGGTGCTGCTGGTGGCCAAGGACGGCGCGCTGGCCTACGCCCGCGCCGCCGGCCACGCCGATCTGGAGACCGGCCGGCCCATGACGCGGGACGCGATCTTCCGCGCCTCGTCGCTGACCAAGCCGATGGTCACCGCCGCCGTGCTGGCGCTGGTCGAGGCCGGCGTCGTGGGCCTGGACGATCCCGTCATCCGCTACCTGCCCGAGTTCCAGCCCCGCTGGCAGGGCGAGCCCCTGACCATCACGCTGCGCCACCTGATGACCCACACCGCCGGCCTGTCCTACGGCTTCATGCAGCCGGTCGACGGCCCTTACCTGCAGCTGGGCGTGTCCGACGGCATGGACCAGCCCGGTCTGGGCTTCCCGGAGGAGCTGAAGCGCATCACCGAAGCCGGCCTGTTCTTTCCGCCCGGCGTGGCGTGGCTCTACTCGGTGGGCATGGATGTCCTGGGCGCCGCCGTCGAGGCGGCCACGGGCAAGTCGCTGCCCGAGGTGGTCCGCGAGCGCGTCACCGACAAGCTGGGCATGGCCGACACCGGCTTCTCCGTCTCTGACAAGGCGCGGCTGGCCTGCCCCTATGCCGACGGCCCGCCGCCCCAGCCGATGGGCGCGACCCACACCGTCCCGTTCGCCGAGCTCTCGGGCATCAAGTTCGCCCCGGACCGCATCTTCACCCCGGGATCGTTCCCGTCCGGCGGGGCGGGGATGGTCTGCTCGGCGCCCGACTTCCTCACCTTCCTGGAAGCCATCCGCACTGGCGGCGGCGGCGTGGTCGGGCCCGAGACCGCCAGCGCGATGATGACCAATCAGACCGGCAGCCACGCCATCGTCACCAGCGGCCCCGGCTGGGGCTTCGGCTTCGGCGGCGCGGTGATGCTGGACCCGGCCGCCTCGGGCTCGCCGCTCCCGGCCGGGGCCTGGATGTGGGGCGGCGTTTACGGCCACAGCTGGTTTGTCGATCCCGCTGGCAGGAAGAGCGTCGTGCTGATGACCAACACCTCCACCGAAGGCATGAGCGGCCGCCTCAGCCAGGAGGTCTTCGCGGCCGCCGCGGCGAGCTGAGCCTAAGGGCCCCCTCCACCGCTTCGCGGTCCCCCTCCCCCATGAATGGGGGAGGAACCAGAGCGGATCGATCGCCCTCAGTTCCTCCCCCGCTTGCGGGGGAGGGGGACCACGAAGTGGTGGAGGGGGCGTTGCCGCCGCACACGACGCCATGCCTTGCCCGACGGCGCGGGGCGGTGGAATAGTCCGCGCCTTCGTCGGGGGAGGTTATCGATGTTCAGGTTTGTATCGGCGCTGACGGCGCTGTCGCTCGTGGCCACGCCCGTGCTGGCCCAGAAAGCGCCCAAGGACACCGGCGAGGCCCAGTTCCGGGCGCTCTACAAGGAGCTGGTCGAGACCAACACCACCTTCTCGGCGGGCGACTGCACCCTGGCGGCCCAGCGCATGGCCGACCGGCTGAAGGCCGCGGGCTTCGCCGACAGCCAGCTCACCGTCTTCGCCCCCGATGGCCGGCCGAAGGACGGCGGCCTGGTGGCCGTGCTGCCCGGCAAGGACCCCAAGGCCAAGGCCATCCTGCTGCTGGCCCACATCGACGTGGTCGAGGCCAAGCGCGAGGACTGGGAGCGCGACCCCTTCAAGCTGGTCGAGGAGAACGGCTACTTCTACGCCCGCGGCGCCAGTGACGACAAAGCCCAGGCCTCGATCTGGACCGACCTGATCATCCGCTTCAAGCGCGAGGGCTACACGCCGCGCCGCACAGTCAAGGTGGCGCTCACCTGCGGCGAGGAAGGCGGCGGCCACGTCAACGGCGCCCGCTGGCTGGCCCAGAACAAGCGCGATCTGATCGACGCCGCGTTCGCCCTGAACGAGGGCGCGGGCGGCAATCTCGACGACAAGGGCAACCGCATCGCCCACACCATCCAGGCCGGCGAGAAGAGCTCGTTCAGCTTCAAGATCGAAGCCACCAACCCCGGCGGCCACTCCTCGCGTCCCGTGCCGGACAACGCGATCTATGAGCTCGCCAAGGCCATCGGCCGCGTCCAGGCCTACGAGTTCCCGGTGCAGATGAACGACACCACCCGGGCCTTCTTCACCCGCATGGCGCCGATCGTGGGCGGCGAGCAGGGCGCGGCCATGACCGCCATCGTGGCCAACCCGAACGACAAGGCGGCCCGCGCCGTCCTCAGCCGCGACGCCAATAACAACGCCATCCTCGGCACCACCTGCATCCCGACCATGATCCAGGGCGGCCACGCCCAGAACGCCCTGCCCCAGCGCGCGACGGTCACCGTCAACTGTCGGATCTTCCCGGGAGAGACCCCGGCCCAGGTGCGCGACACCCTGGCCAAGGTCGTCGGCGACGCGAAGGTCACCGTGGGCTCGAACGTGGCCATCGACCGCGTCGATCCCAAGGCCGCGCCGCCGCTGACGCCCGCGGTGGTGGGCCCGATCGAGAAGGTGTCGCAGGCGATGTGGCCCGGCGTGCCGGTCGTGCCGGTGCTGCAGGCCGGCGGCACCGACGCCCCGGCGCTGATCGCGGTGGGCATCCCCACCTACGGCGTCTCGGGCCTCTTCTACGACCCTGACCTGGGCCGCCTGCACGGCCTGAACGAGCGCATCGGCGTCTCGTCGCTGATGGAGGCCCGCGAGTTCAGCTACCGCCTGGTCAAGATCTACGCCGAGCAGAAGGACTAGGTGGCCGCCACCCGCATCTGGATCGCCGCCAGCCACGACGCCGTCCACCGCAACGGCGGCTGGGCGTTCGTGCGGGCCGACGCCGAGCCGGTCGGCCGCGCCGGCGGCGACCGCCGCACGACGCGCGCCCGCATGGCGCTGGCCGGGTTCCTTTCCGCGTTGAAGGATGTGCCGGCGGGCGCGCCGCTCGCGGTCGTCGCGGCCCGCCCCGACGCCCTGGTCCTGCACGCCTTGCTGAAGCCCCCGGCCGACCCGCCGACCGACGACCTGGACCTGCGCGCGGCGCTGACCAAGGCGCTCGACGGTCGCGCCTGGACGCTCGCCGTCGGGGATCCCACGGCCCCGACGCCGACCGCCTTCGTCAGCGCCTGGGCCGACACGGCGTCCGAGAAGGCCAAGATGGGCGGGGCCTTCGAACACGCGATACCAAAGCCCAATCTGGCGAAGGCAAAGGGCCTCTAGGGCCTTCAGGCGACCGGGCCCGCGCCAGACGGAAGACGCGCCCCACCGACGGCGCCGGACTGCGCTGAGGAGAGGATCTGGAAATGAATGACGTGGCCGGCGGCGAAGGTCGGTACCGCATCCTGGGCGGACCCGGCTCGCCCTATTCGCTGAAGCTGCGCGCCGCGCTCCGCTACCGGCGCATCCCGCACAACTGGATCGTCCCGCAGGGCTACCTCGGCGACGGCGGCGAACTGAAGGCCGCCGACAAGGGCATGATCCCGGTCATGCAGTTGCCGGACGGCCGCTACTGGTGCGACTCCACGCCCATGATCCTGGCGCTGGAACAGCGCCACCCCGGCGTGCGCAGCCTGCTGCCCGACAATCCCAGCGACCGCTTCCTCGCCTTGTTGATCGAGGACTTCGCTGACGAATGGCTCGTCCTGCCGCTGTTCGACTACCGGTGGGACGCCGAGGCGGACCAGGCCTTCTGCGCCCGTCGTCAGATGGCGGGCTGGCTGGGCGCCATGCCCGGACCTGAGTTCGACGCGATCGTCGCGCGCTTTCGGGAACGCCAGACGGGGGTCCTGTCCCGCATGGGCGAGCGCGAGGTCAACCGGCCCCTCTTGCGCTCGACCTATCCCGAGGTGCTGGCTGCCATCGAGGCCCAGCTGGGCGTCAGTCGCTTCCTGTTCGGCGGACGCCCGTCCATCGGCGACATCGGACTCTTCGGCCAGCTCTCGCAGCTCGCCATCGACCCCACCGCCTCCGCAATCATGCGCCGCGACGCCATCCGCACCTTCCAGTGGGTGCAGGACATGTACGACGCCTCCGGGATCGAGGGAGCCTGGAGAGAGCCCTCCCAGGCCCTGGGACCGGGGGTCGAGAACCTCCTCGCCCTGATCGGGCAGGTCTTCCTGCCGTACATGACCGCCAATGCCGCGGCCGTGCGGGCCGATCGTCCGACGGTCGAGATCACGCTTCGCGGCCTGCCGCTGATAGCCCGCGCCAACAGTTACCGAGAGCTCTGCCTGGGCTGGCTGAAGGTGGCGCTCGCCCGCGCCCTCGCGGAGGGGGCGGCCGACCTGGAACCCTTGCTGCGGCGCCACGGCTGCTGGGATCATCTCCAGCTCGCGCCCGGCGAGGCGGAATCCCTTCCCGAACTCTCGCCGGAGTCCACGGGCCGTCGCAGCGCCTTCCACTGAATCCCCACGGCCGCCATCGCCGTTCTCGGGCTCGATCGGAATGGAATGTTAGGTGTTTTACCCGAAGCTGCTCGCCCGCAGAGGACTTCCCATGGGCAAGCTGATCGGAACGCGCCGCGCCTCCAGCGACCACTTCGAGCCTGACGACGACGTCGATCCCAAGGCGCAACGCGCCTTGCGGGGCCACCTGGAACAGATCGACTACGCCGCCTACGCCGCCAACAAGAAGCTGCTGTCGGGCGCGGTGGGCGCCATCGAGGGCGACCGGGTGCAGAAGCTCGCGACCGCCGCGGCGCTGGCCCGCACGCGATGGGTCGTGGCGGCCCTGGCCATCAGCGAGTCCGGGGCGGCGCCCACCCGCGAACAGGTGGCCGGCCTCACCCACCTGCGAACCACCTACGACGAGTTGGCCACCGCCTACGACGGCCTGCGCCGCATGGTCGAGCGCGGCTACATCGGCTACGCTCCGCTGGCCGAATAGGCCTCGCGCCGCAAGCCGCCGGCCGGGCCTGAGCGCGGCTGCAGGTTGGGCCGCGCTCAATCGCAGGTCCATGGCGCTCCGGCCGCAAGTATCGGCGTTGTGTGAGCGGAGGCGGGCGCTCACCCGAGCCGCCGCGCTCCGGGGACCTCAGACATGATGAAATCCTTCGTGATCGCGCTCGGCGCGATGCTGCTCACGGCCGCGTCCGCCATGGCCCAACCCGCACCCCGCAATTACGACAAGGAGTCCGTGACCCTGGTGCAGGAGTTCCAAATCGCGCCCGGCAAGTTCAACACTTTCATGCAGGACTACGCCACCAACCAGCGCGCCTCGTTCGAGATCGGCAAGAAGGTGGGCGGCATCCTCGGATACGGGGTGTCCCAGCCGATCACGCGTCGTCCGGGTGAGCCCAACCTCTACCTGATCATCACCTTCAAGGACCTCGCCTCGTACGATCGCTCGTTCGAGCGCGCGGATCAGACGGCGATCGCCGTCTACGGCTCGCTGGAGAAGGCGGCGGCCGCCGGCGCCAAGCGGAGCGAGTACGCCACGCTGATCAGCAGCCGCCTCCTGCAGAACCTCAAGATCGTGAACTGACCTGCTGCGGTCGGCCGGGCGTCCGCGTCCGGCCGATCCGCTCAGGTCTCTGCCCCTGGGGGCGCAGCAAGGGCTGGTCGGTGGACGCGGCCTTCGACGCCGCCACACGGCCACCGGCGCCGGTTACGCCGACGACGATCGCCAGTTCGGCGTGAACCTGACGCGCGCCTTCTGACCCCCGCGCGCTCGGCGATCAGTGCAGGTCGCTCATCCAGACCCGAAGCGCCCGCAGGAACGGCAGGGCCTCGCGGAACTCCTTCTGGGTGAAGCCCTCGCGCAGCTTCTCCACCTTGGGCCGGATGGCGGCCATGGAGCGGTTGTAGGCCTCACGGCCCTTGTCGGTCATCCGCACGCGCTTCTTGCGCCGGTCGGCCATGCAGGGCTCGACCGAGACCAGCTGCGTGGCCTCCAGCCGCTGCAGGGTATTGGTGATCGCCCCCGGCGTCATGCGTAGCGCCTCCGAGATCGCCGCCGGCGTCAGATCGTCGCCGCGGCGCGCGATCAGGTTCAGCACCTCGTACTGGGGATAGCTCAGGCCCACCGGCAGCGCCCGCGAGATCGCCATGCGCACGCCGTGCTCGATCAGGCTGATCTCGTCGAAGACCTGAACTTCGGGATGTTCCTCGATGACGACGGCCATGGGCCCAGCTCCTCCAACTCAGGCAGGAGAAGCGTAATCATTCAACCTTGAACGTTCAAAGTTGAATGATCAATTCGACGCAGCCTCGACGGTCTCCCGCAAGCCTTTCCGCGCCAGCGCATCCGCCCGCTCGTTCAGCTCGTGGCCCGCGTGGCCCTTCACCCACCGCCACGTCACGTCGTGACGCGCCCGGGCTTCGTCAAGGCGCCGCCATAAATCATCGTTCTTCACGGGCTTGCCGTCAGCGGTCTTCCAGCCCCGCCGCTTCCACGAGTGGATCCACTCATGGATGCCCTTCTGGACGTACTGGCTGTCGGTGTGCAGCTCCACCTGGCAAGGCTTCTTCAGCGCTTCCAGCGCCTGGATGGCGGCCATCAGCTCCATGCGATTGTTGGTGGTCTGAAGCTCGCCGCCCGAGAGCTCCTTCTCGGTCGTCCCGTGCATCAGGATCGCGCCCCAGCCGCCGGGCCCGGGATTCCCCGAGCACGCGCCGTCCGTGTAGATCGTCACGCCCGGGGTCATCTCGAGGCGGGCGTCCCGAACAGCACCAGGTCGGGCGAGCTGCGGTGAACCGCCAGCTTGCGCTCGTACTCCAGCGGATCCTTGGGCTTCACCAGGGCGCCCGCCGGCGTGGAGCCCCAGTCCTGCAGGCGCGACAGGAAGAACCGCATCGCCGCCCCGTGCGCCAGGATCGGCAGCGCCGAGCGCTCGGCGTCCGACAACGGCCGCACCGCCTCATACCCCGCCACCAGCTGCCGCGCCGAAGTGATGTTGAAGCTGCCGTCGGCCTCGAAGCACCAGGCGTTCAGCGCCACCGCCACGTCGTAGGCGAAGGCCTCGGTGCAGGCGAAATAGAAGTCGATCGCGCCCGAGAACTCACCGCCGGTGAAGAACACGTTGTCGGGGAAGAAGTCCGCGTGGCAGACCCCGGTCGGCAGACCCTTGGGCCAGCGGCTGGCCAACAGCGCCAGATCGTCGGCGATGGTCTTGGCCAGGCCCGGCTTCAGCCCATCGGCCGCGCCCTCGAGGCCTTGGAACATTCCCGCCCAGGCCGCCTGGCCCAGGTCGTTCTCCCGGGTCATCGGGAAGCCGTGGCCGGCGAGGTGCAGCGCCGCCAGCCCCCCGCCCGCCTCGCGGCAGTGGGCCGCCGTCGGGCGGCGCACCGACAGCCCGTTCAGGAACCCGGTGATCGCGCAGGGCTTGCCGCGCACATGCTTGATCAGCCGCCCCTCCCGGTCGGCCATCGGCTCGGCCGACGGATAGCCGTGCCGGGCCAGCCACCGCATCAGTTCGAGGAAGAACGGCAGGTCGTCGGGGTTCGTCCGCGCCTCGTACACCGTCAGGATGAACCGCCCGCCCTCGGTCTCCAGCAGGAAGTTGGAGTTCGAGACGCCCTCGGCGATCCCCTTGAACGACAACGCCTCGCCCAGCTCGAAATCGGCCAGCAGGGCCGCGAGCTCGTCGTCGGTGATGTCGGTGTAGACCGCCATGGCCGGGGAGTGCTGCACGTCGCCCACCCGGTCAACCCCGCGGGCGCTGCCGCGGCGGGTTTGTGGCCGCGTGTTCCTCGGCTGAGACGACGAGAGCCGTCTGGCGCCCGGCGAGCAGATGCTCGCTCCCCCTAGGGACCGACTCGAGGTCGTGCTAGCTTTCGCGAGCGGAGGCCGAAGATGATCGTCCTGAAGATCGAGGAAACTGAGAAGGGCCTCGCCATCCTCTTGAGTCCCGAGGCTCAGGAGTTGCTCGGTGCGACCGCCGGGAAACAAGTTGGCTTCGAGGTAAGCGGCGACGGTCAGTTGACGATTGGCCAACTCGACATGTCCTTCGAGGCTCGTCGCGCGCGCGGTCGCGCGTTCCTCGACCGCTACGACAAGACCTTCCAGGATCTCGCGAAGTAGGATCCATGCCCGCGCCGGTCTGGTTGGATAAAGCGCTGATGCTCGCGCTCTACGAAGACGTTGTGGCCGCGTCCGGAGGCGCTGCGGGCCTTCGTGACGAAGGGCTGCTTGAGTCTGCCCTCGCCCGACCGACCAATCGCTACCTCTATGAGCAGGTATCCAGCGTCCTGGAACTGGCAGCGACATACGCCGTAGGCATCGCCTCCAATCATCCATTTTTGGATGGCAACAAGCGCATGGCGTTTATCGCTCTCGGTCAGTTCCTGGCGGACAACGGTATCGTCTTGACCGCAACGCCAGACGACGCCACGGCCATCATCCTGGGCGTCGCAAAAGGCGAGGTCAGCATCGACGATCTGTCAGCTTGGCTGGAGACAAGAACGCTGCGGCCACCACAGCTCCGATAGCCCCTAAGCCACCGCCCGCGGCAGCTTGAACGTCACCGTCTCGCGGGCCGTGTCCACGTCCTCGACCGTCACCTCGAAGGCCCTGGCGATCTTGTCGATCACGCCCTGCACCAGCACCTCGGGCGCCGAGGCCCCGGCCGTGACGCCCACGGTCGTCACGCCGTCCAGCCAGCGCAGCTCCAGCACGCTGGCGTCCTCGATCAGATAGCTCCGCGCGCCCGCGCGGCGGCCCACCTCGGCCAGCCGCACCGAGTTCGACGAGTTGGCGCTGCCGATCACCAGCAACACCTCGGCCCGCTCGGCCACCGTCTTCACCGCCTCCTGGCGGTTGGTGGTGGCGTAGCAGATGTCTTCCTTGTGCGGCGCGGCGATCCCCGGGAACCGGGCATGCAGCGCCGCCACGATCTCGGCCGTGTCGTCCACCGACAGCGTGGTCTGGGTCACGAACGCCACGTTGGCGGAATCCTTCGGCTCGAACGTGGCCACGTCGTCCACCGTCTCGATCAGTCGCACAGCCCCGTCCGGTAGCTGGCCCATGGTGCCCACCACCTCGGGATGGCCGCCGTGGCCGATGAGCACGATCTCGCGTCCGGCGTCGAAGTGGCGTTGCGCCTCCACGTGCACCTTCGAGACCAGCGGGCAGGTGGCGTCCAGGTACAGCATCTGCCGCGCCTTCGCCTCGGCCGGCACCGCCTTGGGCACCCCGTGCGCCGAGAACACCACGGGCCGGTCCGTCGGGCACTCGTCCAGTTCCTCGACGAACACCGCGCCCAGCGCCTTCAGCCGGTCGACCACGTGGCGGTTGTGCACGATCTCGTGGCGCACATAGACCGGCGCCCCGTACTTCACGATCGCCCGCTCCACGATCTGGATCGCCCGGTCCACCCCCGCGCAAAAGCCGCGCGGGCTGGCCAGCAGGACGGTGAGAGGCGGACGGCTCGACATGGCGCGGAACCTAGTGCGGAGGGGCGATCACCGCTACCCCTACCGCCCCGCCACCAACCGTCGCGTTGCCGCCGCAATCATCCCGCTGTACTGAACCGGTGACACCGCGCCCCCTGCGCGGCCCTACCTATTGGACGCCTTCCATGCGCCGCCAGATGCTCCTCGCCGCCGCCGTGATGGCGGCCCTCACCGCCGTCCCTTCGGCCAGCTACGCCCAGAGCGGTCGTCGCGACCCCGAGGCCGAGCAGCGCAAGCAGCAGGAAGAGGCCGCCAAGAAGCGCCGGCAGAAGGAAGAGTGGGGCGACGTCCAGGCGCCGCTGCCGGCCCTGCGCAACGCCGGCCCCTGCCCGTTCGTGAAGTCGCTCTACGACGCGGCCCGCTATGTCGAGTTCAAGGAAGGCCGCGAGGCCTCGGCCAACGTCGCCTGGTCGGGCGAGATCCAGGGCATCTCGGCCGGCTGCTCGTACAAGGACGCCCAGCCCATCGACGTGACGATGGAAATCCTGTTCGAGCTGGGCAAGGGCCCGCAGTCGACCGGCCGCCAGAAGACCTTCAAATACTGGGTGGCCGTCACCGACCGGAACCGCACGGTGCTGGCCAAGGAATGGTTCGAGATCCCGGTCACCTTCCCCGAGGGCGTCGACCGCGTCTACGCCACCGAGAACATCGGCTCGATCACCATCCCGCGCGCCTCGATCACCACCTCGGGCTCGAACTTCGAGGTCCTGGTCGGCTTCGACGTGACGCCGCAGATGGCCGCCTTCAACCGCGAAGGTAAGCGCTTCCGCCTCAACGTCGGCCAGGCAGGCGCCACGACCAACCCATGAGTGATCTCAAGACGGTGCTTGGCGAGGCGGTGGAAGCCGCCTTCGCCGCCGAAGGCGTGCCCGCCGAACTGGCCCGCGTGACGGCCTCCGACCGGCCCGACCTGGCCGACTTCCAGTCGAACGGCGCCCTGGCCGCGGCCAAGCGCCTGGGCAAGAACCCGCGCGAGATCGCCACCGCCGTCGCCGAGCGGCTGAAGGGCGATGCGCGCCTGTCGTCGGTCGAGATCGCCGGCCCCGGCTTTCTGAACCTGAAGGTGGCCGACGCCGCCCTCTCCGCCCGCGCCAATGCCATCGCCGCCGATCCGCGCGCCGGCGCCGAGACGGTGGCCGACCCGCGCCGCGTGATCGTCGACTACGGCGGCCCCAACGTGGCCAAGGAGATGCACGTCGGGCACCTGCGCGCCTCGATCATCGGCGAGAGCCTGAAGCGCCTCTACCGCTTCCGCGGCGATACGGTGATCGGCGACGCCCACTTCGGCGACTGGGGCTTCCAGATGGGCCTCCTGATCGCCGCGGTCAGCGATTCCCACCCCGACATCGCCGCCCTCGTCGAAGACCTGAACGCCAAGGGCCAGGTCACCGAGGCCGACCGCGAGCGGCTGGCCGTGCTGGCGACCTTGGGCCTGGACGACCTGGGCGACCTCTACCCGGCCGCCGCCGCCCGCGCGAAGACCGACGTCGATTTCCGCAACCGCGCGCGCCGCCTCACCGCCGAGCTGCAGTCGAAGAAGGCCGGCTACTATGCCCTCTGGGAACGCTTCCGCGATGTGACCCGCGAGGCGCTGGAACGCGACTTCCACGCCCTGGGCGTCGACTTCGACTGGTGGAAGGGCGAGAGCGACGTCGAGGATCTCGTCGCCCCGATGGTCGAGGAGCTCCGCGCCAAGGGCCTGCTCGAGCTGGACCAGGGCGCCCAGATCGTCCGCGTGGCCGGCCCGGGCGAAACCAAGAAGAAGAAGCTGCCCGACGGCAGCGTCGTCGTCGTGCCCAGCCCCGATCCGCTGCTGGTCGTCTCGTCCGAAGGCTCGGCGATGTACGGCACCACCGACCTCGCCACGATCCTGGACCGGAAGCGTGAGTTCGATCCGCACTACGTGATCTACTGCGTCGACCGCCGCCAGGCCGACCACTTCGAGACTGTGTTCCGCGCCGCCTACCTGGCCGGCTACGCCCAGCAGGGCCAGCTCGAGCACGTGGGCTTCGGCACCATGAACGGGCCCGACCGCACGCCCTTCAAGACCCGCGAAGGCGGCGTCCTGAAGCTGAAGGACCTGATCGAGATGACCCGCGCCAAGGCGCGCGAGCGCCTGCACGAGGCGGGCCTGGGCGAGAGCCTCTCGGCCGACGAGTTCGAGGCCATCGCCGGCAAGGTCGCCGTCGCCGCGCTCAAGTTCGCCGACCTGCAGAACTTCCGCGGCACCGACTACGTCTTCGACCTCGACCGCTTCTCCAGCTTCGAGGGCAAGACCGGCCCCTACCTGCTCTACCAGGCCGTCCGGGTGAAAAGCCTGCTGCGCCGCGCCGCCGACGAAGGCCACACGGCCGGTCCGGTCACCGTCTCCGAGCCCGCCGAGCGCGACCTGGTCCTGACGCTCGACGCCTTCGAGACGGCGCTCGGCGAGGCCTACGACAAGAAGGCCCCCAACACCCTGGCCGAGCACGCCTATCGCCTGAGCCAGGCCTTCTCGAAGTTCTACGCCGCCTGCCCGATCATGCAGTCGGAACCCGCGACGCGCGCCAGCCGCCTGACCCTGGCCACCGCCACCCTGCGCCAGCTGGAACTTGCCCTGGACCTCCTGGGGATCGAGACGCCCGAGCGGATGTAGACGCTGCGGCACGGTCGACCGCGCCCGGCAATGCGGCTAGAGCGCGTGCGACACAGCAAGAACACCACCGGGGGATCCATGGAATTCGACGACGTCATCCGCGGCCGGCGCAGCATCCGCGGCTACAAGCCCGATCCCGTGCCCCGCGAACTGATCGAAGAGATCATCGGCCTCGCCATGCGCGCGCCGTCTTCGATGAACGTCCAGCCCTGGAACTTCTACGTCATCACCGGCGAACCGCTGGACCGCATCCGCGCCGGCAACACCGAGCGCAACCTCGCCGGCGTGCCCCAGTCGCGCGAGTTCCGCATCGGCACGAAGGGCTTCGAGGGCAAGCACCGCGAACGCCAGATCGGCGTCGCCAAGCAACTGTTCGGCGCCATGGGCATCGCCCGCGACGACAAGGACGCGCGCCAGGACTGGGTGCTGCGCGGCTTCCGCCAGTTCGACGCCCCGGTCTGCATCATTGTCACCTTCGACAAGGAGCTCGAGGGCATGGACGACGCGCCCTTCGACTGCGGCGCCGTGGCCACCGCCCTGGTCAACGCCGCCTGGTCGCGCGGCCTGGGCGCGGTGATCAACAGCCAGGGCATCATGCAGTCGCCCGTGGTGCGCGAGCACGCCGGCGTCGCCGACGACCAGGTGATCATGAAGAGCATCGCGCTGGGCTGGCCCGACGAGACCTTCCCGGCCAACGCCGTGGTCTCCGAACGCAAGTCGGTCCAGGAAGCCACCGTCTTCGTGGGCTTCGACGACTAGGGCGCCCCGCCGTCGCCCTCGCCATGATCCTCGACCCGGTCTTCTACGCGCTCGCGGTCCCCGCCGTGGTCCTGATGGGCCTGGCGAAGGGCGGGTTTTCCGGCGTCGGCGCCGTGGCGATGCCGCTGCTGGCGCTCGCGATCTCGCCGGTGCAGGCCGCCGCCATCCTGCTGCCGATCCTGATCGTGCAGGACGTCGTCGGCGTCTGGGCGTTCCGCAAGACGTGGGACCGCCGCACGCTCCTGGTCATGCTGCCGGGCGCGGCGCTGGGCATCCTCGCCGGCTACCTGCTGGCCGCCCAGGTGTCGTCGGTGACGATCCTCGCGGTGCTGGGCGCGATCTCGATCCTGTTCGCGGCCTACCGGCTCTGGCTCTCACGGGCGTCCGCGACGCCGACTCCGCGCAACCTGCCGCCCGCCGCCGACACGGCGCTGGGCTTCGGCCTCGGCGCCGCCTCGGGCTTCACCAGCCAGATCGCCCACGCGGGCCAGCCCCCGTTCCAGATGTGGGTGCTGCCCAAGTCCCTGCCGCCCGCCAGCCTGGTCGGCACCACGGCGATCTATTTCGCGACGATCAACTGGATCAAGGTCCCGGCCTACTGGGCGCTGGGCCAGTTCACGGCGCAGAACCTGACGACCGCCGCCGCCCTCCTGCCGGTGGCCATCGCCTCGACCTTCGCCGGCGTCTGGCTGGTGCGCCGGATCGATCCCGGCCGCTTCTACACCCTGATCTACGTGCTGATGATCCTGGTCGGCGGCCAGCTCATCTGGGAAGCCTGGTCCAAGGCCTGAACCCTCCTTCCATCACCTCCACCTGAACGTCATGGCCGGGCTTGTCCCGGCCACCCAGATACGCAGACGCCTCAAGGCTGCCCCCGGCAGCGCCGCTGCGAACCTTCAGACCGGCGGTGCTTCTGGGTGGCCGGCACAAGGCCGGCCATGACGTTCAAAGTGTAGGGGGAACAGCCTTCGCCGCCGACGACAGCACGTGCTCCACGCCCGCCACCGCCCGATCGCCGTACTTCAGGCCCAGCATGGTGCGGTGGTCGGCGCCCGGGATGGCCTCGATCATCCCGTACCGAGAGCCCTTCGCCGGCGCCTGCCGCACCACGGTCCACGGGCTGGGCCGGTCTGGCCCCGCGGTGATCACCGCCACCGGCCACTCGGGCTTCAGCGGCCCGGCCGCCGCGGCCTGCTGGGCCGCAGCACTCCACGACTGCACCTCCACATAGGCCGCCCGGCTCTGGCGGCCCGAGATCACGCCCCGCCGCTTCTCGGCCTTGCCCTGCGGCGGCAGACCAATGCGGTCGCCCCACCAGTAGAAGGGCTTGGTCAGGCCGATGGTCCCGGCGATCGCGCCCAGATGCGAGATGTCGCGCATGCGCTTGGCGAACTGGCCGGCCTGCCGCTGCTGGATCATCTCGGGCGTCACCGCGTCCAGCAGCACCAGCCCCACCACCTGGTCCGGGTTCTGGGCCGCGAACTGGCGCAGGTAGAGCCCCGCCATCGAGTGGCCCACCAGCACATAGGGCCCGGGCTCGCCCGACGCCGCCATCAGCGCCTTCAGGTCGCCCACGATCGCATCGCCGTCCCGCGGTTTCGGCCCCTTGTCGGAATAGCCCATGCCCGCCCGGTCATAGGCGCAGCTGCGATGCCCCTTGGCCGTCAGCTTCTGCTGGATCGCGGCAAAGTCCGCCGCCCCGCTGAACGCTCCCGACTCCAGCCAGATCACCGGCCGCCCCCCTTCCGACTGGGCCGCCTCGGGCCCCTCGCAGACCAGCCGCAGCTTCCGCCCGCCGATGTCCACGAACTCGCCCCGCGGCTTGTACGTCCGGCTGATGACCTCGGCGGCCACCGCCACCGTGCCATAGGCCACAATCACCACCACCACGGCGGCCAGGACGGAGAACAGGAACACGCGAAGCATGACCCCTGCCTAGCCGGTTTGCGCCGGGCCGTGGAGTCCGGGGTGCGCGGGGAGGGTCAGAACATCTGCGATGGCCCGATTGCGAGCCGTGAAGGGGCCTCGGGATCCGATGATCTCAGCTCAGGCCCGGACCCAGCCAGACCACCGAGGCCACCACGATCAGAACGGCGGCTGACAGCCATCCCGCGCTGAAGCGAATGGCGTCCGCCGCCGGCCCCGTCGCCCGAGACCGTATGAACAGGAGGCCCAGAGGCAGGAGCAAGGCTTGCGGGCCTGCCTGACGAAGGACGGCTTGCAGGCCGCCGGGATCGCGAAGACCCGTGGCCAGCGCCGCGACGCCGCCCGCCGCGTAGGCCACGAGCATCAGGCGCTTCAAGCGGGCCGGGTCTGGCGCCGCGAAGCCGCGCAGCGACATCGCCAGCGCGTGAACCGTCCCAACATAGGCCGCGGCGCCGATGGCGATGAGCACCCAGCGCCATGTCTCCCGCGGCGTCAGCGCCAGGATCAACTGGTCCCAATCGTCCTGGCGCGCGGCCGCGCTGAAGACCAGTTGGCCCTCGAGCCACAGGAGATTGAAGGCCGCGCAAAGCAGTAGGAACAGCCTCAGGCGCGGGCGGCGCGTCGGGATGGCCCAAAGCCAAGCGCCCACGCCGATAGCCAGGTTCGCCGCAGGGCCCGCCAGATCGACCGGCGCCCCGGTGACCGAACAGGCGACATGGATCGAGGTGACCGACTGAAGCTGGCCGCCCAGCGCCAGGCAGGCCGCCGCGTGCCCAAACAGGTGATGCGCCACGTCGGCGAGGACGTAGGCGATCAGTCCGATCGCGGCCGCCGTGATCAGGGAGTCTCGTCTGGTCTCGTCCGTCACGGCCCCCCCGCGCGCGCCAGCAAGCGTCCATCTTGCCACGCCCTGCAGAACTTCACCTTCTCCGTCATCCCGGGCGCGGCGTTGGAGGCGGCGCCCCGACGGTGCGACAGCGATCCGAACAGTACTTCACGTTCACCCAGTCCCGCGCCCATTTCTTGCGCCAGGTGAACGGCCGACCGCAGACGACGCAGAGCTTGGTCGGGAGGTCTGACTTTGATCGCATCTTGGCCATCAGGCATCCCCAGGTGATCGGCGACGGTAGAAAAGGGCCCATGATACCTATGCCTCAGCCGCGCAGCGGAAGCGGTTCAGGCGCTATGCAAGGGGGATAGGTACGCGCCCCTCACTTCAAACACAGCGCCCCCCGCGCGCCAGTGTCGCAGGGCCCCGCGGCCAAGCCGGGGCCGCTCAGCAGCATCGCTAATGGGTCTTTCATGGCTGCAGACTAACGTCGCGGACCACCAGTTGAACCTCGAGGCTTAAGATGACCGACGCTCGTTCTGCCTGCGAAGGGTGTCGGGACGGCAGAGACCTGGACTTCACGTTCTCGATGGCGTTCCAGCCGATCATGGACCTCACCACGTCGCAGCCCTTCGCCTATGAAGCGCTGGTGCGCGGACCCCAGGGCCAGTCGGCCGCCAGCGTGCTCGGGCAGGTGACATCGGCCAACCGGTATGCGTTCGATCAGCAATGCCGGGTCAAAGCCATCCGGACCGCCGCCGCCGCGGGTCTGCTGCAGACCCCGGCGAAGCTGTCGATCAACTTCCTGCCCAACGCGGTCTATGAACCGAGGGCCTGTATCCAGCTGACCCTGAAGACCGCGGCGGCGATCGACTTCCCGACGGATCGGCTGATCTTCGAATTCACCGAGAACGAGGAAATGGCCAATCCGGCTCATGTCGCGAAGATCGTCGACAGCTATCGGCGAATGGGGTTCGGCACCGCGCTGGACGATTTCGGAGCTGGCCACGCCGGGCTCGGTCTGTTGGCGCAGTTTCAGCCCGACATCATCAAGCTGGACATGGAACTCGTGCGGAACCTGGACCGCAGTCTGCCGCGCCAGATCATTATCGACGCCGTGGTCAAGATGTGCGCCGCGCTGGGCGTCACAGTGATCGCCGAAGGGATCGAGACCGAAGGCGAACTGGAAGCTCTGCGCGCCCTCGGCGTGCGCTACATCCAGGGCTACCTGTTTGCCAGGCCTGAGTTCGAACGCCTGCCTGTCGTTGACATCCCGGTCGCGGCCCTGGCCCGCGAGGCCTGACCCTCACGGCTCCCTCCGTCATCCCGGGCGCAGCGCTCGTAAGAGTGCGGAGACCCGGGACCCGGGCCGCCACGATCGCCAAGCTGCGCAACGATCTGTGACGCGAGCGCTGCTCTGGCCTGGCCTGGCGCCAAGGTTGGAGACATCGCGGTCTACGTCCTGGCGCGCCACTGCCTTGCCGCCGCAAACTCCAGCGGCGGGCGCCACAAGCGGACCGGGCGAACGTCAGCTAGGGGTGGTTGGCGGCCCTCACCTCCCCCGCGAAGCGGCGGGAGGGGGACCACGGGCCGAGGTCGGCGCAGCCGGCCGTAGAGCGCGTGGTGGAGGGGGCGGGCCACACCCGCTGAGCCGAACACAGCCAATCGTTCCGCTGAGCCTGAGGCCCGCCCCCTCCACCAATCGCTCTACGCTGCGCTCGGCGACCGGTCCCCCTCCCGCCGCTTCGCGGGGGAGGTGAGGGTCCGCTAAGGGTCGAACGCGGTCACCATCTCTCCTGCCGGGCGAGCCCTCCCCTTACAGCTCCCACCCCTTCCGATACGTCCGCCCCAGGTACTGGTTGGCGTCCGCGTTGTTGGTCACCCGCCCCGTCGCGCCGTCGTATTCGATGGGCGTGCCGGCCTTCAGGGCCACGATGCCCAGGATCATCGTCTCGTTCAGCGGCACGGCGTAGTCGAAGGGGCACGAGATGGCCTCCTCGCCGCGAATCGCGCGCACCCAGTTCTGCTCGTGGCCGCGCAGGCCGCCTTTGATGCGCGGCAGCGACTGGCCGATCTTCCTGGCCCTCTCCTCCAGGCCCTCGCCGATCAGCACCGGCTTCTCGCCGTAGGTCTCGTGCAGCAGCATGCCCTTGGTCCCGATGAACAGCACGCCGCCGTCGCCGCTGATCGGCACGTTGGCGGGGAAGCCCTTCGGGGTCGGGGGCAACAGGCCGCCGTCGTACCAGGTCATCCGGAGCGGGCCGCCTTTCGCCTTGCCGAACTCGTAGTGGGTGATGCAGGCCAGCGGGAAGCTGGTGAGTTCGGCCGGCCGCTTCACGTCCCACAGGCTGGCGTTGCCCGCCCACTTGGAATTGCGCGTCTCCACCCGCGTCGGCAGGCCCGGCTCCAGCGCCCAGAACGGGAAGTCGATCAGGTGCGCGCCCATGTCGCCCAGCGCCCCGCAGCCGAACGGGATCCAGCCGCGCCAGTTGAAGTGGGCGTAGTCCGGGTGATAGCCCCAGTCCACATTGGCCGGCCCCAGCCAGCTGCCCCAATCCATCCCGTCCGGCGTCGACACGGCCGCCGGCCGCGGCACGCCCTGCGGCCACACCGGCCGGTTGGTCCAGACGTGGACCTCCGAGACCTTGCCGATCACCCCGCCGCGGATCAGCTCCACCACGCGCCGGCCGTCGTCGCCCGAGTGCCCCTGGTTTCCCATCTGGGTGACCAGCCCCGGGTTCGCCTTGGCCAGGGCGAGCAGCTTGCGCCCCTCCTCGACCGTGTAGGTCAGGGGCTTCTGCACATAGACGTGCAGGCCGCGCTCCATCGCCATCCGCGCCGCCACCGCGTGGTGGTGGTCGGGCGTGGCGATCACCACCGCGTCGATGTCCTTCTGGGCGTCGAACATCCGGCGGTAGTCGGAATACCGGGTCGCCTTGTCGTAGGCGGCCTGCAGCGGAACCCTCAAGGGGTTGGGCCGGAAATGCTTGTCCAGCATCTGCCGGTTCACCCGGTCGAAGTCGACGTCACAGGCCGCCACGATGTTCTCGCCCGTGAGCTGCGCCATGTTGGACGCGCCCTGTCCGCCCGCGCCGATCACCGCGATGTTCACGCGGTCGTTGGCCGACAGCTTCCGCTTCTGCGCCCAGGCTACGCCCGGAATGGCGGGCCCCGCCGCCAGCGCCGCACCGCCCGCCGCGATCATCCCGCGCCGTGTGAACCCGCCCATCCGTGCCTCCCGGGTCGTCTTCTTGCCCGGCATCTGGCCCCCGGCGCGCGACAGGCGCAACCGCCCTCGTCCGAATCCCCGCATCCGCCGTACATGTCGGTTCACGACCCCTGCCCGGAGCCGACCCCACGATGCGCGCCCTGCACCTCGCCCCCATTCTCGCTTTGACCATCGCCGCCCTTGCCGCTGCCCCCACCGCCGCGCTGGCGCAGAGCGCCGCCCAGCAGATGCTGGATTCGGCCCGCGCGATGCGCGCCAACGCCGAGAAGCTGAAGTCCAGCCTCCCGCCCGACGCCTACGCCAGCATGGTGAAGTCGGCCGACGACCTGGAGAAACAGGTCCGCGACGGCGTCTACGGCAAGCTCGACGCGCCCGCCCCCGTCTCGACAGACCCCGACAAGAACGTCGCCGAGCGGCTGATGCGCGAGCACGGCCGCCTCGACTGGCTCACCCCAAAGGCCGCCTGCGCCGGCTACACGCTCGAGAACTACACGACCTTCCGCTACAGCCCCGCGATCAACGACCGCGACAGCCACTGCCGCAACGCCTACGGCCACTACGCCACCTACCTGCGGGTCACGAAGGCCGGCGAGGACAAGCAGTTCGCCGAGCAGGCGCTGTTCTACTACGACGCCGCCGCCAGGCGGGCGGTCGCCCTGGTGGGTCGCTAGGTCGGGGGCGCCCGCCGGCGGGGCGCTCAAATCAGGTAGGCGCCGCCGCGACCATCGCCCGCGAATCAGCGATCTGCAGGGGCATGTCCGGCAAGACCATCCTCATCGTCGAGGACGACCCCAGCATGCGCGAGCTGGTCGCCGATCAGCTGAAGGCCGCCGGCCACGGCGTGATCACCGCCCGCGATGGGCCCGAAGCCATCGTCCGCCTCTCCAACTTCCTGATCCACGCCCTCGTCCTCGACCTCAGTCTCCCGGGGATGGACGGCTTCGAGGTGCTGAAGCAGATCCAGGGGATACCCGCGGTCGCCGGCATTCCGATCCTGGTGCTCTCCGCCCGCCACGCAGAGCGCGACGTGCGCCGCGCCGTCGTCCTGGGCGCCTGGGACTATCTCACCAAGCCCTACACTGAGCAGCAGCTCTCCCGACGCATCACGCGCCTGCTGCGCGGACGCTTCCGCGCGCCGCTCGAGACCGGGCCACCGCCCGGGTCGCCGCCCGAGTCCTCCCCGGACGCCATGCTGATCTAGCGCCGCGGCGGTCGTCGGCGCTCACCGGCCGCCGCCCTCGACCTCGAGCCCTCGCGCCTCCAGCTGCTGGATCACTCCGCCCTCGGCCAGCAGCGGGCGCAGGCTGACGATGGCCACGGAGTGGCCGGGCTTCTGCAGCGCCGTCGCGATGGCGGTCGCATTGTCCTTCACCACGCGGCGCCACAGGTCGGCGCCGCCGCCCAGCAGCAGCAGGCACTTCTCGAAGCTGCGCGGCTCGGTCAGCGCGACGGCCACGTCGCCCCGCGCCCAGGCCTGAGCCGCCGCCCGCGACCGGCTTGCCGGCGCCTCGGCGTCGCGCAGCGCCAGGTCCAGGCACTGCTCGTGCACCTGCGGCGTCAGCGTCGCCATCGCCTGCTGCAGCACCGGCACCGCCTTGTAGCTGGCCGGCTGCACCACCTTGGCCTTCTCGCGCTTGGCGGTCTTGATCACCGTGTCCACGACCGTCGCGCCCTTCTGGCCCTCCTGCGCGTCGCCCAGCAGCTGCAGCCCGGCCAGGAACGGCTTCCAGTTGGCGTACTTGCTGGCCGGCTGGCCGATCCGCGTGCGCTGGGCCACGAACCGCGCCCGCAGCGGCTCGGGCAGGCTCGCTTCCAGCGGCGTCTTCGAGCGCATCTGCTTGCGCAGCCGCAGCAGCGCCGGGATGTCCCCGAACCCGCCGCGCAGGCCCACCCGCGTGCCCAGGATCAGGCTGTTGGCGCCCTTCAGCCGCCGGTCCACGAACCGCCGGTCCCAGGTCACGCCCGGCGGCAACCGGTCCTCGCCCACGCCCAGGATGTAGACCGTGGAGTCCTCGTCCGAGACCTTCCACCAGGCCGGCCCCGGCTCCCTGGCCTGCACCACCAGCTCGGCCACGATGTTGGCTTCCGGGTCCTCCAGCCGCTGCGCGCTGGCCGGGCCCGCCGCCCACACGAGCGCCGCCGCCGCGACGATCCCCCACAAGTTCCGCATGGCATATCTCCCCTGGCCGCCCCGTGATCGGCGAGCCGTGCGGCGAAAGCTGGGCCGTCGCGCGCCAGGGTTAGGGCCGGATTAAGCACGACGCCGCTACCCTGGCGCCATGGTCAAGCCAGCCCCCCGCACCGGAGCCGTGGCCCTCGCGTTCGCCCTGGCCGCCACCCCCGCCCTGGCCACCGCGCCCGCCGACCTCCCCGCCTGGCTCGCCGCCAACACCGACATCCCCGCCGCCCAGGTGGTCATCCCCGGCCCCGAGCACGTCTACAGCCTCGAGCCCCTGGGCGCCCGCACCCCCGCCGGCGAGGTGATCGCCCTGGTCCGCGCCGAGCCGCTGGCCGCCGACTGGGGCGCGAGCCGCGGCTTCCAGTCGTGGGACGCCCACATCCTGTTCGACTGCGCCGCCGGCCGCCTGCGCCAGATCCGCGCCGCCACCTACCCGCGCGGCAACCGCAAGGGCTCGCCCCGGTCCGAGCCGGCCGCCGCCGACTGGACCACGCCCGCCGCCGACCAGCCCGCCGCCCGCCTGCTGGCCGCCGCCTGCGATCCCGCCTTCGTCTGGGCCCTGCGCCAGCCGCGCACGCCGCCCCCCGTCGCCCTGGCCGCCGCGCCCCCGCCACAGGCGCCTCCGCCGGCCGCCCCGCCGGCCGCCAAGGGCTATGCCCTCCAGCTGGCCCGCGGCTCGTCGCAGGAGGGCGCGCTGCGGGCGCTCAGGGCCGCGCGCAAGACCCTGGGTCCCCTGGCCCGGGACCTGGCCGACACCACCGAAATCACCGCCATGCCCGCCGGCCCGCGCTACACGACGCGCCTCGCCGGCTTCCCCGACCTCGCCGCCGCCCAGAGCGCCTGCAACACCCTGCGCAAGGCCGGCCAGGACTGCTTCCCGTGGCAACCGGGGGCCGAGCCGCCCGCGCCGCCCCTCGCCGCCGCCCCGTCAGGCTTCGTCGTCCAGCTGGCCCAGGGCCCCTCGGAAGACGGCGCCCAGCGCGCGCTCAAGGCCGCCCGCAAGGCGCTGGAGCCCGCCGGCCGCCGCCTCACCGCCGTCACCCAGACCACCCAGGTCGGCGACCAGCCCGTCTACATCGCCCTCCTCGGCGGCTTCCAGACCGCCGGCGAGGCCGCCCGCGCCTGCGCCGCCCTCACCCGCGCCGGCCAGTCCTGCTTCGCCCGCCCCGCCGACGACAACGCAGACTGAGCCTTTCCCTCCCCTTTATGGGGAGGGACAGACCGCGCAGCGGTCAGGGTGGGGAAGTCACGACCAGGCCCAGCGCCCACAGAACGAGCCCCTAAGCCCCCTCAGCGCCCCGACCCCGGCCACTCGTCCCACCCCGGCCGCCCCCCGGGCAGCGCCGCGCTGTTCGGCGCCTGGCGCCAGCCCGGCGTGTCCTCGCGCTCCACCTCGCCCGTGTCGGGGTTCGGGCAATAGGCCACCACCACCTTCCGGCCCGTCGCCGGATCCACCTCCACCTCGAACTTCCGCAGCAGCAGCCGCTTGGCCGGCTTGCCCTGCGCCGCCGCCGGCGGCTCCACCAGCCGCGTGCGGTACTCCCACGGCGCCAGCGTCCCCACCCGCCAGCGCAGGTGGGTCAGCCGCACCTGGGTCAGGAACGCCGTCTCCGGCGTCGCCTCCGCCGCCAGGTCATCGCCGCCGTCGGCCAGCACCTCGGCCCGGATCCGCATCCCCACCCGCATCTCGGCGTCGAAGTCGGGGAAGTCCCGCCGCCACCGGAAGATGGTCGACAGGCTGGGCATCGTCGGGTCGCGCCCGATCGACGTCAGGCTCTCGCCCTCGCACAGCCGCTCGAAGATCTCGTCCGCCACGGGCTCGCACAGCCCGCACGGCTGGCCCTTCGTCCCCGCCGGCCGCCCCCCGTCCCGCCGCGCCTTCAGCAGCGCCTCGCGGAACCCCGGCCGCGCCCTCGCCCACTTCGCCACCGCCTCGGGCGTCGGCATGTCGGCCTCCTGCGCGATCCGGTACAACAGCTCGCCCGCGGCCAGCCGCGCCAGCAGCCGCGCCTCCAGCGCCTTCGAATACCGCACAGGCGTCCGCGACCGCCGCCGCCCACGCGCGACGCCGCCCTCGATGCCATCATCAGCCATCGGTCTCTCTCGCAATGTCAGGAGTGGGGAGGGGAAAAGGCGGACCCCGCGCGGGCCAGAAACCCCTGGCGCACGGATCAACCCTGACAGAACCCTACCGAATTCGCGCGCAAAATGCAAGAACGAAAGACGAACACAACGGTGACGCGTCTTACCTCCCCCGCAAGGCGGCGGGAGGGGGACCACCCGCCGAAGAGCGGGTGGTGGAGGGGGCGAGCCCCACCCACAGCGCCAAAATCAGCTAGATCATCCCGCAGAGCCTGAAGCCCGCCCCCTCCACCAACCGCTCTACGCCCGGCCCAAGGCCGGGCTCGGCGGCCGGTCCCCCTCCCGCCGCTTCGCGGGGGAGGTGAGGCAAGCCCTTCACCCCAACCAACGCGCCGGCAGCCGATACTCCGGCCGGCTCGGCCGCACGATGTCGAAGAGCACCAGCGACAGGAGCCGCGCGGCCCGGGCGACGTTCGTGATTGCGGTCATGTGTCGAGCCTCCAGCCGCAAAACGCCACCCGACGGCAGAGGTTGCACCCCCTTCCCTCCCCCTTGTGGGGAGGGACAGGCGGCGTGAGCCGCCAGGGTGGGGAAGTCACGCCCGGAGCGCCGCGCCGGCAGGACGAGCCCCCTCACGCGCCCCCGCCCCGCCGATACCCCAGCACCGAAAGCCCCACCCCCAGCGCCACCAGCGCGACAAACACCACGTCCGTGACCGGCCCCGCGCTCGCCTGCGGCGCGCTAGGCGCGATCATCCGCACCAGCCCCACCGCCAGGATCCCCCACCCGCTCAGCGTCACCAGCAACGGCCAGCCCCAGCGCCACCGGTTGTGCGCCTGCACGATGGCCACGCCCGCCACGAACAGCAGCGTCCCGTTCAGATAGACCACGGGCGCCGTCTGCGCGGCGAAGATCGGCATGTTGAACGCCTCCGTCGCCGCCAGCACCACCGCCGACGGCCCAACGATCCGTGCGATGGTGCGAGATGTGGGGGTCAGCGGCGTGCTCGCGTCCAGGGTTCGAGACGCGAGCGTCCGACAGGCTCGCCGCGCCGGCCTTGACCCGGATCAATCCACATCCGCCGCGCCTCACCTCCGGTGGGGGAGCGGCCGGTGCGCTACGAACCCAGGAGATAGGTATCGTGCGCCCGCGCCTCCTTCAGTCGCGGCTTGGGTGAGCCGACCCCTTGAGCCAGATCAAGCCGCCCGGCGCGTCCTTGCGCCACAACCCTCCGGAGACGCGCCGCGAGGTGGCGCGCAAGGAGTGGGAATGATCCTGTCGCATGGTGACGTCATCGCGGTGGTCGATGGCGCGAAGTTCGAGCTCTACCGCAACCAGGGTAGCGGGACCGAGCCCGCGCTGGCGGCGCTGCCGACGCCCCACCTGCGCGAGGACGACAAGTCCGCCGGCGCGCGGCACTACACCAGTTCGGGCAATCCGACGGGCCACCTGCTGGACGAGGACGCCCACGCCGCCGCCGTGACCGGCTGGCTCAATCATGAGGTGCTGGGGGGCCGGATCGCGCGGCTGGTGGTGATCGCCGCCCCGCGGACGTTGGGCGAGATGCGGCTCCACTATAACAAGGCGCTGAGCTCGGCGCTGATCGGCGAGCTGCCGCTCGACCTCGCCGGACGTGGCGACCAGGCGGTGCTGCGGGCCCTGAAGGGGATCTGAGACCGGTCGGCGCTGGCGGGGGAATGGTGCTCCTGTCACCCTATCTCTGGCCTCATCCACGGCGGGCGGCCGCCCCCTTCGTCCCTACGCGGACGCGTCACCCGCCGTGACTCGAATGGGCCGCCAGCGCGTATAGAGCCACAGGCCCAGCACGATGATGCCGCTGAGGACCATGGCCTGCCCCGCCAGGATGACCGGCAGCAGAAAGAGCGGCGCCAGGCCGGCGACCGTGGCGAAGCCGCCCTCCACAACCTGGCCGTTCACGACGATCGGCGCGCCGGCCAACGTGGCGACAAGGCCCATGACAACAAACGCTGGAATGAAGATCACCCCAGCGCCCAGGAGGTAGCCCGTGGCGATCAGCTTGAACGCCCCGCCCGCCTTCAGCTGGCCGCTGTCTGTCCGAAGTTCCACGACGCCCTACCCTCCACCAGCGCTTCGGCGACGGAGCCCGCCCGCCACCCATCAGGCGCCACGCGCCGGCATCCCCCAGGGACGCCACCCGCCCTTAAATCCATGGTCGAATGCGAGCCTTGGGGTCAGTCCCCGCGTCGCGCGTAGCCCGCGACGCGCTCAGCCTTCACAGCGTAGCCCCCGCCCGTCCAGACGAGGTCGTTTGCCAGGGGCAAGGCCCCGTTCGGCATGACCGGCACATCCCGCGCATCCGGCCATCGACGTTTGATGTCGGCCAGGAGGCCCACCCGGACTCTGGACGCGAGTTCAGGATGCTTGCCTCTCCGGAACGTCAGCCAGGGTCGGCCCTGATGGCCGCCGTCATCCACCATCACTTCCATGTCGTCGTCTTCGACGCCGCGCCAGAGGCCGACATAGATGGTCTTCGTGAGCACATCCCTCGCCGCCGGAGGGTGGTCGCTGGTGTCTAACCTGCGCCACCGCTCGCTCACGTCATCCACGTGGAGACCGCCCGCCCGCGCGTGACGATGCAGCATGGCGAGGAGGTCGGCGCGATCGGCCGGTGTGCGAAGCGAGACCTCGATCGCCGCAATCTGTTGGCTGCTGGCCGGCTGCTCGACCGAACAAGCCGAGGCGGCCACCGCGATGGCCGAAATGAGCCCCCTGCCGATGAACCGCCGATGCATTCCGACCCCACAGGCGCCGGCATCCCCCAGGGATGCCACCCGCCCTTAAATCCATGGTCGAATGCGAGCCTTGGGGCTGAGCCGTGTCAAGGAGCGCGCGCCGCGCGCCCGCCCCGCGGCGGCCCTGCGGGCCGTCCTTGAGACGGCTCAGCCCCAAGGCAAACTGGCCGCGATGGACTTAAGGCTCGAAGAGGCCGCTGGGATCGGGGATGGGTGCTCCTGTCACCGTCTTCCTCATAGCGTCGTTCTGAGGTTGCGGCCTTGCCAGCTACGCGCTCAAGAGGCAAATCTAGCCTTCTACCATGCCGCTTTCCGGGGGCTCCGTGACATTTAGCTTCATGTGCCGCACTCAAGACGGCAGCGCCTGCGCCTGCACCGCAGCCCGCTGATGCCGATCGATCTCGCAAGCTTTCGAGCCCAGATAGAGAAGCAGCGTTTAGACGCGCTCGCACGAATTAGTGAGGTACCTATCGCGGCACTGGTCTGGGGACCAAATCCAAGCGGTACAGACCCAATTGCGCAAACAAGGCTCGGGTTGCGGGATGCGTTGCGCGGTCGCGGCCACTATGCGGAGTTTAGCGAGGACCTTTACGATGCCACTTCGGATCGGAGCTTGTTCGCGCAGCAGATTGCACAAGCTGAGGCCTTCGATGTGATATTCTCAATTCCAGGTTCTTACGGAGCTATCGCCGAAATTCATGATTTCGCGAGAATTCCAGGAATATCCCATAAGTTGATTGGGTTTGTAGACGACGCCTTCGATGACGGATACTCTACCCAATCTCTAGTTGCCGCGCAAACTAATGCATCTTGCAAGATACAGACTTATAACAGATCCGATCTTCCGAACTGCATTATTGATTATGCGCTCGATCAAGTCGCGAGATTGCAAGAACTTCTCTATGTATCCGGGAGAAGGTGATGGATACGGTTGGCGCGCTCAATCGATACAGAATGAAACTTGCCGGAGATCCGCTTTCATTCGAAATAATGCATCACATATATTTGGATGACGTCGTTTCAGAATCAAAGTTGATCGAGACCACTAAGGCGGAGCGATTTAGCGTTAAGAAAGCGGTTAGATCTCTATTTCAGTCGAACCTCATATTTGTCGATCACGCAGGGAATTTCGGACTTACCGCGCTGGGCGAGTTGTTAATCTGTGAATTTGGGGCAGACAAAGTAGTAGGCCCAACGGTACTTGGCCAAATCGCTTCGAATAAAGAATTCGAGCATGTAAATGAACTTATGCAATTCTGTCATAGTTTAGAACCCATTTACGCTCGATGGACAACCGCATCTTTCAAGAATGTAAGGACCTATCTGGATCGCGTTCCGCATATGTCGGAACAAGATCGAGTGATGCTCGTCTGGTCCAGTGCGATACATCCGGACTCAAAGGCCCGCCTGCTTCTCAAAAATACAAAGCTGTCAGATAGCGATTTGAATACCTTAGTGGTGCACGCCGGAGCGCGCCGCAGCGAGTTCAGTGCAGACTTCACGTTGTGGCGTAGCGCCGCTGAACTCTGGGATCGTAGCGACGCTCTTTTAGTTGCTTCATGTGCGAGGGAGGAAGCTGTCCACGCGTCAGCTAGCGTCGAGCTCCATCTGAGCGCTTTACGCGTCTTGAATTACACGACGACGGTAAGTCGTGACCATCTCCTGGAGGTTTGCGTCAAATCTAGCGCTGGGGCGGCCGAACGGCTAGTCGAAGGTGTAGTAAATACGGTTATCCCCGGGTCGGCTACGCTCTTCGGACTGTTCCGCAAGATATTGACTCTGTGGCCTGATATCAGCCGTTCGCTTCGCGTAGCGGATATCGCAAACGCGATCGCGCTAATCGTGGACCGCAAAGCTACATCGGCGGCGGGGATAGATGACGAGCTTGCGATAAGCCGATCACGCTACGCCATGCGCAGTTTGCTTTCTGACGACTCTGCCACCGTGGAGCACGATGTTATCGGGGAGCTAAAGCGGCTGAAGGATCGTTTGGCAGACCGGCCGCTGTCCGTGGCCACGCGGACCGAAATGCTTGCGGCGCTCTCGGACCTTGAAAAGCTTGCGGATTTGCATAGCGACTCCAAAGACCAATAGCCTTGCCGCCCAGGGTGCGCCCCGCGCCGACGGCGCGGGGTGTAGGAGCCCTAGTACCCCTGAATCTTCGCGCACAGATCGCGAGGAATACCCGCTCGCGGAAGGCCGCTTCCACCGCGCTGCAGACAGAATGCACGTTGTGTATCGTGCCCAACAACCTTGCCCTGCGTGCTCAAAGAGGACCGTCAATGTCCAGTGAAGACAAAACGCGAACAAGCGAAGGGATAGAACAAGCGCGCGCGCTCGCGCATCAGAAGCACTTGTTCGCGCAAGGCCATGCGCTCGATGCGCTGAAATCTCTCGTTCTCATTAACGGGGGAGCCGTTGTGGCCCTACTGACTCTTGTTGGAGCGTTGAAGGAGGGGAGCCTAGTATCCCTCTCGCTGCCTCTTCTTATATCTGGCCTCAGATTTTATTGCATTGGCCTACTCTGCGCCATCCTGGCATCGATAGCTCTCTGGTTCGGATTCAATACTTCGGGGACCTATGGCCTAGCGAGCGCCGAACGCGGAGAGCCACCTTCCCGGAAAGGCCGGGTCGAAGCTCTCGCCGCCGCTTTCTGCCTCATAGGCAGTGTGGCCTTCTTCTGGATAGGCACTTCTACAGTCACCAAGGGCTTCGCTGCGCGAGGTCCGACGATTCAACAGAGCAGCGATGAGGCGACGGCGCAGGCTAGGCGTTGACCCAGCAAGAGGACGGGAACAGCGCCATGTTTCGAACTCGCTCAGTCCCCACCCTCCACCTCCCCCGTTGACTCCCCACCCCCCCTCCCGCACAACCCCCCCAACTCTCGCGGGAGAGACCCTGCTTCGTTCCTGACGGAACTTCGCAGGGAGCCGAAGGCGCAACCGCCCCGGAAACGCTCAGGCAAAAGGACCGCGACGGGCTGATGAACGCTGGAAAGTTCTCGCGACGCCGCACGGCCTAGCGGGGCGCCGAAGGAGCAGGGGACGCCGCCAACCAACGGCGCGTCCGAAATCTCTCAGGCCCAAAGGACAGCGGGGGCGCGCGACGTCAGGACATCCGTCCTGCCGCTCGCCGGATCGTCAGCCGAGGTCGCCCGCTTGTCCACTTCCGATACCGCCCTGAAGACCACGCCCCTCACCGACGCGCACATCGCGCTGGGCGCCCGCATGGTGCCGTTCGCCGGCTACACCATGCCCGTCCAGTACCCGATGGGCGTGATGGCCGAGCATCTGTGGACGCGCGAGCACGCCGGCCTGTTCGACGTCAGCCACATGGGCCAGGCGCGCCTGAAGGGCGTCTCGCCGCTGTCGGCCTTCGAGGAGGTGGTCCCCGGCGACTACATCGGCCTGAAGCCCGGCAAGCAGAAGTATTCCGTCCTCCTGAACAAGAAGGGCGGCATCATCGACGACCTGATGGCCGGCCGCCCGACCGGCCCCGACGGCGCCGTCACCGACGGCCTGTTCGTCGTCGTCAACGGCGCCTGCAAGGACAACGACTTCAAGGTCATCGACGACGAGCTGGCCGGCCAGGTCGAGATCGAGCGCCTGGAAGACCGCGCCCTGATGGCGATCCAGGGCCCCGAGGCGGCCGCCGTCGTCCAGGCCCATGTGCCCGCGACCGCCGACATGGTGTTCATGGACATCCGCGCCATGCCAGGCTTCGGGACCGACCTCATCATCTCGCGCTCGGGCTATACCGGCGAGGACGGCTACGAGATCTCGGTCCCGGCGTCCGAGGCGGTCCGCGTCTGGAACCTGCTGCTCAGCGATGAGCGCGTGAAGCCGATCGGCCTGGGCGCCCGCGACAGCCTGCGCCTGGAGGCGGGCCTGCCGCTCTACGGCCACGACCTGGACGAGACCGTCAGCCCGGTCGAGGCAGGGCTCACCTTCGCCATCAACAAGAACCGCCGCGAACAGCGCGACTTCCCGGGCGCGGCGCGCATCGTCAAGGAACTGGCCGAGGGGACCACCCGCGCCAAGGTCTGCCTGCGCGTGCTGGAAGGCGCCCCGGCCCGCGAGGGCGCCGAAGTCGCCGACGAGGCCGGAAACGTGGTCGGCGTGGTCACCTCGGGCGGCCACTCCCCCTGCCTCAAGGCCGGCATCGCGCTCGCCTTCGTGCCCCCGGCCTTCAAGGCGGTCGGCACCAAGCTGAAAGTCATCGTCCGCGGCAAACCCCAGTCCGCCGAAGTCGTCGCCAGCCCCTTCGTCCCCCACCGCTACGTGCGCAAGGTCTAGGCGATGAGCACTCCTGGCGCGTCAGCGCCGATCAATTTTGTCCACGAACCACACGAACCACACGAACTCTCGGTTCAGGGGTCGAAGCCTTGCGGCAGGCAGGGCCCGTTCGTGTGGTTCGTGGACCATCAAAACAGCGCCTGCGGCGCGCACCGTCTCTGAGGGAGTTACCCAAATGCGCTTCACGAAAGATCACGAGTGGGTCGTCCTGCAGGGCGACGTGGCCACCGTTGGCATCACCGCCCACGCCGCCGAGCAGCTGGGCGACGTGGTGTTCGTCGAGACGCCCGAGGTGGGCAAGACCGTGAAGGCCGGCGACGCCTTCGCCGTGGTCGAGAGCGTCAAGGCCGCCTCCGACGTCTACGCCCCGATCTCGGGCGAAGTCATCGAGGCCAATGGCGAGCTGGGCTCGGCCCCCGAGACCGTCAACGCCTCGCCGGAAAACGGCGGCTGGTTCGCCAAGGTGAAGCTCTCGGACCCGTCCGAATACGAAGCCCTCATGGACCGCGCCGCCTACGACGCCTTCCTGGCCACCCAGTAAGCGGCGCGCAGCGCAATCAAATTTGACCACGAACCACACGAACCACACGAACACGTTCCAGCCAGGCTCAGCCTTGCCGCCCGCACAGCTCGTTCGTGTGGTTCGTGGTCAATCAATACAGCGCCTGCGGCGCGCAGGACCTAGCGGATTGAGCTCATGAGATACCTGCCCCTCACCCCATCCGATCGCGCCGAGATGCTGGCCGTCATCGGCGCGCCCGACATCGACGGCCTGTTCGTCGATGTGCCCCAGGCCGCGCGGCTGGCGGGCCCGGTCGACCTGCAGCCGCATGCGGGCGAGCTGGAGGTGGAGCGCGAGCTGGCGGCGCTGGCGGCGATGAACCGGCCGGCCGGCGCCGGGCCGTTCTTCTGCGGGGCGGGCGCCTACAAGCACCACGTGCCGGCGACCGTCGACCACATCATCCAGCGGTCGGAGTTCCTCACCAGCTACACGCCCTACCAGCCCGAGATCGCCCAGGGCACGCTGCAGGTGCTGTTCGAGTTCCAGACCCAGGTGGCCGCGCTCACCGGCATGGATGTGGCCAACGCCTCGATGTACGACGGCTCGACCGCCTGTTCGGAAGCCGTGCTGATGGCCAAGCGCGTCAACCGCCGCGGCAAGGCGGTGCTGTCGGGCGGCCTGCACCCGCACTACGCCGCCACCACCCAGACCATCGCCCACGCCGAGGGCATGGAGATCGTGCGCCTGCCGGCCGCCATCGACGCCGAGGCCGCCGTCATCGACGCCATCGACGACCAGACCGCCTGCGTCGTCGTCCAGACCCCCAACATCTTCGGCGTCGTCACCGACGTCTCGAAGATCGCCGAGGCGGCCCACGCCAAGGGCGCCCTGCTGATCGTGGTCACCACCGAGGCCGTGTCGTTCGGCCTGCTGCGCTCGCCGGGCGAGATGGGCGCCGACATCGCCGTGGCCGAGGGCCAGTCGATCGGCAACGCCCTGAACTACGGCGGCCCCTACGTCGGCCTCTTCGCGTGCAAGGAAAAGCTGGTCCGCCAGATGCCGGGCCGCCTCTGCGGCGAGACCGTCGACGCCGACGGCCGCCGCGGCTACGTGCTGACGCTGTCGACCCGCGAGCAGCACATCCGCCGCGAGAAGGCGACGTCCAACATCTGCACCAACTCGGGCCTCTGCGCGCTGGCCTTCACCATCCACATGACGCTGATGGGCGGCGTGGGGCTGCAGCAGCTGGCGCGGATCAACCACGCCAAGGCGCGGGAGCTGAAGGCCGCCGTCGAGGGCGCGGGGATCGAGGTGCTGACGCCCCGGTTCTTCAACGAGATCGCCGTGCGGGTGAAGGGCTCGGCCGCTAGGCTGGTCGACGACCTGCTGGGCCAGGGCATCGTCGCCGGGGTCCCCTACTCGCGCCTCGATCCGCACGCCGGGCTGGACGACGTCCTGCTGCTGGCCGCGACCGAAACCACCACCTCCGAAGACATCGCCGCGCTCGCGGCCGCGCTGAAGGCCGCCTGATCATGACCATGCAGAACGTTGGCCGCCCCACCCGCCCCGAAGGTTCGACCGAGACCGCCGGCTTCCAGTCGCTGACCGGCGGCCGTGGCCTGCTCCAGGACGAGCCGCTGATCTTCGAACTCGACGGCTGGACGAAGACCGGCGTCGACCTGCCCGAGCCTGAGGCCGACGCCTCGGACCTGGCCGGCCTGACCCGCGCGGGCCTCGAGCTCCCCGGCCTCTCCGAGCCCGAGACGATGCGCCACTACGTGCGCCTCTCCCAGAAGAACCACGCCATCGACCTGGCGCTCTATCCGCTGGGCTCATGCACGATGAAGCACAACCCGCGCCTCAACGAGAAAGCCGCCCGCATGGCCGGCTTCGCGGACCTGCACCCGCTGGCGCCCGTCGGCGCGACGCAGGGCGCGCTGGAACTGATGGACCGCCTGTCGCACTGGCTGAAGACGCTGACCGGCATGCCCGCCGTCGCGCTGTCGCCCAAGGCCGGCGCCCACGGCGAGCTCTGCGGCCTGCTCTGCATCAAGGCCGCCCACGAGGCCGCCGGCCAGGGCCACCGCCGCACGGTCCTGGTCCCCACCTCGGCCCACGGCACCAACCCCGCCACCGCCGCCTTCGTAGGTTATAACGTAACAGAAATCGCCCAGACCCCCGACGGCCGCGTCGACCTCGCCGACCTCGAGGCCAAGCTCGGCGACCACGTCGCCGCGATCATGGTCACGAACCCCAACACCTGCGGCCTGTTCGAGCGGGACATCCTCGACATCAGCCGCCTGACCCACGCCGCCGGAGCCTATTTTTACTGCGACGGAGCCAACTTCAACGCCATCGTCGGCCGCGTGCGGCCCGGCGACCTCGGCGTCGACGCCATGCACATCAACCTGCACAAGACCTTCTCCACGCCCCACGGCGGCGGCGGGCCGGGTGCGGGCCCGGTGGTGCTGTCCCAGGCCCTGGCGGCCTTCGCGCCGGCCCCCTGGGTGGTCTCCGGGCCCGATGGCCTGCACCTGGTCGAGGAGGCCGTGGACGAGGCCGCCAGCGCCTTCGGCCGCATGAGCGCCTTCCACGGCCAGATGGGCATGTTCGTCCGCGCCTACGCCTACATGCGCAGCCACGGCGCCGACGGCCTGCGCCAGGTGGCCGAGGACGCCGTCCTGAACGCCAACTACATCAAGGCCAGCCTTTCCGACGTCATGACCCCGGCGTTCCCCGACGGCCCGTGCATGCACGAAGCCCTGTTCGACGACAGCTGGCTGGACGGCACGGGCGTCACCACCCTGGACTTCGCGAAGGCCATGATCGACGAGGGCTTCCACCCGATGACCATGTACTTCCCGCTGGTTGTTCATGGGGCGATGTTGATCGAGCCGACGGAGACCGAGTCCAAGCGCGAGTTGGACCGCTTCTGCCATGCCCTGCGGTCTTTGGCCGCAACGGCCAAGCTCGGCGACGTGGAGCGCTTCAAGAACGCCCCGCATCTGGCCCCGCTGCGCCGGCTGGACGAGACTCTGGCGGCGCGGAAGCCGAAGCTGACGTGGCGCCCCGAATTCCCGGCGAATCAATAGGAAGCCGCCGCCGCCGCATAAGGCCAAGCTTCAATAGCACGGTGCTTTGACGACGGCCGTGTGACGATGGCGTGGCGCACGGGCCGCGCAGGTGTGGCGCCTTTGCCATCAGCAGGCGAATACCAGCGCGTGAGCAAAATTTAACGGCACGGCGTCTTTACGATTCCCGGCTACGTACGCATATGGGGCTTGTGACGGCGGGACCTCCCCGCTCTGCCGCACGCCCCCCAGGACTATCCAAGTGTCTTTCGCCATGCCCTCTTTGCGCGTCTACCGCGCCACGGACGACTTCGCGCGCGAAGTTGCCATCCGCATCAAGCGGACGGGCATGGTGCTGCTTGGCTTCGCCATCATCGCTGCCGGTGTCCTGATCGCGCCCCTGCCGGGTCCCGGTGGAATCCCCGTGATCGTGGTCGGCCTGATGATCGTCCTGCGCAACTCGTTCAAGGCGCGCCGCCAGTTCGTGAAGCTGCATCGGGCGCATCCCCGGATGCTGTCGCCGATCCGGCGCCTGCTGCGCCGCGACCCCGAGTTCATGCCGATTTTCTACCACCAGACCCTGCGCGTGGAACGGATCCTGCTGCCGCGCCGCATTCGGTTCGTGAAGAACGTCCGCCGCTCGTTCCGGAAGCGGTAGCGCCAGCTCACAACGCTGCTCAGGCTCGCGGGCTTCGTCTGGATCTCGCGACGCGGCGCCCTGCGCGCGGCGCATCCATGCCAGGACGATGCCTGCCAAGGCCGCGGCGCAACGGTGCCTCGTGCTGTGGGCCGGGGAAGCGTCCACGAACCCCACAACGGCCGGGAACAGTCCGGAGTGGCGCATCTTCCCCAGGTCGAGCGCCGCGGCTGATCAGGCGGTTGTGGGGTCCGTGGACAGGTCACTGACGCGCGGACGTTCCCCAACGCCGCGCGTCCGACCTTTGGGTCGCCATCTCCGGGTGCAGGAGTACGCGACGACCCGATCTCTAAGCTACTGGAGCTTGCCCGCCAGCTGGCCGATCGCCTTGTCGATCAGCGGATCGGTCTTGGTCGCGGCGAGGCGCCCAATCAACACTTGCTCGGCCATCGTCGCGGCCAGGTCAGCCGCCGCGGCGCGCACCTCAGCTTCGGCTTGCGCCTCGGCCTGGGCGATCTTGCGCTCAGCCATCTGAGCGCGGCGCTGGAGCTGTTCGGCGAGCTTGACCTGCGCGTCGGCCTGGAGGCGCTGGGCCTCTTCCTTGGCGTTGGCGAGAATCTCGGCCGCCAGCTTGTCGGAGGCTTCCTTCTGGGCCTTCACCTGCGCGAGCAGGGCCTGGGCCTCGTTGCGCAGGGCGTCGGCCTCGTCGAGCTGGGCCTGGACCTTGGCGCCGGCGTCGCCGAGCGCCTTCCAGACCAGCTTGTGGACGCCGGCGAAGACGAGCACGCCCAAGAACACCAGGAACGCGATCGCCACCCAGAAGTGGGAGTCGAGGAGAAGCGCCATTCTTTATCCCTTCGCCGCGGCCGAAAGCTCGGCGGCGGTCGCGGCCTTGCCGGTCAGCTTCTCGACGATCGCCTTGGCGGTGTCGGAGGCGATCCCGGAGACGTTGGTCATGGCCGCCTCACGCGCTTTGGCGATGCGGGCTTCGGCTTCGGCGCCAGTAGCGGCGAGCTTGGCCTCTTCCTCAGCCAAGCGGGCGGCGAGTTCGGCCTGGGCCTTGGCCCGGGCTTCGGCGCCGACCTTCTGGGCCGCCGCGCGCGCCTGAGCGGCCTCGGCGGCCGCGGCCTGCGCTTGCGCGTCGGCCTCGTCCTTCAGCCGGCGAGCCTCGGCGATGTCGCCCGCGATCTTGCCTTCACGCGCCTCGATCGTGCCGCCGACCTTCGGAGCCGCAAAGAAACGGACGAAGAGCATCAGCCCGAAGAAGATGATCAGGAACCAGAGGATCTGGCCGGGCCACTGGGCGAAGTCGAACTGCGGAAGCCCGCCTTCGGCATGCTCGCCCGCTGCCGCCGTGCCCTCATGGGCGCCGGCGGCTCCGGCCTCGTGGCCCGGCGCGGCGGGCGCTGCGTGGTCCGCAGGCGCCGCGTGGTCTTCAGTCTGCATCGCCATGGGGCGCGCCTGCGTCCTCTAGTCGATTTAGCCGAACAGGATGATCAGCGAGACGACGAAGCTGAACAGGCCCATCGTTTCGGTCAGCGCCATGCCCAGGAACAGCATCGTCTGCTGCGAGGCGGCGGCCGACGGGTTGCGGATCGCGGCCTGCAGGTAGTTGCCGAACAGGCTGCCCAGGCCGACACCGGCCCCGATCATGCCCGAGGTGGCAAGGCCAGCGCCGATCAGCTTCGCGGCTTCAGCTTCCATATCAGTAGTCCTCTTGAGGGATAGTTGGGTTGGGTTAGTGGCCGTGACCGAAGTTCACGACCTCGTTGAGGTAGACGGTGGCCAGCGCCGTGAAGACGAAAGCCTGCAGCAGCGCAACAATCAGCTCGAGGCCGGTCAGGCCCACGATCATCGCGAAGGAGAGCGCGCTCGGAATGAAGAGCAGCGTGGAGAGGCCGCCCGACATAGCCGTCAGGCCCAGCGCCACGACGAACGAGCCGAACAGGCTCAGTACCACGTGGCCGCCCAGCATGTTGCCGAACAGACGCATGGCCAGGGTGACGGGGCGCACCATGTAGGAGATCAGCTCGATCACGACCATCGCGGCGCCGCCCGCGACGCCCATGCCGGGCACCCAGAACAGCGTCAGGAACTTGGGGCCGTGCTTGATGAAGCCCAGCAGCACGACGCTGCCGAACGTGAGGACCGCGAGCGTCGCGGTGATCGCCAGCTGCGAGGTGACCGTGAAGGTCCAGGTCTGGCCGGCGAGGCTGCCCACCGAGAGCACGACGCCCATCAGGTTGAGCACGAAGATCGTGCAGAACAGCGTGAAGAGATACGGGATGTAGGGGCGGCCATGGTGGCCGATGATCGGCGTCACCAGTACGCGGTCGACGATGTTATAGAGGCCTTCGGCGGCGGCCTGGGCGCGGTTCGGAACCACCTGGCCCTTGGCGCTCAGCGCGAAGAACAGAACCATGGCCGCGGCGCCCACGAACATGGCCACCACCGAATTGGTGATCGACATGTCGAACGTCAGTCCACCGATCTGGAAGACCGGACCGTCCCAGATCTTCTGGATCAGGAACTGGTGCATCGGATCGATCTTCGGCGCGTCCGCCATGTACGTCCTCTAGTCCTCGTCGTCGGCCGGAACGCCGGGCTTGGGCCCCGCCTTCTCCGCCGCTGAATTTGTCGTCCGCGCCGCGGTTCGCACCGCGACGAAGATGGAAAGTCCCGAGCCCGCCAGCAGTCCGATAACCAGACCCAGCGGCTCCGGGGTGATGAAGCGATCCGCGAGCCAGCCCAGGGCCGCTCCCATGAAAACCCCACCCACCACTTCCCCGAGGAAGCGGTAACCCTGCGCCATGGCCCGGTGAGCGTCGCCGCTCTGATGTCGGGCCTGCGCCGCCTCTGCCGCAGCGAGCCGTTGGTCGAGGCTTTTGGCCTCGGCGGTCGGCTCGTTCTTCCGGCGCATTCGTGGGAAGGCCTTACGACCGCCACGTCGCCGCCACGGCGGGGGCTTCAGGTCGCGCGGAACCTATAGAGCCGTGTGCAGTGCGTCAAGGCTCGTTGCAACCCTCATAACCTTTTGAAATTTCGAATGATTTTGAGAGGCGCGACGGTGCGTCCAGAGCCTTCCGCGGCTACTGGGCCGCCATCGCCTCGGCTTGCCTAAGGTCAACCGAGACCAGTTGCGAGACGCCGCGCTCGGCCATGGTCACGCCGAACAGCCGATCGGTCCGCGCCATGGTCACCGGGTTGTGGGTGATGACGATGAAGCGCGTCTCGGTGCGGCGGCACATCTCGTCGACCATGTTGCAGAAGCGGTCGACGTTGGCGTCGTCGAGAGGGGCGTCAACCTCGTCCAGTACGCAGATGGGCGCCGGCTGAGCCAGGAACACGGCGAAGATCAGCGCCGAGGCGGTCAGCGCCTGCTCGCCGCCGCTCATCAGGCTCATGGTGGCCATGCGCTTGCCCGGCGGGCAGGCATAGATTTCGAGGCCGGCTTCAAGAGGATCGTCCGACTCGACGAGCCGCAGTTCGGCCTGACCGCCCTGGAACAAGGTCTCGAACAGCGTCTTGAAGTGCTCGTTGATGACGCCGAAGGCCGCCGTCAGCCGCTCGCGGCCCTCGTGGTTCAGTTCGTCGATCCCCTGACGCAGGCGCGCGATGGCGCCGGACAGGTCAGTGCGCTCGACGTTCATGGTCTCGAGACGCCCGGCCAGCTCGCCGGCCTCTTCCTCGGCCCGCAGGTTCACCGGACCGATTCCCTCGCGCTGGCGTTCGAGGTTGAAGAGGTGGGCCTCCATCCCGTCGGCGTCCGCAGGGATCGCCACGGCCTCGTCGGCAAGCTGCTTCGCCAATGTTTCGGGCTCGACCCGGGCGGCCTCTCGGATATTGGCAGAGACCTCCTGGAGTCGCTGGGCGGCGGCCTCGGAATGGGCCGCGAAGCTGGCCCGCAGCTCGCGGGCTTCGGAGGCCGCGGCCTCGGTGGCGCGCAGACCACGGTCGGCGTCGGCGCGCTCCCGCTCGGCGGCGGCCAGGGCGTCCGATGTCCTGGTGCGACGCGCCTCGGCGGCGGCGAGTTCGTCGAGCAGCGCAATCTTGCGGGTCTCAAGGGTGGACGGCGCATCCTGGGCCGCAGCCAGCGCGGCATGAGCCTTGGCGCGGGCGTCGTCCAGCTGGCCAACACGCTTCAGCGCGGCGCCGGCGCGACGGGTCCAGTCCTCGTGTTCGCGGGTCAGGGTCTCGAGACGGCGGGCGCGACCGTCGCGCTCACGGATCTCCATTTCGTAGGCCGATCGCGCCTGCGCGGCGGCCTCACGGGCGGGCCCCGCCGCGGCGCGCGCTGCAGAGAGGCGCTCGGTCAGGTCGCTGCCCTGGGTCTCGCCGCCAGCCTCCGCCATCACAACGGCCAGCTGGCCTTCGTGCTCTGCGAGCTCGGCCTCGAAGCGGCCGATGAGGTCGTCCAGCGAAGCCGCACGCGCCTCTTTCAGAGCGGCCTCGCGGTCGAACCGCTCCAGCGCGGCGCGGGCCTGGGCCGCGCGCTGCTCGAGAGCGGGCGGCTCGCGGCGCGCGGCGCGCAGGGTCTCGTCCGCGGCGCGGACGCGGGCCATCGCGGCGGTGGCGACCTCGCGGGCGGCCTTCGCCTTGGGTTCCAGCCCCTCGATCTCGGCTTCGACTTCCGCGAGGCGTGTCTTCTGTTCCAGACGGATCGCGGCCGGCTTCGGCGCTTCGGCGCGCGCGGTGAAGCCGTCCCAGCGCCAAAGGTCGCCTTGCTTGGAGACCAGGCGAGCCCCAGGGGTCAGCTGCTCTTGCAGACGGTCGCCGTCGGCGCGGTCCACCAGCCCCACATAGGACAGACGAGCAGCCAGGGGGCCCGGAACCTTCACCAGGGGCCCCAGCGGGGTCACGCCCTCGGGCCACCTGGGCGCGGGCGCCTCGCGACCACCCCAGTGGGCGGGCGCTGCAGGGTCGAGCGAAGCATCCAGATCGTCGCCAAACGCGGCGGCCAGGGCCGCCTCGTAGCCCCGGTCGGGCGCGACCGAATCCAGCGCCGGCGCGAAGCCGCCCCGCTTGGCCTGGGCCACCAGCCCCGCCAGGGCGCGGGCCTCGGCTGTCAGGCGACCCAATTGTTCTTCCTGTTTGCGGGCGATCTCGCGCGCGGCGACCTCGGCCTCGGTCGCCTTCGCACGCTCGTCCTCGGCGGCGTCAAGCGCGGCGCGGGCGGCGGCGAGCGCGGCCTCGGCTTCGTCCAGAGCGGTCTTTGCGGCCTGCGCCTGCGGGTTCAGCGCCGGACCAAGAGCCGCGCGCTCATGTTTCGCCTGATCCAGGGCGCGCCGCGTGCGAGCCACACGGGTCTGAGCCTCCTCGACCCGGGCCTGCGCGGCGCGGCGCTGGGCTTCCTGCGCCGCCAGCTCGCCGGCCAGACGCTCCACCTCGGCGTCGGCTGCAGCGCGGGCGGCCTCGGCGGCGCGAGCTGCGGCTTCAAGTTCCGGTCCCCGTTCAGGCGCGGCGGCGATCTGACCCTGCAGCGCCTCCAGGTCGTCGGCCAGGCGTTTCAGCGCGACCTCGGCGTCCTCGGTGATATGGGCCTCGCGGGCCCGGTCGGCGTCGATCCGTTCGACGTCGCCGGTCAGGCGGGCGAGTTCGGCGGCGTGGGCCTCTTCCTCGCGGTCGAGCCGGTCCTTGTCGATGGCCAGCTTGTGCAGGATGGCGGCCGCCACCGTCTCGGCTTCGCGCAGGGGCTTCAGCGCCGCCTCGGCTTCGGCGGCGCGCGTGGTGGCCGCAGCGGCGGCGCGCGCCGTCTCCTCGACCGCCCGGATCGCCGCGTTGGCCTCCACGCGCAGGTTCTCCGCGGCGGCCCTCGCCTCGTTCCATTTGGCCACCAGCACCGCGCCCTGCAGCGCCCGGATCTCGGCCGACAGCTTCTTGTATCGCTCGGCCTGCCGCGCCTCGCGCTTCAGCCGGCCAAGGTTGGTCTCCAGCTCCTGGGCCACATCGTCCAGGCGCGTGAGGTTGGTCTCGGCGGCGCGCAGCCGCAGCTCGGCCTCATGCCGGCGCGAATGCAGGCCCGAAACGCCCGCCGCCTCTTCCAGGATCAGCCGGCGGTTCTGAGGCTTGGCCGCGATGAGCTCGGAGATCTGCCCCTGGCGGACCAGCGCCGGAGAGTTCGACCCGGTCGACGCGTCGGCGAACAGCAGCTGCACGTCGCGGGCGCGGACCTCGCGGCCGTTGATCTTGTACGTCGAGCCCGCCCCGCGATCGATGCGCCGCACAACCTCGATCACCGGGTGATCGTTGAAGGCCGCCGGCGCGCGGTGGTCGGCGTTGTCTATGGTGAGCGAGACCTCGGCGTGGTTGCGGCCCGGCCGATTCCCCGAGCCGGCGAAGATCACGTCGTCCATGCCGCCGGCGCGCATCGCCTTGGCGGAATTGGCGCCCATCACCCAGCGGAGCGCCTCCAGCAGGTTCGACTTCCCGCAGCCGTTCGGCCCGACGATGCCCGTGAGTCCAGGTTCGATCCGGAACTCGGTCGGATCGACGAAGGACTTGAAGCCCGCGAGCCTGAGGCGCTGGAAGTGCACGGCCGGCTAGCGCCTCCCGCCGGTCTTGTTCGCAGCCTTCAGCGCCTTGCCAATCGCTGCGTCCAGGTCGGCCAGAGTCGGCACTTCCTGGTTGGACATCGGCGCCCCGTTGATAAAGAACGCGGGCGTGCCCGTGACCTTGTCAGTCTGAGTGGCGTACTCGAGCCGGGCCTGCAGCGCGGCCGAGCCCTTCTCGTCCACCAGGCAGGCTTCGAACTGAGGCTCGGTGATCCCGTTGGCCTTGGCGATCTCAAGGAAGATCGGCTTGATCGGCGCACCCGGCTTCCAGCGCGACTGGCTCTTGAACACCTGGTCGACCACCTGGAAGTAGCGCGTCCCGCCATTGCAGCGCGCCATCAGGAAACCGGCGGCCGCCACGTTGGCCGGGGCCGTCAGCAGTTCGCGGATCGTGAAGTAGACCTGGCCTGTGTCGATGTACTTGGCCTTGAACGCCGGGAAGACCTCTTCATGGAAGTGCGCGCAGTGCGGGCAGGTGAGCGAGAGGTACTCGACCACGTGCACCGGCGCGGTGGGCTTGCCCAGGTTCATGTCGCCGGGCGCGGCCTTGATGGCCGCCCCCGCCGCAGGCGCGACGACGAGCGCTGCGCCGGCGGCGGCGCCTGCGATCGCGTCGCGTCGGGTCAACCGGGTCATTTCTTGGACGCAGCGGCCACGGCGGCGTCGAGCTCTTCCATGGTCATCTCGCCCTCTTTCACCTTCTTGCCATTGAAGATGAAGGTGGGGGTGGAACTGATGTTGGCCGACTTGATCGCCTTCTCGACGCGGGCGTTCAGGGCGGTGGCGGCCTTCTCGTCGGAGACGCAGGCGTTGAACTGGGCCTCGGTCATGCCAGCAGACTGCGCCACCTTCAGCAGCGTGCCGCGCGCATCGCCCGTGCGGAACATCTCTTCCTGGCTGTGGAAGAGGGCGTCGATGACGCTGAAGTACTTGTCCTTGCCGGCGCAGCGGGCGGTCAGGAAGCCGGCGGCGGCGATCGCCTCGGGCGGAGTGAGGAACTCGTGGAAGGTGTACTTCACCTTACCGGTGTCGATGTACTTGGCCTTGAACGCCGGGAAGACATCGACGGCGAAGCGGCCGCAATGGCTGCAGGTGGTGGAGGCGTACTCCTCCATGTGCACGGGCGCATCGGCCCTGCCCATGGTCATGGCGTCGGGCGAGGCGCCGCCGGCGCCGCCGCCCTGGTTGCAGCTGGCCAGCGTCAGGGCCGCGCCGGCAACGGCGGCGACCATCAGGAGGCGACGGCTGAAGTTCGACATCGAAGACCTTCCGGAGGTTCTGAACAAAGGATTAAAGCGCGATTCCCGCGCCCTGCGAGACTCCCTCTCCGAGAGAGGCGGCGGGCACATGCCGATGCGACCGCGGCGGTTGTGTGTCAACCTTGGCCGTGGCGTTTCAGAACGCCGCGACCGAGCGCCAGCAGGGCGTCTTTGAGCTTGCCGTCGGGGGCTTCGGCGAGACCGTCCTTGAGCTGCGCCTCCAGGGCCGCGTCCAGCGGCGTGGACCGGCGGCGCGTCGGGGCCGGCGGCTCGACCCGCTGCAGCGGCCCCTGCACGATCCGCAGCTTCTGAACCGCTTCGGCGCCCAGGAACAGATTCACCCGCGCCAGGATCTCATGGGCCTTGTGCTGGATGATCGCCGCGGCCGGACCCGCCACCCGGATCTCCAGCGACGAGGGCGCCCCGTTGCGGCCCCGCACTAGCTTCACCGGCTCGGTCCGGCGCGCGATCTCCTCGCCCACCACTTCGCGCCAGCGGGCGGTCAGCGCGCCCGAGCCCTGGCCGTACTTCGCGTCCAGCTCTTTCACGAAGCGGCCCAGCCCGCGGCCGGCCGGCGGCGGCGGGCGATGCTGCGGCCGGGTCCGCTTGGTCGCGAGGATCAGGCGGGCTTCTTCGAGGGTCGGCAGGGGTCGACGGCGGGACACGCTGCTAGCCTAGCGCGCCCAGCCTTTGGAGCCACCAGCGATTCAGCTTCCAGACAGCTCGTTCGAGGGGCGACAGGCGGCCCTGGCGCGTCATCGGCGCATTCAGCCCGCGCCACACCAAGTCGTTGGCGGCGATGTCCTCGCGGTGGACCTGGTCGGTGAACGCGACCGAGGCGTCGACGATGGCGTCAAAGTCCTTCAGGTCGCGCGCCTCGCCCGGTACGCAGACGTGGATGTTCAGCGTCATCCGCGCCGCGCCGCGCGGCAGGATCTGGTACCAGGCCATGCCATTTGCGTGCGGCGCGATCAGGAAGTGCGGGAAGATCGCCGCCGCGAACAGGGCGCCGGCCTGCCAGGGCTCCAGGCCCGGAACAAGGCCCGGGTGCGGCGCGTCCGGATCGGCGGCCGGCATGTGCAGGATCGACCACGGCCCGTCCCCATCGACGACCTTGGAGTCTCGCGCGTGGAAGACCGGCTCGAAAGTCTGCGGATGGACCCCGATGTGGTGGTAGGCCTCCATGAAGTTCTCGACGAGGACCTTCCAGTTCCAGTCGCTCTCGTAGGTGAGGGTGCGGGCGACCACCATCTCGGCCAGCCGGTAGTTCGCGAAATAGCGCGACAGGCTCTCCACCTGAGGCGTGAACGGAGCCGCGTCGGGGTCCAGGGTCGCCATGATGAAGCCTTCCCAGATCTCGGTCCGCGCCTGCGGCAGGCGGCAGTCGGCTGGGCGGAAGTCCTCGGCCCCCTCCATCAGCGGCGCGGCGACGAGGCGGCCCTCCGTGTCGTAGGCCCACGAATGGTAGGGGCAGGTGAACAGCTTGCTCCGCCCGTGGCCTTCGACGATCGGTGCAGCCCTGTGCAGGCAGACGTTCGACATCACGCGGATCGCGCCGTCCAGGCCCCGCACGACGACAACCGGTTGCCCGGACAGATCGGCGGCCAGGTAGTCGCCGGGCCCAGGGACCTGGTCGACGCGGGCCACCGGCAGCCAGCTTCGCCGGAAGATCCGGTCCACCTCCAGGGCGTAGACGTCGTCGCGCAGGTAGGCTGCGGGCGGCAGGGTCCAGGCCTGGGCCGCGGGCCGGGCGGCGCGCTCGATCTCTTCGGCCGTGATTCCGGGAATAGCGATCGTCATGGCCCCTCCCCATGGTCTGGGCCCACAAGCTGCGCCTTAGCCATGACGTCGGGCAAGGCTTCGCGCGGCGCCGCTGCGATGCTACCCCGGCATCGTGGCCCCTGACGATCTCCGCGCCCAGCTCCTCGCCTGGTATGACGCCAACGCCCGCGACCTGCCCTGGCGCGTGGGACCTTCGGATCATGCCGTGGGTGTCCGCGCCGATCCCTATCGGGTCTGGCTGTCCGAAGTGATGCTGCAGCAGACGACCGTGCCGCATGCCGCGCCCTACTTCCTGAAGTTCCTGTCCCTCTGGCCCACGGTCTCGGACCTCGCCGCGGCGCCCGACAGCGACGTGATGGCCGCCTGGGCGGGCCTCGGCTACTACGCCCGCGCCCGCAACCTGCTGGCCTGCGCCCGGGCGGTGGCGGGCCGCCACGGGGGCGTCTTCCCGGACACGGAAGAGGGCCTGCGCGCCCTGCCCGGGCTGGGGCCCTATACGGCGGCGGCCGTTGGCGCGATCGCCTTCGACCGGACTACCAACGTCGTCGACGGCAATGTCGAGCGGGTGATGTCGCGGCTGTTCGCGGTGGAGGTCCCGCTGCCCGACGCCAAGCCCGAGCTGAAGCGGCTGGCGGCGAGCCTGGTTCGCGACCACCGCCCCGGCGACTGGGCGCAGGCCCTGATGGACCTGGGCGCGACGGTTTGCCGGCCCAAGTCGCCGCTGTGCGACCGTTGCCCCATCTCGACGCACTGCGCGGGCCTCGCGACCGGTGCGCCCGAGGCCTACCCGCGCAAGACCCCCAAGGCAGTTCGCCCGCATCGCCACGGCGTGGCCTTTGTGCTGACCCGCGGCGATCAGGTCGCCGTTGTTCGCCGTCCGCCCAAGGGCCTGCTCGGTGGTATGTTGGCCCTGCCCACCACGGACTGGCGCGCCGCGCGATGGGCCGATGACGAGGCGATGCGGCACGCCCCGACGCAGGCCGACTGGAAGGGCGTCGGCGAGGTGGAGCACGGCTTCACGCACTTCACCCTGACGCTGCGCCTGCTTCGGGCCGAGGGCGACGCTGACGGTGTGCTCTGGAGTGCAAGGCGCGACCTCGACGCCCTGCCCAGCGTGTTCCTGAAGGCGGCGCGCGCGGGACTGACGAACCTGATCTAGCGGTGGCTAGGCCGTCTTCGTGCGCGGGAAGGCGAAGCTGAGCGTCACGAGCGCGACCAGCGAGGCCGCGAGCGCGGTCGCCGGGATCGCGGGCACGCCGAACGCCGCCAGCGCCGCGCCGCCCATGGTCGAGCCCAGCGCCTGGCCCATGGCGAACACCGAGCCGTTCAGCGCCAGCGCCACCGGCGCGCCGCCGGTCATCTGGATCAGCCGTGACTGGGTCACCGGTGAGATCGAGAACAGCGCTGTGGCCGCCAGGAACACCGCCGCCAGCACCAGCCCGTCCACCGCCAGGCCCTGGGGCAGGATGTGGTGCGTCGCCGACAGATGCAGCGTCATGGCCACCGCCTGCAGGGCGATGCACTGCAGCACCCAGGCCTTGCCGGCCCCCCGGTCGGCGGCGCGACCGCCCAGCCAAAGCCCCAGGGCCGCGCCGAACCCGATCATCGACTGGAACACCGCGACGCCCGCGCCGGTGATCCCCGTGCCCACCCGCACGATGGGGGCGATGTAGAGGTTGAGGGTCATGTTGGCGGCGAAGGTCAGGAAGCTGGTCAGGTACAGTGGCCAGATGCCCGACAGCTCCAGTTTGCCGCCCTCGCGCTTGGGCGGCGCCGGCACGCTGGGCAGGAACAGGGCCACCGCCGTCAGCGCCACCGCCGCCAGGATGGCCGCCACCACGAACGTGGCCCGCCACCCGAACATCGCGCCCGCCACGCTGCCGATCGGAATCCCGACCACGAAGGCCAGCGTCATGCCGCCCGACACCAGGGCCAGCGCCGAGCCGCGCCGCTCGGGCGGCACCAGCGAGGCCGCCGCCACACTGGCCGCCGGACCCGACATCGCGCCCGCCACGCCGGCCAGGGCGCGCACGACCAGCAGGGTCTCGAAGTTGGGGGCGATCGCGCACGCGAGGTGCAGCACCAGGCCGATCACGAGCCCCAGGATCACTACGATCCGGCGATCCATCCGCCCCATCAGCCAGGCCACCACCGGCCCAAGCACCGCCGAGGTCAGGACGTAGGCGGTCTGCAGCTGTCCGGCGACGGCCGTCGATACGCCGAGGTCGGCGGCCATCGGCTCCAGCATTCCGGCGAAAATGAACGCCGCAGAGCCGAAGGCGAACGTGCACATGGTCAGCACGAACACGCGCGGATTCATCGCCGCCGCCTGTTCATGCCATCACCCCCGAACGCTTGTTTGACGCTCAAGGTGGCCGAAGACACGGTATGCCGTCGAGCCCCAATCGGACGGGGCGTGGAGAACGGGCGCGGCCCTACGCCGGCATCCCCGCCCTCACCTGGGCCCGGAGCACGTCGATAGGCGCCAGGCCTTTGTCGGTCTTGTAGTGCCAGTAGGTCCAGCCGTTGCAGGCCGGGGCCGACTGGACCATCGCGCCCACCTTGTGGATCGAGCCCGAGACTTCCCCCACCACCAGGCTGCCGTCGGCGCGCACGCGGGCCGCGTTCTGGCCGCGCGAGCAGTAGAGGATATCGCCCGGCCGCACGAGGCCGGCCTCCACCAGTTGGCCGAACGGCACGCGCGGCTCGGACTTCTTCGACGCGGTCACCGCCATCTCTTCGACGGTGGCCGGCACGACCTTGGCGATGCGCGCCTCCGCGATCTTCGCGTAGCTCTCCTCGCGCTCGATGCCGATGAACTTGCGGCCCAGCCGGCGGGCCACAGCTCCGGTCGTGCCGGTGCCGAAGAAGGGGTCGAGGATCACGTCGCCCGGCTTTGTCGAGGCCATGATCACCCGGTGCAGCAGCGCCTCGGGCTTCTGGGTCGGATGGGCCTTGTCGCCATTGCCGTCCTTCAGGCGCTCCTCGCCGGTGCACAGCGGCAGCGTCCAGTCCGAACGCATCTGCAGCTCGTCGTTCGCCATCTTCATGGCGTCGTAGTTGAAGGTGTAGCGCCGCCCGCCCCGGCTCTTGGCCGCCCAGATCAGGGTCTCGTGCGCGTTGGTGAAGCGCGTGCCCTTGAAGTTCGGCATCGGGTTCGACTTGCGCCAGACGATGTCGTTCAGGATCCAGAAGCCCAGATCCTGCAGCACAGAGCCGACGCGGAAGATGTTGTGGTAGCTGCCGATCACCCAAAGCGCGCCGTCGTCCTTCAGCACCCGCTGACACTCGGCCATCCAGGCCTTGGTGAAGGCGTCGTAGGCGGCGAAGCTCTCGAACTGGTCCCAGTGGTCGTCGACGGCGTCGACCTTGGAGTTGTCGGGCCGCAGCAGGTCGCCGCCCAGCTGGAGGTTGTAGGGGGGGTCGGCGAAGACCAGGTCGACCGAGCGGTCGGGAAGCTTCTTCAGCTCCTCGATGCTGTCACCGTTGAGAATGGCGTCGACCGGCAGCGCCATGGCGGCTTACCCCTGAAATCCACAAAACACCTTAGAATCCTGGGCCCAACATGGTGAAGGGGCCGTTACCGGCCATGGTGAATGAGGTCTTAAGGCCTCGATCGGCCTCCCGTGTCAGAACCAGCGAACCCAGGCGCCATGCGGGTGGACCTCGGCCAGCCGCCGACTTTCACCGCCAGGCCAGATGGTCAGATCCAGGCGGACCATCGCAAGGTTGTCGGCCGGCGGCTCCATGCGCAGCCAGGCGAAGGGCGAGCGGACGGTCGCCTGGGCCGCGAGTTCCGCGATGGCCAGCTCCAGTCCATCACGCGTCGGTTGGGGCGGGTACTGCCAGAAGATCGAGTGATAGAGCACCGTCGCCGCGCCGTCCTGGAGACGCACGCGCGTCCGCACCCAATCCATGGCGTCCGCCGCCTCGACCACAACGCCTTCGGCCAGCGCAAGATCGATCGCCGCGCGGCTACGGGCCAGTCTGTCGAACTGGTCGGGCCAAACGCAGGCCAGCAGGCGACGGCGCTGGCGAGGTCGGCCAGGTCCGTCGGCCGGCGGTCGCAGGCCGCGCGTGCGATCACCCGGGGCTGGACGTCCAGGGGCGGCAAAGGTCCGCTCCAATCGACCGGGATGACCACGGCGGCGGCGGGATCGCCCCAGGAGGCTTCGCCCAGCCGGTAGCGGAATCGATCCCAAAGCACGTTCAGCCCTGCGCTCGCCCCGATCTCGAAGGTGCGCAACGGCAGGCCCGTCGCCTGCGCCACCGTCAGGAAGCCGCCGAGCAGCACGCCCGAGCGTCGCACCTCGTTCGTCTGCGGCTCGTGCGTCATGAAAGCCGTCAGGGCGGCGCGATGCTCGGAAACCAGCGCGCGCGCCAGGCGCCACGCGGTCGCCGCATCGCAGGGCGCGCCGTCGCGCGGGTAGGCCCGCGAGAGTTCGGGAGTCTCGTCGCCCATGGCCAGATAGGTGAAGGCGTTCACCAGACGGATGGGCGCCGCGTCGTGGAGTATCTTCTGGCGAGAGGCTCCCCGCCAGGGCGCCAGCAGCTCGGCCACGGGTCCGCCCGCCTCGAGGTCGTCAGCCATATGCGCCAGCATCGCGCCGTTGAAGGGCGAGCCAAATTCGCGGCAGACCTCGGCCTGTAGGCGCAGCGCATGGACCAGATCGTGATCAGCGTTCATCCGCCCATGCCGCGGCGGACGCTCGCCAGGGTCAATCTTGATTCAGTCGGTCAATCAGAGCGCCAGTTCGCCCTGCTCGGGCTCGACCCGCCGCGGGTCGAGCCCCGCCAGCACCAGCTTCACCGGCCGCCAGGCGCGGCGGTGGATCTCGCAGGGGCCCATGGCGACCAGGGCTTCGAGGTGGCTGGGGGCGTTGTAGCCCTTGTGACGGGCGAAGCCGTAGCCGGGATAGCGCTCGTCCATCTCCACCATCAGGCGGTCGCGGGCCACCTTGGCCAGGATCGAGGCCGCGGCGATCGACTTCGACTTGCCGTCGCCGCCCACCACCGTCTTCACCTCGCACGGCAGCTTGAAGGGGTAGTTGCCGTCCACCAGGGCGAACGCCGGCTGGACCGACAGCGCCTCGATCGCCCGGCACATGGCCAGCCCCGTCGCGTGCAGGATGTTGAGCTCGTGGATTTCCTCCACGGTGGCGAAGCCCACGCCCCAGGCCACGGCGCGGTCCTTGATCTCGAGCTCCAGCTCCTCGCGCGCCTTCGCGGTCAGCTTCTTGGAGTCGTCCAGGCCCTTCGGAGTCTTCCGTGGGTTCTCGTGCAGGATCACCGCCCCCGCGCTCACGGGCCCGGCCCACGGGCCCCGCCCCGCCTCGTCGACGCCGCAGACGGGCCCGCCGATGAAGGCGCGTTCCAGGGATAGGGTGGGTCCGCGCGCCATCGGTCAGCGGCTCGCTGTGGGGGCGCCCAGCGGCGCGAAGCGGCCGGCGTCCATGCCGCCGTACAGGTGCTCGCAGCCGGCCAGGGCCAGGGCGAGCGCGATCAGCACCGCGACCCTCATCGCGCCAGCCTCTTCACCGCGTCGTGCCGCTCGCAGCAGGTCAGGTGGTCGTTGACCAGGCCTGTGGCCTGCATCCAGGCGTAGACGATCACCGGGCCCACGAACTTGAAGCCCTTGGCCTTCAGCGCCTTGGAGACCTCGACGGCGAGGTCGGTCTGGGCCGGAACCTGGGACTTGGACGTCCAGCCGTTCTGCACGGGCTCGCCGCCCACGAAGCCCCAGCAGAACTCCGAGAAGTCCTCGCCGCGCGCCTTCATCTGCAGGTAGATTTTCGCGCTCTCAATGGCCGCGTCGATCTTGGCGTTCGAACGGACAATGCCCGCGTCGGCCATCAGTCGCGCCCGGTCGCCCTCGCCATAGCGCGCCACTTTCTCGGGATCGAAATTGTCGAACGCGGCGCGGAAGGCATCGCGCTTCCTGAGGATCGTGATCCACGCCAGCCCGGCCTGAAACCCGTCCAGCACCAGCTTTTCCCACAGCGCGCGCGAGTCATACTCGGGCACGCCCCACTCGGTGTCGTGATACGCCTCGTACATCGGATTGCCCGCCATGCCGGGCCATTCGCAACGAGTCAGGGACGGGGTCTCGCTCATCGGCGGATTCTCAACCGACCCGGCCAGAGGAAACAAGGGGTTGTGCTTCGATGGCGTTCGAAGGCTTCGAGTTGTCGCAGATTGCGGTTCCGGATCCCGCGGGCGAGGTGAGCCTGCGGGTCCGCCACGGCGGCTCAGGCCCGCCGCTCCTGCTGCTGCACGGCTACCCCGAGACCCACATGATGTGGGCCAAGGTGGCGCAGGGCCTCGCCGACAGATTCACCGTCGTCTGCCCCGACCTGCGCGGCTATGGCGGTTCAACCAAGCCGCGGTCGTCCCACGACAACGAGACCTCGTCCAAGCGCGCCATGGCCCGGGATGCGGTGAACCTGATGGTGCATTTGGGCTTCGACCGCTTCGCGGTCGCGGGCCATGACCGCGGCGGGCGCGTCGCCTACCGCCTGGCGCTGGACCATCCGGCCGCCGTCGCCAAAGTTTCCATCCTCGACATCATCCCGACCGGCGAGGTCTGGGCGCGCGCGGATCGGCGCTTCGCCCTGGCCTACTGGCACTGGTCGTTCCTGGCCCAGCCGCACCCGATGCCGGAGACCCTGATCGGCGCCGATCCCGAGTACGCCCTGTTCCGCGCCCAGTTCGGCGGCGCCATATCCGGCTTCGACCCCGAGGCCTACGCCGACTATCTCGCCGCCGCCCGCAGCCCCTCGGTGATCCACGGCATGTGCGAGGACTATCGCGCGGGCGCCGGCTACGACCGGGCGCTCGACGAGGCCGACAAGAAGGCGGGCAAGAAGATCGCCTGCCCGGTCCAGGTGCTCTGGGGCGCCAAGGCGGCGCTGGTCGCCTGGTACGATACGCTCGCGATCTGGCGTGAGTGGGCCGACGACGTGCAGGGCCAGGCCATCGACTGCGGCCACTTCATACCCGAGGAGAAGCCGGAGGAGACGCTGTCGCTGCTAAGCGGCTTCTTCGCCGACAGCCGCTGACATCCACGCCGGGACCTCGACGCGGGCGGGCCGCCCCTCGACGGTGAGCGCCGCGCCCAGCGCCCGGTCCAGCCGCACCAGGGCGATGCCGCGGCCGGCAACCCCCGACAGCATCTCGCCGGCGCGCAGGTCGCCGACCAGCACCTCGGTCCCGAACACCGGCGCTGGGCCCTCATACGCAATCGGCAGCATGCGGTTCTTGATGACGCCGCGACGCTTCATCCGCGACGTCGTCTCCTGTCCGACGAAGCAGCCCTTGTGGAAGTCGATCCCGTTCAGGAGGTCGAAATTGGCTTCGATCGGATAGGTCTTGTCGACGCCCCAGTCCTTCGGGCCGGGAACGCCCAGCTGCAGCTTCTGCGCCTCGCGTTCGGCCTCGCTCGCCGCAACGGTACCGGCCGGCATGTCCACGCCGTAGCCGCGCCAGCCGAGCTCGGCCAATCGCCCGTCGCGCGCCCAGCCCGGACCGTCGGGCTGCGCCGGCGCGCCGTCCCCCGCGAACAGGACGCTCACTCTCGTGTCGTCGGCCGCGATCTCTACCTTCGCCCGCAGACGGTAGATCATCAGCCGCTGCATCAGCGCATCGCGGTGCTCGGCTTCCACGTCCAGCCAGGCGCCCTCCTCACGCTCCACCACGAACAGGTCGTAGAGCAGCCGGCCCTGCGGGGTCAGGAGGGCGCCGAACCGCGCCACGCCCGGCGCGGGCGTCTCAACGTCCTGGGTGATCAGGCCCTGCAGGAAGCTGCGCCAGTCCGGCCCACCCACGGCGATCAGCGAGCGGCTCTGCAAGTGCGCGAAGGTGACAGTCGGCGACATCCCGACAATCTGGGGCCGCGGACCATGTAGCGCCAGCCATAGGACGCTATAGAGAGCGCCAAATGTCCCGCGGCTTCCCCATTCTGTTCATCACGGCCACCCGGATCGGCGACGCGGTGCTGTCCTCCGGTCTGATCAAGCGACTGATCGACGAGATCCCCGACGCCCGTTTCACCATCGTGGCCGGCCCCGACGCCGCCCCGCTGTTCGCCCACGTGCCGGGCCTGGACCGGGTCATCGCCTTCGAAAAGTCCAAGAGCGGCAGCCACTGGTTTGAGCTGTGGCGCCAGGTGCGCACGACGAAGTGGGGATTGGTCGTCGACCTGCGCGGTTCGGGCATCTCACGGTTCCTCACCACCAGGCGCCGCGCCATCCACCGGAAGAGCACCGAACCCACGCACAAGGTTCTGGAGGCGGCCCGCACCCTACGCATCGAGGACGACCCCGCGCCGCCGCACATCTTCACGAACCCCGACCTCGAGACCTATGCCGACGAACTGACCAAGGGCGAAGGGCCGATCCTGGCCATGGCGCCGGCCGCCAACTGGATCGGCAAGACCTGGCCGGTGGAGCGCTTCAGCCAGGTGGCCATGAACCTGCTGCACGGATACGGCCCGCTGGCTGGCGGACGTCTGATGGTGCTGGGTGGGCCGGGCGACGACGCGCTGGGCCGTTCGCTCAAGGATTCCGCCGGCCGCCGGTTCATCAACCTCGCGGGCAAGGTCGATGTGCTGACCGCCTATGCCTGCCTGAAGCGGGCCCGACTCTTCATCGGCAACGACTCGGGGGCGATGCACCTGTCGGCCGCCGCGGGCACGCCCACCATCGGCCTGTTCGGCCCATCGGACGAACGTCTCTACGCACCCTGGGGCGAGCACACGCGGATCGTTCGTGGGCCCCGCTCATTCGAACAGATTCGCGCGGTTGACCCTGGCTTTGGCCAGGCGCTTTGCCACATGATGGACCTGCCGGTGAAAACCGTCGTCACCGCCGCCAGCGACCTCCTCAAAGCCACGGAAAGCGGGAATGCCTGAGACCTACGACCTGATCGTCCGCGGGGGCGAGGTGGTGAACCATGCGGGCCGCGGTATGGCGGACGTCGGGATCAAGGATGGCAAGTTCGCCGCCATCGGTGACCTGGGCCAGGCCAGCGCCGGCGAGGTGTTCGACGCCACCGGCCTGACGGTTATGCCGGGCGTCATCGACACGCAGGTCCACTTCCGCGAACCGGGGCTGGAGTGGAAGGAAGACCTGGAGACCGGCTCGCAATGCGCCGTCCTGGGCGGCGTGGTGGCCGTGTTCGAGATGCCGAACACCGAACCCACCACCACCGACCCCGACAGCCTGGCCGACAAGCTGAGGCGCGCGAAGCACCGCATGCACTGCGACCATGCCTTCTATGTCGGCGGCACGCATGCGAACGCCGCCTACCTGGGCGAACTGGAGCGGCTGCCCGGTTGCTGCGGGGTCAAGGTGTTCATGGGCGCCTCCACCGGCGCCCTGCTTATCGAAGACGACGAGGGCGTGGAGCAGGTGCTGCGCCACATCAACCGCCGCGCCGCCTTCCACTCCGAGGACGAGTACCGCCTGGCCGAGCGCCGCCCGCTGGCCCGCACCGGTGACTGGACCAGCCACCCCGAGGTGCGCGACGCCCAGTCGGCGCTGCAGTCCACCCACCGCCTGGTCGGCCTGGCCCAGAAGCTGGGCAAGCGCATCCACGTCCTGCACGTGACCACCAAGGAAGAGATCGAGTACCTGGCCGCCCACAAGGACGTCGCCTCTGTGGAAGTGACGCCCCAGCACCTCACACTCGAAGGGCCCGAGGCGTACGAGCGGCTGAAGGGCTTCGCCCAGATGAACCCGCCGATCCGCGATCACTATCACCGGATGGGCATCTGGGCCGGCGTGGCCAACGGTGTCGCCGACGTGCTGGGCTCGGACCACGCCCCGCACACCCGCGAGGAGAAGGCCCGCCCCTACCCCGCCTCGCCGTCGGGCATGCCGGGCGTGCAGACGCTGCTGCCGCTGATGTTGACCCACGTGGCCGAGGGGCGTCTGTCTCTGGAGCGTCTGGTCGACCTGACCAGCCACGGCGCGCAACGCATCTTCAACATTGCCGACAAAGGCCGCATGGCCGTGGGCTACGACGGCGACCTGACCATCGTCGACCTGAAGGCGCGCCGCACCATCACCCACGAGCAGATGGCCACCCGCTCGGGCTGGACCCCCTTCGACGGCATGGAGGCCAAGGGCTGGCCCAAGGCCACCATCATCCGCGGCAAGGTCGTCATGCGCGACGACGAGATCGTTCTGCGGTCTCAGGGCGAGGCGGTGCGGTTCCTGGAAACCCTGGCGACCTAGTTCGCCTCCAGGGCCGCCAGGACGTCGCGGGCGAACCGCACGTCGTCGAAGCGCGCCTGCGCGCTGTCGAAGCCTCGGCGCACGATGACCACCTTCTTCGACGGCACGATGAAGACGTATTGCCCGCGGTTGCCGTTCATGGCGTAGGTCCCCTCGGGCAGGCCCTGAGCGGCGCCATGCAGCCAGAAGAAGGCGCCATAGCCCGGGCCGGTCGGCGGCTGGGCCGGCGCCGGCGTGGCGACGAACTTCGCCCAGCCTTCGGGCAGCAGCCGCTCGCCGTTCCAGACCCCATCGTTCAGGTAGAGCAGGCCCAGCCGCGCCAGGTCGCGCGACGTGGTCCAGACCTGGCTGGAGAGGATGTAGTTCCCCTGCCAGTCGGTCTCGAGCGTCGTGCGGTTCATCCCGATCCGCCAGAGCAGCTCGGTGAACGGGAAGGCCAGGGCGTCGGCCCCGTCGCCCAGCGCCGCGCGGACCGACCGCGCCGCCAGCAGGGTGTCGTTGTTGGCGTACCGGAAGCGACTGTCAGGCGCGACCTCCAGGGGCATGCGCGTGGCCCACTCGGTGACCGGTCCGCCGGCCAGGTAGACCTCGTCGGTGCGGTTGCCGGGCCCGTCGGTCCAGAGCCCCGAGCCCATGTGCATCAGCTGCGTCAGCGTGATCGACGCCCGCGGATCCCCCGGCGCCTTCCACTCCGGAATGTTCGCGGGCGCGTCAACCTTGACCTTGCCCAGTTGGACAGCGCGGCCGACCACACTCGCCGTCAGGCTCTTGGCGGCCGACCAGGTGCGTTGCGGCGTGTAGAGGTCGTAGCCTGGCCGGTACTGCTCGCCCACGATCTTGCCGTCCTTGACGACCAGCACCGCCGTGGTCTTGCCGCCGTAGTCGCTGAACGCCTTGGCCAGCAGCGGGGCCAGCGCCTTGGGCGTCTTGCCCGTCGCCTGCTCGTCGCCCGCCGGCCATGCGGCCTTCGACGCCGGCTCGCGCGCGATGCCTAGCGTCGGCAGCTTGGTAACGCCGTCAGGCCCAGCGCCGATGGGCAGTTGGGCGCAGCCCAGGTGCGGCCGCCACGCCGCAATCCGCGGCGGCAGGGTCGGGTCGAACGCGACGCTCACGGTCTTGGCGTTGCGGTCCACCGTGGCCGGCAGGGTCCGCACCAGCGCCTGATACTCGGGATAGATACCCTCCAGGTCATCCGCCGCGATCTCCGCTTCGGACCGGCCGGCGTTGAAGACCCCGCTGCACAGGAACGCCGCCTTGTAGCCCGCCGCGAGCGCCCGGGTATGCGGATCGTCCGCCGCCCGCGCCCCGTTCGCCGCCACGGCCAGGACCGCCGCCACCCATATCGCTCGCATTTTTTCCAAGACCCCTGTCGAATCCGGCGGACCCCGCCCGTCTCCCCGGTGACGCAGGCTTCTGCGTCGCGCAATCTCGAACCTGGAGGGGACCGCGAATGCAATACATGATCCTGATCTACGAGCCCGAGGACGCCTACGCTGGCGAGGCCGGCCAGGCCGCCCTGCAGGACATCGTCGCCAAGCACATGGCTCTGGCCGCCGACCTGCGCGCCAAGGGCTGGATGAAGGACGGCTCGGGCCTGCAGGACAGCTCCACCGCCACCACTATCATCACGAAGGGCGGCCAACAGACACTGCACGACGGCCCCTTCGCCGAGACCCGCGAGCACCTGGGCGGTTACTACCTGATCGAGGTCGCCGACCTGGACGCCGCACTATCGGTCGCCCGGCGGGTTCCGGTGATCGACGGGGGCAAGGTCGAAGTGCGCCCTCTCGCCGTATACTGATGAGCCCGCAATGGTTCGGCCAGCAGATCTCCGCCGCCCGTCCGCGGGTGGTGGCGGCGCTGGCCGGACGCCTGCGCGATCTGGACCTGGCCGAGGACGCCTTCGCCGACGCCTCGGCCGCCGCGCTGGTCGCCTGGCCCAATCAGGCGCCGCGCGACCCGGCCGCCTGGCTGTGGCGGGCGGGCCTGCGGAAGGCGCTGGACGCCAAGCGACGCTCCGCAGTGCGCGAGCGCGCCGTCCTGGACGAACCCGCCCCGCCGCCGACGCCAGAGGAGGCCCTGATGGCGGCCGACGAACCCATCCCCGACGAGCGGCTGAAGCTGATCTTCGTGTGCTGCCACCCGGCGCTGGCGCCTGATAGCCGCGCCGCCCTGACGCTGAAAGTGGTCTGCGGCCTCTCTACCAAGCGTCTCGCCCGGGCCTTCTTCGTGGCCGAGCCGGCCATGCTCCAGCGCATCACCCGCGCGAAGAAAAAGATCGCCGGCGCCGGTGTGCCGTTCGAAGTCCCAGGCCGCCAGGCTTGGCCCGAGCGGCTGGAGGCGGTCCTCACGACGCTCGAGATCGCCTACGCCCAGGCCTATGAGGACGCCGCCCTCGCAGGCGAGAGCGCCGGGTTCGCCGCCGAGGTTCTACGCCTGTCGGGCCTGTTGGCCGAACTGACACCCGACGAGCCGGAGGTGCTGGGCTTGGCCGCCCTGGTCCGCTTCGCCGAAGCCCGCCGCCCCGCCCGTCTCGACGACCTGGGCGCCATGGTTCCCCCCGAGCAACAGGACGTGGGCCTCTGGCGGCGGGACCTGATCGCCGAGGGCGCCCGTTTGCTGGAACGGGCAGCCGGGTTCGCACGCTCCGGACCCCGCCAGATTCTGGCCGCCATCCACGGCGCCCATTGCACGCGGGCCGAGACCGGCGCCACCGACTGGGCCGCGATAGCTGCGCTCTACGATGTGCTGGCCTACCTGCGCCCCCACGCCGCCACCGCGGTGAACCGAGCTGTCGCCATCGGCGAGGCGCGCGGGCCCGAGGCCGGCCTGGCCGAGCTGGCGAACGTCGAGGGTATGGAAACCTGGCTTCCCTACCAGACGGCGCTGGCGGCCCTCAGCGCGAGGGCCGGGCGCAAGCCACAAGCGGCGGCGGCATACGCCGCGGCGCTGGCGCTAAGCCCCGCGCCCGCCGAGCGCCTGTACCTGGAGGCACGGCGCCGGGAGCTCGGCTGATCAGGTCAGGCCGTGCGCCTCGGGGATCGGCGACGGCGCGCCTTCGGGGCGGGTCAGCAGGCTCTTCTGATCGGCCCCGGCGAGCAACCGCGCCAGGAGGTCTTCCGGATCGTACTCCACCCCCACGGGATTGGCCGCGAAGGCGGGGGAGTTCATGAACGCCTCGCCCTCGGCCGCCGTGCAGGCGTCGACCTGGAACTCCATCCGGTTGCCGTCGGGGTCGCGGTAGTAGAGCGAGAGCGTAATGCCGTGGTGCACCGGCCAGTAGGGCAGGATGCCCTTGGCCTTGAGCCGCTGGTAGGTGTCCATCAGATCGCCGACGCTGGCGTAGGTGTAGGCCACGTGATTGACGCCGACCTCGCCGCGCCGGTCCCCGCCGCCCGGCTGCAGGACGTCGAGGTTCGCAAAGGCGAAGCGGTGATGCTCGTCGTCATAGGTCATGAAGGCCAGCGCCGGGTCCTGGTGCACGACGCGCGCCTCGAATACGTCCTCGTACCAGGCGATCATCTCGTCGTAGCGGCGGGTCTGATAGACCACGTGCGCGAACTTTACTGGCTTGACCATCTGCGTTCCCCCCGGACGGCGACGTGAAGCCTCATGAAACACGTTCCGTCGCCTATCCGCCAGCACGCCGCGCGCTTGCGTCGTCCAGGCGGAGCCGCCATGTCGTGAGCAACGCCGAACCAGCCGGCGAGCCTGGACAGGGGAGGCGCATGGACATCCGCACCGCGACACGGGCCGACGAGGCCCGCCTGCTCGACACCATCACCCTGGCCTTCGCCGCCGACCCTATCGTCCGCTACTGGTGGACCACCGCCAGCGAGCACCTCGAATGGTGGCCCAGGTTCGTGCTGGCGATGGGCGAGCGCGGCCTTGACGCCGGCGCCTGCGACCTCGCCGCCGACTTCGAAGGCGTCGCCTTGTGGATGCCGCCGGGCGTCGAGCCTGACCCGGCCCGTATCGCGGCCCTGGACCTGCCGGGCACAGAGGAGTCGGCCGAAGTCTCGGCCGCGTTCCGCGCCGAGATGGAGCGGTATCACCCCACCGCGCCGCACTGGTACCTGTGGACCCTGGGCGTCGACCCGCGACGCCAGGGCCGCGGCGTGGGCTCGGCGTTGCTGAAGCACAGGCTGGCGCAGATCGACGCCGAGGGCGCCACGGCCTACCTCGAGGCCTCCGATCCCAAGAACGTGCCGTTCTACGAGCGTCACGGGTTCGAGCCCCTGGGCGTCATCGAGGTGCGGGACATCCCGCCGCTGACGCCGATGCTACGTCCCGCCCGTCGCTAACGAAAAGCCGGCGCGCCCGCCCGCCAGGCTTCGCCCAGGGCGTAGTAATCGAACTTTTCCGGGTCAGCGTGCTGAACGCCCGGGATTACAGCCCATGGAATCGCGCTTTCCACCCACACCTGCGCGATCGGGTTGACCCAGCTGGCGTCGTCCAACGTACCGGCGCGCAGCGTCGTGTACTCGGCGGCCGATGGCGCACAGGCCAACAGGTAAGCGCCGCAGTCCGGGCACGCGCTGTCATCGACCTCGCGCCCGCGGCCCGTCGTGCGCCGGCTGGTCCGCAAGGCCCCCTCGACCGTCAGGTCTTCGGTCCGCACGAGCACCATCACGCTGAAAGCCGAGCCCGAGCGCTTCTGGCAGAGATGGCAGTGGCAGACGTGCGCCATGAGCGGCGCGCCGGCCACGCGATATCGCACGCCCCCGCAGAAGCATCCCCCGTGCAACGGCAGCGCGACCTCGTCCATCGGTCTAGGTTCCCTTCGCCCGCCACTACAGCGCAAGCGGTGTGGCGCGCCAACGCCGTGTTATGACGTCGCCATGAAGCAGACCCGGCTCAAGGGCGCCGAGCGCAGGGAGCGGTTCCTGGACGCCGCGGCCGAGATCGTCATCGCCTGTGGGGTGGCCGCTGTGACGATGGACGGCGTGGCGGCCCGCAGCGGGGTCAACCGGGCGCTGGGCTACCGGTACTTCTCCGGTCGCGACGAGGTGCTGGCCGCGCTCTTTGACCGTGAGGTGGCCCGGCATGAGAGCCGGGTCGAGCACGAGATCGCCCGGGATGCGAGCTTCGAGGACTGGATCCGTTACGGCCTGCGCCACTGGTTCCGGCGCATGGACGAGAGCGGCGAGCTGTTCATGCGCCTGACCAGCGACAACGGTCCGCTGGCGGCGAGGGCCGCGGCGCGGCGGCGCGAGGACGTGGCGAACTGGGCCCGGGCGCTGCAGCGGGTCTTCGGCATCTCCCAGCGGCCGGCCGAGCATCTGGCCTCGTTCCTGGTGGCCGGAACCTCTGGCGCGCTGGCGGTCCGCAACGGCCAGGACGACGATGAGGTCATCGAAACCATCACCCTGTCGGTGATGGCCGCCGCCGAGGCGTTGAAGGCGCGCGAGGTTGCGCGATCACTCAAGTAACGGTACCGTTACTTAAGCCTCATGGAAGGGGCGACCAGGGAGGAAGATGATGCGGCAGGGCGTTGGACGACGGGCTTCGATCGGACTCCTGGGCGCCATGGCGCTGGGCGCGCCGGCTGTGGCTCAGGCCGCGACGAAGAAGGGCAAGGGCGCGCCGCTCCCCCCGATCACCATCTACCATCTTGAGGGGCGCCGGTCGGAACGGATCGTCTGGCTCATGGAAGAGCTGGGCCTACCCTACGAACTCAAGTTCAAGCGCGGCGACCTCATGGGCTCGATGGCCCCCATCCGCGCCATCAATCCGATCGTCCCGATGGCGCCCACCGTGCAGTACGGCGACCAGATCCTGGTGGAGTCGGGCGCCATCATCGACCTGATCCTGACCCGTCACTCGCCCGGCCGGCTGCGTCCGGCCGACGACAGCCGCGACCTGCCCAACCACCTGATCTTCATGCATTACGCCGAGGGCTCGCTGGCCGCCCGCCTGTTCTCGGACTACCGCGCCTGGATGGCCAAGCCGCCGACCACGCGCTCGCCGCTGGTCGACTCGGAAGCGTGCGTACAGTTCGCCGAGGATCACCTGACCCGCCACCCGTGGTTCGGAGGGGCCGAGTTCTCGGGCGCCGACATCATGATGCTGTTCCCGCTGAACGTGGCGACCACGCTCAACATCGTCGACGCGGCCCAGTTCCCGAAGGTGGCCGAGTGGAAGACCCGCATCGAGGCCCGCCCGGCCTACAAGCGCATGCTGGCCAAGGCCCGTCCCGATGGCATGATCGGCAATCTGCCGGTGCTGCCCAAGCACGCGCCGTCCGGCCCCCGCCAACCCCGCTAATCCCTCCCGACCGAGACCAGAACCATGACCCAGTCCCGCCAGATCCACCTCGTCCGCCGCCCGCAGGGGATGGTGGTCGCCGAAGACTTCGCCGTCGTCCCGGTGGAGACCCCCGACGCCGCCGACGGGCAGGTGCAGTTGCAGGCGCTGCTGGTCTCGGTCGACCCCTACATGCGGCCCCGCCTGGACGTGGACCAGCCGCTGGGCGCGCCTATGCTGGGCAGCGGCATCGCCCGCGTCGTCCAGTCCCGGAACCCCGCGTTCCAGGAAGGCGACCTGGTGCGTCATTTCAACGGCATGCAGGAGCTGTTCGTCTCGGACGGCCGCGGCCTGCAGAAGCTGGACGCCGACCCTGAGCTGCCGCTCAGCGTCTACATGCACGCCCTGGGCGGCACCGGCATCACCGCCTACGGCGGCCTGCTCGAGACCGGCGCGCTGAAGGACGGCGAGCAGGTGTTCGTCTCCACGGCCGGCGGCGCCGTCGGCTCAGTCGTGGCCCAGATCGCCAAGATCAAGGGCTGCTACGTGGCCGGCTCCACAGGCGCGGCGGACAAGGCGGCCTGGCTGCGCGACGTGGCCGGCCTGGACGCCGTCATCAACTATCGCGAACAACCTTTCGCGCAGGCGGTGCGCGAGGCCATGCCCAAGGGGATCGACGTCTATTTCGAGAACGTCGGCGGCGAACAACTCGACGCGATTCTGCCGCGGATGAATGTCCGGGGCCGCATTCCGGTCTGCGGGATGATCTCGACCTACAACGGCGATCGGGTCGGGGTGAAGAACCTCTCCAGCATCATCTACAGCCGGGTGCGGATGGAGGGCTTCGTCGCCAGCGACTTCCCCCACCTACAGGCCCAGTTCCAGTCCGACATGACCGGCTGGCTGAAGTCGGGCCAGCTCAAGTACCAGGAGACCATCCTGGACGGCTTCGAGCGCGCGCCCGAGGCCCTGGTCGGCCTGTTCTCCGGCAAGAACGCGGGCAAGATGCTGGTCCGCGCGGCGGACTGACGCGCCGCGGTCAGGCGGGTGGGCGGTGGGAAGGCCCACCCGGGGCTTCCCTTTCGCCGCCCGCCCTCGTAACGGTCGGCCATGGACGCCGAGCTCAATATCGCGACCGCCCCGTTCCGCGACCCGCGCTATGCGCCGCGCGAGCTGGTGATCGACCGTAGGCCGGGAGGTGAGATCATCCTCACCAATCCGCGCCCCTACTCGACCGCGTTCCAGACCACCACGGCGTCGCTCGGCCACTGGGCCGCCGCCACACCCGATACGATCTGGCTGGCCGAACGCTCGGGCGACGGCTGGCGCACTGTCACCTTCGCCGAGGCCTGGCAGCGGATCGCCGGGCTGGCTGCGGGCCTGCGCGACCTGGGCGTCGTCGGCGATCGGCCGTTGCTGATCCTGGCCCGCAACACCATCGACCATGCCCTGATGTCCTACGCGGCGATGGGCCAGGGCATGCCCGTCGCGCCGGTGTCTCCACAGTACGGCCTGCCCGGCGCCAACCTGATGCGGCTGACCCACGCCTGCGAGGTGTTGAAGCCGGCCGCCGTGTACGTCGAAGATGCGGCTCTCTTTGCCGAGGGCCTGGGCGCCGACATCCTGGCCGGCCTGCCGGTGATCGCCAGCGCCAACGCCCGCCCCGGCGACATGGACCTCGCGAGCCTCTACCGCGCAGGCTCCGCCGCCCCCACCGCGACGCCGGAACGGCACGCCAAATACCTTCTGACGTCAGGGTCTACGGGCCTGCCCAAGGCCGTGATCTGCACCCATCGGGCGATGAGCACCAACGCGGCCCAGATCACGGCCTGCTTCGACGATCCCGACCCGCCGGTGATGGTGCACGCCGCGCCGTGGAGCCACTCGCTGGGCGCCAACGCGATCCTGCACTACTCGGCCCATCGCGGCGGGTCGCTGTACATCGACGCCGGCCAGCCCACGGGTGCGAAGTTCGCCGAGACGGTGCGCAACCTGCGCGAGGTCGCGCCCACCTATCAGAACATGGTCCCGGCCGCCTGGATGCTGTTCGCCGAAGCGCTCGAGAACGACGAGGCCCTGGCCCGCAACTTCTTCTCCCAGGTGCGCCTCCTCCAGTACGGCGGCGCAGCGCTGGGACAGGCCTACGCCGACCGCATCCAGGCGGTGGCCGTGCGCACGGTCGGCGAGCGCATCAGCTTCGGCTCGGGCTACGGCGCCACCGAAACGGGCCCCACCGCCTCCAACGTCCATTGGCCGAACGGGCGGATGGGGCTGATGGGGCTGCCGCTGCCGGGCACCTCGGTGCGGCTGCTGCCCGAGGCGGGCAAGCTGGAGTTCCGCGTGAAGGGCCCGCAGGTCACCGAGGGCTACCTGAACCAGCCCGAGAAGTCGGCCGCCGCCTTCGACGACGAGGGTTACTACCGCCTGGGCGACGCCGCGCGCTTCGCCGACCCGGAAGACCCCTACGCCGGCCTCGTCTTCGATGGCCGCATCTCCGAGAACTTCAAGCTCGCGTCAGGCACCTTCGTGATGGTGGGCGATCTGCGGATCAGCGCCCTCAACGCAATCGGCGGCGCGGTCACCGACGCCGTCGTCTGCGGCGAGAACCAGGAGGCCGTGGGCCTCTTGCTGTACCCCAGCCCCAACCTGCCCCGCCCCGAGATCGAGGCCGCGGTCCGAAAGGGCCTCGAGGCCTTCAACGCGCGCGCCAAGGGCGCGGGCGGCCGGGTGGCCCGGGCGCTCGTCCTGCCCGATGGGCCCGACGCCGGATCGGGGGAAATCACCGACAAAGGCTATATCGCCCAGAGCCTCGCCCGCGCCCGCCGCGCCGAGGCCATCGACCGGCTCTACGCCGCCCCCGCAGCTTCCGACGTGATGGTGTTCTGATGAACGGCGCCGACGCCCTGATCTCGACCCTGGTGGCCAACGACGTCACCGCCTGCTTCGCGAACCCCGGCACGTCGGAGATGCAGTTTGTCGCCGCCCTGGACGGCGTGCCGGCCATGCGCCCGGTGCTGTGCCAGTTCGAGGGCGTGGCCACCGGCGCCGCCGACGGCTACGGCCGCATCGCCGACAAACCCGCCTGCACCCTGCTGCACCTCGGACCCGGCTACGGCAATGGCGTCGCGAACCTGCACAATGCGCGGCGCGCCTACACGCCGATCGTCAACGTGATCGGCGACCACGCCACCTATCACCGCCAGTACGACGCGCCGCTGAACTCCGACATCGCCACGCTGGTGAAGCCCAACTCGATCTGGACCAGGTCGGCCGACCGACCCGACGAGGTGGCCAGCGTGACGGCCGAGGCCGTCGCCGCCAGCTATGGCCCTCCCGGGGGTCCGGTCAGCCTGATCCTGCCCGCCGACAGCGCCTGGCTCCCGGCCAGCGGCGACGTGGTCCTGGCCCAGAAGCCGGTGCGCCCCGCGCCCGCCGCCGCCGCGGTCGAGGCCGCCGCCAAGGCGATCAAGGCGGCCAGGAACCCCGTCGTCCTGCTAGGCGGCCAGGCCTGCCGCGCCGAGGCGCTGGCCCAGGCCGCGCGCCTGCAGGCCGCCGGCGTCACCGTCTACACCGACACCTTCGTCGCCCGTCAGCCCAAGGGCGCCGGCGGCTTCACGCCGAAGAAGATGCAGTACTTCGGCGAGATGGCCCTGGCCGAGCTTGAGGGCGTCGACCTGATGGTCTTTGCAGGCACGACCATGCCGGTCGCCTTTTTCGCCTATCCGAACCGGCCCAGCGTGCTGGTCCCGGAGGGCTGCGCAACGCTCACCCTGTCAGAGCGGGCCGAGGACTCGGTCGTGGGACTGGCGGCGCTGGCCGATGCGCTGGGCGCGCCCAAGACCGGCCCGACCACGTCGCTCGCGATCCCCGACGCCGCCCCCACCGGCAAGCTCACCGCCTATGCGGTCGGCGCGTCCATCGCCCGCCACATGCCCGACCATACGATCCTTTGCGACGACGCGGTGACTTCGGGCGCCGGTGTCTCGGCCGGCACGGCGGCGGCGCGTCCACACGAGGCGCTGGCCCTGACCGGCGGCGCCATCGGCATCGGCCTGCCGCTCGCCATCGGCGCCGCAGTGGCCGCGCCCGACCGCAAGGTGCTGAGCCTCAATGGGGACGGCGCGGCGATGTACACGATCCAGTCGCTCTGGACGATGGCGCGCGAGAACCTCGACATCACCGTCGTGATCTTCGCCAACTATACGTACCGGATCCTGAACGTGGAGATGGAGCGCACCGGCGCCGGCAAGGCCGGCCCGTCGGCGAAGCAGCTGCTGGACCTGGGCGGCCCCAACATCGACTTCGTCGCCGTGGCGAAGGGCCTCGGCCTGCCGGCGGTCAGCTGCGCCTCCGCCGAGGAATTCGAGACCGCCTTCGCCGGCGCCATGGGCCAGCGAGGGCCGATGCTCATCGAGGCGAAGATCTAGCCCAGGCCCTGGAAGAACAGCACACGGTAATCGGCCGCCCTAAGCCGCACCTCCTTGGCGTCCTGATAGGCCGGGCTGTTGTACCAGGCCTTCGCGGCGTCCATGTCGGGGAACTGCAGCAGCACGACGCCCTCGGCCGGATCGCCCTCCATCGTCTCGATCGCGCCGTAGGCGGCCAGCGCCGTCAGCGGATGATCACCCCGCGCCCCGGCGGCTTTCTGGCCATAGACCTTCAGCAGGTCGGCGTCCTTGGTGCTGTTCTTGATGAAGATGGCGTAGGCGGGCATCGCGCGCTCCGAAAGGGATGAGGCGCGCAACCTCGGGGCTTTCCGCGGCGTCCGCCAAGCCCCCACTCCGACCGCCGACGAAAAAGGCCCGCGGATCGCTCCGCGGGCCTCCTTCGTCTCATCTCTGATCCGGCTTTAGGTGTTGCCGGGCAGCTTGCAGTCGCGGGTCATCGCACAGCCCGTGACAGCGATGGCGTTCACCACCGGCTGGCTCTGGTACTCGATGATGTAGCCCTTGAACTTGTCGGCGCAGGCGACTTCCACGTAGGTCGTGCCCGTCGCGGTCTTGCCGACGACGCGGCTTTCCGAGACCTGGCAGGTGGTGTCGCTCTTGAACTTCTTCAGGTCGGCGGTCAGGGCCGTGTAGCCCGTGACGTCCTTGGCCAGCGAGCACTTGTAGCCGGCCACCGGCGCACGACCGCAGTCCAGAACCTGACCCTTCGAGCCGGCCGGGAAGATGCCGATGGCGCCCGTGCCGTCCTTGCAGACCATCTCGACCACTTCCTCGCGCGGATTGCGCGAGGGGAAGAGGGCGTACTTCTCGACGTCGCACTTGCCGCCGGCGTTGGTCGACAGGCGGGTGTAGAGCGCGGCCTGTTCGTTCAGGGCCTGGCGAGCGTCGGTGAGCGTGCAGCCGCCGAGGATCGAGGTAGCCTTGGCGCACTCGTAGGCCTCGGTCAGCGTACCAGCGGCGGCCACCTTGTAGATGTAGCCCTTACCGTTCTCGCACGCGGCTTCGTAGAAGGTGGAGTTGTCCTTGGACACGCCCACGAAGCGCTTGTCCTTCACGGTGCAGCCGTTGTTGGCCATGGCTGCGTACTTGTCGATCACGGCGAGACGCGTGGCCTTGTCGCCGAGGGCGCACTTAATGTTGGTCTCGGCTTCGTCGTACATCAGGCAGCTCTGCACCTGGGCCGGCTTGGCGCCGTCGAACGGGACGCTGGCCACGACGATGTAGCCGGCGCCGCCCTGGCAGGCGACCTCGAGGTAGGTGCTGGTCTTCGTCTGGCCGATGCCGCGCGCCTGCTCGGGCAGGCAGTCGAAACCGCTGGCCTTGATCATCGTCTGAAGGGCGACCTTAGGGTCGGAGTTGCCCGGCAGCAGGCAAGGCGCCGAGGGCGGCTGGCCGGGAGCCGGCGGCGTGTTGGCTTCGACGCAGCTGTAGACGGTGGCCGGAGCGCCGGCCGGGGCTTGCAGAACATAGCCCATCGAGCCCGGGGCGCAGGCCACTTCGTAGTAGGCCGTCTTGGTCTTCTTGTCCTCGCCGATCTTGCGGGCGTCGGACAGCTGACAGGGCACGTTGGCGGCCGTGAGAACGGCGGGAGCCTCGGCCATGCCGGCCTTGCGCGCCGCTTCCGGCACCGCGGACGCGGCGGCCTTCTTTTGCGAAACTGCGGCCGCCGGCGTCAGCGTCACGGCAAGCAGCACCATCAGCAACCCGATGGCTTTGGGCGTCTTCACCTGTGTCATCTCCTGGACGTTTGTTTCCCTCGGGCCCAGGTCCCTCAGGTCATGGTTTTGCGCGTTATAAGCGCTGCGAACACTACGGGGTCAAGCTGGCTGAGGAAGCAGGCCGAAGTGTGACACATTTCCAATCACTTAGCTTGGCCGCAACCGCCCCTCTCGTACCATGGGTTTCTAGCCGCGTCGCACCTTCAGGCGCGCCCCGTCGACACCGACAACCTCGACGCTAGCGCCGGCATCCAACGCCTCGCCGTCCTCGAGTTCGGCCGCCCATTCCTTGCCATCCACGAACACGCGGCCGGCTCGCCTCTGGAATGCGCTCACGGCCGAGCCGCGATGACCGATCAACCTCGCGACATTGTCGTTGATGTCGCCGCCTGGCGCTTCGGCGGCCCGCGGCAGATAGCGGCGCGCGAGCAGTGTCGAGGCGATGGTCAGCGCGGCGAAGATCAGGATCGCGGTCGGATGGGAGGGACCAAGCAGCGCCACCGCCACCGCAGTGACCGCTGCAGAGGCTGACGCCCACAGCAGCCAGCCTGACCCGGTCGCGATTTCGGCCGCCAGGAGCCCGGCCGCCAGGCCGGCCCAGAGCCAGAACGGCTGATCGGCGACAACCCCGAGGATCGTGTCCATGGCGACTAGGTTCCCGCCGTCGGGGCCGCCCGGCCGCGAGGCGGCGACGGGGCCCGCGGCGCCGGGCCATCGGTGTTGATCGACTTCACGAGCTCGCCGATGCCCGCGATCGAGCCGACCAGCGATCCCATGTCGGCGGGCACGATGACCGTCTTCTGCTGCGGGCTCTCGGCCAGCTTGGCGAAGGCCTCCACGTACTTCTGGGCGACGAAATAGTTGATGGCGTTCACGTCGCCGGCGGCGATGGCGTTGGACACCAGTTCGGTGGCCTTGGCCTCGGCGGCGGCGGCGCGTTCGCGGGCCTCGGCGTCGCGGAACGCGGCTTCGCGCCGGCCCTCGGCCTGCAGGATCGCCGACTGCTTCTGCCCCTCGGCCACGGTGATGGCGGCCTGCTTCTCGCCGTCGGCCTCGGTGATCACCGCGCGGCGCTCGCGTTCGGCTTTCATCTGCCGGGCCATGGCGTTTGTGATGTCCGGCGGCGGCTGCAGGTCCTTGATCTCGATCCGCGCCACCTTCACGCCCCAGGGGCTGGTCGCTTCGTCGATGACCTCGAGCAGGCGGCTGTTGATCTGGTCGCGCTGCGACAGCACCTCGTCCAGTTCCATGTTGCCGACGACGGTCCGCAGGTTGGTCATGGTCAGCTGTGTGATGGCGAAATCGAGGTTGGTGACGCGATAGGCGGCCGCGGCGGCGTCCATCACCTGGATGAACACGATGGCGTCCACCTGGACCGAGACGTTGTCTTTGGTGATCACGTCCTGGCGAGGAACGTCGAGCACCTGCTCCATCATGTTGATCTTGCGCCCGATGCCCTCGACGAACGGCGTCAGGAAACTGATCCCTGGCTTAAGGGTCCGCGTGTAGCGTCCGAACTGCTCGACGGTGAACTCACGGCCCTGCGGAACGATCTTGATGGAGCCGAGAGCCACGAAGAGCGCCAGCACCAGGAAGACTCCGGCGACGATCAAACCCATCTCATGTCTCCCCCAAGCTCAGGCAGAGCTTATCCACGCCTGAGGCTCGCCGCTACGGAAACCGGACGGACGCGCATCCGCCATGCTCGCGCCCAGGTCGCAGCGATGCTAGCGCTTCGACATGATGCTCCGCACCCTCCTGATCCTGCCCGCCGCGATGGCCTGTCTGGCGGCTGCGCCGGCCAAGGCCCCGACCTCGAAGGCTGCGCCCGGCAAGACCGCCACGCCGGCGCCCAAACCGGCGCCAAAGCCCGCTGCGCCCGCCGGCCCGTTCGACGCCACCAATCCGCAGTCGTTCATGGACCTGCTGGCCGCCGCAGGGGCCAAGTTGCAGACCAGCCGCAAGGAGGATGACGCCGTCTTCGTGGCCGTCACCTCGGCCGCCGCGTCGTTCTCGATGCAGTTCGCCGGCTGCACGCCCCAGGGCCGCGCCTGCAAGGCGGTGCTGCTCGACAACGCCATGGAGCGAGGGCCGGCGACCACGGCGCAGATGAACGCCTTCAACCAGACCTCGGTGATGTGCCGGATCTATCAGGACCGGGGCGGCGTGGCGCACGTGGTCTATTCGGCGATCCTGTTCCGAAGCACGACCCGCGACGACGCCGCGACCCACCTGCTGGCCTGGCAGGGGTGCCTGGCCGACGGTCGGGACTTCATGCGCGACCCCATCGGCTACCTCGCCAACGCGGCCTAGCTGGGGGCGCGGAGGCCACCTCGAACCGCCGCGCCGCGTCCGGCCTGGGCCGGTTCAGGGTCGCGTCGCGCGTCCTGGCTCTGCTAGAGCAAGGCCACGCCCCCAAGAGAGAGACCCAGATGCCTTCGGTGATCCTGAGCGTTATCGGAAGCGACCGGCCCGGCCTGACGGAGGCGCTCGCCGACGCGGTCCTTTCGGCCGGCGGCAACTGGCTGGAAGGCCATCTCAGCCAATTGGGCGGGCTCTATGTGGGCTCGGTGCTCGTTGCGCTGGACGCCGAGCGGATCGATGCGCTGCGCGCGGCGGTGCAGGCCGTCGACGCAAAGGGCCTGGAAGTGCGCATCGCCAGCGCCGTCGAGGCGCCGGGCGTCACGGGCGAGGCCTTGCGCCTCAGTCTCGTGGGACAGGACCGGCTGGGAATCGTGCGTCAGGTCACCGGGGTGCTGAGCGGCCTGGACGTGAACATCGAGACGCTGCGCACCGAGATCACCTCCGAACCCCACTCGGGCGCGCCGTTGTTCAATCTGAACGCCGCCCTGCGCCTGCCGCCCGGCCTCGAGGCCGCCGCCGTCCAGGACGCGCTCGAAGCCATCTCGGCCGAGATCATGGTCGACCTGTCGCTGGAGCCGGCATGACCGACCTCGTCCAGCGCCGGCTGCAGACCGTGCGCGATCACATGGCCCTGGAGGTTGTCCACGACTGGGATGGCGTGATCGCCACCTTCGAGCACCCCCGCTACGAGATGGCGTCCGGCGCGGTGTTCGATGGTGAGGCGGCCGTGCGCGGCTATTTCGCCGCCTCGCGCACGCCCTTCCCCGATCAGGGCAACGAGATCATTGCGCTGGCGCACGACGGCGACACCGTGCTGGTCGAGTTCTGGCTGACCGGCACCCACCTGGGTCCGTTGCGGACATCCAAAGGCATAATCGAGCCGACCGGCAGGACCTTCCGCGTCCGCATGGCCGCAAGCTTCGAGTTCGCGCCCGGCTCGGACAAGATCGTCTGCGAGCGGCCGTTCTTCGATCCCGGCGCGGTGGGCCGCGCCCTGGGCCTTTAGATCGCCCGCCAGAGGGTTTCGAACGGCGGGACTGTTGTCGATATTTTTACCCGGGTATATTTGGAATCCGACCAGGAGACCCAATTATGCCCACGCACCGAGAAGCGCTGCTCGCCGACTTCCTGGATTCGGTCTGGAATCGCGGCGAGGCGAGCGCGGCAAGGCGCTACCTGGCTGCCCGCTATACGATCTGGCACGACCCTGGGGACCCGTGGGAAGGCCAGACGCTGGACCCGGCCGGCTTCTGCGACCGTCTCGCGCAGTCGCGCGCGCCCTTTCCCGACCAGCGGTTCGAAGTCCGCCACATGGCTGTCGCGGGCGACCAGGTGATGATCACCTGGCATTGGTGCGCCACGCATCAGGGCGAAGTTGCCGGCTTCCCGCCGACCGGACGTGAGATCCGTACGTCAGGCGCCACGGTCTACGGCTTCGACGCAGAGAACAGGCTGACCGGCCACTGGCAGGTGACCGATCGTCTGGGGATTTTTCAGCAACTTGCCGCCCAACACGGCTAGCCGAACAGACCGGAGAAGCGGGTTCGTCGGCTTCGGCAGGATGCCTAGGCCGGAACCGCGGCGCCCTTACGGATCGCAGCCACCTTATCGATCGCCGCCTCGGCTTCCGAGATCAGGCGCGCAACGATCGCACCGGCCGTCGGCACATCCCGCACGCCGCCGGCCGACTGGCCCATCGCAAAGCACGAGCGGTCCTCGTCCAGCCCCTCGATCTGGCCGCCGATGCCTCCCATGACCCCGGCCCGGCTCGACAGCATGGCCTGTTGCGGGAACGGCTGGATGTCCTGCGGGCGCTTTTCCCAGTCCTCGACATAGGGGTTCTTCTTCACCCGCATCGGCTTGCCGGAATAGCTGCGGGTGCGGATGGTGTCCTCGTCCGTCGCCTGCAGGATGACGTCCCGGTACATCTGCCCGGCATGCGCCTCTTGGCTCGCGATGAAGCGCGTGCCCATCCAGACGCCCACCGCGCCCAGGCTCAGCGCCGCCGCGAGACCGCGGCCGTCGTAGAGACCGCCCGCGGCGACCACCGGAATCTTCACCGCCTCGACCGCCTGCGCCACCAGCGGCAGGGTGCCGACCAGGCCCGTGTGCCCGCCGCCTTCGCCGCCCTGGCAGATCACCGCATCACACCCCGCCTGCTCGGCCTTCACGGCGTGCTTCACCGCCCCACAGACAACCATGACCTTCAGGCCAGCCTTCTTCAGTTTTTCCATGATCGGCATCGGCACGCCGAGGCCCGCCACGAACGAAGAGGCGCCCTCTTCGATGATAATCTCCACCGAGGCCGTCAGGCTCTCCGGGCTCGCCGCCAGCAGGTCGACGCCGAACGGCTTGTCGGTGAGGCGCTTCACCTGGCGCATCTGTTCGCGGATGAAGTCCGGCGTGGTCCCGGCCATGCCCAGCACGCCATAGCCGCCTGCGTTCGATACCGCCGCGGCCAGTTCGGCGTACGAGACACCGCCCATGCCGGCCAGCATGATCGGATGCTTCACGCCCAGCAGGTCGCATAGCGGAGTGTGCAGGGTCATCGGACGTCCTCCCGTATCTCGTTGCGGGAGAGCATGGCGCCGCAGGTTATCAATGGAAACCGTGACGCGAGGTCAGTCGCCTGCGATGAACAGGGACCGTCAGGTGGTCAGGCCGCCGTCCAGCCCCCGTCGATGGTGTAGGCCGCTCCAGTGGTCGAGGCGCCCAGGTCCGAGACAAGGTACAGCATCATGCCGGCCAACTGGTCGTACTCGACGAACGCCTTGTTGGGTTGGGCCGCCAGAATCACCTCCTCAACGACCCGCTCGGGACTGATCCCCCGGGTGCGCGCCTGGTCGCCAATCTGCATCTCGACCAGGGGGGTCTTCACATACCCCGGGCAGATGGCGTTCACGGTGATCCCCGCGCGCGCCACCTCCAGCGCGGTCGACTTGGTGAAGCCCACCACCCCATGCTTGGCCGCCACATAGGCAGACTTGAACGGCGAGGCGACCAGGCCGTGCGCCGAGGCGATGTTCACGATACGCCCGCGGCCCTGGCCCTTCATCACCGGCAGCGCGTGCTTGGTGGCGTGAAAGACCGACGACAGGTTGATGCCGATGATCTGGTCCCACTTCTCGTCCGGAAACTCATCGACCGCCGCGACGTGCTGGACGCCGGCGTTGTTCACGAGGATGTCGATCCGGCCAAACGCCTTGTGGGCGGTGGCGATGAGGTCTGCAATCTGGGCCGGCTTGCTCATGTCGGCGCCGTGGAAGAGCACCTGAACGCCGGTCCGCGCCGCAAGCGCCGCGCGATCGGCTTCGATTTTCGCCGCATCGCCGAAGCCGTTCAGCATCACGTTGACGCCCTGCTCGGCCAGCGCCCCGGCCATGGCTTGGCCGATCCCGCTGGTCGACCCGGTGACGACGGCCGCGTGACCCTCGAGGCGATAGTTGATCGCCATGTCAGGCGTCCTTCCTGCGATTGGCGGCGACCGGCGGAGGCTGGGGCCGGGTGAAGACGTACTCCTCGTCCGAGGAGAGGTGGGCCTGGTACCTGTAGCCGCCGGTATCGAAGGCCCGTAGGTCGGCGGCGCGGTCGATCCGATGGTCGATGGCGTAGCGGGCCAAGGCGCCGCGTGCGCGCTTGGCGAAGAATGAGATCACCCGCCCCTCGCCGTCCTTTTCTTCCACAAACCGGCAGCCCACCACCGGCAGCTTCAGCGCCGCCCGATCGACCGCGCCGAAGTACTCGCTGCTGGCGCAGTTCACGAGCGTCTTGTCCTTGTGGCTCTCGGCCGCCGCGTTCAGCTGCTCCGAGATGCGGGCCCCCCAGAAATCATAGAGGCTGCCGCCGCGCTTGGTCTTGATGCGCACGCCCATCTCCAGCCGGTGGGGCTGGATGGCGTCCAGGGGCCGGAGCACGCCATAGAGCCCGGACAGGATGCGGACCCGGTCCTGCGCCCAGGTGAGCGCTTTCCTGTCCAGCTCGCGCGCCTTCAAACCCAGATAGACATCGCCGTTGAATGCGAACGCCGCCTGCAGGCCATCTTCGCTTTCAGGATCGAAGGCCTGGAACCGCTCGCGGTTCAGCTTCGCCAGGTTGTCCGACAAGTCCATCATCCGCTTCAGGTCGGCGACCCTGAGCTTCTTTGTGGTCTTGGCCAGTTCGGCGGTCTGGTCGGCCAACTGCGGCGTGGTCAACGGGGCGACGGCCGGGGGGGCCGCGAAGTTCAGCGCCTTGGCCGGGGAGAGCACGATCAGCATCACGGGTCCTTTGCCGCGACTTGGCGGGGGCGGCAAGGGCGGCGCTAGAAGAGTACGCGTGGGTTCAGTATCCGCTTCGGGTCCAGCGCACGACGGATCGCCTGCTGGGCGGCAAGCTCCACATCCGACTTGTAGCGAGCGCCCTCCGCCGTCTTCATCGCGCCCAGGCCATGTTCGGCGCTGATTGAACCGCCCATCTTCGCCACGATATCGTGGACGATCCGCGAGCCGGCGTCACGCTTGGCCGCGTGTTCGGCGTCCGACCCGCCATCGGGCCGCAGCACATCGTAGTGGATGTTGCCGTCGCCCACGTGACCGAAGGCGGCGATCCGGGCGCCTGGCGCAAAGGCCTCCATCGCCGCGGTGGCCTCGGCGAGGAACGCCGGGACGCAGCTCACGGGAACCGAGATGTCGTGCTTCCAGGTCGCGCCTTCCGGCTTCTGGGCCGGCGACTGGTTCTCGCGGATGGCCCACAGCGCCTTTGCCTGAGCCTCTGTCTGGGCGACCACAGCGTCAGCGACGAGGCCGGCCTGCAAGCCTGACTCCAGGAAGCGCGCCATCGCGGCCTCGGCCGACCCCGGCTCGCCCGATGCAAATTCGGCCAGCACATACCAGGGGTGCGCCTCGCTCAGCGGGTCGCGGGTGCCGGGGATGTTGCGCAGCGCGAACGCGACGCCCAACCGGCCCATCAACTCGAAGGCCTCGACGGCTCCGCCCGTCTCGTCCTTGGCCCGCGCGAGGAGCGTTATCGCGTCTTCGGGACTGGCCAACCCGATCATCGCCACCGCCCGCGACGCCATCACGGGGTAGAGTTTCAGCGCCGCGGCGGTGACCACGCCCAGGGTTCCCTCGGCGCCGATCAGCAGCTGCTTCAGGTCATAGCCGGTGTTGTCCTTGCGCAGCCGCTTCAGGCCATTCCATATCTCGCCGTTCGGCAGCACGGCCTCCAGGCCCAGCACCAGGTTGCGCGTCATCCCGTAGCGCAGCACCTGGGTGCCGCCGGCGTTGGTCGAGACCACGCCCCCCACGGTCGCCGTTCCCTCCGACGCCAGCCCCAACGGGAAGCGCCGCCGCACCTCGGCCGCCGCGGCATGAACGTCCGACAGCGTCACGCCCGCCTCGGCCACCAGCACGTCATCGCGGGCGTCCACGTCGCGGATCGCTTTCAAGCGCTCGGTCGACAGCAGGATTTCGCCCTGCGGGATCTGGCCACCGACCAGCCCGGTGTTGCCGCCCTGGGTCGTGATCGGCTGGCCCGCCTGGACGCAGACTCCGACCACGGCGGCGACCTGTTCGGTCGTCTTCGGCAGCGCCAGGAAGGGCGTCTGCCCCACCCAGCGGTCCCGCCATTCCACAAGCTTCGGTGCGATCCGCTCAGGATCCTCGCTCCAGCCGCCCTCCCCGAGAACAGCTTTCAGGCGCGAGATCACATCGGCGGGCATTTGGACGGTCATGGCCCGATACCTAGCCCTCCGGCCTCTCGTTCGAAACTCCGATCTGTGTCGGGCCGGATGTGGCCGCCTTGGTCAACCGCCGTAGGGCCAAGCCCGTTCAGGAGCCCGACGGCCCGGGCACGAATACCTCGATGGCGGCAGGGCGGACGACGAAGTGAGCCGGAGTCTGGGTGACAATATCACCGTCGGCGTTGACCGATCGGGGCCTGCGGGTGCGGACGTCGAACTCTACGCACTTCGACGTCTGGACCTCGGCCCAGATCCCGTGCCGACCGCGACGGAAGGTCTCGAACATCAGCGCCAGCTTCCAGACCGCGCCCGGATCGAGGCTGTAGAGGTCGAGGTGACCGTCGGCGATGCTGGCGTGCTCGTGGACCACCGAGCCGCCGCCATAGTGGCGTCCGTTTCCCACGGCGATCTGCAGCGTTCGCACGTGGATGCGCTCCTGGCGGTTGATGACCTCGGCGTGAAAGGGACGCGCCGCGAACAGCACCTGCAACGCGCGGAAGGCATAGGCCAGGCGGCCCCAGCGCCGCTTGCTCTCGCGCGTGAGCCCACGCGCCAGGTCGACGCTCAGTCCCAGGCTGGCCACGTTGAAGAACGGGTGGCCGTTCACCTCGCCCATGTCGATCCGCTCGGTGCGCCCCCTGACGATCACATCCGCCGCCGCGGCGAGATCCAGCGGCAGGCCCAGGGTCCGGGCCAGGTCATTGGCGGTGCCCAACGGCAGCACGCCCATCGGCAGGCCGGTCTGCAGCAAGCCCCGCGCCGCAGCCGCAACCGTACCGTCGCCGCCGCAGACGATCACGAGGTCCGTCTCGCCGGCGCGGCGGACGATGTCGGCAGACACCTCGGCAGGGGAATCAAAGCGCTCGACCGTGACGTCCACGCCCCCGGCGACCAGCCGGTCGATCACCTCGAGAGCCTGCGCGCCGCGCCGGGCGTTAGGGTTCACAAGCATCAGGCCGCGCCGCCGCGCGGCCGCCACGGTTCGGGGTCGGACTACGTCTGGGTTCGACAGAGCAGGCACTTCGGTCCTCTGGCGCGCGGCGACCACATCTCTACGCCAAAGGTTCGCGTCATTCACATGGCAAGGCCTTCCGCCGTCAGCCGCTGGGTCGGGAGACCCCTACCCCACGAATCCCGCGGCCCGCTTCAGCCGATCGTTGATCGCCTCGCCGAGGCCTCCATCGGGGATCGGCGCCACCGCAATACCCATCGGATTCGTCCGGTCGGCGGCTCGCAGATAGGCGAACAGGTTGGCCGCGGCCTCGGCAAGATCACCGGTCGGACTGAGGTTGAAGGGGCCTGACCCCGCTGGCCCGAACGACAACCAGGCCTCACCCGCCACAGGCTCGGTCACGCCCAGCCGCACCGGCGCGTTCGGCGCGTAGTGGCGCGCCAGCCGCCCTGGGGAGCGCTTTGCGTCCGCCTCAGCCTCGGAAAGCGGCCCGATCACCGCCTCGATCTGCTCGCGCGTCACCGCCCCCGGCCGCAACAGTCGCGCCTGGTCCAGCAGGGCCACCACCGTCGACTCGAGGCCGATCCGGCACGCGCCGCCGTCCAGCGCCGCGGCGGCCGCCGCGCCCGTCTCCTCGAGGGCGTCCGCAAACGTCGTGGGACTGGGCCGCCCCGAGCGGTTGGCGGACGGCGCCACGATCGGCCCGCCCACGGCTACGATCAGCGCATGCGCCAGCGGATGGCGCGGCGCGCGCAACGCCACCGTGTCCAGCCCCGCCCGCGCCAGGTCGCAGACCGCGCGCTCATCCGCCACCGGCAGCACCAGGGTCAGCGGCCCCGGCCAGAAAGCCTGCGCCAGCGCCTCGGCCCGGGCATCGAAGCGTGCGATCCGCCGCGCCATCGCCACGTCGGCCACATGGGCGATCAGGGGGTTGAAACTGGGCCGGCCCTTGGCCTCATAGACCGCCGCCACGGCGCGCGCATTCCCCGCATCCGCCGCCAGCCCGTACACGGTCTCAGTGGGCATCAGCACCAGGCCGCCGTCGCGGATTGCCCGCGCGGCCTGCGCGACATCCGCCGCTAGGGCGCGCGAACCGCCTTCAGGTCGATGCGCACGCTCACCTTCGCCGGGATCTGATCGCTGCTCGCCCACTCGCCCTGTCCAACGCCGAACGCCGTCCGGTCGAGGCTCGTTACACCGGCCACCGTCGCCCTGTCGCCGTCGATCGTCAGGCGGAACGGCAGCGACAGGGGCCGCGACACCCCGCGCAGGCTGAGATTGCCCCGCGCCACATAGCGGCCCTCGCCCGTCTTTTCGAAGCGGGTGGCGGTGAACGTGGCCTTGGGATGACTGGCCGTGTCGAACCAGTCGGGCGCCGGCAGGCTGGCGTCGCGCTGGTCGTCGCCGGTGCGGGCCGAAGCCATGTCGATGCTCACGCTGACCTTCGCGCTCGCCAGGTCGTCAGGGTCGAAGACAACGTCCGCCGTCCACCGATCGAACCGCCCCTCGATCGCCTCGCCGCTCCAGGCCGTCGCAAAGCCCAGCGTCGAGCCGCGCCTTACGGTCCAGCGTGGACTTGGTTTGGCCGCCGGGGCGGCCGCAACGACCGGCGCCGCCGGCGCGGCCGCCACGGACTCTCGGGTCTCCTCCACCACGGGGGGCGGGAGCGGGGCCTGCGCCCGTCGGGGCGGATCGTACAGCCTGCCGAACGCGATGACGGCCGCCAGCCCGAGGACCATCGCCGCCAGACGCGGCTCCCACCACCGTCCGGTCACGGCGCCCGGCGCCATCCGCGGCAATACCGGCGCATCGCGGTCCACAAGATGGTGCTTCAGCGCCCCGGCCACGTGCAGGGCGACCAGCCCATAGGCGCCCTTCATGATGGCTTCGTGCGCCGCCTCCGCGCCTTCGCGCCAGGCTTCCTTGGCCGCGGGCGCCATGTCCGGCAGCCCCGGCAGGTGCGGCCACGGGACCACGTCGAAGAGCAGCGTCGGCAGCTCGATCCGGCTGGCCGAGACCATGATCCACCCCGTCACGGGCATCAGGATCATCACCGCATAGAACGCCCAGTGCACGGCGTGCGCCAGCGTCCGCTCCCAGGACGCCAACCCGGCGGGTTCGGGGGGCGGCCGATGCATCAGCCGCCACGCCAGCCGCGCAAGGCTGAGCAGGAGGATCGTAATCCCGATCGACTTGTGGAACTGGGTGACCGCAAACGCCTCGGGCGTGCGGTCCTCCATCCGTCCGGCCAGCGCGACCTGCAGCGCGATCAGCGCGGCGATGACCCAGTGAAGTGCGATGGCGACGCCGGAATAGCGCGCCTGGAGACGCTCGCTCATTTCTTCACGAACTCGACTTCGAATTCGAGGTCGACCATGTCGCCGGCGAACGGCCGCGCCTGGGTCACCCCGAACTCGGACCGCTTGATCCTGCCCTGTCCCGAGAATCCCATCCGTGTGCCGGCGCCTAGGATACCGGGGCCCACGCCGTTGAACGCCACGTCCAGGGTCACCGGCTTGGTCACCCCATGGAACGTCAGGTCGCCGGTCAGTTGGCCCCGGCCCTCAGCGGTGGCGACAAGGGCCGTCGAGCTGAACAGGATCACCGGGTACTTGTCGGGTTCGAAGTACCCCGCGACTGTGCGGTTGAAGACGTTGTCCTCGGTGTCGATCGACTTCGGGTCCACCGAGATCGTCACCTTCGTCGCCTGCCAACTGGCCGGGTCATAGGAAAAGCTGCCCGACAGCCGGTTGAAGCGCATGGTGTAGCGCGAGAACCCGCCCATGTGCGGCACGCGGATGACCAGGCTGGCATGGCGCGGGTCCAGCGCGTACTCGCCCGGGGGCGCCTTGGCCGGATCGCGGCTGGTGGGGTCGGCCGCGGCTGCCCCTCCGGCCAGAAGGACGATGGCGGACGCGAGGACAAGACGTCGAAGCATCGGGCGGCTCTCTGCAACTGCGGGCATGATATGCGCCGATGCGGGCGGCGCGCACGTTAATGCCATGCTTCGGCGCATCGGGCGCCGCCGTGGCGGATATTTTCGGCTTCCCTCGGCGGGCTGCGCGGCTAGAAGGCGCTCGAGCTTTCGGAGACCCACGTCATGACATTCCGCGCCCCTGTTCGGGACCTGGCCTTCGCGCTGAAGACCGTCGGCCATCCGCAGCTCCTGGAGCGGGCCTTTCCCGATCTCGACGACGACACCGTCCAGGCCGTGCTGGAAGCGGCCGCCGCCTTCGCCGACGGCGAGCTGGCCCCGCTGAACCGCCAGGGCGACCAGCAGGGCGCGCGCTACGAGAACGGCAAGGTCAGCGCCGCGCCCGGGTTCGCCGACGCCTACAAGCACTTCGTCGAGCAGGGATGGAACTCGCTTTCCGCAGACCCGGCCTACGGCGGCCAGGGCCTCACCAAGGCCATGGAGCTCTCGGTGTTCGAGATGGTGCATGCCGCCAACATGGCCTTTGGCCTTTGCCCCATGCTGACTCAGGCGGCCATCGAGGCCCTGGCCCAGCACGGCACCGAGCGCCAGAAGCGTCTGGTGCTGCCCAAGCTGGTGTCGGGCGAGTGGACGGGCGCCATGTGCCTGACGGAGCCCCACGCCGGCACAGACCTCGCGGCGCTCACGTCCATCGCCCGGCCCGACGGCGAGGGCGGCTGGCTGCTGACCGGCCAAAAGATCTTCATAACCTGGGGCGACCACGACGCGGCCGACAACATCTGCCACCTGGTCATCGCCCGCACGCCCGACGCCCCGCCCGGCGTGAAGGGCATCAGCCTGTTCCTGACCACAAAGTTCCAGGTGAAGGACGATGGCAGCCTGGGCGCCCGGAACGACTTCCGGCCCGTCTCGATAGAACACAAGCTGGGCATCCACGGCTCGCCCACCTGCATTATGGCCTACGAAGACGCGCAGGCGGAGCTGGTCGGCGAACTGGGCCAGGGCCTGGCCCACATGTTCGTCATGATGAACGCCGCGCGCCTGCAGGTTGGCGTCCAGGGCGTCGCCATCGCCGAGCGCGCCTTCCAGCAGGCCCTGACCTTCTCCCAGGATCGTAAGCAGGGCCGCCCTGCCTTCGACGACGCACAGGGGATGATCTACGGCCACCCCGACGTGCGCCGCACCCTCATGCTGTCCAAGGCCAAGATCGAAGCCGCCCGCGGCATCTGCCTGACCGTCGGCGTCCTCTCCGACCTGGCCGAACATGCCGGCAGCAACGCGGAGCGCGCCGCCGCCCGCGCGCGCCAGGAACTGCTGACGCCCATCGCCAAGGCCTGGTCCACCGACATCGGCGTCGAGGTCGCTTCCGCAGGCGTCCAGGTGCACGGCGGCATGGGCTTCATTGAGGAAACCGGCGCGGCCCAGCACTACCGCGACGCCCGCATCGCCCCGATCTACGAGGGCACCAACGGGATTCAGGCCATGGACCTGGTCGGCCGCAAGGTGCGCCTGAATGGAGGGGAGACGCTGCGTGCGCTGTGCGCCGAGATCGCGCTCACCGCCGAAACCCTGAACCAGACTGCGGAACTGGACGGCGTCGGCCGACGCCTGGCGGCCGGCGTCGCGGTCCTGGAACGCGCCACAGACTGGCTGGTGGCCGCCGACAATATCTCAGCGCTGGCCGCCGCCACCCCGTTCCTGAAGCTGGCCGGCGACGTTTGCGGCGGCTGGATCCTTGGCCGCCAGGCCCTGGCTGCGGCGGGCTCGGACGACCCCTGGCTACAGAGCAAGGGCGCCCTCGCCCGACTCTATGCGAGCCAGGTGCTTACAGGAGCCCCGGGCCTCGCCGACGCGATCGCCGAGAGCGGGCCCGACCTGGCCGAGACGCACGCGGCGGCGCTGGCGGGCTAGCGCCCTAAAGCGGCGCGTCGAACGTCACCCGGTAGAACCGCGTTTCCGCGCCCTCGGTCCCGAAGTCGTTGTCGGTGGCCAGCAGCAGTTGGCGGTCGCTCAGCATCGACACGCCCTCGAGGTCGGGCGCGATCTCCGGGTGGTCGTCGGTCGAGAAGACCAGGGTCTTGGCCAGCCGCCCCGGCGCGGCGACGTCAACCGCGTAGATGCGCGCACTGAGGCTGACCCGCTCCAGGACCAGGAGGCGGTGGGGGGCGACCCAGCTCAGATCGCAGACCTTCAGGTCCTTGCCCTCGACGCTGTCGGCCGCCGCATCCGCGGTGAAGCTGTCCGGCGCATCGAAGGGATAGTCATAGGTCGCCAGCAGCGCTCCGGAGACGGCGTCCAGTTTCCAGATCGCCGTCGTCTCGTGCGCCTCGCCCTCGAACCCACTTTGGAAGACGGCGTAGATCGCGGCGCCATCGCCGCTCACCGCCAGGCCCTCGAAGCCGCGGTTAAGCCGACGCCGCTGCGCCGCCGCCGGCAGCAACGCCTGCGCGCCGGCCAGGGTGTGACCTTCGGGCGTCCAGCGGCGCAGCACGGCGCCCTCCGGCCCCACCTGCATCAGCGACGGTCCATACTCCTCGCAGACCCAGAACGTGCCGTCCGGCGCGGCCGCCACGCCTTCGGTGTCGACCCCCGCCGGATCGGACGGCAGCACGCGGCCGGCCAGGTCGAAGATCGGCTCCATCGCCGCCTCGGCGCTCCCCGCCGGCGCCCGGCCCGAGAGCGGTCCGTCCGGCCCCTCCAGCGGTACGATCCGCTCCAGGTGCATCCGCTTCTTGCCCGCCCGCAGCTGCGCCAGGCACGGCTGGAAGTCGGGCAACGGGAGCACCTTGGCGCCATCCCGCTCGGCCAGCGGCGCCAGGTGGTCCAGCCCGTAGGTCTTCATCGCCGTCTTGATCTTGAGGTTCGGCCCGCGGTCGCCGATCGCCCAGACGATCCCTGGCGGATCACTGTCGCGTCGCGACAGGCCCGACCCCAGCCCCAGGGTCAGTCGCAGCTTCCCCTTCGGCGTCCTCACGCTGGCGAGCGGCGCATCGCGCCACTTCAGTTCGGTGACCTTGGGATTGCCCACCCTACCCTCCCTGAACGTCATGGCCGGGGCTCGTCCCGGCCATCCGGATACGAGGCGCGTCCTGCGGCGCACGGCATCGACGCCGCAGATCCGCGGCCAACGCAAGCGCTTCTGGGTGGCCGGGACGAGCCCGACCATGACGTTCAAGTGAGGTGGCTAGGTATTAGGCCGCCGCCAGCGACGGCAGGTCGTGCAGCGACGGGTCGAGACCCTTGCCCATTAGGTCGATGAAGTTGTCGCGGTAGAACGCGCGCTTCCCGGCCTCGCTCACGCCGGCCAGGCTGTCGTTGAACCGCTTCAGCGGATTGCGGCCGCCCTCGACGTGCGGGAAGTCCGAGGAGAACAGCACCATCTCCTGGCCCGAGTTGGCCATGATCCAGGCCACGTCCTCGTGCGGATAGGGCGTCACCCGCAGCTGACGGCGCAGGATGTTGGACGGCGTGTCCGAGAGCTTCTGCAGCCGCTCCTCCTTCCCGAACGCTGCGCAGCCGGAATCCAGGAACTTCATCAGGCTGGGCAGCCATGAGGCCCCCAGCTCGATCGCGCCCCACTTCAGGCGCGGGAAGCGGTCGAACACCCCGTCGATCACCAGGGCCGACAGCGTCTGCCAGACGCTCAGCGGGATCGCCATGAAGGTGAGCGAGGTGAAGTTCTCGTCCCCGCCGTGGAAGTCCTTCACGAAGGGCAGCCCGTTCTCCAGATAATCCTTGTGCATCTTCTCCTCCCCGCCGACGTGGAAGAGGATCGGCACGCCCGCCTCCTGGGCCAGCGCCCACAAAGGATCGAGCTCGCGGTGGCTGGGCGAGAAGCCCGGCGGATGGCGCGACGGGATCACCAGCGCCTTGCAGCCCAGCGCCAGCGCCTCCCTGGCGATTTCCGGCGCCCGCTTCCGGTCGATCAGCGGCACGTAGCCGGTCCCCAGCAGGCGGCGGTCGACGGTGCAGAACTCGGCCATCATCCGGTTGTGGCCACGGGCGGCCTCGGCGGCCAGTTCCACTTCACCCATCTGCTCCAGGCCGAAGTTCGAAAGACAGGCGGTCGTGAACACCAGCTGGCTGGCGAAGCCCAGGTAATCCAGGGTCTTGGGCCGCTGGTCGGCATTGAAGGCGCCCAGCGCCTCATAGTTCTTGCGCAGCAGGATGTTGGCCTCGGCGCCCGCCAGGAACTCGGGGTCGCGCGCCGTCTCCGCCGCCTTGGCGAACCACTCGGGCAGCACGTCCTTGCGGCCTGTCTTGGCCACGAAGTCGTCGCGGAACTTGGGATCGAGGTAGCGGTTGATCGTGCCGGGCAGCTCCATGATGTGGCTGTCGGCGTCGTGGACGGTCTGGCCTTCGACATAAGCCATGGCGCATCTTCCCCGGATGAGTGTTCTCGTTGGCCGACATTCCGGACCTTCAAATTCCGAACGTCAAGGATTCTGGACCCGCCATCCCGCGCGGGTGGCCGCCGACCTGATCGGCTGGGAGGTCTATGTGGGCGGCGTCGGCGGCCGCATCGTCGAGACCGAGGCCTACCACCACGAAGACCCGGCGTCGCACAGCTTCTCGGGCAAGACGCCCCGCAACGCGGTGATGTTCGGCCCGCCGGAGCATGCCTACGTCTATCGGAGCTACGGCATCCACTGGTGCCTGAACTTCGTCTGTGGCGAGGCCCCTGGAAGCGCCGTCCTGATCCGCGCCCTCGAGCCGCTCCGGGGGCTGGAATCGATGCGCGAGCGCCGGAACCTCGCCGATCCAAGAGCCCTCTGCTCGGGCCCCGGCAAGCTCTGCCAGGCGATGGCCGTCACCCGCGACCACGACGGCCTGCCGCTCGACGGTGCGCCGTTCGAGCTGCGGGAAGGCCGAGGCCGAGGCATCATCGCCGGCCCGCGCATCGGCATCACCAAGGCTGCCGAAACGCCCTGGCGGTTCGGAGAGGCCGGCTCGAGGTTCCTGAGCCGGCCGTTCCCCCGTTAGACGTCGCCAGGTCCGCAAGTCGTTGCGCGCGCAACCGCGGCGCTCACCGCGAGACCCCATCAGCCGCCGGTCGCGTCGACGACAACGGTGACCGTCTTGCCGCGCGAGTGCGGCTCCCACCCCGCCGCCATGGCGGAGGCAATGGCTTTCGCCACCAGAGCCGGCGCGATCTGCGAGGCATGCAGCAGCGGCGCGCCGAAGCGGCGCTGAGGCCCGGGGGGAAACTCGATAACCACCTCGCGCTGCCCCTCCTTATGACGCACCGCGATCGCCATGCCTCGCCACCCTGCGGCGTCGCTGGACCATGCCGGCTGACGCTGCAACCGCCACACATACGGATCGCCATCCACCTCGATGTCGAACTCCGGGCTCTGTTTCATTCGCGCCATGGATGGGAGTTAGCCCGGTGCGTCGCGACAGGCCACCCCGCCTCCGTCTTCGGCGCATGGCGCACCGCCGTTCGGTGGCCTTAACCCGCAGGCAAGATGCCTGCGTGCATGGTGGATGAACCACCTTGCCGGAAGTCCTCTGTGAAGCTCGCTGAACACCTCGTCGTCCCGACCGAAGACGTCATGTCGGCCCTGACCGCCGAGCTCGCACTGGCCCGCGAGGCCTGCGCGCGCCTCGATGGCGCCATGGTCAGCGTCCTTGAAGGCGCCAGCTCCGAGCAGCGCGGAACGCTCCTAGGCGAACTGCACGTCGTGGACCGCCTCAACCAGCAGCTGGAAGCCCTGGACACCTTCCTGCGCCGAGTCGACTGCGGCGAGTCGCTGCTGGAGATCGGCCAAGCCCTGCCGGCGATCACGCTGGCTGAAGTCGCCGAGCGCATGGGCGCAGCCCTGAGCATGGCGGCGGTGGACGCCCCGCCTCCGCCCATGGGCGACTGCGAATACTTCTGACGGCGCTTGGCGCCTATTCGGCCGCCGACCCGAACGCGACTCCCAGGTCGAGGACCCCACGCCCGTAGACGTCGTCGACGCCTGTATCGCCGGCGTCGCGGGCCGATGAAAGCAGGCGCGCAGCGATGTCCCGGCCCGCCATCTGCGGCCAGGCCTCCATCATCAGCGCCAGACCGCCGGCGACGTAAGAGGTCGAGAAGGATGTCCCCGACACCAACTGGCACTTGGCGAGACAGTCGGTGAGCACCCATTCGCCCGGAGCCGCGATGTACCAGGCCTTCACCTGTCCGGCCCGGTTCGACCAGCCTGTGATCGAGCCGTAGTAGCCGGTGGCCCCCGCCACGACGATCGAGCCCGAATAGCGCGGATCGATCGCATACATGGCCGGCCAGCTGGGGTCGGGGCCGTTGCGGTTGCCCGCGGCGATCACCACCACCGCCCCGGAATCGACCAGCCTCTGCAGCGACGCCTCGAACGCGGCCCCTAGCGGCTTGCTGTGCTGGAGGGGCAGGACCACCACCCGGGCCTTCTGCTCGGCGGCATAGTCCAGGCCGCGGGCCAGGTCGCTGGGACGAAAGGCGCATTTGCCGTTCAGACCGCCTTCCACGTCGGCCCGCACCGCCAGCAGCGTGGCGTTATAGGCGACCCCCACCATCCCCCGCCCGTTCAGCGCGGCGGCGAGGGGCGCGGCGGTGTAGGCCCCGTGCGGATCGATGACGGGCGCCTTGCGGCCCGGCACCACGTCGGTAGAGCGCCGGGAGACGTTGCGCAGCACTTCGCGTTGGGCGGTGGCGACGCCGCAATCGAGGATCGCCACCGTCACGCCCTTGCCAGTCAGGCCGGCCTCGTAGGCCGCCCGCGCCCCGATCGCCTCGAGGCCCCAGCTCTTGCGGTATTCGTCAGAGTCCGTGCGGGGCCCGCGCGCGTCCGCAGCAGATCCCGGCAGCAGAACCGCCAGGGCCGCGATCAGGCCGAGCCCCGCCCGGGACATCAGAGCTGCGCCAACATATAGTCGGCCGACGAAACCTTGAACTCGCCGCCCTGCTCGACGTTGAGTTCCGTCACGACGCCGTCCTTGACGATCATCGAGTAGCGCTGCGAGCGCTTGCCCAGCCCGAACTTCGAGCCGTCCATCTCCAGGCCGACCGCCTCGGTGAAGGCGCCGTTGCCGTCGCCGAGCATGACGATGTCGTCGCCCACCGCCTGATCCTCGCCCCACGCCCGCATCACGAACGCGTCGTTCACCGACAGGCAGGCAATCTCGTCGACGCCCTTGCTCTTCAGATCGGGCGCGTGCTGCTTGAAGCCCGGCAGATGCTTGGCAGAGCAGGTGGGGGTGAAGGCGCCGGGTACGGCGAACAGGGCGACCGTCCGGCCTTTGAAGAAGTCCTCGGTCTGGACCGGCTTCGGCCCCTCGGCCGTCGCCTGGGTGAGGGTCACGTTCGGCAGCTTGTCGCCCACTTTGATCGCCATGGGGGTCTCTCCTTCGAAGGGTTACGGACGTGCAGATAAGCAAGAACCCCGGCCGAGGTAACCTCGATTCAGGAGAGATACGGACGCGCCGCACTTGAAGTCGCCACGATCCGGCAGAATCTTTACGTCAGGATGGAAAGCGCGTTCCTCTCGGGCCAGTTGCTCATCGCCATGCCGGGGATCGGCGATCCCCGGTTCGAGCGCTCCCTGATCCTGCTCTGCGCGCACGACGCACACCACGCCATGGGCATCGCGGTGAACCGGCCGCTGGAGGGCGTGACCGTCCCTGACCTGCTGGAGCGGCTGGAGATCAAGACCGACGGCGAGGTGGAAGCCGATCTGGTGCGGATCGGCGGCCCGGTCGAGGTCGAGCGCGGCTTCGTGCTGCACACGGACGACTATCACGCCGAACACAGTCTCAGCGTCGAGGGAGGTCTGGCGCTCACCACCACTCGCGAGGTCCTGGAGGCCATGGCCGGGCCGGACCATCCGCGCCGCGCGATCCTGGCCCTGGGCTACGCCGGCTGGGGCGCGGGCCAATTGGAACGCGAGATTCGCGAGAACGTCTGGCTCACCGTCGAAGCCGACGAGGCCCTGGTCTTCGACGACGACTACGACACCAAGTGGACCCGCGCCCTGGCCAAGCTACGGATCGATCCCAAGTTCCTGAGTTCGGAGGGGGGACGGGCCTAGAGCCGGTTCCGATCAGGCGGAGCCGCCCGAGCGGAGGAGACAGGCGCCAGATCAAAAGCTGAAGCACGGTTCGGCGCGGAAAACCGGCGCACCCTTTTCCGCAACGCGCTCGGGCTAGCCGCGCGCCTTCACCGGCGCGGCGCCGTCGACATAACTCTCATTGAGGTAGACCTCGGCCTCCTGGGCCGACAGGGCCGGCGCATAGCCGAAGCCCTGGCCGTAGTCGCAACCCACAGAGAGCAGTTGCCGCGCCATGCCGGCGTTTTCGACGCCCTCGGCCACCACTTCCAACGACAGATCCTGGCCCAGCTTCACGACCGAGCTGACGATCTTCGCCGACCCCTCGTTGGTGGCCATCGTGCGGACGAAGTAGCGGTCGATCTTCAGCGTGTCGAAGGGCAGCCGCGTCAGGTAGCTGAGCGAGGAGAAGCCGGTGCCGAAGTCGTCCAGCGCCAGCGCCGCGCCGGCAGCGCGCAGGTTGCGGAGCACCACCGCGGCCCGGTCGGGATCGCGCATGACGTCGCTCTCGGTGACCTCCAGCTTCAGCGCGCCGGGCGGCAGGTCGGTGGCCTGGCGGATGGAGACCACGTCGGAGACCAGGTCCGGCCGGTCGATCTCGCCGGTGGACAGGTTCACGGCCACGGTCAGTTCGCCGGCGGCGCGGTGCCGCTTGCGCCAGATCGACAACTGGCTGGCGGCCTCGCGCATCATCATGGCGCCCAGCTCGGGCATCAGGCCCATCTCTTCGCAGAGCGGCAGGAACTGCTCGGGCATCAACAGGCCCCGGCGCGGATGGCGCCAGCGGACCAGCGCCTCGAAGCCCGACAGCGCGCCCGTCGAGAGCCGAACGATGGGCTGGTAGAACGGCATAAGCTCGCCGCGGCGTAGCGCGCCCTTGAGGTCGCCTTCGAGGGCCAGGCGCGAGAGGCCGTCGGTTTCCAGGCTGCGGCCGTAGGCGGCGGCGCCGCCCCGGCCGTTGCTCTTGGCCGATTCCACCGCCAGCTCGGCGCGGCGCAGCAGCTCGGCCGCCTCGGGCGCGTCGGCGCCGCCCTGCGCTTCCACAGCCCCGATCGACAGGGTGGGATGGATATCGAAGCCGGCGACCCGCAGCGGTTGCTCGAGGGCGCGGCGCAGCGTCTCGGCGCCCGGCGAGGCGCCCACCGGCGCAAGGGCCGCGAACTCGTCCTCGCCGATCCGGGCCAGCAGGGCGCCGGGCGGGAAGGCCGCGGCCAGGCGCGAGCCCAATGCGGCTAGCACCAGGTCGGCGCGCTCGTGGCCCAGCGCCTCGTTGAGGCGGCGCAGGCGATCCAGGTCGGCGACGATCAGTTCGTGATGACCCGGCGCCTGCAGGCGCTCGCGGGCCAGGGCGATGAAGCTCTTGCGGTCGGCCAGTCCGGTCAGGTGATCCAGGCCCGAGGCGGCGAAGCGCACTTCGGCGGCGACCACGCCGGCGGCGCGCACGCCCTCTTCCAGCCAGACGCCGCGCCAGATGCAGGGTTCGCCGCCACGCAGGCGCAGCCGCACGGCGACTTCCTCTCCCGGCTCCTGCACCCGAAGGATGTCCTCGGCGACGGCGCGGTCCTGAGGCAGGGCCAGCGCCCGCAGGGCGGCTGATGAGCAGTCAGGGGCAAGCGGACCCAGGCCGAGCGCGCGGGTGGCGCCCGTGAGGCGCAGACGGTCCTTCTCCGGCTCCCAGACCCAGAGCGCGACTTCCGCCGCTCCCAGGGCCTCGAGCGTGGCCGTGGCGTCCCACATCCAGCGATCGTTCGCCATGCCGTCCCGAAACGAAGCCCGTGTCACGGCGCCGGTCAGGTCAGACCGACACCCCCTCATCCGGACCCTCGTGGCCCCGATAGGGGGTCAGGCGTCCGAACAGGACATGGTCTCGCCATGCGCCGTTAATTTTAAGATAAGCCTGGGCGAATCCCTCCTCCTTGAACCCCGCCATTCCGAGCAGAGTTCGGGACGGCGCGTTGTCAGGAATGCAGGCCGCTTCCAGCCTGTGGAGGGCCAAAGTGCGGAACGCGAACTCGCACAGCGCCCGCACCGCGGCCAGGGTCAGGCCCTGGCGCGTGTAGGTCTTGCCGCACCAGTAGCCGACCGACCCCATCTGCGCGACGCCACGCCGCACGTTCGACAGCGTGATGCCTCCGGTGAGAGCGTCGTCCGAGGCGCGGAAGACGAAAAACGGGTACGCCACCCCGGCTTCGCGGTCGCGGGCATAGGCCAGAAGGCGGCGCCGGAAGGCGGCCCGGGAGAGGTCATCCGTGGGCCACGTCGGCTCCCAGGGCTGCAGAAACCCTCGGCTCGCGGCGCGCAGATCGCGCCATTCGGCATAGTCCGTGGCCCGCGGCGGGCGCAGGCGCACGCCGTCGCCCTCTATGCGAAGGCCGCTCTCGGGCGCGATCCAGTCCAGCAGGGCCATGCGACGGAGGGTCGCGCAATTCCCGGCCTCGTCAAGCCCACTGCGAAGGACACCTTAGACTAGTTTACTTTATAGACTGGTTGACGCATAACTCTGATCGCGAGCGGCCGTCCAAGCCCAAGGCCGTTCGAACCTGCCGGGCGCGGCTCCTCCCGCGCCCGGCGCCCTTTTCGCAGGAGGCGACATATGGCGACGGACACGGCTTCGGGCGCAGAGCGCCTGCACGCGTTGGACGCGGTCCGCGGGTTCGCCCTGGTGCTCGGGATATTCTTCCACGCGACCATGTCGTTCCTGCCCAGCGAGGGGCCGACCTGGATGATCTCGGATCCGCAGCGCAGCACGCCGTTCGCGGTCGCCTTCTTCACCCTGCACATCTTCCGGATGACGACCTTCTTCGTCATCGCGGGCTTCTTCGCGCGGATGCTGTTCCACCGGCGCGGCTTGGCCGGCTTTGCGCGGGATCGCGGTAAGCGGATCGCTCTGCCCCTTGTGGCCAGCTGGCTGCCGGTGTTCGTCCTGATCGTGGGCGCAACCATCGCCGGCACGCTGATTCAGTACGACGGCGCCCCGCCGTTCCGGCCGCCGCCGGCCGACCCGAACCCTCCACCGCTGCCGTTCCCGCTGACGCACCTGTGGTTCCTGTACCTGCTGGTGATCCTTTACGTCCTCAGCCTCGCTGGCAGGACCGCCATCGTCGCGGTCGACAGGAACGAGGCCCTTCGCGGACTTGTGGACCGGTGGCTGGCTCTTCTCGTGCGCGGCGGCGTCGCTCCGCTGCTCCTGGCCCTGCCCCTGGCGCTCGCCCTGCCCGGCTATAGCCGCTGGATGATGTGGATGGGCGTGCCGACGCCCGACAGCTCGCTGATCCCCAACCTGCCGGCCTTCGCCGAGTTCGCGACTGCGTTTGTGTTCGGCTGGATGCTTCAACGCCAGCCAGACCTCCTGGGCGCGATCCAGAGGTGGTGGCCCGTCCACCTGGCCGCCGCCCTAGCCCTGACGATTGCGCTGCTGGCGCAGGCCGGCCTCGTCGCCACAACGGCCACAAACCTGCCCGGAGTCGACCGCCAGCTGTTCGCGGCCAACTATGCGTTCGCCGCCTGGACCTGGAGCTTCGCCTTCATCGGCCTGGCCATGCAGTTCATGTCGGGCTTCAGCGCCTGGCGCCGATATCTCGCCGACGCCTCATACTGGCTCTACCTGATCCACCTGCCGCTCGTGATCCTGCTCCAGGGGCTGGTCGCTCGCTTCGATGCGCCTCCCGAGTTCAAGTACGCGCTGATCCTGCTGGTGGCCTTCCCGCTGATGCTGGCCAGCTACCAGACGATGGTTCGCTACACTTGGCTGGGCGCGATCCTCAACGGCCGCCGCCAGCCGCGCACGGGCGCCCGAATCCCCGCAACCTCAGCCTCCGGACAGGAACCTGCCTGATGACGCCGAAATCCGCCCAGGACGACCTGGCTTTCATGCGCGCGCTGGTCGACACGCACGGCGGCTTCCAGCGCTCGTTCGGCGAGGCCTATTTCGCCGCCGGCCTCTGCTACGGCGTCCAGATGCTGCTGCACGCGATTCAGATGCTGGGCTGGATCGGCGACGGGGCCGTCGGACTTGCGATCGGCCTGGGCCCCACGGTCGTCTTCATCACCCTGCTCATCTGGATCATCGCACGTGGCAGCCGCCAGCCGACCGGCCGCGGCGTCGTATCCCGGGCGGTGGGAGCCATGTTCGGCGCGGTCGGCGCGGCCAACCTGGCCCTCATCGCGGTGATCGGCTCGGTGGCCTGGCGCGAGCAGAGCCTCACCATCTGGCTGATCTACCCCTGCGTCGTCCTGATCCTGCAGGGCATGGCCTGGATGGTCGTCTACGCCCTGCGCCGCCGCGCCTGGTACGGCGCCGTCGCCGTCGGCTGGTTCGTCACCGGCGTCGGCATGGCGCTTGCCATCCAGAACGCGCCCGCCTTCATCGCCATAGGCGGTGCTGGTTTCATTGCCTTCATGCTGGTTCCGGGCTGGGTGATGATGCGACAGCCGAGGACGGCCTGAGCCCAATGGCGCGCTTTGACATCGGGAAGATCGACGATGTCATCCACGGCCGCCTGCGGCTGGGGGTCATGGCCTATCTGGCCAACGCCGAGGTCGCCGACTTCAACGAGCTGAAGTCCGTGCTGGAGGTCACCCAGGGCAACCTGTCGGTTCAGCTGCGCAAGCTGGAGGAGGCCGGCTATGTCACGATCGAAAAGGGCTTCCTGGGCCGCAAGCCGCGAACCCAGGTGAGGATCAGCAGCGACGGCCGCAAGGCCTTCGCCACCTACCTCGAGGCGCTGGGCAGGCTGATCGGCCAGCCCCCAGCGCCGTGAGTCCGAAGCCGCCACCCATAGGCGACAGGTTCAGGCGAACAGGGTCTGGAACGTGTCGGCCGCGGCCAGCGCCGGCTTCGGTCCAAGGATCGCAACGGCCGCCTTTCGCTCGCCGAGGATGCGCGCCATCAGACGGGCGATCTGGTCGGCGGTGACGGTGTCGACCTCGGCTGCGACGGCCTCGGCGTCGAGGGTCTTGCCGAACAGGAGCACCTGGCCGGCGGCCTGTTCGGCGCGGGCCAGGGCCGACTCGCGGCCCATGAACATCGAGCCCTTCAGCTGGGCCTTGGCGCGCGCGAGCTCGGCCTCGCCCACCGGCTTGGTCAGCGCCTGGAGCTCGCCGGCCGTCACCTGGGCCAGTTCGGCCGCGTCCTTGGCGTCGCAACCGGCGAAGACTCCCAGCGCGCCGATATCGGCATAGGTCTCGGAGTAGGCGTCGATGGCGTAGGCCAGGCCACGCTTCTCGCGCGCTTCCTGGAACAGGCGCGAGGCCATACCGCCGCCCAGCATCTCGGCCAGCAGGCGCAGGGCGAAGTAGTCGGGATCCATCACCCCCACAGCCGGGAGCAACAGCACGATGTTGGCCTGCTCCAGGCGCTTGGCGACCGAGCGGGTTCCTCCCACGAACGCAGCGGGCGGGGCGTCGGCAACGCCCGCGCCGACGGCGCCGCCGAAGTCGCGCTCGGCCAGCCTGATCAGTTCATCCTCGTCCACCGCGCCGGCGGCGCTGACGATCAGGGTCTCGGGCGCATAGAGCGCTGTGCGCCAGTCGCCCAGGGTCTCCGGGGTCGCCCCCTTGATCGACCGGGGGGTGCCCAGGATCGGGCGGCCCAGCGGCTGGCCGTCGAAGGCCGCCTCCTGCGCCAGTTCGAACACCAGATCGTCGGGCGTGTCGGCGGCCTCGGCGATCTCCTGGCCCACGACCTGCTTCTCGCGGGCGAGGTCCTCGGCGTCCATCGTCGGCCGCAGCACCAGGTCGGACAGCACGCGTGAGCCCAGGTCCAGCCCGTCCTTCAGCGCGCGGACCTGGAAACTGGTGCGCTCATAGCCGGTGGCGGCGTTGATGTGGCCGCCCTCGGCCTCGATGACCTCGACGATGTCACGGGCCGAGCGTCCGCCCGCGCCCTTGAAGACCATGTGCTCGAGCAAATGCGACCAGCCCGATCGCGCAGCGTCCTCGAACCGGGCGCCGCGACCGGCCACGACCGAGAGCGCCACCGTCTGCCAGCCCGGGAGCGGATCGCAGACGACCCGCACCCCGTTGGCCAGCGTATGAACTCTAGGCGTCAACCGAGGCCGCCTCCGCGAAGCCGCGCACATAGTCCTTGATGGCCGTCGCATCGCCCGCGATGCGCTGGAACCGCTCGGGCCGATCCGCCAGGCTGGCCACGCCACGGGGCAGCGCCGGCTCGACGCCGGTCGCCTTCTCCACGTCCTCGGGGAACTTGGCCGCGTGCGCGGTCGAAAGCACCACAGTGGGGCCGTCCAGGGCGACGTGCTTGAGGCCCGCCATCGCGACGGCCGTATGCGGATCGATCAGCTCGCCGGTCTCGTCCAGGGTGGAGACGATGGTCGCCACCGTCTCGTCCTCGCCGACGGCGACGCCGGTGAAGGTCCGCTGCATGACGGCGAGCGCCGCAGCCGGGATGTCGATGGCGCCGGCCGTCTTGAAGGTTTCGAAGGCCTGGCCTGTATCGGCGGCGTCGCGGCCGCCGGCTTCGAAGTAGAGCCGCTCGAAGTTGGACGCCGATTGGATGTCCATGGCGGGCGACAGGGTGGCATGAACGGCCCCGCCGGCGTATCGGCCAGTGGTCAGCGCCCGCGCCAGGATGTCGTTGGAGTTGGTGGCCACCACGATCTGCTGGATCGGCAGGCCCATGCGCATCGCCACATAGCCCGCGAAGGCGTCGCCGAAGTTGCCCGACGGCACCACGAAGTTCACGGCGCGGTCCGGCGCGCCCAGGGCCACGGCGGTGGTGAAGTAGTAGACCGACTGGGCCACGATGCGGGCGAAGTTGATCGAGTTGACGCCCGTGAGGTCGACCGCCTGCTTCAGCGACTTGTCCTGGAAGGCGTCCTTCAGGATCGCCTGGCAGTCGTCGAACGTGCCGGCCACCGACAGGCAGGCGATGTTGGTCTCGGTCGCCGTGGTCATGAACCGACGCTGCACCTGGCTGATGCGGCCCTCGGGGAACATCACCACCACCCGGACATTCGACGCCCCGCGGAACGCCTCGACGGCCGCGCCGCCAGTATCGCCTGAGGTGGCGCACAGGATGGTCTGCTTGCGGTTCTGCCGGCCCAGCAGGTGGTCGTACAGCTTGGCCAGAATCTGCATCGCCACGTCCTTGAAGGCGAGGCTGGGGCCGTGGAACAGCTCGGCGATGAAGGTCTGCGGGCCCACCTGCACCATCGGCACGACGGCCTTGTGGTGGAAGCTGGCGTAGGCCTCGGCGCACATGCGGGCCATGTCGGCCGGCGCGATCTCGTCCCCGGCGAACTTGCCGAACACGGCGGCGGCCACCTCGGCGTAGGGCTTTCCCGCGAACGCGGCGATCTCGGCTTTCGTGAAGGTCGGCCAGTCCTGTGGCACGTAGAGGCCGCCATCGGGCGCAAGGCCGCCCAGAACGGCGTCGGTGAAACCGACGGCCGGCGACTGACCACGGGTCGAGATATAGCGCATCAGGATTTCCGCCTGCGAAGAAGCACGGCGGCATAGACGCCGAGCAAGGCGCCCGCAAGGCCGTACCAAGTCAGCGCATACTCCAGATGGCGGTTGGGGATGTCGGTGGGAATCGGCGCAGGGACCAGGGCCTTCCACTCGGGATTGCTCGGGGTCTCGGCCATGAGGAACAAGGGCGCAGGCGACGTGGCCTTGAGCTGGGCGGCCATGGCGGCGACGTCGCGGGTGTACCAGCGGTCGGGCCGATTGGGGGCCGAGAAAGCGTTGCCGTGCTCGGGCGTGCGCAGGACGCCCTGGACGGTCACCGGGGCGGTCGAGGCGGCCACCGCCGGGCGAGCCGAGACGTCGTCGGCCACGAAGCCGCGGTCCACCAGCACCGTCGCATAGCCTCCGGCCGCCACCCGGCAGGCCGAGATCAGACGCGAGCCGGCCTGGCCGTCTCGCACCGAATAGAGCTCCAGGAACGGCGCAGCGCCCAGGCCGGGGCAGGTCACGGTCACGCGGGTGAAGTCGGCGTCCGCGCCGGTCGCCACCCGCGCAAGCACCGCGTCGATCGGTTGGGCCGGAGCGGCCTGCAGCGCGGCGATGCGGGTCAGCACGCCCTGCTTCCACACCAGACGCTGGAGTTGCCACGTGCCCAGGGCCACCAGGATCGCCAGCGCGATAGCGACGGCGATCGTCAGGCCGACAGGAAAACGCGGCCGCCCTGGGGCCTCACTCGTCATTGCGGTGTTCGGAGGCCTTGTTCATGAACTGGGCGGCGAGCATGGCGCCCTTCAGAGGCCGCATCAGGCCCAGCGAGATGATCAGGGTCGCCGGCAGCCACAGGATCAGGTGCACCCAGACGGGCGGATGCAGGGCGAACTCTACGAAGAGGGCGGAGAAGGCCACGACGAAGCCCGCGATCATGATCACGAACACCGCAGGGCCATCGCCCGAGTCCGCCTTGGCGAAGTCGTACCCGCAGGCTTCGCAGGCCGGAGCGACCTTCAGGAAGCCGTCGAAGAGAAAACCCTCTCCGCAGTTGGGGCAGCGTCCGGCCACCCCAGCCAGCAACGGATTGGGCTTGCTCACATGATCAGCCTAGTGCGCCGGTCCGCCGAAGATCACGTAGATGAACGCGAACAGGAACAGCCACACCACGTCGACGAAGTGCCAGTACCAGGCGGCGGCTTCGAAGCCGAAGTGCTGCTTGGGCGTGAATCCCGTGCCCATCAGGCGGATCAGGCAGACGGCCAGGAAGATCGTACCGACCAGCACGTGGAAGCCGTGGAAGCCGGTGGCCATGAAGAAGGACGAACCGTAGAGGCCCGAGTTCTCCTGGCCTTCGCCGCCGAAGAAGTACTTGTGCTCAAGGATGTGGTGATACTCGTACGCTTGGATCGCGGTGAACAGCGCGCCCAGGACGATCGTCAGCACCAGCGCGATCTTGGCGTTCTTGCGGTCGCCCTGCTGCAGCGCGTGGTGCGCCCAGGTGACGGTCGTGCCCGAGAGCAGCAGCGTCAGGGTGTTCACCAGCGGCAGCTGGAAGGCCGGCACCGTCTCGATGCCCTTGGGCGGCCAGGCGGCCCAGGCGGCGCGCACTTCCTCGATGGGGGCGTGCGTGCGGTTGCCGTGGAACAGGGCCATCTCGAAGAAGATCCAGAACCACGCGACGAAGAACATCACCTCCGAGGCGATGAACAGCACCATGCCGTAGCGCAGGCCGATGGAGACGACCGGGGTGTGGTCACCGCGGTTGGCTTCCTTCACGACGTCGGCCCACCAGCCCAGCATCGTGAACAGCACGCCGGCGAGGCCGGCGAAGAACAGCCACGAGGTGTGCTGCGGCAGGCCGAACAGGCCCTTCATCCAGGTGACGCCGCCCAGAGCCATGACGGTGGCGGCGATCGAGCCAACCAACGGCCACGGGCTCGGGTCCACCAGGTGGTAGTCGTGCTTCACGCCAGCAGCCATTGCGTCCTAACCCCTCGTCAAATCCCCACGCACACGACTCCGGACAGAGTCGCGCGCGGTCAGTCGCGGACGCTATAGCGCTCGCCAGCGGCATCCGCCAAGGGGAAAGGCGCGCTCCAGCGTCGCAGATTGGGCCAGGGCGGTCGCAGGGCCGAGCCTTGATCCAACACTTAACCCGGTTGTCTTCCCAGGCGCGGCGGCCGCCGCACGAGATCGACTGGCTCCGGCGGTGGAATTTGCCGGTGATCTCGTCCCACAGACCATGCATCTCGATGGGCTTCGCGCCCTCCTATTCAGAGGGCGAGGATAGCGTCTCTGATTGACGCTGAGCGTCAGCCTCTGATCAGCCGCCGGTGTGGGTCTTCACGCTTGTGGCGGCGTCGGCCTGCTTGGGCTGGGCGTTGGTCGACGGGAAGAACGTGTAGCTCAGCGTCACCTCGGGCTTGCCCTTGGTGTCGACGTCGGCCGCGTACTTCGGGTCGATGTAGTAGAGAACCGGCATGTCCACCGTGGCCCCGGCGGCGATCGTCTGATCCTCGAAGCAGAAGCACTGCAGCTTCTGGAAGTAGGGTCCCGCCTGCTCGGGCACGACGTTGTAGAGCGCCCGCGCCATGATCGGCTTGTCGGAGTTGTTCGTCACGCGGAAGAAGGCCAGCTTGGTCTCGCCGATCTTCACCTCCTGCGAGGTCTGCTGCGCCGAGAAAGCGATGGGCAGGTCGCGGACGTTGGCGTCGAAGCGGACGGTCAGCTTGCGGTCCAGCACCGTGTCGGACGGGGCTTCGGCGCGGCGCGTGGCGCCGTCGAACCCGGTGATCTGGCAGAATGCCCGGTAGATCGGCACCGAGGCGAAGGCCGCCCCGATCATCCCGAAGAAGACCGAGGCGCAGATCATCGCGACCTTCACATTGCGAGCGCGATCGGGATCGACGGGCGCCTTGTGGGGCGCGGGGTCAGAAGGTGCGTTCGAGGACACTGCCGCCCATCCGGATGATTGAGACCGCGTAGACGATGATCACGAAGGCCACCAAGCCCAGCGCGATGGCGAGATTACGGCCGCGTCGGGCCTTGGCGAAGTCGTCGCCCTCTCCGTTGGGATCGCTCATCTAGAGAAGCTCCAGGGGGGCTACGCCGGCCAGATGCTCGCCCAGCAGGGTCGCGAACAGCAGGGTCAGGTAGAGGATCGAAAACGCGAACAGATTCCGCGCGTCGCGGGCGCCGGCGCGGACATCGTAGAGGCCATCGTCGTTGCGCGGATCGGCCGCCTCGCCCGCATGGCTGCGATAGAGCCGCCAGGCCAGGAGCAGGAACACCAGGCCGCCCAGCGCCGAGACGCCCAGGTAGACCGGCCCGCCCAGGCCCGTGAAGGCCGGCGCGATGCAGATCGGGATCAGCAGCAGGCTGTAGACCAGGATCTGCAGTCGGGTGGAGGTCGCGCCCTTCACCACCGGCATCATGGGCACCCCGGCCTTGGCGTAGTCCTCGGAGGTGTAGAGCGACAGCGCCCAGAAGTGGGGCGGCGTCCACATGAAGATGATGGCGCACAAGAGCCAGGCATTGGCCGGCGCCGTGCCGGTCACCGCGGCCCAGCCGATCACCGGCGGCAGCGCCCCGGCCAGGCCGCCGATCACGATGTTCTGCGCCGTCCAGCGCTTGAGCCACATCGTGTAGACCACGGCGTAGAAGACGATGGTGAAGGCCAGCAGGCCGGCGGCCAGCCAGTTGGTGGCCACGCCCATCAGCATCACCGAGAACAGCGACAGAACCACGCCCAGGCCCAGCGCGTCTGCGCCCTGGACCTTGCCCGCAGGCACCGGCCGGCCGCGCGTGCGGCGCATCTTGGCGTCGATGTCGGCGTCGTACCACATGTTGAGCGCGCCGCTCGCGCCGGCCCCGACGGCGATGCACAGCACGGCCACGGCGCCCAGGATCGGATTGATCGTTCCCGGCGCGCAGACCAGCCCGGTGAGCGCGGTGAACACCACCAGGGACATCACGCGCGGCTTCATCAGCTGCAGGAAGTCCTGCCAGCGAGCGGGCGTCGTGCGCGGAGTGTCGTGGGCCGTAGCCATGGCCATCAAGGATACACCTGAATGCGGGGTGGCGCTCTCTAGCGCAGATCGGCGCCCGGGCGAAGCACGTCCAGCCCCGCCGCGACAAAAATGGCCGAAAAACGAAAAAGGCCGGCCGCTCCTGGGAGCGGCCGGCTCGTATTTGGATAGGTGGACCGAACGCCTAGTGCGCGTCGGGCTTCACCACCGGGAGTTCGTTGAACTGGTGGAACGGCGGAGGCGAGCTCAGCGTCCACTCCAGCGTCGTGGCGCCTTCGCCCCACGGGTTCGCTTCGGCCTTGCGGCGGCGGATGGCGGCTTCCAGCAGGACCAGCAGGAAGATCACCACGGCCACGCCCGTGATCGCGTACCCGATCGACGAGATCTTGTTCCAGTAGGCGAAGCCGTCCGGATAGTCGACGTAGCGACGCGGCATGCCCTGCAGGCCCAGGAAGTGCTGCGGGAAGAACACGAGGTTCACGCCCACGAACATGACCCAGAAGTGCAGCGCGCCGAGGAACTCGTTGTACTTCACGCCCCACATCTTCTCGAACCAGTAGTAGAAGCCCGCGAAGATCGCGAACACGGCGCCGAGGCTCAGCACGTAGTGGAAGTGGGCCACCACGTAGTAGGTGTCGTGCAGGCTGTAGTCGATGCCGGCGTTGGCCAGCACGACGCCCGTCACACCGCCCACGGTGAACAGGAAGATGAAGCCGATCGCCCACAGCATGGGCGTCTTGAAGGTGATGGAGCCGCCCCACATCGTGGCGATCCAGGAGAACACCTTCACGCCGGTCGGCACCGCGATGACCATCGTCGCCGCGACGAAGTAGGCCCGCAGCTGGATGCCCATGCCCACGGTGTACATGTGGTGGGCCCACACGACGAAGCCGATGAAGCCGATGGCCACCATGGCGTACGCCATCGCGAGGTAGCCGAAGACGGGCTTGCGGCTGAACGTCGAGACGATGTGCGAGATCATGCCGAACCCGGGCAGGATCAGGATGTACACTTCCGGGTGACCGAAGAACCAGAACAGGTGCTGGAACATCACCGGGTCGCCGCCGCCGGCGGCGTCGAAGAAGTGGGTTTTGAAGTTGCGGTCCGTGAGCAGCATCGTGATCGCGCCGGCCAGCACGGGCAGCGAGAGCAGCAGCAGGAACACGGTCACCAGGATCGACCAGACGAACAGCGGCATCCGGTGCAGCGTCATGCCCGGCGCGCGCATGTTGAAGATCGTGGTGATGAAGTTGATGGCGCCCAGGATCGAGCTGGCGCCCGCGAGGTGCAGCGACAGGATCGCGCAGTCCATGGCCGGGCCGGTATGGCCGGACGTGGACAGCGGCGGATAGATCGTCCAGCCGCCTCCGAAGCCCTTGCCGGGGCCGCCGTCGACGAACATCGAGACGATCAGCATCACCCAGGCGGCGACCAGCAGCCAGAACGAGATGTTGTTCATCCGCGGGAAGGCCATGTCGGGCGCGCCGATCATCAGCGGCACGAACCAGTTGCCGAACCCGCCGATCATCGCGGGCATGACCATGAAGAAGATCATGACCAGGGCGTGGCCGGTGACGATCACGTTGTAGCCGTGCTTGGAGGCTTCCACGAGGCCGGTCGTGGCGAGCCACGAGCCTTCCGTGAACACCTGGATGCCCGGTTCGGCCAGTTCCCAGCGGATCAGGCCGGACATGAGGCCGCCGACGATCCCCGCCATGATGGCGAACAGGATGTAGAGCGTGCCGATGTCCTTGTGGTTCGTGGAGAAGAACCAGCGGGCGAAGAACCCGGGCATGTGCCCGTGGTCGTCGTGATGATCGTGAGCGGCGGCTTGAGCCATCTTACGCGGATCCTAAGGCTTATTTCGCGGCCGGCGCCTTGGGCGCGGGCGTGGTGGCGGCGACCGGAGCCTTGGGCTCAGGCGTCGCCGGAGGCGGGGCGGCAGGGTTCACCGTGGCGGTGGCCGGCGTCGCCGCGGCGTCGGCGGCCGGAGCCCCCTCGGCGGCGGGCGCAGCGGCCGGAGCGGGCGCAGGCGCGGCGCCGGCGACCGAGCCGCCCTTCTTGGCGACCCAGGCGTCGAACTCGGCCTGCGTCACGACGCGGACCTCGATCGGCATGAAGGCGTGGTCGACGCCGCACAGCTCACGGCAGTTGCCGTAGTAGGTGCCCAGGCGATCGGCCTTGAACCAGGTTTCGTTCAGGCGTCCGGGAATGGCGTCGGCGATGATCCCGAACGACGGGACGGCGAAGGCGTGGATCACGTCGGCGCCGGTGACCTGAACGCGGACCACCTTGTTGATCGGAACGACCAGCGGCTCGGTGACGGCGAGGCGGTACGGCTTGGCGACCTTCTTCGCTTCGTCTTCCGGCAGCATGTTCGAAACGAACTCGCCGATCTTCTGGTCGGGGTACTCATAGCCCCAGTACCACTGGTAGCCGACCGCCTTGATGGTGAGGTCCGGCTTCGGCATGTCGTTGTAGGCGAAGAGCAGCTTGAACGAGAAGATCGAGATCACGACCAGGATCGCGACGGGCGCGAGGGTCCAGATCACCTCGATCATCGTGTTGTGCGTGAACTTCGCCGGGACCGGGTTCGCCTTCTTGTTATAGCGAATGACCACCCAGATCAGCAGCGCCAGCACGAACAGCGTGATGACCGTGATCACGGGCATCAGGATCCAATTGTGGAACCAGATCGCGTCGTGGCGCAGCGGGGTCACCCCCGGCTGCAGGTCGATCGCCTTGTCCGTCGGCTCGCCGAACTTGTCCTGAGCCATGGCGGCCGCGCCCCAGAACGCCGCCGCAGCGCCCGCGAGAGCGCCTGCCGCCCGCGTCCGCAATCCGTGAAAGCTCGACTTCATGTCCCCTCGGTCAGTTTGGCCGGCGACGCCCTCAACAACAGGCGGTCCGACGCTACGGAACGGGACGCGCGGGCGCGACTTGCGCGACGCCCGACCGGCCCCTTCGCCGGGGTCCATACGCGCATCGTTCGGGCTTGCCAAGGCGTCGGCGGGTCTTACGTAGCGTCCACCGGCTCTCGACGTCGTTTGCACACGGAAATGGCGCGACGTCTCGCCGCAATCGCTGCATCGCTCGCGGCCTGTTCTGGAATGGGGCGGGGAGCGGACCCTGCGGGCGCTGGCCAGATTGCAACGGCCCTGCAGCAGGCGCGAATCGTCCCCAAGACGAAAAGAGAGGCTGGCGAGGGCCAAGAGCCATCTCGCGGGTGACGCCCCACCTTCGAGCCCCTATCTTCCAGGCATGAACGCTCCAGTGCCCGCTCCCTCGATCCTCGATTCCGTTGGGGTCGACCCCGCCCGCGCCCAGGAAATCCTGGCTGACGCCCTGCAGGGGGCCGACGACGGCGAACTGTTCGTCGAGCGGTCCGAGAGCGAGTCGTTCCTGTTCGACGACGGTCGGCTCAAATCGGCGGCCTACGATTCGACCGAGGGCTTCGGCCTGCGGGTGGTGGCGGGCGAAACTGCCGGCTACGCCCACGCGTCCGAGATTTCCGAAGCGGCGATCCGCCGCGCCGCCGACTCGGCCCGGCTGGCCAAGCGCGGGTACGCGGGCGTCACCGCAGAGGCGCCGCGGGCTACCAACACCAAGCTCTACGGCGAGGAAAACCCGCTGAGCTCGCCCGCCTTCTCCGACAAGGTCGCGCTGCTGCAGGAGATCGACGCCTGGGCCCGCGCCCGGGATCCGCGGGTGGTGCAGGTGATGGCCTCGATCGCCGGAGAGCGCCGCACGGTCGAGATCCTCCGGGCCGATGGCCGGCTGATCCGTGACGTGCGCCCCCTTTGCCGTGTGAACGTCCAGGTGACCGTCGAACGCGATGGCCGGCGCGAGCAGGGCTACACCGGCGCCGGCGGCCGCGCCGGCTTCGAGGCCTGGATCAGCCCCGACAAGTGGCAGGATCAGGTGGACGAGGCGCTGCGCCAGGCGCTGACCAACCTGGACGCCGTCGCCTGCCCGGCCGGCGAGATGGACGTGGTGCTGGGCCCCGGCTGGAACGGCGTGCTGCTGCACGAAGCCGTGGGCCATGGCCTGGAAGGCGACTTCAACCGCAAGGGCACCTCGGCGTTCTCGGGCCGCATCGGCGAGCGGGTGGCCGCGCCGGGCGTCACCGTGTTCGACGACGGGACTCTGCCGGGCCGCCGCGGATCGCTGACGGTGGACGACGAGGGCACGCCCACCGAGCGCACCATCCTGATCGAGGACGGCATCCTGGTGGGCTACATGCACGATCGGATGAGCGCGCGCCTCATGGGCCTCAGCGCCACCGGCAACGGTCGCCGCCAGTCCTACGCCCACATGCCCATGCCGCGGATGACCAACACCGCCATGCTGGGCGGCGGCCACAAGCGCGAGGAGATGATCGCTTCCACGAAGAAGGGTCTGTACTGCGCCAACTTCGGCGGCGGCCAGGTGGACATCACCAACGGCAAGTTCGTCTTCCAGTGCACCGAGGCCTACCTGATCGAGGACGGCAAGGTGACGACCCCGGTCAAGGGCGCGACCCTGATCGGCGACGGTCCCTCTGCCCTGACCCGGGTGACCATGATCGGCGATGATTTCGACTTCGACTTGGGCGTCGGCGTCTGCGGCAAGGCCGGGCAGAGCGTGCCGGTGGGCGTGGGCCAGCCCTCGCTGAAGATCACCGGCCTGACGGTCGGCGGCACCGCGGTCTGACGATCGGGTCGAGCGGAACCCTGTCCGGAATTTAATTCACCTTACAGGCATTTAACTCGCGCCAGGGCTGCGCTCCAGGCCACCTCTCCCCTCGTTCTTGGGGAGAGACCGTCGATGCCATTCGTTCAGTTCCTGGCGCAGGCGGCGATCGCCGCGGCGCCGGAAGCCGCCGTGCAGCAAGGCGTAACCAGCTATGCGACCGCCTTCTTCGCGGCCCAGCAGCCGGCGACCGTCGTGGACATGCTCAATCGGATCCCCGGCTTCACCCTCGACAACGGCGCCTCCGTGCGCGGGTTCGAGGGCGCGGCCGGGAATGTGCTGATCGACGGGCAGCGCCCGTCCAGCAAGTCGGACAGCCTGCAGGACGTCCTCTTCCGAATTCCGGCGTCCAAGGTCGAGCGCATCGACATCATCCGCGGCGGCGCGCCCGGCATCGACATGCAGGGCAAGACGGTGATGGCGAACGTCATCCAGAAGAAGGACAACAGCGTCCGCGGCGTGTTCGCGATCGCCGACAACCACATCGACGACGGCCGCGACCTGGGCCAGATGCGCATCGAGGGCTCGGGCGCGCTGGGCGACGTGAAATGGGAGGCCTCGGGTCGGGCGGCGCGCGGGCTGGACGACGGCGCAGGCGCCGGGCGCGGGGCCCTGATCACGGTCGGCGAACCCACGGTGCTCAACGGCTACGACGCCGAGGGTGACGGTCTGTTCTACTCACTCACGGCCGCGGCCGAGGCGCCCGTGCTGGGCGGCTCCCTGCGGTTGAACGGGCGCCTCCTGACGGACGACTTCAAGTTCGAGGAGAAGACCCGCATCTTCTCGTCGCCCATCGCCGACCAGCAGTACGTCTACCTGCAGGAGCAGGACGACACCGAGTTCGGGGCCCGCTACTCGCGCAAGCTGGGCGCGGACTGGGACGTGGAGCTGGTCGCCCTGCGCACGGGGCGCGACCGGCTGGTCACCGAGAACTTCGACGCGCCGGACGTCGCCAACCGCCTGCTCGTCGACCGCGACACCGTGGAAACCATCGGCCGGGCAGTCGTGAAGTATCGCTTCGATCCGAAGCTCTCGTTCGAGGTGGGCGGCGAACGGGCCGTCAACACGCTTGACAGCGAGACCACGCTCCGCCGCAACGGGGCCATCGTCCGTCTGCCCGCCGGCTCCGTCGAGGTCGAGGAAGACCGCAAGGAGCTGTTCGCCAAGGCGGCCTGGCGTCCGTTCGAGACCATCACGGTCGATGCCGGCCTGCGCTACGAGTTCTCGACCATCAGCTCCGAGGGCGACGTCGTCCTCGAGAAGTCGCTGCGCTACCTCAAGCCGCGGCTGGCGGTGAGCTGGTCCCCGCTGGAGATGACCCAGTTTCGGCTGCGCCTCGAGCGCGAGGTCGACCAGCTGAACTTCAACGACTTCGTGGCCGCCGGGGGGCTGAACCAGGCGGGGGGCGTCACGGCGGGCAACCCCGACCTCAACCCCGGCCAGGCCTGGGTGGGCGAATTCGCGTTGGAGCAGCGGTTCTGGACGTCAGGGTCGGTGGCGCTGAGCTACCGCCACGCAGAACTCAGCGACGTGGTCGACCGGGGGCCCGTCAGGGGCCCAGGCGGCAGTGTGTTCGACCGGCCCGAGAACATCGGCGACGGGACCAAGGACATCCTGGCCCTCGACCTGACCCTTCCGCTCGACCGGCTGGGCGCGAAGGGGGCGCTGCTGAAAGGCAACCTCACCAGGCGCTGGAGCGAGGTGACCGACCCGACGACGATGGAGACTCGGTCGCAGTCGGCGCTGCGGGGCCTGGACTGGAACGCCACCTTCACCTGGGACATGCCGCAGTACGACATCACGTGGGGCGTCGATGCGTTCGGCGGGTTCAGGGAGACGACCTACCGCTACAACCTCGTCTACACGCGCAAGCTCAACACCTATGTGAAGCCGTTCATCGAGTACAAGCCGCAGCCCGACCTCAACATCCGGCTGGAGCTGCCGAACGCGACCCGGCGCAATCTGCACGAGACCTACGCGTTCTACGGCGGCCTGCGCACGGCCGGGGCCGAGGCCACCTCGGTCGACGACAAGCGAACCAACCAGACCCCCGGCGGCACGTTCCTGCGGATCCGCAAGACGTTCGGCTAGCGGGCGTGCGAAAACACAGAAGGCCGCGGATCGCTCCGCGGCCTTCGTCGTGTCCGAGGCCTGGGGTCAGGCGCCGACCTTCTCGTCCGGCTCGGTCTCGCTGTGCGCCCAGTGCTTGATCAGGAAGCTGATCAGGACGAACGCCACGCCGATCGCGAAGCCGCCCCAGCCCAGCGTGTTGAACACGCCCAGCGAGGTCTTCAGCGCCAGCTCGGGGTTCAGCACCTGGCCGCCCACCGTCTCGGTGCCGGCGAGGCCCGCGATGAAGCCGCCGACGTACTGGGCGATCGACGAAGCCAGGAACCAGATGGCCATCATGAACGACACCACCTTGGCCACCGACAGTTTGGTGATCTCGGACAGGCCCACCGGCGACAGGAAGAGCTCGCCCGTGGTGTGCAGCAGGTAGAGCAGGCCCAGCAGCATCAGCGGCACCTGGAAGGCGCTGTTGGCCAACCCGGCGCCCCAGACCACCACCAGGAAGCCCAGGCCCACCTGGATCAGGCCCAGGCCGAAGGTCATCACCGGGTTCGACGCCTGGCCGCGCCGGCCGAGCCACGCCCACATCGCCGCGAAGATCGGGGCGAAGATCAGGATGAAGCCGGCGTTGAACGACTGGGTCTGGGCCGCGCCGATGCCGGTGTCGATCCAGAGTCCCGTGGGCTGAATCCCGGCCGCGGCCAGCTGATCGGCGCTGCCGATCGGGATGCCAAGGAAGGTGCTGGCCTGCCGTGTGAGGTTCAGGTCGACGTTTTGCGCGGCGAAGAGGTTGAGCGAGGTGCCGGCCTGTTCGAACAGGGTGAAGAACACCACCGCGCCGAACACCAGCACCAGGGCCAGGATCATGCGCTCGCGCTGAACTTTGTCGCACTGGGTGACGATGAAGTAGATCACATAGGCCAGGGCCGCGAGGGTCGAGGCGATCAGCATCACCCCCACCCAGTCGTTGCGCTGGACCAGGAACCACACCGGGATCACGCCCAGCACGCCGCAGAGATAGATCAGCCACTCGCGATTGAGCGGACCGGCCACCTTTTCCTGCAGCAGCGCTGGGTTTGGCGGCTCGCCCTTGCCCTCGAGGTGCTTCTTGCCCAGCACGAAGACGACCCAGCCCGCGGCCATGCCGACCCCGGCCAGGCCGAAGCCCGCCCACCAGCCGACGTTGAGGCCGAACCAGGCGCAAGCGAACGAGGCCCAGAAGGCCCCCAGGTTGATGCCGTAGTAGTAGAGCGTGAAACCGGAATCCCGTCGCGGATCGCCTTGCGGATAGAGCTGGCCCACGATCGTGGAGATGTTCGGTTTCAGGAAGCCAACGCCCATGATGATCAGCGCCACCGCCAGGTAGAAGGCGTTCTTGCCGAACGGATCGACGTCCTTCTTCAGCTCGTACGAGCCCTTGGGCAGTACGGCCGGTAGCGGCGCGGTCGCCGGCAGGTCCTTGATCTCGAAGCCGCCCGCCTCGTTGGCCGAGAAGTCGTAGGCCTTGTCGCCCACCACCAGCTTCACCGAGCGGTCTTCCATGCGACCTTCGATGGCTACGTTGTAGGTCTGGCCCGCATAGGTCAGCGTCTGGGTCGCCGGGCGACCCTCGACCGCCATGGTCAGGTGTCCCGCCACCAGCAGAAGGGCGCCAAACGCCACCGCCTTGCGGGTGCCCAGGTAGCGGTCGGCCAGCATGCCGCCGATGAGAGGCAGCAGGTAGACGAGGCTGGTGTACGACCCGTACTGGCCGCTGGCCACGTCCTGGTCGAACAACAGGTGCTGGGTCAGGTAGAAGATCAGGATCCCGCGCATGCCGTAGTAGGAGAAGCGCTCCCACATCTCGGCGAAGAACAGGATGATGAGGCCGCGCGGGTGATGGCGGAGCATCTGGAGTAGCACCGGGATACCCGTCACCAGCGTGATGACGATCCCGGCCAGCAGTACGATTGGCATTTGAGGGTTTGCTTCCGATCCTAAGGGCCGGCCTACGTCTCCCACGGGGTCTTTTCGACCCGGCCTAGCCTGAATTGCGGGCAGAGAACCACCAACCCGTTCAGGACACAAGCAAACCGCCGTCGGCCGGGCGCCTGGCGCCGCCGGGACGGGCGCCCATATCCCTTGGCAGCCGGTCGCGAGCTGGTGCGTTCAGACCGTCAGGAGACGCGAACCCCATGAAGATGCCCGGCCCCGACCATCCCATCACGATCACGCCGGCCGGCCGCCGCTGGCGCGCCAGGTACCAGGGCCACGTGATCGCCGACTCAGGCGACGCGCTGGTCCTGCAGGAAGCGAGCTATCCCCCGGTCGTCTATTTCCCGCGCGAGGACGTCTCGATGGCGTTCCTGACCCACACGGCCCATGCCACGCACTGCCCCTACAAGGGCGACGCGTCCTACTACACGCTGCAGATGGACGGCCATTTCGCCGAGAACGCCATCTGGAGCTACGAGGAGCCCTACCCCGCGATGGCGGAGATCGCGGGGCGACTGGCGTTCTATACGAACAAGGTCGAGGTCTATTCGCCCGACGACGCCGAAGCGGCCCAGGAAGCCGTCGATGCGCCTCCGGTCCAGGCGGCGCCCTCGGTCGACGACATCGTGCTGCACACCGACTCGGGCAGCGGCGCGTCGCAGCGCGAGCACTGGCCCCCGAACGTCAGCATGCCTCGGGCGGACGACGGCGCCCGCTAGGCGGCCGGCGCGGACTGGTTCTGGGCCAGCTGCCAGCCGGTGTAAGCTGGCTCGTTGGTGACTTCCCGCACGCACCACTCGGGGACGTCGAAGCGCATGGCGGCCATCCGGTTGGTCGCCTCGCACTCGGCGGTCACCAGGCCTTCGAGCGCGCCCTCGAACACGTCGATGATGAAGCCGCCGACCTTGTGGCGCAGCTTCGACAGTCGTTGACCGGGCAGGACGTTCAGGACCGCGTACTCTTCCTCCGTCAGGTAGAGGTTGGTCATCGGTCCGATCAGCGGATTGTCCGGGGCGTACTTCTTGGCGAGCTTGAAGGTCCGCTCGCCGTTGGACAGGTCGGTGGTCGCGCGCAATCGAAGGCGACCGCCCTCCACATAGAGATCCTCGATCCGGCGGGCGTGGCCAAGGTCGAGCGCGGGCAAGGCCTTCGCATCCACGAGGAAGCGCCGTTCCGCCACCCAGTGCGCGTACTTCGGCAGTGTGACAGGCATCTCAGTCCTCGCGCGGGCCGCTCCACTCCGGGCGACCCTCGCCAGACCGTACGCTCATCGTCAAGCCGTCCGCGAGGCGAAACGCGAACGCCTGCGGGTCGAAGTCCTCGAGGCAGCCGACGTTGACGCCGTAGTGATCCGGCGCCGCCCGCTTGCGGTGGAAGGTGTAGATCCCGCAGGTGCGGCAGAACCAGTGGCGCGCGACCCTGGTGTTCCACTGGTAGAGCGTCAGTTGATCCTCGCCGGCCTCAACCGTCAGTCCGCTCTCGTGGATCTTGGCCATCAGCGCGCCCTTGCGCCGGCAGAGCGAGCAGTCGCACCGCGTCAGCTCGTCGATCTCGGCCTCGACGCGAAAGCGGACAGCGCCGCAATGACAGGATCCCGACCAGACGCCCATGAGTCCGTTCTAGACCGCCGGCGCCGCGCGCAAAGGGCCACTTCAGACGCTGCGGCGCGCCTGCGTTCGGGTGGCTAGTACGCGAAGTCCTCGAACACCGGATCGACCTTGCCGCCCCAGCGGGTGTTGTACAGTTCCACCAGCCGTTCGGCCGGCGTCACGCCGGTCTCTGCGATGTGTTCCAACTCGGCGAGGTAGCCGCTCTCGTCGACCATGCCGCCCGACAGGCGGTTGCGGTTCTTGAGGCCCGATCGGGAGATGGCGACCATGTCCTTGGCCACCTCCTGCACCGAGCGCCCGGCGATCTGGGCCTTGAGGCCCACGCGGGCCACGTCGGCGCGCAGGCGCTCGTGATCCTCGATCTTCCAGTCCTTGCAGAGGTCCCAGGCCGCGGCCAGCGCCTGGCTGTCGTAGAAGATGCCCATCCAAAGCGCCGGCAGCGCACAGAGCCGGCTCCACGGCCCGGCGTCGGCGCCGCGCATCTCGAGGTACTTCTTGAGCCGGACCTCGGGAAAGATCGTGGTGGTGTGATCGGCCCAGTCCTTGAGCGTGGGCCGCTCACCCGGCAGTTCGACCAGCTTGCCGTCCATGAAGTCCACGAACGAGCGGCCGGCCAGATCGATGTATCGGTCGCCGCGCTTGGCGAAGTACATCGGCACGTTCAGCGCGTAGCGGGCGTAGGTCTCGAAGCCGAAGCCGTCCTGGAACACGAAGTCCAGCATGCCGGTGCGGGCGGGATCGGTGTCCGTCCAGACGTTGGCGCGGCTGGACACGAAGCCCGACGGCTTACCCTCGATGAACGGCGAATTGGCGAACAGCGCCGTTGCGATCGGCTGCAGCGCCAGCGATGTGCGGAACTTCGCCACCATGTCGGCTTCGGAGCTGAAGTCGAGGTTCGCCTGCACCGTGCAGGTGCGGAACATCATGTCGAGCCCGAGCTTGCCGACCTTCGGCATGTACTCGCGCATGATCTTGTAGCGGCCCTTCGGCATCACCGGAATCTCGTCACGCCGCCAGACCGGCGTGAAGCCAAGCCCCAGGAAGCCCAGGCCCAGTTCATCGGCGACGATCTTCACCTCGTTGAGGTGGGAGCCCGTCTCCTCGCAGATGTCGTGGACGGTCTCGAGCGGCGCACCCGACAGCTCGAACTGGCCCCCCGGCTCCAGGCTGATGTTCGCCATGCCGCGCTCGAGCGCGATGACGTTCTCGCCCTCCATCACCGGCGTCCAGCCGAAGCGGGTCAGGCCGTCCAGCAGCGCCTTGATGCCGCCCGGCTCATAGGGGACCGGCGAATGGTCGGCGAGCTTGAACACGAACTTCTCGTGCTCGGCGCCACATCGCCACTCGCTGGCAGGCTTGGCCCCATCGGCCATCCAGCGCACAAGGTCTTCAAACACCAGGGGACGATCGTCGCAGGCGACCTCGGCCATACATTTCCTCCACGGGCGAACCGCCCTAGTCGCCGGGTTGAGGTCCCGCCCAGGCCGCGTCTTTACGCCGTCAGGATAGGTGGGCGCAATTCCGCCAAGCTCAAGCCCGGGCTAGATTTCCTGGGTTGCGTCGGACGCTAGCGCCAATCCCCGACCGCGGCCTGCCAGAGTGTGAGCGCGCTGATCGCCGCGGTGTCGGCCCGCAGAATTCGCGGCCCCAGCGTCGCCGGCGTCGCATAGGACAGGGATCGGAGCATCTCGCGCTCCTTCGGGGAAAAGCCCCCTTCCGGCCCGATCAGGATCGCCCACGAGCCGCCTTCGCCCACCGCCTGCAGCACCGGCATCGCGTCTCCCGCCTCGTCGCAGAACAGCAGGCGGCGACCCGCTTCCCAGCCGCCGATCAGCTTCTCCAGCTTCACCGGCTCAACGACTTCCGGCACGTCCAGCCGGCCGGTCTGCTCCGACGCCTCGGTGGCGATGGCCTGCAGCCGGTCGACGCGGGTGTGGTCGGCGTTGGTGCGCTCGGTGATCACCGGGCGGACACGCCGGGCGCCCAGCTCGGCGGCCTTCTCGACGATGGTCTCCAGCCGCGCCCGCTTGACCAGGGCGATCACCAGGTCGAGGTCGGGGCCGATCGCCTGAGTTCGGGTCTGCGCCTCGACGTGAAGGGTCACCTCCCGCTTGCCCACGGCCGCCACGGTCGCCCGCCACTCGCCCTGGCGGCCGTTGAATACGAGTACGGCGTCGCCGACCACCTGGCGCATGACGGCGGCCAGATACCGGCTTTGGCCCTCATCCAGGTCCAGGCGCGCGCCGGCGACAAGGTCGTGCGGGATAAAGAGGCGGATCATTTGAGCCTTCTTGCCTTCGGGGCGTTCTAGCGCGGCCTTGCCCGCGCCGCACCCGGCGCGCCAGATGCGGATTCGATGATACTGCGCTTCCTGCCCCTCGCCTTCCTCGCCGCCGCCGGCTGCGCCACCGTACCCACGGCCCAGGCGCCGTGCTCGGTGAAGATCGACTTCGGCAGCTACTGCTGTGGCGTCGACGGCGAGACCAAGGCGGCGGTCGAACGCTACCTCGAGGGCGCCCGCGGTGTGGCGAGTTCGACCTCCAGCGCCTGGGGACGCGAAGGCGAATCGACCCGCTGTGTCGTAACCCGCACCCGCGCCGACACCGACCGCATCTACCGCGACCTCGCGGCGTTGGTTCCGCCCACGGCGCGCCGTGGTCCAGTCACCATCGTCACCGCCGACGGCCGCGCCACCCCCAACCAGACACAAAGGTAGCCATGGCCAAGGACGACGACGACGGCGAACTCGAAGCCCTGCAGGTGGCGCTGGTGCGCTTTCAGCAGCACGCCATCGAGGCGGGCGAGCGCGACCTGGTGATCTTCGAAGGCCGCGACACCGCCGGCAAGGATGGTGCGATCAAGCGGATCGTCGAGCATCTGTCGATCCGCTCCACGCGGGTGGTGGCGCTGCCCAAGCCCACCGAGCGCGAGCGCGGCCAGTGGTACTTCCAGCGCTATGTCGAGCACCTGCCCGCCAAGGGCGAACTCGTGATCCTGAACCGGTCCTGGTACAATCGGGCGGGCGTCGAGAAGGTGATGGGGTTCTCCACGCCGGAGGAGCAGGAAATCTTCCTGCGCGACGTGCCCGTCTTCGAACGCATGCTGACGGGCAGCGGCGTGCAGGTCATCAAGCTGTGGCTCGATATCTCCCGAAAGGAGCAGGCGGACCGTCTCGAGGCGCGCAAGACCGATCCGCTGAAGGCGCTGAAGATCAGTCCGCTGGACGCCGTCGCCCAGGAGAAGTGGGACGACTACTCCGCCGCCCGTGACGAGATGCTGCGGCGGACCCACACGACCGACGCGCCCTGGACCATCGTTCACACCGACAAGAAGCCCAAGGCGCGGCTCAACATCATCCGCCACCTCTTGAAACAGCTGGCGCCGCCGGAGATCGCCGATGCGATCGATCCGCCCGACCCGGACGTGGTCTTTCCGTTCGAGCCTGCCGCTCTGACCGACGGGCGGCTGGAGCCGTAACCAACTTTCCCGACGGGGTCCCAACTCGCCTTAGACGCGAATGCGACAATCCACCTCAGGTAGTGCTCATTTGTTCTGCCTGGCCCGAGGCGAAGGTCACGCTTGTTAACCATCCGCCGACTCAATCTTGTTCCACCTTTGTTCGGCGGCTAGCGTGGTGGTCTGACTCGTGGGGATCGCATGAAGGACACGCTCACCGCCAGCGAGGCGCGCCGGATCGCGATGGCCGCCCAGGGGTTCGGCGGCGATCGGGAGTCGCCCCCCATCGAGCGAGGGGCGGCGAAACGCCAGCTCACCAGGCTGGTCGACCGGCTGGGCGTGATCCAGATCGACTCGGTCAACGTGGTCTCGCGCACTCACTACCTGCCCGCCTTCTCGCGGCTGGGCGCCTACCCGCGCGAGATGCTGGAAGACATCGCCTGGTCCAGGAAGCGGCCGCTGTTCGAGTACTGGGCGCATGAGGCCTCGCTCCTGCCGGTCGCCAGCCAGCCGCTGTTCCGCTGGCGGATGGAGGACGCCCAGGCCGGCCTCGGCGTCTGGAAGGGGGTCGCCAAGTTCCTGCGGGAACGGCGCGACTTCGTGGACCGGGTTCGCGACGAAATCGCCGCGCGCGGTCCGATGTCGGCGAGCGAGCTGGAGATGGGGCACAAGGGCCAGGGCGGCTGGTGGGGCTGGAGCGAAGCCAAGCGCGCCGTCGAGTGCCTGTTCTGGGCCGGCGAGCTCACCACCGCCACCCGGCGCGGCACATTCGAGCGGGTCTATGGCCTGCCCGAGAAGGTGATCCCCAAGGCGGTGTGGGAGCTGCCCACGCCGGATCGCGCCGAAGCCCAGCGACAGCTCTACCGCATCGCCGCCCGCGCCATGGGCGTGGCCACGTCGAAGGACCTGCGCGACTACTTCCGCATGCCGGTGGAGGGCGCCAAGGACCGCATCGCCGAGCTGGTCGAGGCCGGCGACCTGCTGCCGGTGGCCGTGAAGGGCTGGCGCGAACCAGCCTATCTCGACGCCAGCGCGCGGCGGCCACGCCGGATTGAGACCACCTCGCTGCTCTCGCCGTTCGACAACCTGATCTGGTTCCGCGAGCGCACCGAGCGGATGTTCGGCGTCCGCTACCGGATTGAGATCTACGTCCCGGCCGAAAAGCGCCAGCATGGCTACTACGTTCTGCCGTTCCTCGAGGGCGACGCCCTGACCGCCCGCGTCGACCTGAAGTCCGACCGCAAGGCCGGCGTGCTGATCGTCCAGTCCGCCCACGCCGAACCCTGGGCCAGCGACGCGACGCCCGTGAAGCTCGCGCATGAGCTGAAGCGCATGGCGGGCTGGCTGGGGCTGGAGAGCGTGCGGGTGCAGCGCAAGGGCGATCTGGCCCACGCGCTCGACGCGGCGCTCTGACGTCCCGTCCCCGGCGTTGTGATCGGACGTCAGTCTTCGTCGTCCTCGTCGTCGGGCAGGTCGACGACCAGGGCCGGCTTGCCCTGGTGCATGAGTTCGCCGTTGGGCCCTTTCAGGCCCAGCCACTCGTCCATGATCCCGGCCGGCACGGTGTGCGGGGCCTGCGGTGTCTTCTCGGCCATGCGACGGCTCCTCCTTGAGCGGGAGGAACCGTCGCACGCACCTGAGGTTCCGGCTACACCACGCCCTCCGTCACCGCGTGCAGTCGGGCATAGGCGCCGCCCTTCTTCACCAGGTCGTCGTGACGGCCCTCCTCGACGATCCGGCCCTCGTCGAAGACCAGGATCCGGTCGGCGCCGCGGATCGTCGACAGACGATGGGCGATGACGATGGTGGTGCGGCCCACCATCAGCTCCTCCATCGCCGCCTGCACCTGGCGCTCGGTTTCGACGTCCAGCGAGCTGGTCGCCTCGTCGAGCACCAGGATCGGGGCGTCGGCCAGGAAGGCCCGGGCGATGGCGACGCGCTGGCGCTCCCCGCCCGACAGCTTCACGCCACGCTCGCCGACCAGGGTGTCGTAGCCCTTGGGCAGCCTGGCGATGAAGTCGTTGGCCCGCGCCCGCCGGGCGGCCAGCGCGACCTCGGCCTCGGTGGCGTCAGGCCGCGCGTAGCTGATGTTGTCGGCCAGCGACCGATGGAACAGCGCCGGGTCCTGCGGCACCACGGCGATGGCGCGCCGCAGCGACCCCTGGGTCACCTGGCTCACGTCCTGGCCGTCGATCAGGATGGCGCCCTCCTGCACGTCGTACAGGCGCTGCACCAGCTTCACGAAGGTCGACTTGCCCGAGCCGGTGGGCCCGACCAGCGCCACCCGCTCGCCCGGCGCGATGCGCAGGGTGAAGCGGTCGTACAAGGGCTCGGCCGCCGACTTGTAGCGGAAGGTCACGCGGTCGAAGACGATCTCGCCCAGGTCGGCGCGGAACGCCGGCGCGGCGGGACGATCCGGCACCTGGGCCGCGGTCTGCGCGTAGCGGGCCACGTCCTCGATGTCGTCCATGCCCTTCTGGGCCGTGCGGATGTTCTCGCCGATGTTGCGCAGATAGCCGCTCATCAGCATGAACGCGGTCACCGCAAAGGTGATGTCGCCCACGCTCGCCCGGCCCTGCACCCACTCGCGCAGCAACAGGCCCGTCAAGCCCGCCTGCAGGCCCACCAGGATCAGGTTGTGGAACAGCCAAAGGTCGGTGAACCGGCCCCAGGTCTTCATCGTCGCCTTGCGCCACAGCTCGGTGACTCCGCCGATCCGGGCCTCCTCACGCGCCTCCGCGCCGAAGGTCTTCACCGTGGCGTTGGACGAGATGGAATCCGAAAGGGCGCCGCCAATCCGCGAGTCCAGCGCGACCGAGCGCAGGTTCGCCGGCCGCGCCCACAGCGCCGTCAGGTAGATGTTCGACAGGATGTAGATCACCGTCACGACGGCGGCGAACAGACCCACCATCGGCCACTGGACCAGCATCATCACGCACAGGCCGACCAGCACGATGACCGCGGGCCCGAACCAGATCAGCACGGCGTCGGTGACCACGTCATAGCCCCACATCGCCCGCGACAGCCGCCGCACGGTGGCCCCGGCGAAGGTGTCGGCATGCCAGTCGGCGGAGAAGCTCTGCACGCGGCGGAAGCCGTCGTCGGTCATCTCCTTCATGTTGGTGGCCGAGAAGGGGATCAGGAACCGCATGGCGGTGTTCCGGATCACCGAGAAGGCCAGGTACACGCCGACGAAGACCGCCCAGGCGCGCCAGGCGGGGTCGGCGTCGCCCGGCCCCGCCGCGACCGCGTCGACCAGCCGTCCGGCGGCCCACGGCATCATCAGGTCGAACCCGATGGCGATCAGCGTCAGCGCCACCGTGCCGGCCATCAGCCACGGCCGTCGTCGCCAGTAGCCGGCCACGAAGGCCAGCACCTTGCCGTTGGAGAGCTGCCGCTCCCGGGTCTCTTCTTCATCCTCGTAATGGTCGGTCATGGAACGTCTCGAATGCGGGCGCCGGACCGGGGCTCATCTGAGAGCGCACGCAGGTCCGGACGCGGAAAAGGGATCGTGGCTTGGCGGGGGCCTCGAGCCGGTGGGCTCGGAGGACCGCGGATGGGAGTTGCCTTGGAGTCGCGCGGGGTGGCTTCGCGAGTGTGGCCGGTCAGGCCACGCGGCGAAGCGGCTCGGACTTAACGGAGCGGCGGCGGCGGCCCGAGATGACGTGCGCGGGATTTGGTCGTTACGACAGCTGTCATTCTGACGGACCTCCCTCGTTCGTGGCCTCGAAGGTTGGAAGGCTAGGCGGCGCTGGGGAGCCGGTCAAGGAACCCGGTTAGCGTCAGCGACGCTTGCGGCCAAGGGTTGCGCCGCGGCCACAGGTGGACGCCGCCGCCGCGTGCGTCGCAGCGGCGTTCGTCTACCAGCCGGAGCCGCCGGGCATGCGCTGACCGGGTCGGAGCTTTTCCCAGGGTGGGATGTAGGGCTGTGGCGGGGGATCGGGGGGTCTGGGCGGAGCGACCTCTGCAAGAACTGGCTCAGGAACCACGTCTCCCCTCCCCCTTGCGGGG
>NZ_SCTC01000068.1 GCF_004299445.1 Phenylobacterium sp. | reverse complement strand
TGATCACGCCGATCGCCATGGACCAGGGCCTGCGCTTCGCCATTCGCGAAGGCGGCCGCACGGTGGGTTCGGGCGTCGTCACCAAGATCGTGAAGTAAGCGCACCCGCGCTCACAACACGGACCGACAGAGGGCCGCTGGAGCAATCCAGCGGCCCTTTTTCTTACTCCCTCGCTGTGGAGGGACGGGCGACCGCCGCCAGGGCAAGGGCGGCGCGATCCTCGCCGTCCTGGCGCTCCGGCCCACACTTCCCCACCCGGGCCGCGGGCGCGGCCGGTCCCTCCCCAGCAGGGGAGGGAAGATGACGTCTCTGTCATGACCGCAATTTAAGCTGTGGCCCGCGCACGCCCCGACTAGCTTCCCCTCACAACGTTTCGACTTGGGAGAGGACGATGCGTCTTCAGACGACCCTGCTGGCCGCCGTGGCCGCCACTTTCGCCGCCGCCTTCGCGACGCCTTCGGCTCAGGCCGCGACGGTCGAGATCGAGGACGCGGTGGCGCGCGTCACCGTGGTTCCCGAGAATCGCAAGGACATCCGGGTCGAGGTGATCTCGGCCAACCCGCGCCTGCCGCTGAAAGTGCGCACGATGGGTGATCGCACGATCGTCGACGGGGACCTCGACCGGAAGATCCGCTCCTGCAAGAGCTCGGGCGAGTCGTCCAAGGTCCATGTGCGCGACGTGGGCGACGTGAGCTGGTCCGAAATGCCGCAGGTGGTGATCCGTACGCCGCGAGACGTGAAGGTCGAGGCCGGCGGGGCCGTCTTCGGGTCGGTCGGCCGGTCGGCCACGCTGGAGCTGGGCAACGCCGGCTGTGGCGACTGGACGATCGCCAACGTCGAGGGCGCGGCCCGGGTAAGCCAGGCCGGCTCAGGCGACACGCGCATGGGAACCTCGGGCCAGCTGCGGGTCCGCGTCGCCGGCTCCGGCGACGTCGCCGCCGCCGACGTGCGGGGCAGCCTGGACGTTAATATCGCGGGCTCGGGCTCGGCCAGCGTGCGCTCGGTCAACGGACCGTTGGAAGTGAGCATCGCCGGGTCAGGCGACGTCGAGATCGGCGGCGGGCGCGCGACGACCATGAAGGTCTCGGTGGCCGGCTCGGGCGACGTGGACTTCCGCGGCTCGGCCGACAGCCTGCGGGCTCGGATCGCCGGCTCGGGCGACATTCACGCCAACGAAGTGAAGGGCGAGATCTCGAAGTCCATCATGGGCTCGGGCTCGGTCCGTGTCGGCGGTTGAGCCGATGCTCAAGCTTGGCGCAGCCCTCGCGCTCTGCCTGCTGATCGCCGGCTGCAGCGCCCACTCCGAGACCCGCCCGCGCGCCGAGGCCCGCGAGCCTGTCTGGCGGCTCTCGGGCCTGGCCGATCCTGAGAGCGTCGCGCTCGGCGCCGACGGGCGCACGCTCTATGTGGCCAATGTGGCCGGGGAGGGCGACGTCAAGGACGGCAACGGCTTCATCAGCCGCGTCTCCACGCGCGGCAAGATGCTCGAGCGCGAGTGGGTGAGGGGCCTAGACGCGCCCAAGGGCGCCATCGTCAAGGGCGACCGGCTGTTCGTCTCGGACATCGACCAACTGGTGGAGATCGACACCAGGACCGCGCGCATCGTGGCGCGTTACCCCGTTCCCGGCGCGAAGTTCCTCAACGACGTGGCCGTGGCGCCAGACGGGACGGTTCTGGTGGCCGATTCCGGGACCGCACGGATCCTGCAGCTCAAGGATGGCCAGGTCAGCCTCTGGTCGGCCGATCCGGAACTTCGCTCGGTGAATGGTCTCCTGCCCGAGGCGGACCGCCTGCTGGTGACCACGATGGAGGGAAAGTTCCTCGCCTTCGACTATCGCGCCCGGGCGGTGAAGGTGCTGGCCACAGGTCTGGGTCAAGCCGATGGCGTGGCGCGTGCGCAGGGCGACGAATACCTGATCAGCGAATGGCCGGGCCGCCTCTTCCTGGTCGAGCCCAACGGCATGCGCACGGTCCTGGATAGCCGTGAGGCCGGGGTCTACATCAACGACTTCATCCGGGTGGGCGATCTCCTGATCGTTCCCAACTGGAAGCCGGGCACGATCACCGCCTACCGGATGATCCGCTGGATGCTGACCTGACGGCGTGTTCGTCGCGGGCCGCCCCCTTGACGGGGCCGAGTCGCATCGGTATTACCGCGCCTCCTGTTGGACCGGCTGTGTGCTTCGAAGCGATTTGAAGTACAGACGCGGACCGCGGAACGACCTGAGACAGTGCTAAATTCTAGCGTTTCGGGAAAGGCCCTCGCGGGTTTCGCGTGGGGCCCAATTCGTTTGTGCGGACTTTCGCGTACGGGCTCTCATCTGAGGGTTCGGGCTGGTCTTTGAAATGGTCAAGGTCACGCGGGCGCCCGCCGTCTGTAGGGAAACGTAAGAGCGATATGGCTCAAAACATTCGCATCAGGCTCAAAGCCTTCGATCACCGCGTGCTGGACCATTCCACTCGCGAGATCGTGAACACGGCCAAGAGGACCGGCGCCGCTGTGCGTGGTCCCATTCCGCTGCCCACGCGCATCGAGAAGTTCACCGTCAACCGTTCGCCGCACATCGATAAGAAGTCGCGCGAGCAGTTTGAAATCCGCACGCACAAGCGCGTGCTCGATATCGTCGACCCCACCCCGCAGACCGTGGACGCGCTGATGAAGCTCGACCTGTCCGCCGGCGTGGACGTCGAGATCAAGCTCTAAGGGGATTGATCCGATGCGAACCGGCGTAATCGCCAAGAAACTCGGTATGGCCCGCTTCTTCGACGAAGCCGGCGCCCACGTACCGGTGACCGTGCTCAGCCTCGAGGGCTGCCAGGTCGTCGCCCAGCGCACCCAGGACAAGGACGGCTACGTGGCCCTCCAGCTGGGCGCGGGCTCCAAGAAGCCGAAGAACACCTCCAAGGCCATGCGCGGCCACTTCGCCAAGGGCGAAGTCGAGCCGAAGCACAAGCTGGTCGAGTTCCGGGTGTCCGAAGACAACCTCATCGACGTGGGCGCGGAGATCACCGCCGACCATTTCGTCCCGGGCCAGAAGATCGACGTCACGGCCACCACGGTCGGCAAGGGCTTCGCCGGCGCCATGAAGCGCTGGAACTTCGGCGGCCTTCGCGCCACCCACGGCGTGTCGGTCTCGCACCGTTCGCACGGTTCGACCGGTCAGCGTCAGGACCCGGGTCGTACCTTCAAGGGCAAGAAGATGGCGGGCCACCTCGGCTCGGAAACCGTCACCACCCTGAACGTCACCGTCTGGCGCGTCGACGTCGAGCGCGGCCTCATCCTGGTGAAGGGCTCCGTTCCCGGCACCGAGGGCACCTACGTGAAGGTCCGCGACGCGGTGAAGTCGGCTCTGCCGGCCGAAGCCCCGAAGCCGGGCGCCTTCAAGTCCGCCGGTCAGCCGACCCCGGTCCAAGCCGCTGCGGAAACGCCGGCCGAGGAACCCGCGGTGACCGAAGCTCCGGCCGCTGAGGCCGCGGCGACCGAAGCTGGGGATCAAGCGTAATGAAACTCGACGTCATCAAGCTCGACGGCGGGAAGGGCGGCTCGATCGAGCTGGCCGACGATATCTTCGGCATCGAAGAGATCCGCGGCGACATCCTGCAACGCGTCGTCACCTGGCAGCTGGCCAAGCGCCGCTCCGGCAACCACAAGGTCCAGGTCCGCAACGAGGTCTCCCGCACCTCGAAGAAGATGTACAAGCAAAAGGGCACCGGCGGCGCCCGCCACGGTTCGCGCCGGGCGGCCCAGTTCGTCGGCGGCGCCCGGGCCCACGGTCCGGTCGTCCGCAGCCATGCTTTCGACCTGCCCAAGAAGCTCCGCGCCCTGGCCCTGCGTCATGCGCTGTCTTCGAAGGCGAAGGACGGCTCGCTGATCGTGCTGGACACGGTCTCGATCGCCGACCCCAAGACCTCCGCCCTGCGCGCGCAGCTGTCGAACCTGGGCGTCTCGAACGCCCTGTTCATCGCCGGCGCCGAGGTGGACAAGAACTTCGGCCTGGCCGCCCGCAACATCCCGAACGTGGATGTGCTGCCGAACGCCGGCCTGAACGTCTACGACGTGCTGCGTCGCCAGACCCTCGTCCTGACCAAGGACGCGGTGGCCGCGATCCAGGCGCGCTTCCAGCCTGAGGAGGCCGCGTGATGGCCGTGGAACCCACCGCTCGTCACTACGACACCATCCTGTCTCCGATCATTACGGAGAAGGCGACGCTGCTCTCGGAGCACAACAAGGTCGTCTTCCGCGTGGCCGGCGACGCCACCAAGGACGAGATCGCTGCTGCGGTCGAGGCGCTGTTCAAGGTCAACGTCACGAAGGTCAATACGATCAACGTGAAGGGCAAGACCAAGCGGTTCCGCGGCATCGTGGGCCGGCGCTCCGACGTCAAGAAAGCGATCGTGACGCTGGCCGACGGCCAGTCGATCGACATCACTACGGGGCTCTAAACCGATGGCCTTGAAGCAATTCAATCCCACGTCGCCGGGCCGCCGTCAGCTGGTCCTGGTCGACAAGTCCGAGCTCCACAAGGGCCGTCCGGAGAAGAGCCTCGTCGAGGGTCTGACCAAGTCGGGCGGTCGTGGCGGCAACGGCCGCGTCGCCGTTCGCTTCCGTGGCGGCGGCGCCAAGCGCCTCTACCGCATCGTCGATTTCAAGCGCCGCAAGTTCGACGTCCCCGCGACCGTCGAGCGCATGGAATACGACCCGAACCGCTCGGCCTTCATCGCGCTGGTGAAGTACGCCGACGGCGAGCTCAGCTACATCCTGGCTCCGCAGCGCCTCAAGGCCGGTGACACCATCGTCGCCTCCGAGAAGGCCGACGTGAAGCCGGGCAACGCCATGCCGCTCCGCGGCATGCCGATCGGCACCATCATCCACAACGTGGAGATGAAGCCGGCCAAGGGCGGCCAGATCGCCCGCTCGGCCGGCGCCTACGCCCAGCTGGTCGGCCGCGACGCCGGCTATGCCCAGATCCGCCTGAACTCGGGCGAGCTGCGCATGGTCCCGGACGGCTGCATGGCCACGGTCGGCGCGGTGTCGAACCCGGACCATATGAACGAGAACCTCGGCAAGGCCGGTCGTTCGCGTCACAAGGGCCGTCGCCCGCACGTCCGCGGTGTCGCCATGAACCCGATCGACCACCCGCACGGCGGCGGCGAAGGCCGCACCTCGGGCGGCCGTCACCCGGTCACGCCGTGGGGCAAGCCCACGAAGGGCCGCAAGACCCGCAAGAACAAGGCGACGGACAAGTTCATCATCCGCTCGCGTCACGCTCGGAAGGCTCGCTAAGCCATGACCCGTTCCGTCTGGAAAGGCCCGTTCGTCGACGGGTATCTGCTGAAGAAGGCCGAAGGGCTGCAAGCCTCTGGCCGCAAGGACGTGATCAAGACCTGGTCGCGCCGCTCGACCATCATGCCCCAGTTCGTGGGCCTGACGTTCGGCGTGCACAACGGCCAGAAGCACGTCCCGGTGCTCATCTCGGAAGACATGGTCGGCATGAAGCTGGGCGAGTTCGCGCCCACTCGCTTCTTCCCCGGTCACGCGGCCGACAAGAAGGCCAAGAGGAAGTAAGATGAGCAAGCAAGCCAAGGCTCGCCGGTATACGGACGCCGAAGCGGTGGCCAAGGTGCGGACGATCCGCATCAGCCCCCGGAAGCTGAACCTCGTCGCTCAGTCCATCCGTGGCCTGAAGGTGCAACGCGCCCTCAACGAGCTCGAGTTCAGCTCCAAGCGCATCGCCAACGACGTGCGCAAGGCGCTCTACTCGGCGATCTCCAACGCCGAGAACAACCACAACCTCGACATCGACTCGCTGGTCGTCGCCGAGGCCTACGTGGGCAAGAACCTCGTTATGAAGCGCTTCCACGCCCGCGCCCGCGGTCGTGCGTCGCGTGTCGAGAAGCCGTTCAGCGAGATCACGATCGTGGTCCGCGAAGTGGGTGAGGCCGCCTAATGGGTCAGAAGATCAATCCGGTCGGGCTTCGCCTCGGCATCAACCGCACCTGGGACAGCCGTTGGTTCGCCGACGGCCCCGAGTACGGCCGCCTGCTTCACGAAGACATCAAGGTCCGTCGCGCGCTGAAGAAGCGCCTGTATCAGGCCGGCGTCTCGCGGATCATCATCGAGCGTCCGCACAAGAAGTGCCGCATCACCATCTATGCCGCGCGCCCCGGCGTGATTATCGGCAAGAAGGGCGCGGACATCGACAAGCTGCGCAAAGACATCGCCGCCATGACGGACGGCGAGGTTCACCTGAACATCGTCGAGATCCGCAAGCCGGAAACCGACGCCCAGCTGGTGGCCGAGAACATCGCCCAGCAGCTCGAGCGCCGGGTCGCGTTCCGCCGCGCCATGAAGCGTTCGATGCAGTCGGCCATGCGCCTCGGCGCCAAGGGCGTCCGCATCAACGTGTCGGGCCGCCTGGGCGGCGCGGAAATCGCGCGGATGGAATGGTACCGTGAAGGCCGCGTGCCGCTGCACACGCTGCGCGCCGACGTGGACTATGGCTTCACTGAAGCCAAGACCACCTACGGCATCATCGGCGTGAAGGTGTGGGTCTTCAAGGGCGAGGTCCTGGACCACGACCCGATGGCCCTCGACAAGCGCCTCGCCAGCGAGAGCGGCCCTGCCGGTGAAGGTGGCGGTCGTGACCGTGACCGTCCCGACCGTGGCCCCCGCCGCGATCGCCGCGAACCGGCGAACGCCTAAGGATCCGAAGAGATGCTGTCTCCGAAGAAAACCAAGTACCGCAAGCAGTTCAAGGGCCGCATCCACGGCCTGGCGAAGGGCGGCTTCACGCTGAACTTCGGCTCGTACGGCCTCAAGTCGGTCGAGCCTGAGCGGATCACCGCGCGTCAGATCGAGGCGGCCCGCCGCGCGATCACGCGTCAGATGAAGCGTCAGGGCCGGGTTTGGATCCGGATCTACCCCGACGTTCCGGTCACCGGTAAGCCGGCGGAAGTGCGGATGGGTAAGGGCAAGGGCTCGGTCGAGTTCTGGGCCGCCCGCGTGCATCCCGGCCGGATCATGTTCGAAATCGACGGCGTGCCGGACGATGTCGCCCGTGAAGCCCTGCGCCTCGGCGCGGCGAAGCTTCCGGTCAAGACGCGCATCGTGACCCGCATCGACGCGCCGGTGGAGCACGCCTGATGAAGATCGAAGACGTCCGGGGCCTCACCCCCGATCAACTGGCCGAGCAGCTCGTCTCGCTGAAGAAGGAGCAGTTCAACCTGCGCTTCCAGAAGGCGACCGGCCAGATCGAGAAGACCCATCGCGTGGACGCGGTGCGCAAGGATATCGCGCGCATCAAGACCGTCCTGCGCGCGAAGCAGGCCCAGGCCTGAGGAGCATAGACACATGCCGAAGCGAATTCTCGAAGGCGTTGTCGTCTCCGACAAGGGCGACAAGACGGTGGTGGTGAAGGTCGAGCGGACCTTCCTGCACCCGGTGCTGAAGAAGACCGTCCGCCGGTCGAAGAAGTACCACGCCCACGACGAAGCCAACGCCTGCAAGGCTGGCGAAATCGTCCGCATCATCGAATGCGCGCCGAAGTCGAAGACGAAAACCTGGGAAGTGCTGCCTGCCGGCGGCGCGGCCCAAGCGTAAGGATCGAAAACAATGATCCAGATGCAAACTAACCTGGACGTCGCCGACAATTCCGGCGCCCGCCGGGTCATGTGCATCAAGGTGCTGGGCGGCGCGAAGCGTCGTTACGCCAGCGTCGGTGACAAGATCGTCGTCTCCGTCAAGGAAGCGATCCCGCGCGGCCGGGTGAAGAAGGGTGATGTGCTGCAAGCCATCGTCGTTCGCACCAGCCAGGCCATCAAGCGCAAGGACGGTTCGGTCATCCGCTTCGACAAGAACGCGGCCGTGATCGTGAACAAGCAATCCGAGCCGATCGGCACGCGGATCTTTGGCCCGGTTCCCCGCGAACTGCGCGCCAAGAACCACATGAAGATCATTTCGCTCGCGCCCGAGGTGCTGTGATGGCCGCGAAGATCAAGAAGGGGGATCGCGTCGTGGTCCTCGCCGGGAAGGACAAGGGCCGTCAGGGCGCCGTCCTGAAGGTTCTGCCCAAGGACGAGCGCGTCGTCGTGGAAGGCCTGAACATGGTTCAGCGCCACACCCGCCCGACCCAGCTCGATCCGCAAGGCGGCATCAAGAACAAGGAAGCGTCGATCCACGTGTCGAACGTGGCCATCGTCGACTCGAAGGGCAAGCCGACCCGCGTCGGCTTCAAGATCGAAGGCGACAAGAAGGTCCGTATCGCCAAGACGACGGGCGAGGTGATCAATGGCTGATCAAGCTTACGAACCGCGGCTCAAGGCTGAGTACCGCTCGCGCATCCGTGGCCAGCTGAAGGAAAAGTTCGGCTACACCAACGAGATGCAGATCCCGAAGCTCGAGAAGATCGTGATCAACATGGGCGTGGGTGAAGCTGTCGCCGACTCCAAGAAGATCAACTCGGCGATGGCTGACCTGGCGAAGATCGCCGGCCAGAAGCCGGTGGCCACCAAGGCCCGCACGTCGATCGCCGGCTTCAAGCTGCGCGAAGGCATGACGGTCGGGTGCAAGGTCACGCTGCGCAAGGACCAGATGTACGAGTTCCTCGACCGTCTGATCACCATCGCGCTGCCGCGCGTGAAGGACTTCCGGGGCCTGAAGCCCACGTCCTTCGACGGCCGCGGCAACTACGCCATGGGTCTGAAGGAACACATCGTGTTCCCGGAGATCAACTACGACCAGATCGATCAGATCTGGGGCATGGACATCATCGTCACCACGACTGCGAAGACCGACGACGAAGCGCGTGAGCTTCTTCGGGAATTCCAGTTCCCGTTCGTCCAAGCGCAAGCTTAAGCGGCGGGAAGGAACAGACACATGGCCAAGAAAAGCGCTGTCAACCGCAACGAACGAGTCAAGAAGCTCGTCAAGCAGCACGCCGCGAAGCGCGTCGCGCTGAAGGCGATCGCCAATGACGAAAGCCTGCCGCTGGAGGAGCGTTTCGACGCCCGCCTGAAGCTGGCTGAGCTGCCGCGCAACTCGTCCCCGGTCCGCATCCGTAACCGGTGCGAAGTCACGGGCCGTCCGCGCGGCTACTACCGCAAGCTGAAGATGAGCCGGATCTCTCTGCGCGACCTCGGGTCCGCAGGCCTGATCCCCGGTCTCGTCAAGTCGAGCTGGTAAGGGGGATCTCATGGTCAACGACCCCATCGGCGATCTGATCGCCCGTATCAAGAACGCCGCCATGCGCGGCCGGTCCAAGCTGATGGCGCCCGCGTCGAAGATGCGCGCCCGTCTGCTGGATGTGCTCCTCGATGAAGGCTACATCCGCGGCTACCACCTGGTGGAAAAGCCCGGCGCCTTCCCCGAGTTCGAGATCGAGCTGAAGTACTTTGACGGCGCCCCCGTCATCGTCGAGATCAGCCGCGTCTCCAAGCCGGGCCGTCGCGTCTATTCGTCGATCAAGGACCTGAAGCCCGTGAAGAACGGTCTCGGGATCTCGATCCTGTCGACGCCGAAGGGCGTCATGTCGGACACCGCGGCCCGTGAGGCCAACGTGGGCGGCGAAGTCCTCTGCCGGGTCTACTAAGATGTCGCGGATCGGAAAGAAGGCGGTCGCCGTTCCCAGTGGGGTGACGGTGACCATCGAAGGCCAGACGGTCACGGTGAAGGGCCCCAAGGGTCAGCTCGCCTGGACTGTGGCCGAAGAGATCGAGGTCAAGCAGGAAGGCGGAGAGCTCACGCTCGCCAAGCGCCAGGAAACCCAGCGCGCGCAAGCGATGTGGGGTCTGTCCCGGACGCTGGTCGCCAACATGGTCCAGGGCGTGACCCAGGGCTATGAGCAGACCCTCGAACTGGTCGGCGTCGGCTATCGCGCGGCGATGAAGGGCCAGGCGCTCTCCATGCAGCTGGGCTTCAGCCACGACGTGGACATCCCGCCGCCGTCGGGCATCACGTTCGCCGTGCCGAAGCAGACCGAGATCAAGATCTCGGGCATCGACAAGCAGATGGTCGGTGAAATCGCCGCCCGGATCCGCCGCATCCGTCCGCCGGAGCCCTACAAGGGCAAGGGCGTGCGCTATCAGGGCGAGACGGTCCGGCGCAAGGAAGGCAAGAAGAAGTAAGCCATGGCCCTTTCTCCCCGTGACTCCACCCTTCGCCGCGCGCGTCGCGTCCGCAACCACCTCAAGAAGGTGGCCAACGGTCGTCCGCGCCTGTCGATCTTCCGCTCGGCCAAGAACATCTACGCCCAGGTCATCGATGATGCGAAGGGCGTGACGCTGGCCGCGGCCTCCTCGCTGGAAGGCGAGAAGAAGGCCAAGGGCTCAGACAAGGACGCCGCCGCCAGGGTGGGCGCCCTCGTGGCCCAGCGCGCGATCGAAAAGGGCGTCAAGGCGGTCGTGTTCGACCGCGGTGGCTACCTGTACCATGGCCGGGTGAAAGCCCTGGCCGACGCCGCGCGCGAAGCCGGCCTGGATTTCTAAGGAACGCTCATGGCTCGCAGAGACGAACAGCGTGGCGATCGTCGCAACCGCTCGAACGAAGAAGAGCGCGACAGCGAAATCGTCGAGAAGCTGGTGCACATCAACCGCGTCGCCGCCACCGTGAAGGGTGGCCGTCGCTTCTCGTTCGCCGCCCTGATGGTGGTCGGTGATCAGAAGGGCCGCGTGGGCTTCGGTCATGGCAAGGCGCGTGAAGTGCCGGAAGCCATCCGCAAGGCGACCGAAGAAGCCAAGAAGTCGATGATCCGCGTTCCGCTGCGCGAATCCCGGACCCTGCACCACGACGGCAACGGCCGCTGGGGCGCGGGCAAGGTGATGGTGCGCGCGGCGCCTCCCGGCACCGGCGTCATCGCCGGCGGTCCGATGCGCGCGGTGCTCGAAACCCTGGGTGTCCAGGACGTCGTCGGCAAGTCGGTCGGCTCGTCCAACCCCTACAACATGGTGCGCGCGACGTTCGAAGCGCTGAAGGCCCAATCCTCGCCCCGCCAGGTTGCGGCCAAGCGCGGCAAGAAGGTCTCGGACGTGATCGGCCGCCGCGCCGACGGGGCCTCGGCTCAGGCCGCGGCCGCGGATGCGGAAGGTTAAGCACATGGCCAAAGTCAAAGTTCGCCAGACCGCAAGCCCGATCCGCCGCAAGAGCGATCAGCGCGCCACGCTCGTGGGCCTGGGCCTCAACCGGGTGGGTCGCGTCTCCGAGCTCGAGGACACCCCCTCGGTTCGCGGCATGATCGCCAAGGTCCATCACCTCGTCGAGGTGGTGGAATAGCCATCGGCTTCGTGCCATAGGCACGGACCTGAAAGGGCGAGGCGCGAGCCTCGCCCATCGGCGTTTCTAGCGCCGACCACATCAACGCCGAGTCGGAGGCTTCCTCCGGCGCCAGATCTCCAAGGAGAGGCACATATGACCAAGCTCAACGAACTCAGCCCGCGCGAGGGCTCCACAAAGGCTCGCATGCGCGTCGGCCGCGGCCCGGGCTCGGGCAAGGGCAAGACCGCCGGTCGCGGCGTGAAGGGCCAGAAGGCGCGCTCGGGCGTGTCGATCTTCGGCTTCGAAGGCGGCCAGATGCCGCTGCACATGCGCATGCCGAAGCGCGGCTTCAATTCGCGCAACAAGAAGGACTTCGCCGAGGTGAACCTGTGGCGCATCGAGCAGGCGGTCGCCGCCGGCAAGCTCGACGCCAAGGGCGCCATCGATGCTGACGCCCTGATCAAGGCTGGCGTCATCCGCCGCGTGAAGGACGGCGTTAAGCTGCTGGGCGAGGGCGAGCTGAAGACCAAGCTCAACCTGACCGTCTACGCCGCCACCGCCTCGGCCCGCGCGGCCGTGGAGAAGGCCGGCGGTTCCCTGACGACGACCAAGCCGGAAGCGGCAGCCGCCGAGGCTTAAAGCACGGACTGTGACTTACCCGCCCTCGCTAATGAGGGCGGGCCGTCCTATCTGAGCACGACTACGAGTCAGGGGATTTGCTGAATGGCTTCGGCCGCAGAACAGCTCGCCGCAAACATGAACTTCGAAGCCTTCTCGAAGGCGACGGAGCTTCACAAGCGCATCTGGTTCACGCTCTGGGCGCTGATCGTCTATCGCCTGGGCACCTACATCCCGATCCCGGGGATCGACGCCGCCCAGTTCCAGGCCGCCTTCCAGAGCCAGGCGGGCGGCATCCTGGGCATGTTCAACATGTTCTCGGGCGGCGCCGTCGAGCGGATGGCCGTCTTCGCCCTGAACGTGATGCCGTACATCTCGGCCTCGATCATCGTGCAGCTCCTGGGGACGGTGTATCCGCCGTGGGAGAAGCTGCGGAAGGAAGGCGGCGAGGCGGGGCGCAAGACGCTCAACCAGTACACCCGCTACCTGACCGTGGCCCTGGCCATCGTGCAGTCGTTCTTCATCGCGACCGGCATGGTTCGGACTCCGAACCTCATCGACATCAACCCCGTCTTCTTCGTCATCTCGACCGTCGTGACGCTGACCGGCGGCACCATGTTCCTGATGTGGCTGGGCGAGCAGATCACCAGCCGTGGCGTGGGCAACGGCATTTCGCTGCTCATCTTCGCCGGCATCGTGGCCGTGCTGCCGCAGTCTCTGCTGCAGATGTTCGAGCAGGCGCGCGTCGGCTCAATGAACGCCGGCACCCTGATCCTGATCATCCTGCTGGTGGTGGGCGTGACTGTCGCCATCGTCTTCATGGAACGCTCGCAGCGCCGTCTGCTGGTGCAGTACCCCAAGCGACAGGTGGGCAACCGCATGTTCGGCGGCGACACCTCGTTCCTGCCGCTGAAGATCAACACCTCGGGCGTCATCCCGCCGATCTTCGCCAGCTCGCTGCTGCTGCTGCCCGCTACGGCCATGGCCGCGTTCGCGACGGCGGATCTGCCGGACTGGCTGTCGTGGCTGCCCTACGCCACCGGCCAGCTGCAGCATGGCCAGCCGCTCTTCATGGTGCTGTATGGCGGCCTGATCATCTTCTTCTGCTTCTTCTATACCTCGGTCGTGTTCAACCCCGAGGACACCGCGGAAAACCTGCGCAAGTACGGCGGCTTCCTGCCGGGCATCCGCCCGGGCAAGCGGACGGCCGAGTACATGGACTTCGTGCTGACCCGCCTGACGGTGATCGGCGCCGGCTACATCGCCCTGGTGTGCCTGCTGCCTGAAGGCCTGATGCGCTTCACCGGCACCCAGTTCTACATGGGCGGCACTTCGCTGCTGATCGTGGTGAGCGTCACCATGGACACGGTGGCCCAGATCCAGTCGCACCTGCTGGCGCACCAGTACGAAGGCCTGATCAAGAAGTCGAAGCTGCGGGGCGGCCGGCGCTAGCCGCCGCCCTCTTGGGTGACGTGGGGGGACGGCGCCAACAAGAGCGCCGCGGAAGGGGACCTAAGCGATGAACCTGATTCTGTTCGGACCGCCGGCGGCCGGAAAAGGCACCCAGGCCAAGCGCCTGGTCGAGGGCCGCAACATGGTCCAGCTGTCGACGGGCGACATGCTGCGCGCCGCCATCGCGTCGGGCTCCGAGCTGGGCAAGCGCGTCGAAGGCATCATGCAGCGCGGCGAGCTGGTCTCGGACGAGATCGTCATCGAGCTGATCGAGAGCCGGCTGCCCGAGGCCGAGGCCGCGGGTGGCGCCATCTTCGACGGCTTCCCGCGGACCCTTCGGCAGGCGGAGGCCCTGGACAAGATGCTGGCCGGTCGCGGCCGCAAGATCGACCTCGTGCTGCGTCTCAAGGTCGATGATGAGGCGCTGAAGCAGCGCATCGCTGGCCGGTTCGCCGAGTCGGGCCGCCCGGACGACAATCCGGAAAGCTTCGTGATCCGCCTGAACGCCTACAACACCCAGACCGCCCCGCTGCTCCCGTACTACGAGGGCCAGGGCAAGCTGGTGGAAGTGGACGGCATGGGCGCGATCGACGTCGTGGCCGCCGGGATCGACCGGGCGCTGGACGCCAAGCGCTAGCGCCTGATTCTTGGTCAGGGGAGGGGCGTCGCAGGGCCCGAGGCCGCGCACTCCGTTGCGCCGACGGCCCGACCGTGCTTTCCTTTCGCAATCGCCGGCCTCGTTCGGCGATCCGAACGAACCGTGCGGATGTGGCATCCCTTCCGCGCGCAGCAATTCGTTCACATTTCCGCGTTTCCGGCATTGACGCGAGTATAGCGATCCATATAACGAAGCGCTTCCGCGAAAGAGCGCGAAAGACGCGCCGGCCTATGCCTATGGCAGTGAGGGGCCGGGGCGCCGTTTGCGCTTCTGTCGTGTGATCCTAGGAGAATACCTCACGTGGCCCGTATCGCTGGCGTCAACATCCCCACCAACAAGCGCGTGATCATCGCGCTGCAGTACATTCATGGCATCGGCCAGGCGAAAGCCGCCGAGATCGTCAAGAAGGTCGGCATCGAAGACGCGCGTCGCGTCAACCAGCTGACCGATCAGGAAGTGCTGCAGATCCGCGAAGCGATCGACCGCGACTATCTGGTCGAAGGCGACCTGCGTCGCGAGACCGCGGTCAACATCAAGCGCCTGATGGATCTGGCCTGCTATCGCGGCCTGCGTCACCGCAAGGGCCTGCCGGTCCGCGGTCAGCGCACGCACACCAACGCCCGCACCCGCAAGGGCCCGGCCAAGCCGATCGCCGGCAAGAAGAAGTAAGAGAGCTAGTCGATGGCCAAGGAACCGGCGCGCGTCAAACGTCGCGAGCGTAAGAACATTACTTCGGGCGTGGCGCACGTGAACGCCTCGTTCAACAACACGATGATCACCATCACCGACGCGCAGGGGAACACCATCTCCTGGTCGAGCGCTGGTCTGATGGGCTTCAAGGGTTCGCGTAAGTCGACGCCCTACGCCGCCCAGATGGCGGCGGAAGACGCCGGCCGTAAAGCCGCCGAACACGGCGTGCGTACGCTGGAAGTCAACGTCTCGGGCCCCGGCTCGGGTCGTGAGTCCGCGCTCCGCGCCCTGCAGGCGGTCGGTATGACGATCACCACCATCCGGGATGTGACCCCCATCCCGCACAACGGCTGCCGCCCGCCCAAGCGCCGGCGCGTCTAGTCGTTAGAGCTACAATTCCCTGACGCCGGCCGTGGATTTACGGCCGGCGATCCTGCGTTTTCGAGGGACACACGTGATCGAACGAAACTGGAATGAACTAATCCGTCCCGAGAAGCCGCAAATCGAGACCGGCGCCGACGCCAGCCGCAAGGCGCGTCTGGTGGCTGAGCCGCTCGAACGCGGGTTCGGCGTGACCCTGGGCAACAGCCTGCGTCGCGTGCTTCTCTCCTCTCTGCAAGGCGCGGCGGTGACCGCGGTGCAGATCGACGGCGTCGTCCACGAGTTCTCCTCGCTGGAAGGCGTGCGCGAAGACGTTGTCGACATCGTCCTCAACATCAAGGCGCTCGCGCTGCGCATGCACGCTGAAGGCCCGAAGCGCATGACGCTTCGCGCCACCGGCCCTGGCCCGGTGACCGCCGGCCAGATCGAAGCCCCGTCGGACATCGAGATCCTGAACCCCGACCACGTGCTCTGCACGCTGGACGAGGGCGCCAACGTGCGCATGGAATTCACGGTCCAGACCGGCAAGGGCTATGTCTCCGCCGAGATGAACCGTCCCGAGGACGCCCCGATCGGCCTGATCGCCGTCGACGCCCTCTACTCGCCGGTCAAGCGCGTCGCGTTCCGCGTCGAGCCCACCCGCCAGGGCCAGTCGCTCGACTACGACAAGCTGATCATGGAAGTGGAAACCAACAGCGCGATCAGCCCTGTTGACGCCGTGGCCTACGCCGCGCGCATCCTCCAGGACCAGCTGCAGATCTTCATCACCTTCGAAGAGCCGAAGAAGAAGGTCGAAGGCGAGGCCAAGCCGGAACTGCCGTTCAACCCGGCGCTGCTGAAGAAGGTGGACGAGCTCGAGCTCTCCGTCCGTTCGGCCAACTGCCTGAAGAACGACAACATCGTCTACATCGGCGACCTGATCCAGAAGACCGAGGCGGAGATGCTCCGCACCCCGAACTTCGGCCGCAAGTCGCTGAACGAGATCAAGGAAGTTCTCGCCGGGATGGGTCTCCACCTGGGCATGGACGTGCCGAACTGGCCGCCCGAGAACATCGAAGAGCTCGCCAAGAAGTTCGAAGACCAGATGTAAGACGCGCCGGGACCCGTCTCCGGGGCCTGGATGTGAGACAAGGAGCATGTGCTCCACGCGCCAATTCCGGGCTGCCTCTCTTGGGAGGCGGCCTGGGCCCGTTGAAGCCGCAACCGCGGTGGAGGGCCCCGGCGCTTCGCAGTGACCCAGGCGGGAACGGGCTGGGACTTGGTTAGGCAGGACGACTTCCAGGCTATCGGGAGCGTCCGGTGGGTCCAGGGTGACCCGGGAGATACGACATGCGTCACGGCAAAGCCCACCGCAAACTGGGGCGCACCAGCGCTCACCGCACGGCCATGTTCGCCAACATGTCCGCCAGCCTGATCAAGCACGAGCAGATCGTCACGACGCTGCCGAAGGCGAAGGAGCTGCGTCCCTTCGTCGAGAAGCTGGTGACGCTGGCGAAGCGCGGCGACCTGCACGCCCGCCGCCAGGCCATCAGCCAGGTCCGCGACGTCGAGCAGGTCGGCAAGCTGTTCGGCGTGCTGGGCCCGCGCTACGCGACCCGCAACGGCGGCTACATCCGCGTCCTGAAGGCCGGCTACCGTCACGGCGACAACGCCGCGATGGCGGTGATCGAGTTTGTCGACCGTGATCCGGCCGAAAAGGGCAAGGACTCGGGCCCGACGGCCGAAGGTATGTTCGGCTCGGACGAATAGTCCGCTCCGACACGAAGATTTAGAAGAGCCCCGGAAGCGCTGCTTCCGGGGCTCTTTGCATCAGGGCCGTAGATGCGCCGCCGCCTGGGCCATTGCGACGCTGTCGCACAGCGAAGTTAGGGTGGCGACATGCGTCGCTGTCTGATCCTGTTGTTCGCCCTGTTGCTCACGGCCTGCGCCACGTCGCCGCCGCAGTCGGCGAACCGGCCGCTCGTGATCCTGATCTCCATCGACGGCTACCGCGCCGACTACCTGGACCGCGGCGGATCGCCGGTGCTTGCGAAGCTGGCGCAGGAGGGCGCGCGCGCGGCCATGCGGCCGTCCTTTCCCTCCAAGACGTTCCCCAACCACTACACCCTGGTCACGGGGCTGCGGCCCGACCGGCACGGGATCGTTGAGAACAACATCGAGGATCCCGCGATCCCGGGCGTCACGTTCAAGATGTCGAACGTTCAGGCGGTCCAGGACGCCCGCTGGTGGAATCAGGGCGAGCCGATCTGGGTGGCGGCCGAGCGGGCAGGGATCGTGGCGGGCACGATGTTCTGGCCGGGATCCGAGGCGGCGGTGCGGGGTGTTCGGCCGACCTACGCGCGGCGTTTCGACCAGTCGGTCCCGCCCGACGCGCGGGTTGATCAGGTGCTGGCGTGGCTCGACCTGCCAGCGGCGCAACGGCCCGGGCTGGTGACGCTCTACTTCGACGACGTGGACACCGCGGGACACGATTACGGCCCCGACAGCGCCGAGCTGAATGCGGCAGTGGCCCGTATCGACGGCGCGATGGGACGGCTGACAGCAGGCCTGAAGGCGAGGGGGATCGCGGCGAACATCGTCGTGGTGGCCGACCACGGGATGGTGGCGATGTCTCCGACGCGTGAGGTGTTCCTCGACGACGCCGTGCCACGGGACGCGTTCCGATTGCTGGCCGGCGGCGCGCTGGTGACGCTGTATCCGGCGAAGGGGCGCGAGGCGGAGGTCGACCGGGCGCTGATCCAGCCGCACGAGCACTTCCAATGCTGGCGCAAGGCCGAGATCCCGGCGCGCTTCCACTATGGCAAGAACCCCCGTGTCGCGCCGTACGTGTGCGTGCCGGATATCGGCTGGCGACTGACCACGCGGGACTACAAGCCGTCCAAGCCCGAGCGCGGCGCCCACGGATTCGATCCGCAGAGCCCGGAAATGGCGGCGATCTTCGTCGCGAACGGACCCGACATCCGGCCCGGCGTGGTGTTGGCGCCGTTCGACAACGTCAGCGTCTATCCACTGCTGGCGAAACTGCTCGGCGTGGCCCCGGCGAAGAACGACGGCGACCTCAGCCACACCGCCGCCGCCTTGACGAGATAATTGCGATATGCGTTAAATATTGCATTATGTAAGAAGGAAAACGCCCGTGAGCGATTGGCGCGCGCCGCTGATATCGGCAGTCTGTTACCGTGACCCCAAGGCGGCCCTCAGATACCTGGAAGCGGCGTTCGGCTTCGAGCTGACCATGCTGATCGAAGACGAGCAGGGTGAGCTCGTTCACTCTGAAATGCGGTTCGGAAACGCCGCCATCATGATCGGCAACGAGTGGTCCGAGGACCACAAGAGCCCATCGTCGCTCGGGGGCAAGAACACGCAGACCGTCCACATCCAGATCGACAGCGACGTGGACGCTCACTGTGCTCGCGCGCGCGCTGCAGGGTTCGAGATCATGATGGAGCCGGCCACCCAGTTCTACGGCGACCGGACCTATCGCGCCCGCGACCCCGAGGGCCACATCTGGACGGTCGCCCAGAGCGTCCAGGCGGTGACCCGCGAGGAGGCCGAGGCGGCTACCGGGCTCAAGATCACAGGGTGGGTTTGATGCCGCGCCTTGAGCTTGAGGACACTTATCTCACCCTGGACGGCAAGGGCGGCCTGAACTCGCACGCCGTCGAGGGCTTCTGGGAGACCGTCGACAGCGGGGAGCGGCGGGTGGGGATGGTACCGGGCGCGACCTGCATCGTGCCGAAGGGGGTGTGGCGCCGGGCGCTGGTCCCGCAACCCAGCCGCTTCATCGTCATCACCTATGGGCCCGGCACGACCCACAGGCTGGTCTGATGGCCGCTTCGGTAGCTCTGGACCAGACCCTGGCCGCCCTGGCCGACCCGCACCGCCGTCGCGTCGTCGACCTGCTGGCGGAGCGTCCGCGCGCGGCGGGCGAGCTGGCGCGGGAGCTGGAGATCTCCGCGCCGGCCATGAGCCGCCATCTGCGGACCCTGCGCGCCAGCGGACTGGTCGAGGAGAGCCATCCCGAGTTCGACGCACGCGTCCGAATCTATGCCCTGAGGCCCGAACCGATGGTCCACCTGCTGCGCTGGCTGGAAGAAAGCGAACGGCTGTGGAGCGCCCAGCTGCTCGCGTTCAAGGCACACATCGAGAAGGGCGCATGACGTCCAAGGTCTATGTGGCGCTGCGCGTGAAGGCCTCGCCCCAGAGGGCGTTCGAGGTGTTCACCCAGGAGATCGGCGCCTGGTGGCGGCCCAGTGCGCTGTTCCAGACCACTCCGCGTGCGCCGGGTGTGATGGCGATCGAGCCGGGCGAGGGCGGTCGCTTCACCGAGACGCTGGCCAACGGCAAGGTGTTCGAGATCGGCAGGGTGCTGATCTGGGAGCCGCCTGGGCGGCTGGTGTTGTCCTGGCGTCAGGCCAACTTCCCGCCGGACATGCACACCGAGGTCGAGGTGAAGTTCGAAGCCGTCGGCGACGAGACGCGGGTCAGCGTCGAGCATCGCGGCTTCCACCAGGCGCCCGCCGAGAGCGCCGCCCGCCATGGCTTCCCCAACGCCCTGCTGCTCACCAAACTCGCCGAGTACTGGCAGGCGCAACTGCGCGCGATCCGCGATACGGTCACGCCATGAGATTCCGACTGGAGCGCCTGCCCCGTGAGTGATCCGACGACCGCGGCCGCCGGCCGCCGCGCCAGCTTCGGCTTCATCTTCGCCCTGGCGGTGATGAATTCGGTGTCGTTCGGCATCATGATCCCGATCCTGCCCAACCTGATCAAGACGCTGGCAGGTGGGGACACCGCCGCAGCGTCGGAGTGGAACGTGGTCTTCGCCACCTCGTGGGGGATCATGCAGTTCTTCTGCGGTCCCCTGCTTGGCATGCTCTCGGATCGGTTCGGCCGTCGGCCGGTGCTTTTGCTGTCGCTGCTGGGGCTAGGGGTCGATTTCCTGTTCATGGCGTTTGCGCCGACGCTGTGGTGGCTCCTGCTGGGGCGCCTCCTGAACGGGGCCACGGCGGCCAGCTTCTCGACCGCCAACGCCTACCTTGCCGATGTCACCGCGCCGCAGGATCGGGCCAAGGTGTTCGGCTGGATGGGTTCGGCCTTTTCGTTCGGCTTCCTGGTCGGACCGGTGATCGGCGGCCTGCTGGGCGGCGACGACCTGCGGCTGCCGTTCCTGGCGGCGGCGGCGCTCACCTTCGTGAATTTCCTCTACGGCCTTTTCGTACTGCCGGAATCGTTGCCGCCCGAGCGGCGGGCCAAGGCCTACGACTGGAAGCGGGCCAATCCGCTGGGGTCGCTGCGCCTGCTGCGCTCGCGGCTGGGGCTGCTGCCGCTGGCGGGCGTGGGCTTCCTGTTCCAGTTCGCCCACATCGTGCTGCCGACGATCTTCGTCCTGTACACCGCCCACCGTTACGGCTGGTCGATCCAGTTCCAAGGCGTGATGTTCTTCCTGACCGGCGCTTTGGGCATCGTGGTGCAGATGGTCCTTGTGGGCGCCACCGTGAAGCGGCTGGGCGAGCGCCGGACGCTGCTGATCGGGCTGCTGGCCGGGGCCGGGGGCTTCTTCTGGTACGGCTGGGCGCCGATCGGTTGGGCCTATCTGCTGGGCACGCCGCTGTTTGCGCTGTCGGGCTTCATCATGCCCGGCCTCCAGGGGCTGATGACCCGAAAGGTCGAGCCGCATGAGCAGGGTCAGCTGCAGGGCGCGACGCAGAGCCTGAACGGCATCGCCGCCATGATGGGGCCGGCGCTGTTCGGACTGGTCTATGCATGGTCGTTGCGAGGCCACCACCCGGAAGGACTGGCGATCTGGCTGGCGGCCGGCTTGCTGCTCGCGGCCTTCGTGCTGGCGTTCGCCGCGGCCCGCCAGCCCGCGCCGGCCGCCGCGGCCGCCGAGTAGCGCCGCCCAGTAGCGCGCCCACAGGCGCCTTTGCCATGATTGCGCCGGAAACCGGTGTAGCGTGCCGACGGTCCTGAACCGGAGATTTCATGCGCGCCGTACGCGTCCTCACGATCGCCTGCTTCGTCGCCCTCGCGGGCGCCGCGCAGGCCCAGCAGCCTTCCTTCGCAGAGCCCAACCGCGCGGCGCCGTCCAGCGCCGTGGCCATGAAGATGTCGTTCGCGCCCGTCGTGCAGCGAAGCGCTCCGGCCGTGGTCAACATCTCGGCCAAGCGCGTGGTGCGCCAGCAGGTCGACCCGTTCTGGTCGCTGTTCGGCCTGGGTGTGCCGCAAGCACGGGTGGCGGCCTCGCTCGGCTCGGGCGTGATCGTGCGCGCCGACGGCGTGGTGGTGACCAACAATCACGTGGTGGAGGGCGGCCAGGAGATCATCGTGGGCCTTTCCGACCGGCGTGAGTTCCCGGCCAGGATTCTGCTCGCCGATGCGCGCACCGACCTGGCGATCCTCAAGATCGACCTGCCGGCCGGCGAACGCCTGCCTGTGCTGGCCATCGACGACAGCGGCGACGCCCAGGTGGGCGACCTGGTGTTGGCCATCGGCGACCCCTTCCACGTCGGCCAGACGGTCACCAACGGCATCATCTCGGCCCTCGATCGAACGGGCGGCGAGGGCGGGCTGGCCTACATCCAGACCGACGCGGCCATCAATCCCGGCAACTCGGGCGGGGCGCTGGTGGACATGGACGGCGACCTGATCGGCGTGAACAGCTTCATTCTCTCGCGCTCGGGCTCGTCGTCCGGCGTGGGCTTTGCGATCCCGGCGACCGTCGTGCGGCGTGCGGTGGAGACGGCCGTGGGTGGCGGGCGCGCCGTGGTGCGGCCCTGGCTGGGCGCTCGCACCCAGAGCATCGACTCCGAGATGGCGCGCAGTCTGGGTCTGGACCGGCCGCAGGGGGCGCTGGTCGCCGATCTCTTCCCCGGCGGTCCCGCCGCGCGGGCAGGCTTGCGTCAGGGCGACGTGGTGCTGCAGGCCGACGGCCGTCCTGTGGTCGACGCCGCTGCGCTGAACTACCTGATTCAGACCCGTCGACCCGGCGAGACGATCCCGCTCTCCGTTCGCCGTGGAGATCGCGATGTGGCGGTCACCCTGCGCGCCGAGGCGCCGCCCGCAACGCCGGCGCGCGACGAGCGCAAGCTGGCCGGGCGGCATCCTTTCGATGGCGCGACCGTGGTCAATCTGTCGCCGGCCGTGGCCGACGAACTGGGCCTCGATATCTTCACCGGCGCAGGCGTGTTGGTGACCCAGATCGACGGCGCGGGCCTCGCCCGCACCATCGGGCTCCAGCGCGGCGACATCATCCGTGCGGTCAACGGCTTCAAGATCGAATCCGTCCGAGACCTGGCCGCCGCCGTTCAGGCGCCGCAGCGCGCCTGGCAGGTGACCATTCTGCGCAACGGCCGCGAGGTGACCGCGACCTTCCGCGGGTAGGCTGCGCCTCAAGCCTGCGCAAACGACGGCAAGGGTCAGTGGAACTGGTATGGCCGTCGCCACTGCGGTGGGGCAATCGCGCGCGGCCGTGCTAGGTGGACAACATGGATAGTGCCGACCCAAAGTCAGCGCCCGCCCCGGCGAAGGGGTTTCTCGGCGCCGTCGAGCGCCTCGGGAACATGCTGCCCGACCCTGTGATCATCTTCGTCTGGCTGATTGCGGCGTTGATGGTGTTGTCCGCGGTGGGGGCAGCGGCGGGCTGGCAGGCGTCATTGGCCTATCCCGGGGACGAGGCGCCGCAGTTCGGCGTGCTCGTGGATGGGCGCCTGAGCTTCCATGCCCACTCCCTGTTCTCGGAAGAGAACATGGCAAGGCTTCTCACCGAGATGCCGCGGACCCTGTCGAGCTTCGCACCGCTGGGGCAGGTGTTGGTCATCATGCTGGGCGCCGCGATCGCCGAGCGAACCGGCCTGCTGAGCGCGTTGATCCGCAGCAGCCTGCGCAACGCACCCCGTGTGCTGCTTACGCCCACGGTGGCGATGATCGGCATGGTTTCCCACCATGCGTCGGACGCGGCCTACGTGGTGTTCATTCCGCTGGCCGGGCTGCTCTACGCGGCGGTTGGGCGCCACCCCATGGTGGGCATAGCCGCGGCCTTCGCAGCGGTCTCGGGCGGCTTCGTCGGCAACATCACACCCGGACAGACCGATATTCTGCTCTTCGGCTTCACCCAGGAAGCGGCCAGGATCATCGACCCGGCTTGGGTGATGAACCCGCTCGGCAACTGGTGGTTCATCCTGGCGGCGGTGTTCGTGTTCACGCCCATCATCTGGTTTGTGACCGACCGCATCGTCGAGCCGCGCATGGCCGCCTGGGGCGGCGACGCGGATGAAGACCTGAAGGCGGAACTGGCCCGCGCTGCTGTGACCGACACAGAGCGGCGAGGGCTGCGCTGGGCCGGCTTTGCTGCGCTTGCGGTGGTGACCGCTTTCGCGGCGCTGGCCCTTTGGCCCGGATACACGCCGCTGATCGACGAGTCGAAGACCGGTCCTGCCCAACTGCAGCCCTTCTACAGCGCGCTGATCGCGGGCTTCATGCTGTTGTTCATGGCGAGCGGGATCGCTTTCGGGCGCGGCGCCGGCGTGATCAGGACGTCGTCGGACGTCGTTGAGCAGATGGTCGGGGGTGTGCGCGCGATCGCGCCCTATGTGGTGTTCGTGTTCTTCGCGGCGCACTTCGTGGCGATGTTCAACTGGTCGCGACTGGGGCCCATCGCGGCGATCAACGGCGCCGAGGCCTTGAAGGCCTTGGCGCTGCCCGCACCGCTGTTGCTGGTGAGCGTGCAGGCCTTCTCGTCGGTGCTGGATCTGTTCATCGGCTCGGCGTCCGCCAAGTGGAGCGCGATGGCGCCGGTGGTGGTGCCGATGTTCATGCTGCTGGGCATCTCGCCCGAGATGACGACGGCGGCCTACCGTATGGGCGACAGCTATACCAACATCATGACGCCCCTGATGTCCTACTTCCCGCTGGTGCTGGCTTTCTGTCGCCGGTGGGACAAGAGCATAGGCGTGGGATCCCTGCTGGCGCTGATGCTGCCCTACGCGCTCTGCTTCATGGCCGCAGGGATCAGTATGACGCTGGTCTGGGCTGCGCTCGACTTGCCTCTGGGGCCGCACGCGGGGGTGCACTACGTCGGCCCCGGCGCCCTGACAGGGCCGTAAGCCGATGGCCGACCTCTTCGAAGCCGCGGGCCTGAAGCCGCAACAGCCGTCGCCGCTGGCCGACCGCCTGCGCCCGCAGACGCTGGCTGAGGTGGTGGGCCAGGACCACCTGTTGGGGCCCGAAGGCCCCATCGGGCGGATGGCCGAGGCGAAGCGGTTGAGCTCGATGATCCTCTGGGGCCCGCCGGGGACGGGGAAGACCACCATCGCGCGCCTCTTGGCGAAGGCGGCGGGCTACGAATTCCAGCAGCTGTCGGCGGTGTTCTCGGGCGTGGCCGACCTGAAGAAGGCCTTCGAGCAGGCCCGTGCGCGTCGTCTCGCAGGCCAGGCGACCCTCCTGTTCGTCGATGAGATCCACCGCTTCAACCGCGCCCAGCAGGACGGTTTCCTGCCGTTCGTGGAGGAAGGGATTGTCACGCTGGTGGGCGCGACCACCGAGAATCCTTCGTTCGAGCTGAATGGAGCGCTGTTGTCGCGCAGCCAGGTGTTCGTGCTGAAGCGCCTGGACGACGAGGCGCTCGAGCAACTGCTGGCCAAGGCTGAGGCGCATGAAGGCCGCAAGCTGCCACTCGAGCCTGAGGCCCGCGCCGCCCTGACCGCCCTGGCCGATGGGGATGGACGCTATCTGCTGACGCTCTCCGAGACCCTTTTCAACATCGCCTCGGCCAAGCCGCTGACCGCCAAGGAGCTGGGGCAGATCCTGCAGAAGCGGAGTCCCGCCTACGACAAGGACCGCGAGGAGCACTACAACCTCATCTCGGCCCTGCATAAGTCGATCCGGGGGTCCGACCCGGACGCGGCGCTCTACTGGCTGGCGCGGATGCTGACGGGCGGCGAAGACCCGCTGTTCGTGGCGCGCCGCCTGATCCGCGCGGCGGCCGAGGACATCGGCGAGGCCGATCCGATGAGCCTCGTCCTCGCGAACGCCGCCAAGGACACCTACGACTTCCTGGGCTCGCCCGAAGGCGAGATCGCGCTGGCGCAGCTGGTGGTGCATCTGGCCTGCGCGCCCAAGTCGAACGCCGTCTACAAGGCCTTCGGCGCGGCCATGAAGGCGGCCAAGGAGACCGGCTCGCTGATGCCGCCGTCACACATCCTGAACGCGCCAACGCGGCTGATGAAGGACCTGGGCTACGGCAAGGGCTATCAGTACGACCACGACGCCGCCGAAGGCTTCTCGGGACAGAACTATTTCCCCGAAGGGATGGAGCGGCGGCAGTTCTATCAGCCGCGCGGCGAGGGGAACGAGGCGCGCATCAAGGAACGTCTTGAGCGATGGGCGGCGCTGCGCAGGGGCTGAACGGTCTCCGGTGACCGTTGTTCGCTGGCATTCCGCAGCCTAGGCTCTCTCCATTCCCTGGGGAGGGTACGATGACCACAACGACGGGCACGGCGACGCCGCGGGCGACCCCCTGGTGGTTCTGGATTGTAGCGGGCGTGAGCCTGCTTTGGAACGCGTTCGGCGGATTCGACTACACGATGAGCCACGTGCAGGGCGACGCCTACATGCGCTCGGCCGGCATGACGGAGCCACAGATTGCGTTCATCGCCGCCTATCCGACCTGGATGCATGCGGTTTGGGCCGTGGGCGTGTGGGGCTCGGTGGTGGGGTCGCTGCTCCTGCTTGCGCGGTCGAGGTGGGCGATGCACGCGTTTGCGGTGTCCACGCTCGGGGCGGCGGGCTCGCTGCTCCACACCGCGACGGCGCCGGGCGGAGAGTTCATGGGGGGCCTCGCGTTCCCGATTGTCATCGTGGTGATCTGCGTGCTGCTGGCCGGCTTCGCTTGGGCGATGACGAAGCGGGGTGTGCTCCGCTAGAAGGGCGCGGGTGAAAACCCAGAAGCCTGTTCAGCTGACGCCCGAGGAGGTCGCGTTCGTGCGCGGCCTGGTGATGTACGAGGACGCCGACATCCTGGCCCTGAACAAGCCTGCGGGCCTGTCGAGCCAGGGCGGCCGGGGGCAGGTGAACACCCTGGACGAGCTGCTCTGGGCGTTCGCCAAGCCGGGCAAGGCGCGGCCGCGGCTGATCCACCGACTGGACCGCGACACCTCGGGCGTGATCCTGACCGCCAAGACCCAGCCGGCCGCAAGTTTCCTGGGCAAGGCCATGATGCGGCGGGCATTTTCCAAGACCTACCTGGCCATCGTCACGCCCGGCGCGCCGGACCCGAAAGGCGGCGCGATCGATGCGCCGCTGCGCCGGGTGGAGCAGGGGCGGGAGGCCTACATGCAGGTCTGCAGCGCCGATCACCCCGACGCCGAGACCGCCCGCTCACGTTACAAGACGCTCAAGGCGGGCGAGGGCAGTGCGCTCCTGCAGCTCGATCCCGAGTCGGGGCGCATGCACCAGCTGCGTGTGCATCTCGCGTCGATCGGGCGGCCGATTGCGGGAGACGCCCGATACGGCGGCGCGCTCGTGGTCAACGGCCAGCCGATCCCGCGGTTGATGCTGCATGCGACGGCGCTGGGATTTCCGCACCCGGGTGGCGGGACCAAGCGGCTGGAGGCGCCGCCGCCGGCCGACATGGCCGCTCTGATCGACGCGCTGGGGCTGCGGTAACCAGGAACGGGCGCGCGGACTTAACCGTTTCGGGCTACAAGCCCCGGAAGGGACGTCACTTTTCGCTCGGACCACTGTCCATGATCCGCCTGATCCTGATCGCTGCGGCCGCACTTTCGGTCACCGCCTGCGCCGCCACGCCGACACTCTACCAGCCCGCCGGCTCTGCCAGCGCCGTCGGCTACCGTGAGTACCGCATAGAACCTGGCCGCTACCGCGTGACCTTCCAGGGCGGCCCCGGCGCGCCCCCGCAGCAGGTCCAGGACTATGCCCTGGTTCGCGCCGCCGACCTTGCCATTGCCGAAGGCTACGACTGGTTCCGGGTCGCTGATCGCTACATGGAGGGCCGGCCCGATCGTGGGCCACAGGTCAGCCTGGGTGTCGGCGGCGGCAGCTACGGGCGCCGCTCAGGCATCGGCGTGGGCGTTGGTCTGGGCAGCATGAGCCTCGGTCCGGGGCCGTCGGTGACGTCGACCATCGAGGTCGTCATGGGCCGGGGCGAACGCCCGCGCGGCGCCGACACCTATGACGCCCGGGCCCTGCGCAAGACGCTGGGCGAACGGATCTAGTCAGGCGACCTGACGCGTCACCGTCTTCGGCGCGGCGCGGATGCCGGCGTGCGTGAATCCGGCTTCTTCGGCCATGTCGAGGTGCAGGCGCTCGCCCAGCCCCTGGGCGATCAGGGCCGGCGCCTTGCCGCGCATCTGGTGCGCCATCTGACGCAGGAACGACGGCAGCTTGGCGTCGGGCAGGCCCAGTTCCGCGACATCGACCGACAAGCCGTTGAAGCGCGCACCGCTGACAGGCCGCAGGGCGTCGCCCGTGGGCTGCAACCGCGCCAGCACCCCGCGCGCGACGCCGCTCACCAGACTGACCACTTCGACCAGGCGGCCGGGCGGCGTGCCGTGGTCGATATCGATGAACTCGATCATGGCGCCCTGGCGCACCAGTTCCGGCGAGGCGCAGGGCATGCCGATCAGCAGCTGGCGGCCCTTGCGCCCGCCCATCGTACGGAACGAGACCGGCAGGATCAGCGGCGGTTGGGTGCGTGCATCCTGCGGCAGAAACAGGCTGCCGAACGCCAGGGTGGCGCTGTCCAACGCCATCAGGTCCACATCGGCCAACTTGCCGTACTTCCGCGTCGGGATGACCTCGCCGGTCGCGTAGTAGCGCACCGTCGGCTCCACCCGCAGCACGGCCGTCACGCCGTGGCGCAGGCTGATCACATGCTCCAGGGCGAACTCGATCAGCAGCTTGTGGCCGCTGGCGGCCACGAACGACACGGGATTGCGCTCGCGCTCGGCCTGGGCGCTGACCCTCATCTGATAGGGGGAGATGGCCGGCTCGCGCTCTGGCTCCGGCCTGGCGGTGGCCCGCGCGGTCGCGATGGCCTCGGGGTCGATTTCGGTGCAGCTGAGCAGGTGGCCGTCGATCTTGGTCACGGCCTTGACGCGGATGTCGCGCCGGTTGGCGGCGCCCAGAAAGAATTCCAGCACCTCCTCCAGCACCTTCATGCCCACCGCCTGGGCGGCCACGCCCTCCTCGGTGGTCATCGCCACCAGCACTTCGGTGTCGCTGACCTGCTGATGGATGTCCTGGTATGACAGGTACTCGTTGAGCTTGCGGCCGAGGTAGCCCCAGACGTCGTCGCGCTTCCTGTCCCAGCGGTCGCCCGACCGCTCCTTGATCGCCTCGACGCTGATGAGGAAGACCGCGCCGCGTTCCAGCCGATCCGAACCCGCAAGCCGCTCCAGCATGGCGGGCGCGTCCGCCGCGCTGATGCGCGTAATCTCGTTGCCGCCGGAGTCGTTCGACATGGGGCCACCTTGGCCGACGTTGGCAAACGAAGTCTTGCCGCGCATAAGGCCCTTCGAATGCAGACACTTCTCCTTGTGGCCGTAGGTGGCGGGTCGGGCGCGATCCTGCGCTACCTGCTGGGCGTCCAGGCGACCCGGGTGCTGGGGCCAGGCTGGCCTTACGGCACCTTCGCGGCCAATGCGCTGGGCGGCCTCCTGATGGGCGTGCTGGCCGGCTGGCTGGCGCTCAGAGGCGGGCCCGACGGCGAGAAGTGGCGGGTTCTGCTGGGCGTGGGGGTCCTGGGCGGCTTCACGACGTTCTCCGCCTTCTCTCTGGAGGTGGCGCTGATGATCGAACGACGCGACTGGGGGCAGGCCTTCGTTTACAGCCTGGGCTCGGTGGTGTTGTCGGTGGCGGCTCTTTTCGCGGGCCTGCTGCTGATGCGACGGTTGCTCGCATGAGAGAGGTCAAGACCCTCTATGTGGACAAGGGCGAGGAGGGCGTGCGCCTGGACCGGTGGTTCAAGCGCCGCTGGCCGCACCTCAACCACATCCAGATCCAGAAGCTGACGCGATCGGGGCAGATCCGGGTGGACGGCGCGCGCGCCAAGCCCGACACGCGCTTGTCGGCCGGCAGCCAGGTGCGCGTGCCGCCGCTTCCCGAGGCGCCGGACCCGGAGGAGAAGGGCCAGTTGCCCGCCCGCGACATCGCCTACGCCAAGAGCCTGGTGATCTACGAGGACGAGGAGGTGCTGGCGCTGAACAAGCCTTCCGGCCTGGCGGTGCAGGGCGGGACCAAGACCTCGAAGCATATCGACCGGCTGCTCTCGGCCTGGGGGGAGGGGCTGGACCGGCCCCGTCTGGTCCACCGACTGGACCGCGACACCTCGGGCGTTCTGGTGCTGGGCAAGACGCCGAGCGCGACCGCCAAGCTGGCGGGGGCGTTCGCCAAGCGCCGGGCGCAGAAGGTCTATTGGGCCATCGTGGCGGGCTTCCCGAAGCCGGGCGACGGCGTGCTGAACCTGCCGTTGGCCAAAAAGGGTGTCGGCGACCGCGAGATGATGGTCCCGGTCGACCCCAAGGACGACCGCGCCGAGCAGGCCGAGACCGAGTTCGTGACCATCGCTCGTGCCGGGCCCCGCGCCGCCTGGATGGCGCTGTGGCCCCACACCGGGCGCACCCACCAGCTCCGCGCCCATATGCTGGCCATGGGCCATCCGATCCTGGGCGACCTGAAGTACAATACCGAGGCCTCGGTCGAGTTGTCCGGCGGTCTCAAGATGCAGCTGCACGCGCGTCGGCTGGTCCTGCCGCACCCCTCGCGTGGGACCCTGATTCTGGAAGCCCCGATCAGCCGCGAGCTGAAGGCCGGCTTCGAACATTTCGGCTTCGACGAGCATGAGGCCGACCCTGAACCCTTCAAGAGGCGCCGTTGAGCCAAGACCCCGTGGATCGCGCCAAGGCCCTGCTGGACGAGGGCCGCATCGAAGAGGCGCTGGCGCTCACGACGCCCCTGGCCGAGCATCCCGAGCCCAGCCACCGGGCGCTGGCCGTGCAGTCCACGGCGCTCAAGGCGCTGGGCCGACGCGAGGAGGCGCTGGTCTTCGACACCCGGGCCACCAGCCGATACCCGTCAAGCGGCGTGGCCTGGCACAATCTGGCCGCAACCCTTGGGGATCTGGGCCACGGGGCCCAGGCCGTCGCGGCCATGGAGCATGGGTTCCGACTCGGACTCGACGGCGCGCTGAGCTGGGGCGTGATGGCGCGCGCCAAGTCGGCCGTCGGAGACCTGGACGGCGCAGAGAACGCCTATCGTGAGGCGCTGCGCAGGGCGCCGAACCGGGTCGAGACGGCCGCCGAGTACGCCAACCTCGTCTGGATGCGGCGGGGCGACCTGGCCGAGGCCGAGATGATCCTGGATCGCTGCGCCCACGCCGGCGGCCTTCCCGCGCCGCTCCTGCTGACCAAGGCCAGGTTCCTCGAAGCCGCCGGCCAGGCCGAGAAGGGCGCTGCCCTGCTGGCCATGGCCGCCGATCGAATGCCCGACGAGGTGGCGCTGCTGATGGCCGCGGGACAGGCGGCGCTGGAACTGGGCCGGCTGGACGACGCCGAGCGGCTGGCGGCGCGGGCCGAGGCGCGGTTGCCCGACCAGCCCGGCGTCCTGAGCCAGGCGGTGATTGTCCATCTCGCCCGCGGGCGCGCCGACCTGGCGCTGGCGAAGGCGCGGCGGGGCCTGGAGCTGGATCCGGGCAACCAGTCTCTGTGGGGCTGGGCGGCGTCGGCGGCGCGCGCCCTGGGCGACCCGCTCTACCGCGAACTCTACGACTATGACGCCATGGTCGGCGCCTACGAGATCTCCGCGCCGGCGGGGTGGGCCGACCTGCCCAGCTACCTCGCCGACCTCGCCGCCGCCCTCAATCGTCTCCACATCTACGATACTCACCCGTCGTCGCAGTCCCTGCGCCACGGCAGCCAGACGACCTACCGGCTGACGGGCTCGGACAACCCGGCGATCCAGGCGTTCTTCAAGGCCATCGACGCCCCGATCCGCGAGCACATCGCCAGGCTGGGCGCCGGGACCGATCCCCTGCGGTCGCGCTCGACCGGGAACTACCGCATCGAGGGGGCCTGGTCGGTGCGACTGAAGCCCAGCGGCTTCCACAAGGACCACTTCCACCCCGAGGGCTGGCTGTCGTCGGCCTTCTATGTCGAGACGCCAGACAGCGCCCTGGACAGCGCCGAGAAGCAGGGTTGGATCCGGTTCGGCCAGCCGCCCTTCGTCACCGATCCGCCGCAGCCTGCCGATCACTTCATACGGCCCAAGCCTGGCCGGCTGGTGCTGTTCCCCTCGTACATGTGGCACGGGACCGTGCCCTTCACGACCGACGAGCGCCGGATGACCATCGCGTTCGACGCGGTGCCTGCCTAGACCAGTCCCGTCAGCGGCCTGACGCTGGCGCTCTCAGGGAACACCAGGCTGTCCAGGGCGCGTCGTTCGAGACCCAGGTGCTCGGCCAGCAGCCCCTTCTCCAGCGCCCGTAGGTCGAGCGCCGGATAGACGTCGCGATCCTCGAACAACGCCTGCCGCTTCAGCGTGGGCCAGTCGCCGACAATTCCGCCGGCCTTCAGGGCGCCGCCCATGATCAGCGCTGTCGAGCCGGTGCCGTGATCGGTGCCGCCTGTGCCGTTCATGCGGGCGGTCCGGCCGAACTCGGTGACGGCCAGGACGACGGTGTCGCGCCAGACCGGGCCCAGCCCTGCGTGCAGGCCATCCACCAGGGCGTCGAGGCTGGCGAGACGGACGGCCAGCAGAGGCGCCTGATTGGCGTGGGTGTCGAAGCCGTCCAGCGACACGGCGGCCACCTGCGGCCCGTTCGGCGCCTTCAGGAAGCCCGCCAGGGCCTCGCCCATGGCCCGGGCCGCCTCGCGGCCGGGCACGGTCTGGCCCCGCATGCCCCCCGCGGCGGACATCGCCGCGCCGGTGTCGCGGGCCAGGGTCTCGGTCTGCAGCCCCCGCGCGAGCGCGGGGCCCAGAAGGGGATCCTGCTTGTAGAGGTCCTGCAGGAGCCCGGGCAGGCGGGCCTCGGCGTCGAGGGCGCGGCCGGGCGACCAGGAGCCGGCGGTGGCGGGCCCACGCAGGATCAGCGGCGCCGTCGGGCCAACCGAAATCGCCTCGACCTTGCCCATCGCCGAGACAGCGCGGTTCAGCCAGCCCGAGGTGGTGGCGTAGACGCCGGGGGCGCCGGTCTCGAGCACGTCCTGCGCCTCGAAGTGCGAGCGAGCGCGATCGGGGCTCGCCACGGCCGGGGCGATGCGGGCCTGCCCGGCCTGCGCCAGCCGATGGATCGTCGGCAACACGGGATGCAGAGCGAACGTCGAGTCCAGCTTGAGCGCAGCATCGCCCAGCGCGAGCGCGCGGCGCAGGCCTTCGTAGTCCGGGTCGCCGATCGGCGGGGCGACCGACAGTCCGTCCATGCCGCCCCGGCAGACGATCACCACGAACTTGCGGTTAGCCGGGACCGCTGCGTCCGCGACGCGGGCCAGGAACGGCAGCGACAGGCCGGCGGCGAATGCGCGGCGATGGAGGCGGGGTCCGGTCATCGGCGCTGGAACTCCGGCGTCATGAGGAGAAGGGCGACGGCTTCGGCGCGCGACTCGGCCCGGGCGATGGCTATGCGCGATGCCTGGCCCAGGCGCGCGCCCAGGGTCAGGGTCGCGAGCGCCGACGGATCCTGCACGAGCGGTCCCGCCACGGCGGCGATCTGCTGGGCGAACTGCATCCGCTTCACCAGGGCGTCGGAGGCGGCCCAGGGCGCGGCCTCGTCGGGCCAGCCTTTCGGCGAAGGCGCGCCGAACGGCCGTTGCCCCAGCCCGCCCAGCACGCCGGCCACCTGGCCGATCCCGCGCGGTTCGCCGCCAAGCGCGCGATAGCTTGAGACCAGGAACTCGTAGGGCGTCTTCAGCTTGGCGGGGAAGGGCTCCCAGGCCTCGGGCGCGTCGATCAGCGCTTCGGCCACGCGGGCCAGGTCGCCATCGGTCGAGAGCCAGGCCCGCTCCAGGCGCGCGACCAGGGCCGGTGGCGGATCGTCCGCCACGAAGTGCCGGGCGATCTTCGTGCAGACAAAGCGGGCGGTCTGCGGCCGCGCGGCGAGATCTGCGAGGATCGCGCTCGCCTGCTCCTTGCCGCCATCGCCGTAGAGGACGCCCATGACGGTGCGCGCGCCGGGCTCATGGGTCTGAGCCCGGAACACCACGCCCTCGACGCCGGCGTCGCGGGGGCCCGCGATCGACAGGCCCGTCAGCGCGCGGGCGAACTCCGTGACGTCGGCCTGAGTGTAGCCGCCATCGACGCCCACCGTGTGCAGTTCCAGGATTTCGCGGGCGAGGTTCTCGTTCAGGCCGCGCGCCGGGCCGCCGCCCTCACGGGTCCCGCGGCGGCGCTGGAACTGCGCGGCGCGACTGTTCGGCCCCACCGACTGCGCCTGATCCAGGTAGAGCAGCATCGCCGGGTGGGTTTCGGCCGCCCCCAGCAGGTCGATGAAGCGGCCGAAGATACGCGGGCGGATCGCCTCGTTCTCGAACGGGCCGACCAGTCCCGCGACCTGCAGCTTCACGGCCGAGACGGTGAAGTGGTTTGCCCAGAACAGCGCCCACCGTTCCCGGAATCCGGCCGGGGTCTGCGCCGCCACCTGGACGCGACCCAGGATGTCGCCCGTCGTGTTGTCGCGCACGAACTGCCGCGCCTTCATCACCGGATCGTCTTTGCGCCCGCTTCCATCTGCGGGAGGGGAGCCGGCCTGCTCGGCCATGGCGCGCTGACGGCGATAGTCGCGGAACTCGATCAGTCGCTGGGTCGATCCCTCGCCATTGGTCGAGAAAGGCTCGGCGCCTTCGCGGCGCACCTGAGCCTTCAGCCAGCCGCGAGGATCTCGCACCGCCTCTCCGATCTCGCCGGCCCGGGCGCCCAAGCCGAAGCGGGTGACGGCGATGGCGCCTTCCAGATCCCTTTGGCCTGTCGCCACCGGCATCCTCCCTTGCGGTCGTCTCGTTTTGTCCGCATTGCACGGCCGCCGAGAGACGTTCCGTCGGGAGACACGAGTTGGACTTGCGCAAAGGCTTCCACGAGCCGGCCGAGAAACCCAGGCGCTTCTACAAGGCCGTCACCGTCATCGAGGCGGACGGCGGTTTCGGCGTGCAGCTGGATGGCCGCAACCTGCGCACGCCGAAGGCGCAGCTGATGCGGCTTCCCACCCGCTCGGCGGCCGAACAGGTGGCCGAGGAGTGGGCCGCCCAGACCGACGTGATCGAGATGGCGACCATGCACGCCACCCGCCTCGCCAACACCGCCATCGAGACCATTGGCGACAGTCGCGACGGCGTGGCCGATCAGGTCGCGCAGTACGCGGGCTCGGACCTGGTCTGCTACTTCGCCACCGACCCGGCCGCCCTGGTGGCGCGGCAGGAAGCGGCATGGCTGCCCGTCCTCGCGCGTATCGCGGCGGAGGAGGGCGTGCGCCTCGAGCGCAGCCAGGGCATCGTCCATCGCGACCAGCCGTCCACGTCGCTGACGCGGGTGCGAGAGATCGCGCTGTCCTTGAGCGACTTCCAGCTCGCCGGCCTGGCGTTCGGGGTCGCGCTGTTCGGCTCGGCCGCGCTGGCGATCGGCCTGCTGCGCGGCTGGCTCACCGCCGACGAGGCGTTCGACCTGTCGCGCGTGGACGAGGCCTACCAGGAGGAGAAGTGGGGCATCGATGCGGAGGCCGCCGAGCGGACGGCGCGCCTGCGCGTCGAGGCCCAGGTGCTGGACCGCTGGCTGAAGGCGCTGGCGGCCTAACTCCGCTCCACGATCGGCAGGATCTTCATCCGCGTGCTGCGCGCCGCGAGCTCGCGGACGCGGGCCATGAACGCCTGCGAGCCCGGCTGGGCGAAGTGGGCGTCCAGCGCGGCGCGGTCGGCCCACTCCTCATAGAAGAACAGGGTCAGCGGGTCCTCGCAGTCGACGTGCGCGCCGTGTTTCAGGCAGCCCGGCTCGGTCCGCGAGCGCGCCACGTGCGCCAGCGCCGCCTCGCGCAGCGCCTCGAATGTGTCGAGCCGCGCGGTGACGGTTCCGGTGACGACGAGCATGGGGACCTCCGAAGCGCCAGGGTGCTGGGCGTCCTGCGTCGGCGCAAGCGGCGCTTGGTCCTGCAGCGGCGCGGGCTTACCTAGACTCCTCGAAGCCGGGGAGCGAGTCAGGATGGCGAAGGCGGACGGAAAGCGGGTGCGCCGGACCGTGGAGGCGTCGCGCCAGGCGATCCTGGAGGCCGCCGAAGCTTACCTCGCCGCCGAGGGGCCGAACGGCGTGAAGGTCCAGAAGATCGCCGCCGAGCTGAACATGACCGACGCCGCCATCCACTACCACTTCGGAAACCGCGAGGGGCTGCTGGAGGCGTTGCTGCGGTTCTCGGGCAGGCGCTTCGCGGACGAGTTGCAGCAGATCGTGGCCCAGCGCGCGGCGGATGGCCTCGAGCTGGCGCAGGTGGGCGAACTGCTAACCGAATTCTACGCGGGGCGCGGCACGGCGCGGCTGGCGCTGTGGCTGGTGCTCACCGGTTGGTCGCCAAGCGGGCAGGGCATGCTGCTGCCGATGGCCGAGCGCGTGCACGCGGCGCGCGTGCGCCGGGCCGAGTGGGCTGGCCAGTCGGCGCCCGAACTGGCCGAGAGCCAGAAGCTGGTCGCCCTGGTCGCGGCGGTCACGCTGACCCAGGCGCTGGCCGGCGACGCGAACCTTCGCGCCGTCGGCCTTTCTGAAACCTCGCCGAAGGACTTTCTCGACTGGACTATAGGGCGGCTGGACGGGCGTCAGGCGTAGCTTGGGTCCAACCCTTGGCCCCACTCGGCCATCCATCGCTCGTAGTCGCCCGCCGCGTTGGGCTCGTACAGGTCGATCAGCCGCGAGATCCGCCCGTCGCGGTAAGTGGCGATCTCCCACACGCCACTGGACGTGGGCGGCGCGCCGGGTCGCTCGAACATCATGCGGCTGAAAATGATGACGTTGGCGCCTTCCTCGCGCACGACGCGGTCGAGGCCCACGGTGCGACGGCAGTGCTTGTCGAAGCCCGAGATTGATCGGCGGATGCCCGCCACCATCGCGTCGCGCCCCTCCAGCACGCAGTGGAAGGGCATGTTCATCACCTCGTAGCGGACGTCCGGGTGGAAAAAGGGGTCGAGACGCGACCAGTCGTCATCTTCATAGGCGGCCTCGAACGCCTCGCGCTGAGCGACGAAGAGTTGGATCAGGCTCATGGGGCGCTCCAGGGTGCGGAAGAATTTCTTACTTAGAAGTATCTAAGTAGTGCATGCGCCGCAAGCTCACCTAACGGTAGGCAGGGCGTCGCCGGGGTGTATGGACCTCCCCTGGGGGCAACTTGCCTGTGAAGCCGCGCGGCTCTACCCCTGCGCCTTCGTCAAGGAAGGCCGGACGTGAAGCACATCCTGGAAGAACTCGAGAAGCGCCGCGAGGAAGCCCGCATGGGCGGCGGCGAGAAGCGGATCGCGAGCCAGCACGCCAAGGGCAAGCTCACCGCCCGCGAACGGATCGACCTGCTGCTCGACGAGGGCTCGTTCGAGGAGTTCGACATGTTCGTCGAGCATCGCGTCAGCGAGTTCGGCATGGAGAAGAACCGGATCCCCGGCGACGGCGTCGTCACCGGCTGGGGCCGCATCAACGGCCGGGTGGTGTTCGTCTTCTCCAAGGACTTCACCGTGTTCGGCGGCTCGCTGTCGTCCGCCCACGCCGAGAAGATCCTGAAAGTCCAGCGGCAGGCCATGAAGGTGGGCGCGCCGATCATCGGCCTGTTCGACGCCGGCGGCGCGCGCATTCAGGAGGGCGTCGCGGCCCTGGGCGGCTATGCCGACATCTTCCTCGAGAACACCCTGGCTTCGGGCGTCATCCCGCAGATCAGCGTGATCATGGGCCCCTGCGCCGGCGGCGACGTCTATTCGCCCGCCATCACCGACTTCATCTTCATGGTGAAGGACACGTCCTACATGTACGTGACCGGCCCCGACGTGGTGAAGACCGTCACCCACGAGGACGTCAGCCACGAGGACCTGGGCGGCTACCGGGTTCACGCGATGAAGTCCGGCGTCGCCGACGGGGCCTTCGAGAACGACCTCGAGGCGCTGACCCAGGTCCGCCGCCTGATCGACTTCCTGCCGCTGAACAACCGCGAGAAGCCGCCCGTCCGCGAGAGCTACGACGACGGCAAGCGCATGGAGATGAGCCTGGACAGCCTGGTCCCGGCCAATCCCAACAAGCCCTACGACATGAAGGAGCTGATCCAGAAGGTCGTGGACGAGGGCGACTTTTTCGAGATCAGCCCGGACTTCGCCAAGAACATCGTGGTGGGCTTCGGCCGCCTGGATGGGCAGCCGGTGGGCATTGTGGCCAACCAGCCGCAGACCCTCGCCGGCGTGCTCGACATCGACAGCTCGCGAAAAGGCGCCCGTTTCGTGCGCTTCTGCGACTGCTTCGAGATCCCGATCATCACCTTCGTCGACGTGCCGGGCTTCATGCCGGGCACCAAGCAGGAGCAGGGCGGCCTGATCCGCCACGGCGCCAAGCTGCTTTTCGCCTTCGCCGAGGCGACGGTGCCGAAGATCACGGTGATCACGCGGAAGGCCTATGGCGGCGCCTATGACGTGATGAGCTCCAAGCACATCCGCGGCGACATCAACTACGCCTGGCCGTCGGCCGAGATCGCGGTGATGGGGGCCAAGGGCGCGGTGGAGATCATCTTCCGTTCCGAGATCGGCGACCCCGAAGCCATCGCGGCCCGCACCGCCGAGTATCAGGCCCGGTTCGCCAACCCGTTCGTCGCCGCCTCACGCGGCTATATCGACGACGTGATCATGCCCCACTCGACCCGCAAGCGGCTGATCAACGCGCTGAAGAACCTCAAGGGCAAGACGCTCACGAATCCCTGGAAGAAGCACGACAACATCCCGCTCTGAGCCCCTTCCAGCGGAACCACCACTGCGGCCCTTTGTTCTCACCCACGGCGGGCTCGACCCGCCATGAAGAACGAAGGAGAACAGCCATGGCTGGTCGTTGGAGCGACGATCTGGAGCGGTACTGGCAGGAGCGCGATCGGCAGCGATCCGACGACCGGTACGACGCCTACGGGATGAGCGACGGCCGCGACCGTTGGTCGGGCGGCGAGAACCGGACCTTCGTGCGCGGGGCCGAGCGCGGCCGGGTGTTTGGCGAGCGTGAGACCGGCGCCGGCTACAACCAGGGCCGCGAAGACGCCCGCTTTACGCGGCGGCCCGACGAGGATCTCTACGGCCGTAGCGGCTGGCAGGACCCCGACTACGAGGGCGTCTCGCCGGCGATGCGACGCGGGGACTACGAGACCGGCTATCGCGCGCATCCGACCGATCGGCGCGGCCGCGACTACGATGGCGAAGGCCGTCGCTTCGGCAGCCATGAGGCCGACCAGCGCTATCAGCGCGAGATGCGCCGCCCGGACGCGACGTACTCCAGCGGTACGGGCGGCTACGACTACGAGCGGGGCTACGGCGATGGCGGCCGTGCCGACGACCGCGGCTTCGAGGACCGGGCCCGCGAGGCCGGCGACTTCTTCCGGCGAACCGGTCGGCGGATCTCGAACTGGTTCTCAGACGTGGCGGGCGAGGGCGGCCAGGAGAACCGCAACGCCTACGAGGAGTATCGCGGCGCCCGCGGTCTGGGTCCGAAGGGCTACAAGCGCTCGGACGAGCGGATCAGCGACGACGTCCACCAGCGGCTGGCGGACGATGCATGGCTGGACGCCACCCACATCAACGTCGCGGTGTCGGACGGCGAGGTGACCTTGTCGGGCACGGTGGTGAGCCGCGAGGCCAAGCACCGCGCCGAACGGATCGTCGAGGATCTGGCGGGCGTGCATCACGTCCAGAACAACCTGCGGGTCCAGTCCGCCGGCTACGCCGAGAACGCGGCGCGCAGCTACGGCGCCGGCGCCAGCGACGTGGGCATGGCCGCCAGCCAGCCGGTGCAGGATGTGACCGACGGAGCCGCGACGCCTTCGGCCCAGAAGCGGAACTAGAGCGGCCGCGCGGGCGGGGCGAGGCCGGGGCGCATGGCGACCGGCTCCCCGCCCGCGAACTGCCCGCAGCGATCCCAGTTGAACGCAGCCGTCCCGAACACCTGGACGCAGGCGCCGACGTCCGAGCGCTCGATGCGGCCCTGCTGCGCCAGCCAGGTGCATTGGGCCACAGAGCCGATCAGGTAGCTGGCCACCGGCGTCCCATGGGACCTGCGGTTGGGGATCGCGACCTCGTCCGACCTGGTATCGGTGAACGCGTTTCCGAAGCCCATCGGGGTCAGCACGATGGTGTGGGCGTACTCGTGCGCGGCCACATTGATGGCGCAGGACCGGGCGACGGCGTCCGGACGCCCCCAGGCCGCCATGACCATCCGCTCGATGAGGATGTTGGAGTAGCGACCCGAAGCGACGCCTTCGCCCGCGGCGCCCAGACCGCCGGATTCGCCATTGACCAGCGTCACGTCTGCGGGCGCGAAGCGCGAACCTGCGGGCTCCAGGGCGACGATGCCGGCGATCCGAGGGATCGTGGCGCCCTGCTCGCCGTTGCGGGCGTAGACGGCGGGATAGCGCGCTTCGAGCGCCAGGAGATTCTCGCGGAAGTCTGGCGAGCGAAGCACCGCGTAGGCGTCCGTCATCAGGCGGGCGAGGGCCTGGGTCTCGAGATCGTCCCGCGCGCCGGCGATACGATCATACGGCGCGCGACCGGGCGCGGTGTCTTCCACCCGGTTATCCCAGGCGGTCCAGCCCAGCATGGCCACCGCCGCCGCCACGGCCCACAGGCCCGACGACCCGAGGCCGTGCCGTTCGGTGGGTTCGGACATCAGCCGGCGGCGGCCGCCTGGAGCGCCTCATCGTCGCCTCGGCCCAGGGGGTCGCGCAGGTGGCCCCCGCCGGGGACGAACTCAAGGCTCACCGAGTTGATGCAGTAGCGCAGGCGCGTCGGCGGCGGCCCGTCGGGGAATACGTGACCCTGGTGGCTGCCACAGCGGGCGCAGAGGGTTTCGATGCGGACCATGCCGTAGCTGGTGTCGCGGACGCCGGCCACATGCGCCTCATCGAACGGCGCCCAGAAGGAGGGCCAGCCCGTGCCGCTTTCGAACTTGGTCTTGTGCCGGAAGAGGGGCAGGGCGCAGAGGCGGCAGCAATAGACGCCGTCGTCCTTCTGATCGAGAAGGCCGCCGCAGAACGGCGCCTCGGTGCCGTGGTGCAGCAGGACATCGGCTTCCGCTGGGGAAAGGCCGGCTTCCAGTTGCTTGCGTTCCTCTGCGGTAGGCGGCGAGAGAGAGAATCCGGACGGGGAGACTGCTGGCGTGCTCATGGACGCCAATCTAAGGTCTCGCTCTCCACTACGGAAGGTGTCGCGCCATGCAGGGCGCGCATCGTCGGGCTCTCACCGGGCCGCCTGTTGGGACTGTCGCTTAAGGGCTGGAATGTTCTCGAAGATCCTGATCGCCAACCGGGGCGAAATCGCCGTCCGGATCATCAAGACCTGCCGCCGCATGGGCATCAAGACGGTGGTGGTCTACTCCGAGGCCGACGCCGACTCGATGGCCGTGGAGATGGCCGACGAAGCCGTGTTCATCGGGGGAGCGCCGGCCTCCGAGAGCTATCTCGTTCAGGACAAGATCGTCGACGCCGTGCGGCAGACCCGCGCCGAGGCGGTGCATCCGGGCTTCGGATTCCTGAGTGAGAACGCCAGTTTCGCGCGTCGCCTGGCCGCCGAGGGCATCGTCTTCATCGGGCCCAATCCCCACGCCATCGAGGCGATGGGCGACAAGATCGAGTCCAAGAAGTTCGCCGCCAAGGCCAACGTCTCGGTGGTGCCGGGCCACGTCGGCGAGATCGACGACACCGCGCACGCCGTGAAGATCTCGGAAGAGATCGGCTATCCGGTGATGATCAAGGCCTCGGCCGGCGGCGGCGGCAAGGGCATCCGCGTGGCCTGGAACCGCAAGGACGTGGAGGAGGGCTTCCCCGCCGTGCGCGCCGAGGCCAAGGCCAGCTTCGGCGACGACCGCATCTTCATCGAGAAGTTCATCGAGAGCCCGCGCCACGTCGAGATTCAGGTGCTGGGCGACAAACACGGCAACGTGGTCCACCTGTTCGAGCGCGAGTGCTCGATCCAGCGCCGGAACCAGAAGGTCATCGAGGAGGCGCCCAGCCCGCTGCTCGACGAGAAGACCCGCAAGGCCATGGGCGATCAGGCGGTCGCGCTCGCCAAGGCCGTGCAGTACGACAGCGCCGGCACCGTCGAGTTCGTGGCCGGCCAGGACAAGAGCTTCTTCTTCCTGGAAATGAATACCCGCCTGCAGGTGGAGCATCCCGTCACCGAGATGATCACCGGTGTCGACCTGGTGGAGCAGATGATCCGCTCGGCTTATGGCGAGAAGCTGCCGTTCGCCCAGAAGGATCTGAAGATCAACGGTTGGGCGATGGAGAGCCGGATCTACGCCGAGGACCCTTACCGCGGCTTCCTGCCCTCGATCGGTCGGCTGGTGCGCTATTCGCCGCCGCCGGAAGGCGACACCCCGTACGGCTTCGTCCGGAACGACGCAGGCGTGCGCGAGGGCGACGAGATCTCGATGTTCTACGATCCGATGATCTCGAAACTGTCGACCTGGGGGAAGACGCGCGACGCGGCCATCGACGCGATGGGCCGTGCGCTTGAGGACTTCCACATCGAGGGCCTGGGTCAGAACATCCCATTCCTGGCCGCGGTGATGGACCAGAAGCGGTTCCGCTCGGGCAAGCTCTCGACCAACTACATCAAGGACGAGTTCCCCGACGGCTTCCAGGGTCTGCCGCCCACCGATGCGCAGCGCGACCTGATGAGTGCGGTGGCGCTCGCGATGCATCGGGTGCTGACCCGCAGAGCCTCGCCCGACCTGCTGCGCGATGACTGGATCGTTGTCGTGGGCCATGACCAGCGCGCCGTTAAGGTTCAGGCCGACAACGGCGACATCTCAGTGACCTGCGACGGCAAGACGACGCGCCTGGAGTCCGTCGACTGGCGGCCAGGACGGCCCGTGTTCCGTGGTTGTTTCGAGGGCCAGGACTTCGCCGTCGCCGTGAAGCCGGCAGCCGAGGGCTTCGTGATCCGCCACCGCGCCACGACGTTGCACGTGCTGGTGCTGTCCCCGCGTTCGGCCGAGTTGCACCGGATGCTGCCGCCCAAGAAGGCGGCCGACACGTCCAAGATGGTGCTGTCGCCAATGCCGGGCCTGGTGGTCTCCATCGACGTGGCCGCCGGCCAGGCGGTGCGCACCGGCGAGGTCGTGGCCGTTCTGGAGGCCATGAAGATGCAGAACATCCTGCGGGCCGAACGCGATGGCACGGTGAAGGCGGTAAGCGTGAAGGCGGGCGACAGCGTTGCGGCGGACGAGGTGCTGGTCGAGTTCGCCTGACCGTCGGCCCAGTCGCGGGCCGCGGGCCATCGCAATTATCCAATCCGTTTAACGCCCCTGTGGCTCTTCGCGTCGAACCATTGACGCGAGGACGTCAGGATGGGGTTCGTTTATGTGTTTTCGTGAGCTGGCCATCGCGGTTGCAGCTTTAGGACTCGTGGCCCCGGCGTCGGCCGGCGCCGCCGAGAGCTTCGAGGAAGAGGTGCTGGCGGTCATCAACTACGCCCGCACAAAGCCCCAGGCGTTCGCCCACACCCTGCGTCAGGCCGATACCGAGTACGCCACCTGGGCCGGTGCGGAGCCAGGCGCGCTGGCGGAGGCCGTGGACTTCCTGATGCGTCAGCCGTCTCTGCCGCCACTTCGCTGGGATGACCGTCTCGGAAGCTCGGCGCGAAGCCTTGCCGACGCTCAGGGCGTGACCGGGGAGGTGGGCCATCGCGGCCCGGCCGGCGACACCTTTCCCCAGCGGCTGCAACGTGTGGGATTCTATGCTGGACTGTCAGCCGAGGGCATCTCCTACGGCCAGATGTCGGCCGAGGATGTTGTGCGCCAGCTGGTCGTGGACGCCGGCGTCGCCAACCGCGGCCACCGGCGCGACATCTTCGGCGGCGCCTACTCGGTCGCTGGCGTCGGCTGCGGCGCGCACGCCCGCTACGGCGCAATGTGCGTGATCCAGTTCGCCGGCGCGGTCGTCGCGCGCTAGCGGTCCGGGGGCGACGCCAGTCGCGACCTGCAAACGCCGGGCTCGATAGCCCCGAGTTCGGAGAGCCGGCGATAGAGCCGCCGAAGATTCAGCGCGCTGGATTCGGCTAACCGGTGCTGTAGCTGGCCCTGAATGGCGTCCAGCGGGGCGGCAAACCCGTCGGCGTCCCTCCGGCACAGGCCCTTGTCGGCCATGCGCTGGAGACGTCGGCGGACCGTTTCCGATGAAAAGCCCAGTTCGCGCGCGATGTGGGCCGGACTCCCCAGTGGAATGCTCGCGCCCGCGTCAACCAGCCGGGACTCTCCTCGGCGACGACGCAGCAGACAAAGCAGCAGCACCGCGTCGATCGGATCGCCTGCCCAGGAATGCAGGGGCGCCAGCATCCGAAGATAGAACTCGCCAGCCAGGCGTCCGATCGCCCGCAACGGGGGCTCCTCGGGCGGTTGTTCCGGCGCAGGCAAGTCGCTCGCAGCGAAGAACCCCGCCTCCTGGAGGCGCTGGTAGGTGCGCGTCGTGGCGCGGTGGACGCCCTTCAGCATCTCCACATGCCCTGCGGTGTCCAGCATCGTCGAGGGTACGACCAGCCCCTCGGAGGTCGCCGCCAGGAGCCCGGTTTCGCACAGGCGGACGGCCCGTCGCCTGACGGTCTCGAACGGCAGGCTCAGGACCCGGCTCAGGGCGGCGACACTGATCGGAAGGCGCGCGCCGTCCGGCGGGTTCGTATCCGCAAAGGCGTAGAGAAACGGATTGTCCGAGTGCGCCACGATCTGGCGAACGTTCGCCTGTGAGACGCCCAGCAGGATCAGATTGTCGATGGCGTCGAGGTCGCGCCGAGCCAGCAATGCCAGGTCGAAGAGAAGGTCGCTCGCCGCGAGCACGGTGGCGACGTTGGCATCGTCCAGCGCGTCCATGGACCATGGGTAGCATTGCGAATCCGGTGTTCTCCAGAACGCGAGGGTTGCAGTTGCGACGGAGGGCCACCTAGCCGACCGGCGCCTTGGCGTCCTCCACGGGCCCGAAAATGTCCTGAAAACTGTCTCTTAAGGCGGCGTCCGCGTCGTCCATCGTGACGGGCAGGCCCAGGTCGACCAGGCTGGTGACGCCATGCTCGGTGACGCCGCAGGGCACGATGCCGCCGAAGTGCGACAGGTCGGGCTCCACGTTCAGCGAGACACCGTGGAACGACACCCAGCGGCGCAGCTTCACGCCGATGGCGGCGATCTTGTCCTCGCGTGGCGCGACGCCCGGACTGCGACGCTCGACCCAGACACCCACCCTGCCGTCACGGATTTCGCCGGTGACGTTGAAGACGTCCAGCGCGCCGATCACCCAGGCCTCCAGGGCCGCCACGAACGCACGCACATCGCGGCTGCGCTTCGTCAGGTCCAGCATGACGTACGCCACCCGCTGGCCGGGGCCGTGATAGGTGTACTGCCCGCCGCGGCCGCTGGCGAAGACCGGGAAGCGGTCGGGCTCGATAAGGTCTGCGGCCTTGGCCGAGACGCCGGCCGTGTAGAGCGGCGGATGCTCCAGCAGCCAGACCAGTTCGCCGGCTGTCCCGTCGGCGATGGCGGCGGCGCGGGCCTCCATGGCGGCGACGGCCTCGGGGTACGCCACGGGGGTGCGCGACACCGCCCAACCGGCAGGGGCTGCGTCACTTCGGCCGAATGGCGCTGCGGGCCCGAAACTTAACGACCGATCAAGCATGTTGCGACCAATGTGGGGCTCGGGCCTGCGTCGCGCAAAGCCCGGAGCGTTCGAGGTTTTCTTCGTGAGCCAGGTCAAGGCGGTCAATGTTGAAATACAGGTGGTGCTCGGTCGCGCCATCCTACCCATGGCGCAACTGCTGCGCATGGGCCGCGGCGCCGTCATCCCGCTGGATACGACCGTGAATGAAGAGGTCTGGATTCTGGCCAACAACCACCCCGTGGCTCGTGGCGAAATCCAGATCAACGACGAGCGGATCGCCATCCAGGTGACCCGCGAGGCCAACGTCTACGACTACATGGCCGGCAGCGTCTGACGAAGGCGCTGAACGCGCACTTGAGTATGCGGCCGGTGTTTGCTACCTGCCGCGCCTCACCACGAGCGGTCGTGGCGGAATTGGTAGACGCGCAGCGTTGAGGTCGCTGTGGGGCAACCCGTGGAAGTTCGAGTCTTCTCGACCGCACCAGTGAAAAATGGGCCTGCGATCCCGGACTTTACGTTGTCCTGGATCGGGCCACTCTCAGCGCGACGAAGGGTCTAGACTCAAGTGAAGGTCGTCGGTGATCGGCGCTCGCCGATCGCCCGGGAAACGAGCAAAGCCGTCCACACATAAACTTCAGGGAGGTCCGCATGAGTCGCGAAACGGACGACCTCACTGACGTCATGGACGCCGAAGAGGACCTGGAAGACCTCGCGCTCGACGACGACTACGCGCTGAACCCTGAGTTCGTCTCCGATGTCGCCGACGCGCTGGATCGTGGCGATGCCGAGCGGCTTCGCGAGCTGCTTGCGGCGCTGCATCCTGCCGACATCGCCGACCTGATGGGCTTCCTGTCGGCGGACGACCGCGAAGAGCTGATCCCGCACCTCGATCCCGAGACGCTCGCCGAGATCCTGTCGGAGCTCGACACGGAGATCCGGGAGGACGTTCTGGAGCACGTCCCGTCCGCCACGCTGGCCAAGGCCATCGGCGAGATGGAGTCGGACGACGCCGCCGACGTCGTGGACGACCTCGAGGACGACAAGCGCGCCGAAGTCATGGCCGCCATGCCCGAGCTGGAACGGGCGGCCATCGAGACCACCCTGAGGTACGGGGAAGAGACCGCTGGCCGCCTGATGCAGCGCGAGGTGGTGGCCGCGCCGCAGTTCTGGACCGTCGGGCAGGCCATCGACCACTTCCGCAAAGATCCGGAGGAGCTGCCCGAGCTGTTCTTCGACATCTACGTGGTCGATCCGGCGTTCAAACCAGTGGGGGCCGTGCCGGTCAGCGGCCTTCTGCGGGTCGGCCGCCAGACGCCGCTGGCCCAGATCATGGAGCCGGTGACCGAGATCACCGTCGACCTCGACCAGGAAGAGGTCGCCTACATCTTCGACAAGTACCACCTGATCTCGGCGCCCGTCGTGGACGTCGCTGGCCGCCTGGTGGGCCAGATCACCGTCGACGACATCGTGGGCGTCGTCCAGGAAGAGAGCGAAGAGGACATCCTGGCCCTGGCCGGCGTGTCGGACGCCGGCCGCGACGCCGGCGTCATCGGCATCGTCCGGTCGCGCCTGCCGTGGCTCCTGGTCAACACGCTGACCGCCGCACTCTCGGCCAGCGTGATCGGGGCCTTCGAAGGCCAGATCGCCAAGCTCGCGATCCTCGCCGCGCTGATGCCGGTGGTGGCGTCGCTGGGCGGCAATGCGGGAACTCAGACGCTCACCGTCGCGGTCCGGGCGTTGGCTAGCCGCGAGCTATCGGCGTTCAACGCCGTGCGGACGGTCAGCCGCGAGATGGCTGTGGGTCTGATCAATGGGGTGGTGCTGGCGATCATCACGGGCGGCGTGATCTTCGGCGTATTCCACGATCTGCGGCTGTCGGTCGCGTTCGGGGCGGCAATGATCATCAACTTCTTCATGGCTGCGCTGGCAGGCGCCGTGATTCCACTCGCGCTGGAGCGCATGGGACGCGATCCGGCGGTTTCTTCATCCGTATTCGTGACTTTCGTGACGGACTTCACAGGTTTCTTCGCCTTCCTGGGGCTTGCCGCGCTAATCCTGTTGTAAATGGCGTCGGGCTTGCGCTGGACGTCCCCAGGCGCTCGTCGCCTGTGCCGAATTGGGACAATTGGGAGCCATGCTCTCGCGTCATCGCGTCTCCCGGGCGGCCATCGAACTGATCAAGCGGTTCGAGGGCTACCGCCGAAACGCCGCCCAGCTGCCCGATGGCCGCTGGACGATCGGCTATGGACATACGCTGACCGCCCGCGAAGGCGCCGAAGTCTCCGAGCCTGACGCCGAGGCGCTGCTCGTCTACGACCTGATCGCCGTCCAGCACGCCGTGAACGAGAGCGTGTACGCGCCGCTCAGTCAGAACCAGTTCGACGCCCTGTGCAGCTTCGCGTTCAACGTAGGCCTCGACAACTTTCGCCGCAGTCAGGTGCTGAAGCGGCTGAACGCGGGCGCGCACGTGCAGGCCGCCTGCGCCATGGAGCTGTGGCGCAAGACCGACTTCGAGGGCGAGCGGATCGTCCTCGACGCACTGGTTCGCCGACGGGCGTCGGAGAAGGCGATGTTCCTGTCGCCGGACGACGGGAATTGGACGCCCGCGCCATCGCCGCTACTGCGGCCGGTGATCGATCTCGACGCCCTGGACCTCGTACCGCTGCGCCGGCCGGTCGAGGTGGAGCCCTCGCTGGAGGGTGACCGGGTCACCGCACGCCGCGAACACGCCGGCGAAGACACGACGCCGCCGGCGGCCGAGCCGAGGCCTGGAGCCGTCCACGAAGACCCCCTGCCGGCGGTCACGGCCGCCGCGGAAGCGATTAGTGCGCGGCTGGAGACCATATTCGCCGAGCCCGGCGTCGAGCCCCAGCCCGCGCCTGAGCCGCCCACGGACTTCCTGGCCGGTCCCCTCGAGGGGCCTGTCATCGAGGAAGCTGGGGCGCTCGTCGCCGAGGCCGCCGCCCTTGAGACGCCCACCACAGCCGAGGCGTCCGCGGATTTGCCCGATCACGGCGACCCGCTAGCCGATGCGGGCCCCGTAGCCGAGCTTGGTGAGCAAGCAACCGGCGCCGCCTTGCCTGAGATCGAGCGCACGTCGCCCGAGCCCGCGTTCTCTCCAGCCGATTCCGAGCTCGACATCCCGGTCGCCCCCCACGCCTCGGTGTTCCGGGCGGCCGATCGTGACGCCCCGCAGGTCAATCTCGAGGTCGCCCCGTTCGAGTTCATCCCGGCCCGTAGACGCCCGACGCCGCAGCCCAAGGAGACCTCGGTCGTCTGGGACCTGTTGCTCGCGCTGTTGGGTCTCGCCTTCTTCGGCTTCGGCGTGTTCTGGGGGCTCAGCGCGCGTATGGCTCCCACGGGCGGGTTCGTAACGCCGATCATGGTGGCCTGGCCCGCGGGCCTTGCGGGCGTGGGCTTCGTGGTGGTGGCGGTCTTCCGCCTGTTGCAGCGTCTCGGTCGCGAAGCTGAGCGGGACTGATCCGGCGCCTGAGGCTGATTGCGCGCCACCTCGCTCGGCGCGGCGACGCGTGATAATCCCGCGTCGTGATGTCGACGCATGATCAGATGAAGCTCCTTGGGGCGGCGATCCTGACGCTGGTCCTTGCGGGCTGCGCGACACAGCCCAAGCTTGCGTGCCCGGCCGGCCAGTCCACACTGCGGACCGCGCAGCTGTTCCTGGGCGCCAAGCCGCCGGCCAAGGTCTCCGACAACGATATCCGCAGGTTCGTCGACGCCGAGGTCACGCCGCGCTTCCCCGACGGGGTGACCGTGGTGGACGGCGGGGGCCAGTGGCGCGGCGACGAGAACCGGATGATCCGAGAGGCGGCGAAGGTCGTCATGATCGTGCTGCCGGAAACCGGCGATCCGGCGGCGAAGGTCGAGCAGGTGCGCAATGCGTACCGGGCCAGGTTCAAACAGGACTCGGTGGTCCTGATGCCGCCGCCCGCCTGCGTCGCGCTTTAGGCCGCTGCAGCCGCCTGCCGCGCCTCGTGCGCCAGGCGCAGGGCCTCGGCCGTCTGGGCGTCGGCCGGGAAGAACGTCTCCAGGGTGAGTTCCGAAAGCGTGATGTCCACGGGGGTGCCGAACACCGTCGTCGTGCCGATCATCGACAGCAACGTGTCCCCCATCATCAGCTGGAATGGGATCGCGACGTTCCCGTAGTCCTCGGGTCGACGGTCGGGCGCCGGAGGCTTCGGATAGGTCTTGATCTCGTCGATCAGCGACAACAAGCCGGGGTCGGCCGTCAGGTCGGCCTGCCGGCGCAGGCGCTCCAGGATGTGCGAATGCCATTCGCCCAGGTTGGCGATCCTGGGCGCCAGGCCGCGCGGATGCAGCGAGGCACGGATCACGTTCAAGGGCGGTGACAACAGCTCGGGGTCGACGCCGTCCAGGAGGGGGAGGGCGGCTGCGTTCGCCGCAACGAGGTTCCAGCGCAGGTCGACCACCAGGGCCGGGTAAGGCTCATGCGCCTTCAGGATCAAGTCTACCGCGCGGCGCGCCGAGGCGAGTTCGGGGGCGTCGAGGTTGCGTTCGGGGAAGACGGGCGCATAGCCCGCGGCCACCAGGATCACGTTGCGTTCGCGCAAGGGAATCTCCAGCTGGTCCGACAGATGCAGCACCATCTCGCGGCTGGGTTGGGCGCGGCCGGTCTCGAGGAACGACAGGTGCCGGGTCGAAATCTCGGCCTCCAGCGCCAGGTCCATCTGGCTCATGCGCCGTCGCGTGCGCCAGTCGCGGAGGTGCTCGCCAACATGTCTCTGGGGGGCGTTCATGGCGCAATCCTAGCCACGGCCTGTGGCGCGTCCATGACCTCCCAGGTAATGAGCGGGCGTCCGGCGCTATGGCCACTATGCGACATTCCGCCCCAATGCGCGCCACCCGTCCTCGCCATTCCTTTACGGGTTGCATGGCAAGGCTGGTCGAATGCGACCTCTTCAGGACGCCATGGCCGCTCAGGCCGATGACATCAAGTTGCCCGGCGCCGAGGAGGGAGACCCCACGGCGTTCCGGACGACGCTCGTCGGAATGCTGCAACCCTGGCCCATCTCTGTCGTCTTTCATGTGCTGGGCTGCGGCGCCGTCGCGGCCCTGGGCCTGCCGCTGTTCGCAGCGGTCTGGTGCGCCGGATCCCTCGCCGTACAGGTGGTCCAGCAGTCGCTTCTCAAGGCGTGGCCGCCCAAGGCCGATGCGACGCCCGAGGACCAGGGCCTCATCGCGCTGGCGGTCCTGTCCGTGGTGCGTTCGGCGGCCTGGATGGTCGGGCCGATGTACGCGGTTGCAGCCCTGGGTACGCCAGGCGCGCACGCCCTGTTGGCGATGACAGCCGCGACGCTGGCCGTCACCGCCGGGGCGTTGGGCTGGATGTCGAAGCGCGTGTGGGTCGCCACGGCGCTGCCGGCGCCGGTTGGCGTGGTGATCGCCTACGCACCGGCGATGCTGGGCCTGTCCGCGCTGGGCGTGGTCCTCAGCCTGTTGTTCTACGCCTTCGCCTGCGTCCTGATCATCTTCGCCACCCAACGCCTGATCGGCGGGGCCGTGAACGACCGGGTCCAGGCCAACAAGGTGATGCGCGAGCTGCGCCAGGCTCTCGCGGCCTCTGAAGCCGCCGAGCAGCAGCTGTTCCGCGCGCGGGACGAGGCCGAGGCGGCCAATCGGGCGAAGAGCCAGTTCCTGGCCAACATGAGCCATGAGATCCGCACGCCCATGAACGGCATCATGGGCATGAACGAGCTCCTGCTCCGCACGGATCTCACGGCCCAACAGCGCCGCTATGCCGACACCATCCGCAGCTCGGCCGACGCGCTCCTGGCGATCATCAACGACATCCTGGATATCTCGAAACTGGAGGCGGGCAAGGTCGAGATCGAGGCCATCGATTTCAGTTTCCAGGCCCTGGCTGAGGAAGCCGTCCTGCTGCTGTCGCCCCTGGCGACCGAGAAGGGCCTGGAGATGACCTGCAACATCGCGCCCGGCGCCCGCAAGTCGTTCAAGGGCGATCCGCAGCGCCTGCGTCAGGTGCTGCTCAACCTGCTTTCGAATGGGCTCAAGTTCACCGAGAAGGGCCAGGTTACCCTGGACGTCAGCGCTCTGCGCGGGGCCATGGGCCGGACCCGGGTGCGGGCCGAGGTGCGAGACACGGGCATCGGGGTCGACGATGCCCAGAAGACCAAACTGTTCCGCAATTTCCAGCAGGCCGACAGTTCGACCACGCGCCGCTTCGGCGGCACGGGTCTGGGCCTTTCGATCTCGCGCCAGCTGATCGAGCTGATGGGCGGCCGCATCGGTGTGTCCGACAGACGAGGCGGCGGCGCGGTGTTCTGGTTCGAAGTCGAACTGGAGCCTGGCGTGGCGCCCGAGGTCGAGAGCGCGGCGGCCCAACCTCCCAGCGAGCCGTCGCAGCACGCGCGGGTGCTGCTGGCCGAGGACAACGACGTCAACGCCATGCTGGCCGCTGAAATCGTCCGCCAGGTGGGCCTGGCCGTCGAACGCGTCAGGAACGGCGAGGAAGCCGTCGAGGCCGTCCTGCGCGGAGGCTACGATCTTGTGCTGATGGACGTGCAGATGCCGGTGATGGACGGGCTGGAGGCCACCCGGAGAATCCGCGCGCTCTCGGGGCCGGTCTCGCGCATCCCGATCGTCGCCATGACCGCCAACGCCATGAAGAGCGACGAGGAGGCGTGCAGGGCCGCCGGCATGGACGACTTCATCTCCAAGCCGTTCAAGGCCGACCAGTTCGTGACGGCGCTCCTGAAGGTGCTGCTCCAGGCGGCCGATTCTGCGCCCCTAGAGGCCATCGATGCGGCCTGAGGCCATTACCGGATAGCAAAGGGCCGCCCCATTGCTGGGACGGCCCTTCCATAGTCGGACCGCTTCAGCGGTTCGCGACCTTGCCAGCCTTGGCTAGGCGCAGACCCCGTTCACGGAGGTCCAGGTCACGGTCACCGCTTGGCGGCTAGAGCTATGAGACACTGGATCACCTCCTTTCAATGGTTGAGTAGACGCGAGGACTATGGCGTGCGTTTCGGCGGACGCAAAGGGCCTCATTCGGCGGCCTCGTGGGTGGACGCGATGAAGGGCGACATCACGGCGCCGGCCGCCGCTTGTTCGCGCAGACTGGGGCGACGACGCACCTCGGTGACCGGCTTCTGCAGCTTGTCCAATGCGGCGATCGCGGCCCGATACCCGGCCTCGACCGCGGCGTCGTAGGCCTCCCAGTTGCGGATTTCGATGCCGGAGACGTCAGGCTGGATCAGGACGTCGGTGGCTTCGCGGGCCGCCGCGAGGTCGCGGCCGGTCGAGACGGTAGCTGTACGCATCAAGAGGGAGACGATCGGCGGGCCCATCCGCCATTGGCCCGAGCGAATCCAGCGCCAGACCGAGGAGGGGCGGGCCACGTCCTTGGCGGTGATGCTGCGCGCGGTCGTCACGTCGACGCCCACGATGGGGCCCAGCTGGCCGGCCCGCATGATGTCGGCGGGAAAGTTCTTCATCACCGCACCGTCCACCAGCACGTTCTGGCCGTCGGTTGCGGGCGGCATGACGCCAGGGAGGGCGATGGAGGCTCGCAGCGAGTGGGTCAGCGAGCCGCGGCGGTGCAGCTGGTAGGCGCCGGTGGTCAGGTTGGACGATAGGCAGAAGAAGGGCAGCCAGAGGTCGGCGATCTGAGTGTCGCCGAAGTGGGTGTTCAGGCGCTCGGTCACCTTGACGCCATGCGTCATGGCCAGCAGCGGCAGCGCCATGTCGTCGAGCGGGCTGGAGTCGACGAAGGCTTCGTGCAGACGGCGATCCATCTCGTCCTGGCCCCAGCCCATGGCCAAGCCCGCGCCCACGATGGCCCCCATCGACGAGCCGCCCACGAAGTCGATAGGGACGCCCCGCTCGCGCAGCGCATTGATCGCGCCGACGTGGGCGTAGGCCCGCGCACCGCCACCCGACAGGACCAGCCCCACCGATTGCCCGGTCAGCACCCGGGCCAGCCGCTGGTGGTCGGGCGTGTGCCCTCGGCGGATGTGGAAAACGCGGGAGGCGCTGGTGGAGTCGAGCCAGGCTTCGGTGCCCACGGGCCTGATGGCCTCGGGCGACTGGAGAAGAACCAGGTCGACGAGTCCCTGTTCCTGCAGCGTGGCGGCTCCGGGCGGACAGCCGTCGCTCTCGGCCGTGCGGTCGCCGCGGCCCACCCGGAACAGCCGGTCCACCTGGCGCGGCACGAAGGCGGCCCAGTCGGGTTCGTCGCGCTCGGCGACATAGAGGACGAAGTCGTGCACCCGCTCGACTTCCGAGAACCATTCGGTAGGCGCGGCGTCGGCCTCGGCGCCGACGGTGGTCACCTGGTACCCCAACGCGGCGATCTCGCGCTCCAGCCGCTCGACCAGGGGCCGCACAGGACCAGGCCGGCCAACCGGGATGAAGCCGAACACCGACGGCTCGCCCACCGGGCCCCGGCGCGCCGTCTGGCGGCTGCGCAGGATCATCAGCCGCGCCAGTTCGGTCATCACCGAGGCGTCCTCGTCGCAGGCTTCGAAGAAGGCCTTCTTCGGCACCGCAAAGATCTCGGAGTCGCGCAGAGCATAGACATCGGCCGAGTGGGGGATGCCCGCGATCAGGGCCATTTCGCCGGCGGGCTCGCCGGGACGGATGATGCCCAGAAAGTGCGTCTCCTGCCCTTCATCGCGGCGGAACGCGCCCAGGCGACCGGCGCGCACGACATAGAGCATGTCCGAGGCGTCGCCCTGGCCGAACAGTTTCGAGCCGCCGGGCAGCGAGAACCACACCGTCGCGTCCCGCGCACGCGGCAGATGGAACAGCCGCGCAAGCGCCGAATCGACCGCGATGTCCGGCAAGCTCGCCACGGGAGGCAGGGTAGCGCCCTGGAACCTCGACGGCTATGGCTGCGCTCCCGAAGCTCGCGACAAGGAGACTCCATGACCAACGAGATCGCCCATCCGATGGTGGAATTCCCGGACGTGAGCGCCACGACTGAGCTGGTCCACATCAGCGCCACCCAGGCCGGCGCTGTGACGGTGACGATGAACCGGCCGCAGCGGAAGAACGCCTTCAACGACGACCTGATCTCGGCCCTGCGGGAGGCGTTCGACACCCTGGCCGGCGCCGAGGGCGTGCGGGTGATCTTCATCCGCGGCGCGGGCGGCACGTTCTCGGCCGGCGCGGATCTGGACTGGATGCGCGCCGCCATCGACCGGACCGAGTCCGAGAACCGGGCCGACGCCATGGAACTGGCCAAGATGCTGAAGGCGCTGCACGACCTGCCGGCGCTCACCGTGGCGCTGGTCGAGGGCGGGGCCTATGGCGGCGGCGGCGGGCTGGCCGCGGCCTGCGACCTCGCGATCGCCACGGCGGACGCCAAGTTCAGCTTCTCTGAGGTCAAGCTGGGCCTGATCGCCGCCACCATCAGCCCCTACGTCATCGAAGCCGTGGGACCCCGGCAGGCGCGCGCCCTGTTCGCCACGGCCCGCATCTTCGACGCCGATTTCGCCGAGCGGTGCGGCCTGATTTCGGAAGTCGTAGCCGACGCCGCGGCGCTGCAGGCGGCGGCCCGTCGCATCGCTCATGAGATGACCGCCGCGGCGCCTGGCGCGGTGGAGGCGTCCAAGAAGCTGGTGGCCGATGTGGCCGGCCGGGTGATCGACCGCGACCTCATGGAACTGACGGCCCACCGCATCGCGGCCGCACGGGTCGGCGAAGAGGGCCAGGAGGGCGTCAGGGCGTTCCTGGAGCGGCGCAAGGCCGCGTGGGCCGAGTGAGCCTTTCCAAGGAGGCCGCCGCGTCCTAATCCCGGATCATGGCCCTGCACATGATCAAGCTCGTCGTCGGCGCGGACACCATCGACGATCTGTTGGCCTGGCGCCTTGCACATTCGAAGCCCGGCGAGCCCTGGATCCTGCGCACCCGCATGACGCCCAAGCGCGGCCCTGAGATGGTGGACGGCGGTTCGATCTATCGCGTCTTCAAGGGCGTGATCCTCTGCCGCCAGCGCATCCTGGCCGTGAACACCGTGGGTGAGGGGGCCGCCGCGCGCTGCGAGATCACCCTGGACGACACCATCGTGCGCGTGGCGCCGACACCGCGTCGCGCGTTCCAGGGGTGGCGCTACCTGGACCCTAAGGATGCTCCGGCCGATCTGGATGAAGCGGCGTTCGGTGAGGTGCCGGAAGACTTGGCCCGCCAGCTACGCGAAGTCGGGGCCTGGTAGGCGGCGCGCCCTAGTCGCCCATGTTGTCGATGAGACGGGTGCGACCGATGTGGGCCGCAGCCAGGATGCGGAAGGGGCCGGCGATCGGCCCGGGGCCCAGGCGGGCGAGATCTTCAGGGGTGCGGGTCTCCACGTAGTCCACTTTGCTGAAGCCGGCGGCCTGCAGGTCTGCGATGGCGTGGGTCTCGGTGGCCTCAACGGGCTCGCCTCGGCGGACCCGATCGACGGCGTCGCGAAGGACCTCGTTCAGGCGCACTGCCACCTTTCGCTCGTCGGCGCTCAGGTAGGCGTTGCGGGAGGACAGGGCCAGGCCGTCGTCGGCGCGGGCTGTGGGCGCGCCTACGATCTCCACGGGAATGTCCAGGTCCCGAACCAGGCGGCGGATCACCTGCAACTGCTGGAAATCCTTCTGGCCGAACACGGCGACGTCGGGCGCGCACTGGTTGAGCAGCTTGGTCACGACCGTGGCCACGCCCGCGAAATGGGTCGGGCGGGCGATTCCGTCCATCGAGGCGGTGATCCCCTCGACCGTGACGGTGGTGGCGGCGCCTGCGGGGTACATCTCGTCCACCGTCGGGGAGAACAGCAGGTCGCAACCGGCTGACGCCAGCTGCGCCATGTCGCCGGCTTCGTCGCGGGGATAGGCCTCGAAGTCCTCGTGCGGCGCGAACTGGGTCGGATTGACGAAGATGCTGGCCACCACGCGGTCGGCCTTCGTGCGCGCCAGGCGCACCAGTGACAGGTGGCCTTCGTGCAGCGCCCCCATTGTGGGGACGAAACCCACGTTGAGGCCGGCCTGACGCCAGGACCGGACCTGGGCGCGGAGGTTGGCGACAGTGCGGACGACGGGCAGGGGGGTGGTCATCGGGCGGCTTATGCTGCGGCGCAGCGAGCAAGTCCATCCACAGGGCGCGCAGAAGGTCGCGTTGACGCGAGACTATCACCCGAGGTCAGCTAGGCCCGATATGAGTCGGCGCCGAACTGCGGCCGACGGGGAGCTGAAGTCATGGGCCAGGCCAGCGTCATCGTGGTCGGCAACGAAAAGGGCGGGGCGGGCAAATCCACCCTGGCCATCCACATCGCCACCGCTCTTCTGCACGGGGGCGCAAAGGTCGCCGTTCTCGACCTCGATCTGCGCCAGCAGACCCTCGGTCACTTTTTCGCGAACCGGGCCGCCTGGCTGGCCGCGAACGAGGCCGAAGCGCCGATGCCGATCCAGCACGCGGTCAGCAGCGCCGGCGACGCTCTGGCCAAGTCGTCAGACGCCGAGCAACTGGCGCGCTTTGAAGAAGCCTTCGCCGAAGTGTCCGAAACCGCCGACTTCGTGCTGATCGACACCCCCGGCGCCGATACCGCCATCAGCCGCGCCGCCCACGTGAAGGCCGATCTCATTGTCACGCCGATGAACGACAGCTTCGTCGATTTCGACATGCTGGGCGTAGTCGATCCCGTGACCTTGGACCTCAAGCGCCACAGCCTCTACGCCGAGACGGTCTGGGGCTGCCGCAAGGAGCGGGCGACGCGCGAGCGCAAGCAGATCGACTGGGTGGTTCTGCGCAACCGCCTGGCCCCCACCGAGGCCCGCAACCGCCGTCGCCTCGACGAGCGTGTCGAGGCGCTGTCGAAGAAGGTGGGCTTCCGCGTCGGCCCCGGCCTGCGTGATCGGGTGATCTATCGCGAGCTGTTTCCGTTCGGCCTGACGGTGGCCGATTTGTCCACGTCGATTCGGCCGGTGGCCATGGGCCTGCAGCATGTGGCCGCGCGACAGGAACTGCGGGCGCTGATGGTGGCCCTGGGCTTCAACGGACTGGACGACCAGGAGCGGATCGCGGCGGAATAGCCGCATGATTTATCTGCTGGTCGGCGGCGCCCTGTTGGCGCTCTACATTTGGGCGACCGGCGGCAAGACGCCCCTGCTGAAGCTCCGGGAATGGCGCGTGCTGACGGGGGCGATGGCCCTGGTCGCCTTTACGGGCGCCGCCTATGCGGGCGTGCGCGGCAGCTGGGGGATCACCATCGTCCTTAGCGTGGTTGGCCTTTGGCTGGCCGCGTCCACCCGCAAGACCGCCGCCGTCGGCCGCCCGCCTCCCACCGCCAAGATGAGCGTTGACGAGGCCCGCCGCATCCTGGGCGTCGGCGCAGACGCCTCGCGGGACGAGATCCAATCCGCCTACACCCGCCTCATGCGCGCGGTGCACCCTGACAAGGGTGGCACCGCGGGCCTCGCCGCCCAGCTCAACACCGCGCGCGACCGGCTGCTGAAATGAAAAGGCCCCGGAGTGCGCCGGGGCCTTCGCAACTCGATAGGTGGGCGGTTCAGCCCCGGCCGGGGGCCATCACCACGCAGGGCTGCTTTTTGGCCTTGATGGCCTTGCAGGCGTTCTTGGCCTCGGTCTCGTTCATGCCGGAGAAGCGGGCCGTATAGCGGCCGTTGTCCTTCTCGGCGACCGCCTTGGCGTCATCCACGTGCTTGCCGAACTTCTTCTCGACCAGCGACAGCTGCTCGCGGGCATCCGAGCGGTTCTTGAATGCGCCGACCTGGATGGTCCAGCGGCCGCCGGCGGACGCCTTGGCCTTGCCGTTCAGCTTCGGGACCGTGCTGGGCTCGACGATCTGAATCTTCGACGCGCGGCTCGGCGGCGGGGACGAGGCCAGCTGGATCGACAGGCCCAGGTCGGTGTCGCCCTGCTGCATCGACGGCTGCGTCGCCTGGGCCAGCTGCGGCGGCTCGAAGAAGTTCTGGGCGACGGTGATCTGCTCGCCGCGAGCCCGGCGGTCCAGGACTTCGAAGCCGGTGTTGAGCAGGCTCTCAGCCACGCGGTCGCGGGTGATGCGGTTGGGGCCGCCCAGCACGACAACGATCAGGCGACGGTTGTCGCGCACGCCCGAGATGGCAATGTTGAAGCCTGAGGCGTTGGTGAAGCCGGTCTTCAGACCATCGACGCCCGAAACTTCCGAGAGCATGTGGTTGTGGTTGCCGATGGTCTGGCCGCGGAAATTGAAGCTCTTGGTGGAGAACAGCCGGTAGTACTGCGGATAGTCGCGCATCACGGCGCGCGACAGGATCGCCAGGTCGCGGGCGGACGAAATGTTGCGGCTGTCGGGCAGACCGTTGGCGTTCGTGAAGTTGGTGTTCGTCATGCCCAGTTCGTGGGCCCTCAGCGTCATCAGCGTGGCGAAGCGCTGCTCGGTGCCGCCCAGCTTCTCGGCCATCGCGACCGAGGCGTCGTTGGCGGAGCGGGTCACCATGCCCTGCATCGCCTGCATCACGGTGATCGAATCACCGGCGCGAACGCCGAGCTTGGTCGGAGACTGGGCTGCAGCCCGGGGCGAGAAGACGACCGGATCGTCCAGCTCGATTTTGCCGGCGGCCAGCGCCTCGAACGCCAGATAGAGCGTCATCACCTTGGTGATTGACGCGGGATACCGGGGCGCATCGGCGCGCTTGCCGTAGAGGACCTCGCCCGTCTTCGCATCGACGACGATCGCCGCATATTTCGAAGAGTTCTGGGGAATGAGGGAGAGATACGGAACCTGCGCCATCGCCGGCGCGGACGCCGAACCCAGGGCCATGGCCGTGGCCAGACCGAGCGAGAGGAACAGGCGGCGGGCGTGCTGGATCATGCTTCGTCCGTCGAATCAACGCGTTGAGACGGCCACTGCGCCGCCCGAGAGTCGGTACCATGCCCTCGTTACCCTTGCAGGAGAGTAAACAAGGTTTGAACGGGCGCAATTGTCGCGGCGCCGCATGAACGGGCGCTGACAGCGATCCTACGGCAAAGCTCATGCGAAAGGCGCATTGTGCACTGCACAAAAAGTGTTTGACTGCTGCAGTGCAACATGAGAAAAGGCGGCAGTCATCCAGGGCATGTCGCCCCAAACGCCTTTCCCGCCCCGTCCGAACAGGAGCCTCCCATGGCCGCCGCCGAAGCCGCGAAGAACACCGTCGAGCAATTCACCGCCGCCTCCAACGTCGCCTTCAAGGAAGGCGTCGAGAAGTCGCTGGCCGCGATGAACGAGCTGAACGCCCATTCGAAGAAGAACCTGGAAGCGATCGTCGCCTCGGCGACCGCCTCGGCCAAGGGCGCTGAAGCCCTGGGCGCCCAGGCGATGGCCTTCTCGAAGGCCGTGTTCGACACCAACGTGTCGGCCGCCAAGTCGCTGGCCGGCGCCAAGAGCGTCCAGGAAGTGGTCGAGCTGCAAACCAGCTTCGCCAAGTCGGCGCTGGAAACCTACATGGCCGAGTTCGCCAAGATGTCGGACACCGTGTCCGCCTCGGTGAAGGAATCCATGAAGCCGATCAACGAGCGCGTCACCGCGACCGTCGAGAAGTTCCAGGCCGTCCGCTAAATCCTTCTGCGTATCGGAAGGTTCGAGCCCGGCGGCGCCGGGCTCACAGTTGAGTACCCGATCAGGCCCGCTGGTCTCCCCCGTCCGGCGAGCCTTTTCATAAGTAGACGTGTTGGGCCGGCTCTCTCGAGAGCCGGCCCTTCTTCTTTGGGCCGATCCGCGGGGAGCGGCCCCTTTTCCTGGGGGACGCCGGGCGCTAGAGGTTCGGGCATGTCCCAAGTCGAAGCCCGTCTGGCCGCGCTCGGTATCGAGCTGCCCAAGCCCAACGCTCCCGTCGCCAACTACGTGCCGTTCGTCCGCGCGGGTGAGATCGTCCACATCTCGGGCCAGGTGTCGGTCGACGCCTCGGGCGGGATCCGCGGCGTGGTCGGCGAGGACGTCGATTTCGACACCGCGGTGAAGGCCGCCCGCATCTGTGCGATCAACCTGCTGGCGCAGATGAAGGCCGCCTGCGAGGGCGATCTCGAGCGCGTGGTCCGCGTGGTCAAGCTGGGCGGCTTCGTGCAGGCCGGCCCGAACTTCTTCGATATTCCCAAGGTCGTGAACGGCTGTTCCGACCTGATGGTCGAGGCCCTGGGCGATGCCGGCCGCCATGCCCGATCCGCGGTCGGGGTCTATCGCCTGCCGATGAACTTCGCGGTCGAAGTCGACGCCGTGGTGCAGGTCCGGTGAGGGCCGCCGTGGAGAAGGGGGGCTTCGGCGAGTCCTGGGACCTCCTCTTCCACCCGCCGATCGCGCATCGGGGGCTCTGGAGCCCTGACGGTCCGCCGGAGAACTCCCTGGGCGCCTTCCAGGCCGCCTGCGCCGCCGGGTACGGCATCGAGCTGGATGTCCAGCTGTCCGCCGACGGCGAGGCCGTGGTCTTCCACGACGACAAGCTGAAGCGCATGACGGGGGTCGACGGCCGGGTCCGCGACTACAGCGCCGCCGATCTGGCCGACCTGCGGCTGGCCGGCAGCGACGAGAAGATCCCGACACTTCTCGAGACCCTGGCCCTGATCGGCCACCGGGCCATGGTGCACGTCGAGCTGAAGACGCCCTATGGCGAGGTGGGGCCCCTGGAACAGCGGACGCACGAGGTGATCGCCGACCACAACGGCCCGCTGTGCGTGATCGGCTTCAATCCCTACAGCCATGCCTGGTTCGCCGACCGCTATCCCGGCGTGCTGCGCGGTCTGGACAGCTATTCGTACGACAAGGCCCCGCACATGGCCGAAGACCAGCGGCGCAGCTTCGCCCAGTTGGAGCACGTGGCGGTGGCGCGGCCGCACTTCCTGGCTCTGGGCCTCGACATGCTGCCGAACGCGCGGGCCGCGGAGTTGCGGGCGCAGGGTATGCCGGTGGTGGCCTGGACCGTGCGCCGGCCCGAGCAGTGGGACGCGATCAAGGACGGCTGCGACAACCTGATCTTTGAAGGCTTCGTCCCGGATGCGGGCCCGCGGACATGAAGCTGACGCCGGCGGTGAAGGTGTCCCGCCGCATCGCCGAGATCGGCCGCGACGCGTGGGACGCCTGCGCCGACAATCCCGCCTACGACGGCAATCCGTTCATCCGATTCGACTTCCTGAACGCGCTTGAGGAGGCCAACTGCGCCGTCGAGCGGACGGGGTGGGGGCCGCAGCACCTGTCGGTCGAGGACGACGAGGGCCGGGTCGCGGCGGTGATGCCGCTCTATCTGAAGAGCCATAGCCAGGGCGAGTACATCTTCGACCATGCCTGGGCCGACGCCTACGAGCGGGCCGGGGGGCAGTACTATCCGAAGCTGCTCTCGGCGGCGCCGTTCACCCCGGCCGCGGGCGCGCGCCTGCTCTGCCGCCCCGACGTCGAGCAGGAAGAGGCCTGGGGCTATCTGCTGGGCGGCGGGCTGTCGCTGTGCGAGCGCTACGGCGCCTCGGGTCTCAACCTGAACTTCCTGACCGAGGCCGAGTGGGCCTGGACGGGGGGGCAGGGGCTGGGCCGGCGCGAGGGGCAGCAGTACCACTGGGAGAACCGAGGCTACGCGGACTTCGACGCGTTCCTGGGCGCGCTGTCGTCGGGCCGCCGCAAGACCATCCGCCGCGAACGACGCGAGGCCCAGGGCGCCGCGGAGATCGTGCGCCTGACTGGCGCAGCCCTCACCGAGGATCACTGGGACGCCTTCTTCCGGTTCTACATGGACACCGGCTCGCGCAAGTGGGGGCGGCCGTATCTCACGCGGGCGTTCTTCTCGCTGCTGGGCGAGCGGATGGCCGACCGCGTGCTGCTGGTGATGGCCCGGCGGGACGGGCGCTGGATTGCGGGCGCGCTGAACCTGATCGGCGGCGACTGCCTCTACGGCCGCCACTGGGGCTGCGTCGAGGACGTGCCGTTCCTGCACTTCGAGCTCTGCTACTACCAGGCCATCGAGTGGGCCATCGAGCGGGGGCTGCCGCGCGTGGAGGCGGGCGCCCAGGGCCAGCACAAGATCGCCCGCGGCTACCTGCCCAAGCCCGTCTACTCCGCTCACTGGATCGCCGACCCGGCGTTGCGCGCGCCGGTCATGCGGTTCCTGGAGCAGGAGCGCGCCGCCGTGGAGCAGGAGATGGAGTGGCTGGAGGAGGGGTTCTCGCCGTTCAGGGAGGGCGAGTAGCGATCAGCTTCGCTCCCAGGCCTGCCGGAGCAGCGCCTTCACGCTCGTGTCGACGTCGGCGGCGGAGGTCAGCAACCTCACGCTCTTCAGCCGCTCGCTCCACCCCTCGTTCTTCGGCAGCTCCAGGCGCGGATCGGAGGACGGATCGACGGCGAGGCCCAGTCGCACGATGCCGCCTTTTAGCGGCCGCGCCGCGGCGAACTGGTACTCGCGGGAGAAGGCGGTGAACCCCTTGCGCTGCGCCGACACCAGACCCGGGACATCGGCCACCGCCGCCTCGATGGCCTCGAGCACCGCGCGGGCGTGCGCGTCCGCCCAGAGCGTCTCGCGCAGGTTGTCCGGTTCGGCCCAATGGGCGCTCTCGGGGAAGGCCTTGCCGAGGATCACGCTGGCGCGGTTCGTGCCGATCCCGTGGGTGGCCTTGAACCAGGCCTTGCGCGCGCCGGGCCTGGTCTCGGGGCAGGTCCTGGCGATCTCGACCCACTCGTCCAGGGTCTTGCCGGTCTCGCGCGCCATGCTCTCCAGGATCGAGGCGAACCACTTCTCCTGGCGAGCCGTCATCGAGCTGGGCTTGTCCGACATTTCCCCCTCGGAGGCGATTTGCTAGGCGTGGCGGCGCGGATTCAGGAGTAAGCCATGAGCTTGGACGGGACCTACGACGCGGGCAACATCTTCGCCAAGATCCTGCGCGGCGAGATGCCGGCCGTTCGGGTGTACGAGGACGAGCACGTCCTGGCCTTCATGGACGTCTTCCCGCAGGCCAAGGGCCACACCCTGGTGATCCCCAAGCACTCGACGGCGCGCAACTTCCTGGAGGAGGCGCCTGAGATCGTGGGGCCGTTGATGCTGGGCGTGCAGCGGGTGGCGAAGGCGGTGCGTGCTGCGCTGAAGCCCGACGGGCTGGTGATCACCCAGTTCAATGGCGCGCCAGCGGGTCAGACTGTCTATCATCTGCACTTCCACATCATCCCGCGCTGGGAGGGCGTTCCGCTGGGCCGCCATGCCGAGGGCATGGCCGACATGCAGGAGCTGAAAGGCCTGGCCGAGCAGATCTCGGCGATGATTTCGTAAGTCTTCGGGCCGGGATCGGATGACGCTGAACACCCTGATCCCGTTCCTGCTGGCCGTGCTGGCCATGGAGCTGACGCCCGGGCCCAACATGGCCTATCTGGCGCTGGTGGCGGCGAGGTCCGGCCGCCGCGCCGGCGCGGTGGCCGTGGCCGGGGTGACCCTGGGCTTGGGGGCCTATCTTCTGGCGTCCGTCGCGGGCCTGGCCGAAGCGGCTCAGCGTTGGCCCTGGGCGTATCAGGCGCTTCGTTGGGCCGGGGTGGCCTATCTGTTCTGGCTGGCGTTCGACGCCTGGCGCGAAGCGCCTCCGAAGGCCCAGGCCGATGGGGTGCAGCCCTTCGGCCGCATATTCGTCCGCGGCCTGGTCGCCAATCTGCTGAACCCCAAGGCGGCCCTTCTGTATGTCACGCTGTTGCCGGCCTTCATCGCGCCGGACGGCGATCCGGTCACCCAGGCGCTGATCCTGGGTTCGATCCATATCGGCGTGAGCCTCGTGATCCACGGGTCGATCGTGCTGTTCGCCGGCTCGGCGCGGGAACTCATGGCCCGGCAGGGGCCCTGGACCGGGCGGATCATGGCGTTGGCGCTGGCGTCCGTCGCCATCTGGCTGGTGTTCGCGACAGCCTGAAGCGAAAAGGCCCGGGATCACTCCCGGGCCTTCGCAGTTCCAGCGCTCAGAGCGGGGGTTAGTCCACCGCTTCGGGTTCGTCCGCGGGGCTCTCGACCACCGGGGCGCCGCGCTCTCGCTCGTCGCCCTCGATCTCGAACGACAGCTTGGAGTCCTTGAGCACCACCTTGACGTGGCCGCCCTTGGTGAGCTTGCCGAACAGGATCTCGTCGGCGAGCGGCTTCTTGATGTTCTCCTGGATGACCCGGGCCAGGGGCCGTGCGCCGTAGAGTTCGTCGAAGCCGTTCTTGGCCAGCCAGTCGGCCGCCTCGTCCGAGGTCTCGATGGTGACGTGACGATCCGCCAGCTGGGCTTCCAGCTGCATGACGAACTTCTGCACCACCTGACGGATGATTTCGGGCGTCAGCGGCTTGAACTGGACGATGGCGTCCAGGCGGTTGCGGAACTCCGGGGTGAACAGCCGCTTGAGCGCCTCGTCCACCTCGTCCTCCGCCTTGCCGCGGCCGAAGCCGATCGAGTTCTTCTGCGCGTCGGACGCGCCCGCATTGGTGGTCATGATCAGGACCACGTTGCGGAAATCGATCTTCTTGCCGTTCGAGTCGGTCAGCTGACCGTGGTCCATGACCTGCAGAAGGATGTTGAAGACGTCCGGGTGCGCCTTCTCGATCTCGTCCAGGAGGACCACCGAGTGGGGATGCTGATCGACCGCGTCGGTCAGCAGGCCGCCCTGGTCGAAGCCCACGTAGCCGGGAGGTGCGCCGATCAGGCGGCTGACCGTATGGCGCTCCATGTACTCGGACATGTCGAACCGCAGGAGCTCGATGCCGAGGGTGGAGGCCAGCTGGCGCGCCGTCTCGGTCTTGCCGGTGCCGGTGGGTCCGGAGAACAGGTAGCAACCGATCGGCTTGTTGGCGTCGCGCAGGCCGGCCCGGGCCATCTTCATGGCCGCCGACAGGCTGTCGATCGCTTCGTCCTGGCCATAGACCGCGCGCTTCAAGTCGCTTTCCAGCTGCTTCAGGGCCTCGGTGTCGGACTTGGAGACCGACTTCGGCGGGATGCGGGCGATCTTGGCGACGACGGCCTCGACCTCCTTCAGTCCGATCACCTTCTTCCGCCGGCCTTCGGGCAGCAGCATCTGTGAGGCGCCCGCCTCGTCGATGATGTCGATCGCCTTGTCGGGCAGCTTGCGGTCGTTGATGTACTTGGCCGACAGCTCCACAGCCGCCTTGATGGCGTCGTTGGTGTAACGGAGCTTGTGGAACTCCTCGTAGTAGACCTTCAGGCCCTTCAGGATCTTGATCGTGTCGTCGATCGTGGGCTCGTTCACGTCGATCTTCTGGAAGCGGCGGACCAGGGCCCGATCCTTCTCGAAGTGCTGACGGAACTCCTTGTACGTGGTCGAGCCCATGCACCGCAGGGTGCCTGAGGCCAGGGCCGGCTTCAGCAGGTTGGAGGCGTCCATCGCCCCGCCGCTGGTCGCGCCCGCGCCGATCACCGTGTGGATCTCGTCGATGAACAGCACCGCGTCGGGGTGGTTCTCGAGTTCCTTGACGACCTGCTTCACGCGCTCTTCGAAGTCGCCGCGATAGCGAGTGCCGGCCAGCAGCGCGCCCATGTCGAGCGAGAAGATGGTCGACCCCGCGAGGACCTCGGGGACCTGCTTGTTCACGATCTTGCGGGCCAGCCCCTCGGCGATGGCGGTCTTGCCGACGCCCGGGTCGCCCACGAGAAGCGGGTTGTTCTTGGTCCGGCGGCACAGGATCTGGATGCAGCGCTCCACCTCGGACATGCGTCCGATAAGCGGGTCCACCTTACCCTGCTTGGCCTTCTCGTTGAGATTGACGCAGTAGGCTTCCAGCGCCTCGCCCCCGGTCTTCACCTGGGGCTTGTCTTCGTCCTCGGCGCCCTTCACGGGCTTGGCTTCGGAGGCGCCGGCCTTCTTGGCGATGCCGTGCGCGATGTAGTTGACCGCGTCGTACCGCGTCATGTCCTGCTCTTGCAGGAAGTAGGCGGCGTGGCTTTCGCGTTCGCTGAAGATGGCGACCAGCACGTTCGCGCCCGTCACCTCCTCGCGGCCGGACGACTGCACGTGGATGACCGCGCGCTGGATCACACGCTGGAAGCCGGCGGTCGGCTTCGCGTCTTCGCCGTCATCGACGACGAGGGATCGCAGTTCGTTGTCCACGTAGTTCGTGAGGGTGGTGCGCAGCGCCGCGAGTTCGACATCGCACGCCCGCATCACGCCGGCGGCGTCCTCGTCATCGATCAGACTGAGGAGCAGATGCTCCAGCGTCGCGTACTCATGTTTGCGCTGGTTCGCGTAAGCGACGGCGCGATGCAGGGATTCTTCGAGTTGGCGAGAAAATGAAGGCAAGCGCCTCTAGTCCTTCTCCATGGTGCACTGCAGCGGGTGCTGGTGCCGCCGCGCCGTATCAACGACCTGGGCTACTTTTGTTTCCGCCACTTCGTATGTGTAGATTCCGCAGACACCCACGCCGTGTTGATGAACGTGGAGCATTATGCGAGTCGCGTCTTCGCGCGATTTATTGAAGAACTGCTCTAGTACGTACACGACGAACTCCATCGGCGTGTAGTCGTCATTCAGGATCAGAACCCGATACATCGACGGCTTCTGCGTCTTCGGCTTGGTCTGAGTGATCACCGTCGAACGAACGCCGGTGTCAGCGCCACCTTCCTTTCGTTCGCTCATGTGTTTCGTCTCCTGCCGTCGCCGTGATCGTTCGTCCTAGGGATTAGATATGGAATGTCGCGCCTTTTGGAAGGGATGAATCACATAGGCCCGCCTGTACGCTACCCATCCGCGATTACCGTTGGGTCAAGACACCGCTAATCCTGAGGCGCCTAATCGGCAGGCGACGGCCCTCGTAAATTGTACGCGCGGCGAGCGCGGGAGATGCGGCGGCGGCGCTCGCGGCGGGTGCGAGTCGCGGCGATAGGGCGCAGCTTCGGGGCGCAGGACGAACCCGCTCCCGGGCGCGACGGCGGCGTGGACGCGGTCGAGTGAGGGCGGCTCGCTGGTCGCGACGGCGATTTCGTGGCCCCTCGCGGCGCCCGGCCGAACGGGTCGTGGCCGCAGGCGCGGGGCGCGAGCGGGTGCAAAGGTCTTGGTGTTCTGGGCGCGGAGCGGCCTCTCTGTCGGCCTTCCCGAGGCGCGGCCGCGCCTGGGTGAGGGGTGCTCAGGACGTGTTGACGATGCGGAGCGTGGCGCCGGTGAGGAGGGCGGCGCGGCCGGCGAGGTGCGCGGCGGGGGCCTGAAGGGCCGGGATGGCGGCCAGGACCGGCGTCCGGGAGACGACGGTGAGGTCGCGGGCGATACGGGCCTTGCAGACATGGGGGTCGTCATGGAGGCGCTCGGCGCCCGTGGCGAAGCGCTCGTTCCAGTCGGGTCGTTCGGTCCAGTCGGCGCGCTCATCTTCGCGACGGGGCGCGGGGGCGTCGGCGGACTGCGCGCGCGCCGGGCGCACCTGGGCGACGGTTCCGGCGGCGAAGCGGGCGCGAAGCGCCAGAGACTGGCGGATGCCGCGGCCGATCTTCGTATAGGCGATGGCCAGGGCGACGAGCGGCTCGGTGTCGGTGGTGGCGAGCGTGGCGGCGTGCACCTGGCGGGTCATGCCCAGGCCGAGCTGGGCGAGCTCCAGGAGGAGGGCCTGTTCGGCGGAGGTGTCAGCGGCGCTCGACATGAACAAAAGCAGAACACAATCCGAGAGCGAGGTCAAGCTCTTCCGGCCTTGATGAGCAGGACGATCGTGTGCGGCGTCCAGGGCGGCGGAGCCGTCGTTCTCAACCGCGGAGATCGCAGAGACACGCAGAGATGTCGGAGCACGTGCTGGCGTCTCCGCGCATCTCCGCGGCCTCTGCGGTTACATCCCCTGAGCCTCCGGCTCGTCGGGTTGAAGGGAAGAGCTCAGTCGTCGTCCCGGGCGGTTCGGGCCCGCAGGATCCGACCCGAGGTGACGGCGTCGGCGCCGAACTTCGCACGGATCACATCCAGCGAGCGCTCGCTGGCCAGGGCCTTGCGTTCCTCTGCCGCGAAGAAGTCGGCCCCGGCGAGCTCGGCGTCCACGAGGTCGGCGATGCCGATGCCGATCAGCCGCCAGGGCCTGCCGGTGGCTTCCTTGGCCAGCAGTTCGCGGCCCACCTTGAACAGCGTGTGAGCCGTCTGCGTGGCCACGGGCAGGGTGCGTCGGCGCGTGACGATCTTGAAGTCGGTGGTCCGCAGCTTCAGCGTGACCACCCGTCCCGCGACCTCACCGCTGCGCGCCTGGCGCGCCACCCGCTCGCATAGCGGGGCCAGCTTGTCCTCCAGCGCGTCGATCGACGTCAGGTCGTCGTTGAACGTGGTCTCGCAGCTGATGCCCTTGCGCGCCTCGTTGGGGTTCACGGCGCGGGCGTCGCGGCCATGGGAGAGGTCGTGCAGGCGCAGACCATAGGCGCCCCACTTTTCGGCGAGCACCTTCACGTCGGCCCGGGCCAGGTCGCCCACGGTGCGGAAGCCCGCCTTTTCCAGCGAGGCCACCATGGCTGGGCCCACGCCGGGCAGGATGCGCACAGGCTTGGGCGCCAGGAACGCCTGGGCCTCGTGGCCGATGACCGAAAAGCCGCGCGGCTTGTCGAGGTCGGACGCCACCTTCGCCAGGAACTTGTTCACCGCCAGACCGATGGAGACGGTCAGCCCCGTCTCGGCCTCGATGCTGGCCTGCAGCCTGGCGAGGGTGACCGCAGGCGGAGCTCCGTGGAGGCGCTCCGTGCCCGAGAGGTCCATCCAGGCCTCGTCCAGGCTGAGGTTCTGCACCAGGGGCGTCAGGTCGGCGACCATGCCCAGGATGCGCTTGGACTCGGCCCGGTACTTGGCGAAGTCGGGCTTGATGACCACCGCTTCCGGGCAGGCCTTGAGCGCCTTGAACATCGGCATGGCCGAGCGCACGCCCGAGATGCGGGCGATGTAGCAGCAGGTGGTGACCACGCCGCGCTTCCCGCCGCCGACGATCACCGGAACGTCGCGCAGCGCTGGCCGGTCGCGCTTTTCGACGCTGGCGTAGAAGGCGTCGCAGTCCATGTGCGCGATCGAGAGCGCGCCCAGCTCCTCGTGCGCCACGATTCGGGGCGAGGCGCAGGTCGGGCATCGCCGGACGGGCTCGTCGCCCTGCCAGAAGCAGTCGCGGCAGAGGGCCTTCATCCGCCCTCGGCCCCGGGCGGCGGCCACAGCCAGGCTGCGCCACGAACGCCCGAACTGTCGCCGTGCGCCGCCTTCACGACCGGCGTGGAGAAGACATCCGAGAAGACGTGCGGCTCCAGCGCCGCAGGCAGGGCGTCGTACAGCTCGTCCACGTTCGACATCCCGCCGCCCAGGACGATGATGTCGGGATCGATCAGGTTGACCACCACGCCCAGGCCGCGAGCCAGCCGATCGATGTAGCGGTCCAGCGCTTCGCGGCCCCAGGCCTCGCCGGCGCGGGCGGCCGCGATGGTGTCCTCGCCGGAGCGGCCGGAGTCGCGCGCGAAGCCGGTGCCGCTGACGAACAGCTCCATGCAGTTCTCGCGGCCGCACCAGCAGGTGAGGAGAGGCTCGCCGGGCCGCCAGTTCGGCAGCGGCATGTGTCCCCACTCGCCGGCGACGCCGTTGCGGCCCTCGACCAGTCGACGGTCGACCGTGAAGCCTGCGCCGCAGCCGGTGCCCAGGATCACCGCGAACACCACGCCGTGGCCCGCCCCCGCGCCATCTACAGCCTCCGACAGCGCCAGGCAGTTGGCGTCGTTGGCGTAGCGCACCTGTCGGCCCAGGACGCGGGCCAGATCGGCGGGGAAGGGGCGGCCGTTCAGGATCGTCGAATTGGAATTGCGCATGGGCCCGGCGACCGGGGAGGGCGACCCCGGCCCGCCGACGCCGACCCGGTCGACCGATGCGCCGGCCTGGCGTTCCACCTCGGCCACGATGTCACGGACGGCCTCCAGCCGGTCGTCATAAGCCGTGGGCGTGGGGCGACGGACGCGGGCCCGTATGAGGCCCTGGGCGTCCAGCGCCGCCGCCTCGATCTTGGTGCCGCCGAAGTCCACGCCGATCCGGATCATGCGGCTTTGATACCTGATTTGTTCCGGTTCGTGGATCGCCGACGTCAGCCCCGGATGGCCGCCTCGATCGCCTCGCCCAGCTCCGCCCAGTCGTCGATGCGCGGATGGCGGTCGGATGCCGGCGCATAGGGACGCAGGCGCAGGTCGGCGACGTGCTGGAAGGTGGCGGTCGGCGGGGAGTGATCGGCCACGGAGTCCAGGTTGGGCAGCAGGTCGTCCACGAAGGCGGTCCGGTGCGGCGTCTGGCCGATCAGCGCCGAGGCGATCGGACCCTTCGGCCCCGAGTTCAGGATCAGCGGATGTTCCATCCCGTGCTTGCGCAGCCAATCGGTGCGCAGCCGCTCGGCGTCGGCCGGCGCGTTGGACAGGATCAGGATCTCGGCCGACCTGCCCAACCGGTTCAGAGCGTCGATCGCGCCGGGCGCCGGCTCCATCAGGTGGCAGTGGCCGCTGAAGAAGGCGTCGAAGTGCCGTTTGCCCTCGGCGATATCGAGATGCTGGGTCTCGCCGGGGCGGTAGATGTTCTGGAACAGCGCAAACCGCTCGATCCGCATCTCGAGGCCCTGATCGGCGAGGTAGTCGCCGAACCCCTGCATGAACAGGCCAAGGACCTCGTCCACATCGATCAGCACGAGGGGCCGCGCGGTCGACAGGCCCAGGGCCTCGAGGCGAGGAGCGGCGATGTCAGGACGATCGGTCACGGTTGATCCAGGTCGGGATAACGAAGTTTAAGGATGTTGGGGCCGATAAGCACGCCAGGGTGGGGCGGGCCTATTGCGGCCGCGTTCCAAGCAGCGTCAGGTCCTCAATGGCCAAGAAGGTCCTCATCGTCGAGGATAACGAGCTGAACATGAAGCTGTTTCATGATCTGCTCGAAGCCCAGGGGTACGAGACCCTCGAGACCCGTGAGGGTCTTGCGGCGCTGTCGCTTGCGCGCGAGCACAGGCCCGACCTGATCCTCATGGACATCCAGCTGCCGGAGATCTCGGGGCTCGAGGTCACCAAGTGGCTGAAGGAAGACGACGATCTGGCTCACATCCCGGTTGTCGCCGTGACCGCCTTCGCCATGAAGGGCGACGAGGAGCGGATCCGTGAGGGCGGCTGCGAGGCCTATATCTCCAAGCCCATCTCGGTGACCCACTTTCTCGAAACCATCCGCCGGCTGCTGAACTAGCATGTCCGCGCGCATCCTCGTCGTCGATGACATCGAATCGAACGTGCGCCTGCTCGAGGCCAAGCTGACAGCCGAGTACTATGAGGTGCTGACGGCCAACGACGGCCCGACGGCGCTGGCGGTGGCGGCCTCCGAACTGCCCGACATCGTGCTGCTCGACGTGATGATGCCCGGCATGGACGGCTTCGACGTCTGCCGCCGGCTCAAGGACGATCCGCTGACCCGCCACGTGCCTGTGGTGCTGGTGACCGCGCTGGACGGCCGCGCCGATCGGGTCGCCGGCCTGGAAGCGGGCGCCGACGACTTCCTGACCAAGCCCATCGACGACGTGATGCTGTTCGCCCGGGTGCGCAGCCTGACGCGCCTGAAGGCCGTCATCGACGAACTGCGCGACCGCGAGGCCTCGGGCCGCCGCATGGGCGTGATCGCCGGCGCCGCCTCCCGCCTGGGCGGCTCGGGCGGCCGCATCCTCATCGTCGACGACAATCTGCGCCAGGCTGAGCGCGTGGCGGCCGAGCTGTCCATCGAGCATCGCCCGGTGGTCGAGAGCGAAGCCTACAAGGCCGTGCTGACCGCCCGGGGTCCGGTCGACCTGGTGATCTGCAACCTCAACGCCAAGTCGTTCGACGGCCTGCGCTTCGCCGCGCAACTGCGGTCGGACGAGGCCACCCGCAGCCTGCCGATCCTGGGCGTCGCCGACCTGGACGAGCGTCAGAAGGCCGTGAAGGCCCTCGAGATCGGCATCAACGACATCCTGGCCCGCCCGATCGATCCCGGCGAGCTGGCGGCGCGCGTGCGCACCCAGATCCGCCGCAAGCGCTACACCGATTACCTGCGCTCCAACCTCGACCATTCGCTGGAGCTGGCGGTCACCGACCAGCTCACCGGCCTGCACAACCGCCGCTACATGGCCGGCCAGCTGGAGGCCCTGATGCGCCGCGCGGCCCAGGGCGGCGAGCCCGTGTCGGTGCTGGTCATCGACATCGACCACTTCAAGAAGGTCAACGACAGCTTCGGCCACGACGTGGGCGACGAGGTGCTGTCCGAGTTCGCCGTGCGCCTGGCCTCCAATGTGCGCGCCATCGATCTGCCCGTCCGCCACGGCGGCGAGGAGTTCGTGGTGGTGATGCCCGACACCGACCTGGAAGACGCCCGCCGCATCGCCGAGCGCATCCGCCTGCACGTGGCCGGCGCTCCGTTCCGCGTGATGGGCGGCGAGGAACTGCTGTCGGTCACCATCTCCATCGGGGTCGCCTCCAGCTGCGGCGAAGGCGACACGCCCCAGGCCATCGTCAAGCGCGCCGACGAGGCGGTCTACGAGGCCAAGTCCCGCGGCCGCAACCGGGTGATCGCCAGGGCGGCCTAGCCGCCGAGACCTCGCTACTCGGATAGATGAACTGCTCCAGCACCAGCCGCGGCGTCTCCAGCACATTTGGCGCGAGCGTGTGCAGGGCCGCGGGATGCATGAGCCACAGGTCGCTGGGCTCGCTCACGATCTCGGTCACCTGCACCCGCACGCCGTTCACCAGGGTGGGCGCGGCCATGAAGCGCTGCACGCGGTCCAGATAGCGGGTCGGCGACATCAGGTCGGCGAAGCAGCGGCGCCCGGACTGCAGGTGCTTTCGGATCGACGACCCTGAAGGCATCCAGCGGGGTCGTACCAGCGTCAAGCCGCGGGCATGACTAGCCAAATGGCCCCGGCGAGCGCACCCTCGACACCTGTTCAGACGCCTTGGGGGAGGTGAATATGCTCAGATTGTCGTCCTGGCTCGCCATTCTTGTGGGCGCGGGCGTGGCCGTCGCGCAGGTCGTGCGCAACTACGACAACACCGAACGCTGGATGACCTGGGGGATCGACGTGGTCGCCGGGCTGTTGATCCTGGGCTGCGGCATCGCCGCCCTGCGCAAACAGAACACGCGCCTGCTGCCGGTCGGATGGGCCTTCGCGATCGGCCTCTACGCCTCGGCGTTCCTCACCCACGTGACCCTACTGAGCCGGGCTAAGGGGGACTGGCACGAGAACGAGCTCCAGCTGGTGATGATCCTCGGGGCTCTGCTGGTCGCGTCCACCGCCGGGCTGGTCATGGTGATGCTCGCGCCCAAGCCCAAGCCGGCCTGACCCAACGAAAAACGCCCGGCGGTGAGCCGGGCGTTTTCCATGAATTCCATAGGTTGGAAGATCTACTTGATCTTGCCTTCCTTGAACTCGACGTGCTTGCGCACGACCGGGTCGTACTTCTTCAGCACCATCTTGTCGGTCTTCGTACGGGCGTTCTTCTTCGCGACGTAGAAGAAGCCGGTGTCGGCCGTCGAGTTGAGGCGGATCTTGATGGAGGCGGGCTTCGCCATGGCTCGAATCCTTGCGGGGCCAAACGGGTACGCACCGCCGGCGGGTGTTAGGAGGCGCGGAAAATACGAATCCGCAGCGCGAAGTCAATGGCGCCGCGAACTTATAGGCTGACCGGCCGCATCCCCTTGTCCTTGTAGCGCAGGAAGAGCTTCGGGCGGCTGGGGTCCTTCACGCGCTCGACCGCTTCCTTGATCATCATCCGCGTGACGGCGGGCAGGGGCAGGCTCATGGCGTCGTCGAAGTCGACCCAGTCGATCTCCTCCAGCTCGCCGCAGTCGGGCTGGCGCTCCAGGCTGGTCAGCCGCTCGGCGTCGGCGGTCAGGAACCAGGTGTCGAAGCGCTTGCCGACGGCGGGCGGGGTGATGGCCCGGGCGATCACGTCCATGGCGTCGAGGTCGGCCAGGAAACCCTGTTCCACGAAGTCCTTCCAGGGCCCGCTTGCCTTGGCCTGGCCCGGCTGGGCGAGCAGCAGGCCCGCTTCCTCCCAGGTCTCCCGAACGGCGGCCAGCGCCAGCGCCCGGCCGCGGCCGGCGGGCAGGTAGCGGTCGAACAGGCCGCCGACGTCGGCGCGCAGGTCGGTGGCGAAGGGGGCGCGGTAGTCGGCCCGGTCGATCCGCCCGCCCGGAAACACCCAGCGGTCGGGCATGAAGCTGTGGCCGCCGTGGCGCTTACCCATCAGCACGCGGGGCTTCTTCGCATCGCGCCGGATGATCATCACCGTCGCGGCGTTCTTGGGCCGCACGGCCCGCTGTCCGGGGATGCGGGGCGGACCTTCCGGCTTGTGGGGGACGCTTGCGGGTCCTGGATTGCTTCCCTGGGGGGCGTCTTCGCTGGCCATGAAACAAGTGTATGACCGCCCGAGCGGGGCTGGAAAGGGCGCCGTGGCGGAAGGCCGCTGCAACGCATCCCGCCCAAGTGTGCGCCGCCAGGCTCTAGCGCCGCTTGCCGCCCATCTTCTTCTTGCGGCCGGTGCGGATGCCCGGCGGGCGGCCGTTGGCGGGTTTGGGCGGCCCCCGTTTGGGGCCCCTGTCGCCGCGGCCACGAACACCCAGGCGCGGGCGCGGCATCGAGGCGTCGGCCGGCGCCGGCTCGCTCAGCATCTCGAACAGCAGTCCGCCCGTGAGGGGCGTGGCCTCGACCAGGCGCACGTCCACCATCATTCCCAGCGGCCAGCGCGCGCCGGTCCGCTCGCCGACCAGCGCGTGGCTGCGGTCGTCGTGCACGAAGAACTCGCCGCCCAGCCGCGACACCGGCACCAGCCCGTCGGCCCCGGTCTCGGCCAGCCGCACGAACAGGCCGAAGCGCGTGACGCCGGTGATCTTGCCCGTGAACTCGGCGCCCACGCGGTCCGACAGGAAGGCCGCGACATAGCGGTCCATCGCGTCGCGCTCGGCGGCCATCGCCCGGCGCTCGGCGAAGGTGATGATCTCGGCGGTGTTCTTCATCTCGCGGATGTCGAAGTCCGACAGCCCGTCGCCGCCCAGCCCCAGCGTCGTGACCAGCGCCCGGTGGACGATGAGGTCGGCATAGCGGCGAATCGGCGAGGTGAAGTGCGCGTACTTGCCCAAATTCAGGCCGAAGTGGCCGATGTTCTCGGTGGAATAGACCGCCTGCATCTGGGTGCGCAGGACCACCTCGTTGACGATGTCGGCGTGCGGCCCGTCGCGGGTCTCGTCCAAAAGCCGGTTGAAGCGTTCGGTGCGTGTCGTCTCGCCCTTGGTCCAGGGCAGTTCCAGCGTGGCCAGGAAGTCGGCCAGGTTCTGAACCTTCTCGGGGCTGGGCTCGTCGTGGATCCGGTAGATCAGCGGGGTCTTCTTGGCCTCCAGCGCCTCGGCGGCGCAGACGTTGGCCTGGATCATGAACTCCTCGATGAGCTTCATGGCGTCCAGGCTGGCGCGCGGGGTGATCGCGGCGATCTCGCCCTCGCGATTGATGGCGATCTTCCGCTCGGCGCTCTCGATGGCCAGCGGGGACCGCGCGTCGCGGCCCTTCTTAAGGCAGGCATAGGCGGCCCATAGCGGCTTCAGCACCGTGTCCATCAGCGGGCCGGTCTTGTCGTCGGGCTCGCCGTCGATGGCGGCCTGGGCCTGCTCGTAGCTGAGCTTGGCGGCCGAGCGCATCAGGCCGCGGACGAACCGGTGGCTGCGCTTGCGGCCGTCGGCGCCGAACACCATCCGCACCGCCAGGGTGGCGCGGTTCTCGCCCTCGCGCAGCGAGCACAGGCCGTTCGACAACCGCTCAGGCAGCATCGGCTCGACGCGGTCGGGGAAGTAGACGCTGTTGCCCTTGTCGCGGGCGATGCGGTCCAGCTCGGTGCCGGGGCGGACGTAGGCGGCCACATCGGCGATGGCGACCCAGCAGACCCAGCCGCCGGGGTTCTTCGGGTCGTCGTCGGGCTGGGCGTAGACCGCGTCGTCGTGGTCGCGGGCGTCCACCGGGTCGATGGTGATCAGCGGGATGTCCCGCAGGTCCTCGCGACCGGCCAGCGTCGGCGGCTGAGCGGCCTCGGCCTCGGCTTCGGCGGCCTCGGAGAAGCCGGTGGGGATGCCGTGGGCGTGAATGGCGATGATCGAGAAGGCGCGGGGCTCGTCCTCGCGGCCGACCACCTCCAGCAGCTTGCCCTGCTTGGGCCCATAGCGCGGACCGTGCGGTTCGACCTGGGCGATCACCAGGTCGCCGTCGCGGACGTCCTCGCCCTGAGGCAGCAGCAGCGTGTCCTTCGAGCGGCGGTCCACCGGCTCGACCCGAACCTCGCGACGCGCCTTGCGCACGACGCCCAGGATGCGGTGTGCGCTCTGGCCCAGGCGCTTGATGAGCTTGGCCTCGGTCTCGCCGCTCTCCAGCTTCACGAACCGCACCAGCAGCCGGTCGCCCATGCCCGGCGCGCCGGCCTTGATGTCGCCGCCGGGGGCCAGCGGAACCAGGGGCGCATCCTCGCCGCGGGTGAGGCGGACCATCAGGTCGCCGTCGGCCGTGCGCTCGACCACGTCGGCCACGCCCACCTCGGGTAGGGCGCCGGCCTCGGCGAAGCCCTTGCGGCCGCGCTTGCCCAGCGTGCCGTCGGCCTCCAGCGCCTGCAGCGTGGCGCGCAGCGCGCGGCGATCCTCGCCCTTCAGCCCGAAAGCGCGCGCGATCGCCCCCTTGTCGGTCTCGCCGCTCTCGCGGATGAACTTCAGGAGGGTCTCGCGGTCGGGCACGCCTTTGGCGAAGCGCGTGGACTTGGGCATCTTGGATCGGGCCATCGGGCGTGCTTAGCACCGTTTGAAGAGGAACGCAGATGCTCACCGGAACGCACCGCTTCCCGAAGCAGGACCAGATCGTCTACGGGCGCCCGGCCGCCGAGGTGGTTGCCGAACTGGCGAGGGGGTGGGGCTGTTCGCGCCTGCTGCTGACCACGACGCGGTCGCTGGCCGACGGCCTCGCGGCCGCATTCGCCGCCGCGCTTGGCGACCTGTGCGTCGGCGTCTTCTCCGACATCGGCGCGCACTCGCCGCGCGAAGGGGTGATCGGCGGCGTCGACGCCGCGCGTGCGGCCGAGGCGGACCTGATCGTGGCCCTGGGCGGCGGCTCGGTGATCGATGCGGCGAAGGTGATGCAGCTGGCGCTGTGGGCCGGCCTGACCCGAGTGGACGAACTCGACGCCTACCGAGCCGGCCGCGGCCCGGACCGGGTGGACGTCACCAAGCTGGCCGCGGGTATCCGGATGATCGCCGTGCCGACGACGCTCTCGGCCGCCGAGTTCACCCCCTTCGCCGGCGTCAGCGACGCCGCCCGGCGCGTGAAGGAGGGCTACACTCACCCGATGCTCGCGCCGCGGGCCGTGGTGCTCGACCCGGCGATGACGCTGTCGACCCCTGCGCAGCTGTGGGGCTCCACCGGCATGAAGGCGGTGGATCATGCGGTGGAGCAGCTCTGCCACCCCGTGCGAGCGCCCTATGCCGACGCGCTGGCCCTCGATGGGCTGAAGCGGCTGGCGGCGGGACTGAACGCCACCCAGGCCCACCCGACTGACCTGGAAGCGCGGCTTCAATGCCAGTTCGGGATGTGGCTGGCGATCAGCGGCGTCGGCTCGGGCCGCGGCATGGGCCCCAGCCACGCCATCGGCCACACCCTGGGGGGCAGCTATGGCGTGCCGCACGGGGTCACCTCGTGCGTGATCCTGCCGGCGGTGCTGGAGTGGACCGGCGAAGCGGCGGGCGCTCAGCAGCGCCTGATCGCCGACGCCCTGGGCGCTCGGACGGCCGCGGAGGGCGTTCGCGGGCTGGTGAGCGGCCTGGGCCTGCCGACGACGCTGAAAGCCGTCGGCGTGCTGCCGCAGGCCTTCCAGGCCATCGCCGAACACACGATGCACGACGGCGGCGTCCGCAACAGCGCCCGGCCGATCTCGGGGCCCGCCGATATCGTCGAGATTCTGCAGATCGCGGCCGGCTGAGTTCAGCCTGCGAGAAACGCCGCGATCTCGCGGTAGGCGGCCCGGTCCTGCAGCATGAACAGGTGGCCGCCTTCGTACCAGCGCAGCTCGGCGCCGGGGATGCGGGCCGCCATCTTCTCCTGCGTGGCGGGCAGCGCGATGCCGTCGTAGCGGCCGGCGGCGATCAGCACGGGGCAGGCGATCTGGTCCAGGCGATCCCAGGTGTCGTGCCTGGCGCGCGCCTCCAGCTGACGGTGGGCGCCCTCGGCCCGGCCCGGCTCGCCCGCGAACGGGTCCGCGGACGCCAGTTCGATGAAGCGCTCATAGTCCTCGGCGTTCGCCGCCTGCCAGGCTGCGTCGCGCCGCGTGTCGCTGATCGGCATCAGGAAGCGCGCGCGCGCCTCGCCCGTCAGGTGCTCGATCTCGTGGAAGGGATACGACGCCCCGCCGGCGCCGCCCGGCGACGTGCAGGCCAGCACCAGCCGCTTCACCCGTTGCGGATGTCGCAGCACCAGCTCCTGGGCCACCATTCCGCCGAACGAGACGCCGATCACCGCGACCTGATCCCAGCCGACATGGTCCAGCAGGGCCGCGGCGTCATCCGCGTACTGCGCCATGGAATAGGGGACGTCCGGCTTGTCGGTCCGCCCCAGCCCACGCTGGTCGTAGGCCAAGAGATCGAACGCCTTGGCCAGCGGCGAGGCGAACACGTTCGGCTGCACCCGCAGATCGCCGCCCGTGCCCGATATGAACAACAGCGGCGGGCCGGAGCCTGCGCGCTCGAAATGGAAGTTCAGGCCGTTGAGGGTCGCGTTGGGCATGGGGAGACTGTAACGGTCGCTTGCGAGGCTCGTCACCCTGTCGTCGCGCCTCGTCGCCAATGGCGGGTCTGAGCTTGGCGAGAAGGCGAACTATAGTTGCCGGCCCTTCGCGGATTCAGTCGGTTGACGGCCGTCGTGTCACGACACGGATGGCCAGCCAAAGGACAAGGGACAGGCCCGCTCCCGCAAAAGCCATCAACAGGAGCTGGGGCGAGTCTTGCTTGTTGCCGAAGATGCCCTTCCAGGCGAGCGCGCCGAAGACTCCTAGGACAACGGCAAAAGCGGCCGAAAACCACTTCGCCTTTACCGCTGCGCGCAGGTGAGGATCACGTCGGTCCATGGTCCACTCCGTAACCTGACTGACGTCGCCTTCCCACCTATCTCTGACTCTGGGTTCCGCTGCTGGATGTGTCTGCGAAGGTCAGTGCCTTACCTCCCCCGCGAAGCGGCGGGAGGGGGACCACGGGCCGAGGGCGGCGCAGCCGGCCGTAGAGCGCGTGGTGGAGGGGGCGAGCCTCACGCGCCGTACCTGCCACCGCCGATCGGGACGCCGAGCCTGAGGCTCGCCCCCTCCACCAACCGCTCTCCGCCTGCGGCTCGGCGGTCGGTCCCCCTCCCGCCGCTGCGCGGGGGAGGTAAAGGTCAGACCTAGAACGGCGTCTCGTCGTCCTCGATCGGGGCCGCGGCGGCGGCCTTGGCCTTGGCGGGAGCCTTCTTCTTGGCGGCGGTCTTCTTCGCGGGCTTCTTCTTGGCCGTTGTCTTGGCCTCGGCGCCCTCGGCCTTCGGCTTGGCGGCGCGGGCCGGCTTCTTGGCCTTCTTGCCGCCGCCCTTGGCTTCGCGCTCGGCGATCAGGGCCACGGCCTGTTCCAGGGTGACCTCCAGCGGGTCGGCGCCGCGGGGCACGTTGGCGTTGGTCGAGCCGTGCTTGATGTAGGGGCCGTAGCGGCCCGAGAGCACGCGGATCGGCTGGCCGTCCACCGGGTGGGCGCCCAGGTCCTTCAGCGCCGCTGCCTCGCCGCCACGACGTCCGGCGCGCTTGGTGGCGATCAGGTCCACGGCGCGGTTCACGCCGACCTCGAAGACCTCGTCGGCGGTCGGCAGGTTGGCGTAGGTGCCCTCGTGCAGCACGAAGGGGCCGAAGCGGCCGATGCCGGCCAGGATCGGCTTGCCGTCCTCCGGGTGCAGGCCCACCTCGCGGGGCAGGCGCAGCAGGCGCAGGCCCTTCTCCAGATCCATGTCGGGCGCCGACCAGCCCTTGGGCAGGCTGGAGCGCTTCGGCTTTTCGCCTTCGCCCAGCTGGACGTAGACGCCGAAGCGGCCGGTCTTGAGGAAAACGGTCTCGCCGGTCACCGGGTCGATACCCAGCTCGCGGTCGCCGGTCGGGCCGTCCTCGCCCTCTTCGGCCACCGTCAGCGGCCGGGTGTGGCGGCATTCGGGATAGTTCGAGCAGCCCAGGAACGGCCCGAAGCGGCTGGACTTCAGCCCCATGCGGCCGGTGTTGCAGACCGGGCAGGCGCGGGGGTCCGAGCCGTCCGCCTTCGCCGGGAACAGGTGCGGGCCCAGGCTGGCGTCCAGCGCGGTGAGCACGTCGCTCATCCGCAGCTCGCCCATCTCGCCGATCTTGGCGTTGAAGTCGGCCCAGAACTCGCGAAGTAGGACCTTCCAGTCGAGGTCGCCCGCCGACACCAGGTCGAGGCGCTCCTCCAGCCCGGCGGTGAAGTCGTACTCGACGTAGCGGCCGAAGAACTCCTCCAGGAAGGCGCTCAGCAGCCGGCCCTTATCCTCGGGCACGAAGCGCTGCTTCTCCATCCGGACGTAGGCGCGGTCGCGAAGCACGGTCAGGATCGAGGCGTAGGTCGAGGGCCGGCCGATGCCGAGCTCCTCCATCTTCTTCACCAGGCTGGCTTCGGAGTAGCGCGGCGGCGGTTCGGTGAAGTGCTGGTCGGCCTTGGCCGAGCGGACGTTGGCCGCAGCGCCGTCGGCCACCTGGGGCAGGCGGCCCGACTCTTCGTCCTCCGGGTCGTCCTTGCCCTCTTCGTAGACCGCCAGATAGCCCGGGAAGGTCACCACGCGGCCGGTGGCGCGCAGGCCCGTCTGGCCGTCGGCGCTGTCGAGGTTGATGTTGGTGTCCTCGATCCGGGCCGCTTCCATCTGCGAGGCGATCATCCGCTTCCAGATCAGCTCGTACAGCCGGCCCAGGTCGCCCTCAAGGCGCAGCTTGCCGGGGTTGCGGCCCAGGCTGGTGGGGCGGATGGCCTCGTGGGCCTCCTGGGCGTTCTTGGCCTTGGTGGAATAGATCCGCGCCTTCTCGGGCACATATTCCTTGCCATAGAGGCCGTTGATCACGGCGCGGGCTTCGTCCAGCGCCTCGGGCGCGGTCTGCACGCCGTCGGTCCGCATGTAGGTGATGAGACCCACGGTCTCGCCGCCGATGTCGATGCCCTCGTAGAGCTTCTGGGCGGCCTGCATGGTGCGTTGCGCGTTGAAGCCCAGCTTGCGCGAGGCCTCCTGCTGCAGGGTCGAGGTGGTGAAGGGCGGCGGCGGCGAGCGGCGGCCGGGCTTGCGCTCGACCGAGGTGACCTTGAACGACCCAGCCTTGACCGCGTCGCGGGCGGCGAAGGCGCTGGCCTCGTTGGCCAGGTCGAACTTCGTGAGGCGCTTGCCCTCGTGTTTCACCAGGCGGGCGGTGAACGGGTCGCCGCCGGCGGCGACCTCGGCCTCGACCGTCCAGTACTCCTGGGTCTTGAACCGCTCGATCTCGAGCTCGCGGTCCACGATGATCCGCAGGGCCACCGACTGCACACGTCCCGCCGAGCGCGAGCCCGGCAGCTTGCGCCAGAGAATGGGCGAAAGCGTGAAGCCTACCAGATAGTCCAGGGCGCGGCGGGCCAGGTAGGCGCGCACAAGCTCCATGTCCAGGTCGCGCGGGTTGGCCATCGCCTCGGTGACGGCGGCCTTGGTGATGGCGTTGAACACCACCCGCTGGATGGTCATGTCCTTCAGGGCGCGCTTCTTCTGCAGCACCTCCAGGACGTGCCAGCTGATGGCCTCGCCTTCGCGGTCGGGGTCGGTGGCCAGGATCAGGGTGTCGGCGCCCTTGGCCGCATCGGCGATCTCGTTCAGCCGCTTGGCGGCCTTCGCGTCGACTTCCCACGACATGTCGAAGTCCTCGTCCGGGCGCACCGAACCGTCCTTCGCGGGGAGGTCGCGGACGTGGCCGTAGGAGGCGAGCACGGTGTAGTTCGAGCCAAGGTACTTGTTGATGGTCTTGGCCTTGGCCGGGCTCTCGACGATGACGACGTTCATTATAAGGTGTGCTTGTCCCAAAAGAGCGCGGAAGGTGGGGGTGGTCAGCGGGGCGTGTCAACGGGCGGATTCGACCCGTTCCGGCGAGCCCCCTAAGGGGGGCTCACGACGCCGCGACCATTCCGCCCGGCAGCAATTCCGCTCGTCCGGCCAGCGCCAGCTCGGTCAATGCGGCGAAAACGAGGGGCGCCGGAGCGCCCGCCGCCCGCACCAGTTCGTCCCGGGAGACCGGCGTCGGGGACAGGAGATCGGCCACCCGGTCGCGCAGGCGGTCGTCGGGTTCCACGCAGGGCGCCGGGCCGAACCGCGCGCGCTCGGGTTCGCGGAAGCCGTCGAGGCCCTCCAGCGCGCGCAGTACGTCATCGGCGCCCTCGCAGATCGCGGCGCCCTGGCGGATCAGGTCATTGGTTCCCTTGGCGCGGGGGTCCAGGGGCGAGCCGGGGACGGCCAGCACCTCGCGGCCCTGCTCGTTGGCCAGACGGGCGGTGATGAGCGAGCCTGAGCGGAACTCGGCCTCGACCACGACGACGGCCCGGGACAGGCCGGCGATGATCCGGTTGCGGCGGGGGAAGTCGCGGGCGACGGCGGTGCGGCCGGGTTCGTTCTCGCAGACCACGCAGCCCGTCTCCACGATCCGTTCGTAAAGGCCGCGATGCTCGGGCGGATAGACGTCGTCGACGCCGCCCGCCAGCACTGCCACCGTGCCGGTGGGCAGCGCGCCTTCATGCGCGGCGGCGTCGATGCCGCGCGCCATGCCCGAGACGATGACATGCCCGCTCGCGCCCAGCTCGGCGGCGAGGCCGCGCGCGAACCGCTGGCCGGCGGCCGAGGCGACGCGGGCGCCTACGATGGCGACGTTCCGGCGGTCGAGAAGTTTCGTGTCGCCCCGGGCCCAGATCACCGGCGGTGGCGGGTCCAGGGCGGCCAGCGCCTGGGGGAAGTCAGCCTCGCACGACGCGATCAGTCGTGCGCCCAGGGCCGCGCCGTCGGCCAGCTCGCGCTCGGCCTCGGCTTCGCTGGCCACGCGCAGTCCCGTCCGGCCGCCACGACGGGCCAGGTCGGGCAGCGCGGCCAGCGCCAGCGAGGCCTCGCCGAACCGGAGGATCAGTTCGTTGAACGTGACGGCGCCGACGTTGTCGGTGCGACTCAGGCGCAGCCAGTCGCGCCGCTCGGCATGGGACAGCGTCCGGATCACGCCTCGGGAGGCCGCTTGTCTGTATAGAGTTCCGGAGGCATCGGCGGGCCGCCGTTGTGACCCTCCGTCGGCTTCTTGGCTCCGATCCGCGGCTCTTCGCCCTTCAGAATCCGGCGGATGTTGTCACTGTGCCGGATGTAGATCAGCAGCCCCATGAACAGGGCCAGCAGGGCGATGGCCGGTGGTCGGCCGATCAGCAGGGCAATGGCCGGCGCCAGCGCCACGGCCACCAGGGCGGCCAGGGACGACATCCGGAACAGGAAGGCCACGATCAGCCACGTGGCCCCGGCCAGCACGCCCACGGGCCAGGCTGCGGCCAGCAGTGTGCCGAAGAACGTGGCCACCCCCTTGCCGCCCTTGAAGCCTAGCCAGACGGGAAACAGGTGGCCAAGGAAGGCCGCGCCGGCCGCCAGCGACGTCACGACCGCCTGCTGCTCGACCGTGCCGTCACGGGTGGCCAGCCATGCCAGCAGCACCGCCACCGCCCCCTTGCCGCCATCGCCAAGCAGGGTGATCAGCGCCAGGTCGCGCCGGCCGGTGCGCAGGACGTTGGTGGCCCCGATGTTTCCGGACCCGATACTGCGCAGATCGCCCGCGCCGCCAAGTCGCGTGGCGATCACGCCGAACGGAATCGATCCCAGCAGATAGCCGCCGACAATAGCGATGGTGAAGAGCATGGTGCTGGTCATGCAGATCGGTTCCCCCGGTTTGGAGGAATGCTAGCGCGACGGCGGTCCATGCCCCAACAGTAAAGAACATATAGCGAACTTCAAGCGGCATTGGGGCGATCCGCTTGGAATGGCGGTTGAAGAGTCTAACCTGGACACATGATCCTGGTGACCGGTTCGGAAGGCCTCGTCGGCCGGCATGTCTGCGCAAGGCTTGAAGCCATGGGCCGCGCGGTCCGGCGGTTCGACCTCCGCCGGGACCCGCGCGAGGATGTGCGTCGGCCCGAAGCCCTGGAAGCATCGCTGCGGGATGTCTCGGGCGTCCTCCATCTCGCCGCCGTGACCAGGGTTGACGCGGGGGAGGCGGACCCCGCGAATTGTGAAGCAACGAACGTCACTGCGCTCCACCGGTTGCTCACACTGTGCCTCGGGCGGGCGCGCCGTCCCTGGGTCGTGTTCGCGAGCAGCCGGGAGGTCTACGGAACCCCGACAACCTTCCCGGCGCCCGAGGACGCGGACCTGAAGCCGATGAATGTCTACGCGCGGAGCAAGGTGCAGGGCGAGGTGATGGTCCAGGCGGCCAGCGAGGCCGGATTGCACGCCGGCATATGCCGCCTTTCCAGCGTCTACGGGTGCGCCGAGGATCATCCGGATCGGGTGGCGATGGCGTTCGCAGGCGTGGCGGCCAGAGGCGGCGCCATGCGGGTGGACGGCTCCGACTGCGAGTTTGATTTCACGGCGGTGCGCGACGTCGCACTCGGCCTCTGCCGCCTCGTCGACGCCATGGATTCTGGAGAGCAACTGCCCCCGATCCACTTCGTCAGTGGGCGTGGCGTGCGGCTTGGGATGCTGGCCGCGCTGGCTGGTCGCCTGGCCCGAGCTCCGTTCGAAATCATCGAGGCGCCCGCGCGCACCTACGATGTCTCCCGGTTCATCGGAGATCCGAGCCGCGCGCGAGCCCTGTTGGGATGGCAGGCCGAAACCTCGATCGAGCTGGGAATGGCGAGGCTTGTCGCCGATCTGTCGATGCCTGTCGGCCCGAGCGCATTGGCGGTGCAGGGCGCATGACGCTCGACGGCGTGATCGTGCCAGAGCGCCCTGGGGAAATTCGCGCCTGCCTCGTGGTGCGCGATGAGGCGCTGCGGTTGCCGTCGACGCTCGATCACCATCGACGCCTTGGGGTCGATCGCTTCCTGGTGATCGACAACGGCTCGGTGGATGGAACACAGGATCTGCTCACCGCCCAGCCGGACGTCCACATGTTCCAGACGTCGGAAACCTTCGCCGCCAGCCACGACGGGTTGACCTGGAGCAATGCGGTTCGTGACGCGTTCTGCGATGGGCACTGGACGCTGAGCGTCGATGCCGATGAACAGCTCATCTACCCCGGCGTCGAGACCCTAGATCTGAGAGCGCTGTGCGAAGTGCTGGAGGCGCAGAGCGCAGACTGCCTGCTGGCTTTCTTGCTCGACATGTACAACGACGGCGATGTCGCGGAGGCCTTACACGATCCAGCGCGGCCGTTGCTGGAGACCTGCAGCTGGTTCGATCCCGGTCCGTATCGCGTGCGTCGGGGAGGGCCGTTTCCTTCGATCTCAATCTACGGCGGCCCGCGGGATCGGATGATCGAATTTCAGCCCTACCAGGAGGGTCCGCCGCTCTTGACCAAGGTGCCGCTGGTACGTTGGCGGCGCGGTATGCGGTATCTGCTGTCCACCCACCGGATGTCGCCAGCGCGGCTCTTTCCGGCGATCGGCGCGCTGCTGCACTTCAAGTTCCTGAGCGATTTCAGCGATCGTGTCGAGACTGCGGTTGCGGGGGGCTGGCACGCGGGCGCCGAACGGGAGTTCCTGGCCTATCGGGCGCACGCGCATGCGAATCCGCGCATGCGGTTCCACCACACTGGATCGGTGAGGTACGAGGACAGCGATCAGCTTGTGCGTTTGGGGGTGATGTACTCCAACCCCGCGCTGGACGCCGCCATCCAGTCGGCTCAGGTCCGCGGAAGCCAGACGCCGTAGACCTCGCGATATGCAACCAGAACGGTTGTTTCCGAATATTAACCGTTAGAGTCGATTGTCTGATTGCCCGGCTCGCAAGCCGCGACATGGGGTTGCTGTCGCAGAGCCGGGCGGAGACGCAAATGGGACTGTTCGGCAGGTCTGGGCGTGACGGTGAGCGTGGCGGAGAGCATCTGCGCCGGCTTGAGGGCTTGGTGGCGGCTATCGAGCGGTCGCAGGCGGTCATCGAGTTCGAGCTCGACGGAACCATCGTGCGGGCCAATCAGAATTTCCTGTCGACCCTCGGCTACACGGCATCCGAGATTGTCGGTCGCAAGCACGCCATGTTCGTCGATCCGATGGAGGTCGAGGGCGAGGCGTATCGTGAGTTCTGGCGCGCCCTGAACCGCGGCGAGTTTGTCGCCGCCAAATTCCGCCGCCTTGCCAAGGGCGGCCGTGAAGTCTGGATCCAGGCGTCCTACAACCCCATCCTCGACGCGGCCGGCAAGGCCGTGCGCGTGGTCAAATTCGCCACAGACATCACGGCGGTGGAAACGGAACGCGCCCGCGCCGAGGGCGAGCGCACCGCCGCAATCGCCGGGGAGCAACAGAAGATCATCGCCCATGTCGGCGCCGGCCTGAAGCGGCTTTCAGAGGGCGACCTTACGGCCGTGATCAGCAACGACCTCGATGGCGCCTACTCTCCGGTCCGCGACGACTTCAACCGGGCCCTGGAGAACCTGCGTGGCGTCATGGGCGCGGTGCTGCAAGCGACGACCGCCCTGCGCAGCGGCTCGGACGAAATCGCTTCGGCGTCCGATAATCTGTCGCGCCGCACCGAACAGCAGGCCGCCAGCCTGGAAGAGACCGCCGCGGCGCTCGACCAGATCACAGCCACGGTCAAGCGCAGCGCCGAGGGCGCCCGGCAGGCGTTCGATGTCGCGTCCGGCGCGCGGTCGGAGGCCCAGCGCTCGGGCAGAGTGGTGCAGGAGGCGGTCGCCGCCATGCATGATATCCAGGAGAGCGCCGGGAAGATCTCCTCGATCATCGGCGTCATCGACGAGATCGCCTTCCAGACCAACCTGCTGGCGCTCAACGCCGGGGTGGAAGCCGCTCGGGCCGGCGAGGCGGGTCGGGGATTCGCGGTGGTCGCCGCCGAGGTTCGAGCGCTGGCGCAGCGTTCAGCCGAGGCCGCCAAGGAGATCAAGGCCCTGATCTTGGCCTCCACCGAGCAGGTCAACCGTGGCGTCGGCTTGGTCGGCGAGACCGGCAAGGCGCTGAACGCCATCATCGAGCGCGTGGCCGAGATCGATGGCCTGGTCTCCGAGATCGCCACCTCGGCGCAGGAGCAGTCCACCGGGCTCAGCCAGGTCAACAGCGCCGTCAACCAGATGGACCAGGTGACCCAGCAGAACGCCGCCATGGTCGAGGAGGCCACGGCCGCCGCCAGCCAGCTCAGGGGCGAGGCCGGCAATCTCTCGCGGCTGGTCGGGCGCTTCCGGATCGGCGGCGGCCCCCCCGCCGCCGCGCCCGCGACCCACGCTCGTATGCCGCCCGCCGCCGGCGCACGCGCGGTGCGGCAGCAACTGAAGGCCGCGGTGGGCGAGGCGTGGGCCGAGTTCTAGTCGGCAGGATTCTCTCGTCCTCGCACGCCAAACCGTCGGGGGTGAT
>NZ_SCTC01000067.1 GCF_004299445.1 Phenylobacterium sp. | reverse complement strand
CCTGCGCGGTGGCGGCGGGGATCATCGCCGAGAATGACAAGGCCACGACATCTGCGCCGTAGGCTTCCGCCGCTTCGACGATCTGCTCAGGCGGCGTCTCGGTTCCCAGCGAGAAGCAGCGCGCTCCACCGAGGGTCAGCAGGCATTCCGCCATGAGAAGGCCCAGGGCGTGCGGTTCGCCGGGCACGGTTGTCATCAACACCCGCGGCCGAGCGGCTGCGGGCCGCGGCAGCCCCTCGATCGCCCCGCGCAGGACGCGGACCAGTTGTTCCGTGAAGAGGTGTTCCTCGTAGATGTTCAGCCGGCCGCCATACCAGGCTTCCCCAATCGCGTGGGTCAGGGGCGAAACGCTGTCCTGGACAAAACGGCTGAGGCCCTGCGCGTAGATCGCCGACTGCATGAGGTCGCGCAGCCCGTCGACGTCGTGCCGGCGCAGGCGGTCGAGTGCATCTTCCACCCACACGCCGAGGCTGCCGTCATGAATCCTCCCCGACGCCGGGAAACGTGCGGACAGCGCCTCGAGCGACAGAGGCGCCAGCTTCGCCGGCCGCTCTCCGAGGTCGATCAAGCCTTTCATGAGTCTCAGCTTTTCAACGTCCTCGGTGCTGTAGACGCGATCGCCCGCCGCATCCCGGCAAGGCGCGGGAAAGCCATACCGACGCTCCCACACGCGCAGGGTCTCTTTGGCGACGCCGCTACGACGCTCGGCTTCGCCTATCGAGACCGTCGGGGCCGCGGGGGTTTTGGATAGCGTACTCATCTTGTCCTGGACATTTCTCACTTCGGCTCTAGTTTGTCCAGGACAATAGATCGCAGGAACCGCCATGAACGCCTTTGCGCCCACCGACCTTCCCGACGTCCAGGCCAGCGCCGACCGGCGCGGACAGCCCATTCAGCGCGTCGGCGTGCGCGGTGTGACCCACCCCGTCGCCCTGCTCACCGGGCAAGGTCCCTGCCCCACCGTGGCCGAGGTGGAAATGTACGTCGCCTTGCCGGCCGAGCAGAAGGGCACGCACATGTCGCGGTTCGTCGCCCTGCTCCAGGACCTTAGGCAGCCGCTCGACAGCGCGAGCCTGCCGGCCCTGATGGATGAAATGCTCGACCTGCTGGACGCGGACGGCGGTTACCTTTCGTTCTCGGCGCCGATCTTCCTGACCAAGCAGGCGCCAGTCTCCGGCATTTCCAGTCTCATGGACTACCGCGCGCGCCTGATCGCCGAGCACGTTGACGGCCGCACGACGGTGAGCCTGTCCGTGACAGCGCCCGTCACCAGCCTCTGCCCCTGTTCGAAGACGATCTCGCGGTACGGCGCCCATAACCAGCGGAGCCACATCACGATCACAGCTTCACTGGCGCAGGGAGTCCGCATGCTGCCCGACGACCTGATCCGGATCGCCGAGGACGCCGCCTCCTGCGAACTCTGGGGGCTCCTGAAGCGGGCCGACGAGAAATATGTCACCGAGCGCGCCTATGAGAATCCGAAGTTCGTCGAGGACCTGGTGCGCGACGTCGCGACCCGGTTGTCCGACGACCCGCGCGTGAGCCGCTACGAGGTCTCTTCCGAGAACTTCGAGTCAATCCACAACCATTCTGCCTACGCCTGGATGGAGGGTGCAGGCGCCGCCTAGACCCCTCGCGGCTACTCGGCTGGCAGCGGGCTCGCCGTCTTCGCGGCGGCGGCCAGCTGAGCCTTCCGTTCGCGGCGCCGCGCCGTGAGAATGTGCTCGGTGTAGCCGTTTGGTTGTTCGCGCCCCTTGAAGACGAGATCGAGCGCCGCCTGATAGGCAGATCCGCCTTCGTTGCCGGCCATGGGCGTGTAGTCCGGGTCATCGGCGTTCTGGCTGTCGACCACCTTGGCCATGCGGGCCATGGTCTCGCGCACCTGGGCCTCGGAGCAGACGCCGTGGTGAAGCCAGTTGGCGATGTGCTGGCTGGAGATGCGCAGGGTGGCGCGATCTTCCATCAGGCCGACGTCGTGGATATCGGGCACCTTCGAGCAGCCGACGCCGTGGTCGATCCAGCGGACCACATAGCCCAGGATGCCCTGGGCGTTGTTGTCGAGCTCCTGCTGCACGTCGGCCGGGCTCCAGTTGGACTTGGCCAGCGGCGGGGTGAGCAGTTCGTCCGTGCCGGTCACGGTTCCCGACGCCGCCATCTGAGCCTGCAGGGCCGGGACCTCGACCTCGTGATAGTGCAGCGCATGCAGCGCCGCGGCGGTGGGCGAGGGCACCCAGGCGGTGTTCGCGCCGGCCTTCGGATGGCCGATCTTGGCCTTCAGCATATCGGCCATCATGTCGGGCGCGGCCCACATGCCCTTGCCGATCTGGGCGCGGCCCTGGAACCCGGTCGCCAGGCCGATCTCGACGTTGCGGCGCTCGTAGGCGGGCAGCCAGGGTTCGGCCTTGATGGCGTCCTTGCGGGCGACCGGCCCGGCTTCCATGGCGGTGTGGATCTCGTCGCCGGTGCGGTCGAGGAAGCCGGTGTTGATGAACACCACCCGGTCCTTGGCGGCGGCGATGCAGGCCTTGAGGTTGGCGCTGGTGCGGCGCTCCTCGTCCATGATGCCGATCTTGACGGTGTTGCGGGCCAGCCCCAGAGCGTCCTCGACCAGATCGAACAGGCGGACCGCCAGGGCGACTTCGTCCGGCCCGTGCATCTTGGGTTTCACGACATAGACCGACCCCGCCGGGCTGTTGCGCCGCGCGCCCTTGAGGTCGTGCAGGGCGGCGGTGACGGTGATCAGCGCATCCACAGCGGTCTCGAACACCGGCTCGCCGTCGAAGCGGACCATGTCGGTGGTCATGTGGTGGCCGACGTTGCGGACCAGCAGCAGGCTGCGGCCCTTGAGCGTCAGCGGCTTGCCAGAGGGGGTGGCATAGGTGCGGTCGTCTTCCAGACGCCGCGTCTCGGTCCTTCCGCCCTTCTGGAAGCTGGCGGTCAGGTCGCCCCGCATCAGGCCCAGCCAGTTGCGGTAGACGTTCGTCTTGTCCTCGGCGTCGACGGCGGCGACCGAGTCCTCGCAGTCCTGGATGGCGGTCAGCGCGGCCTCGACCAGCAGGTCGGCGACGCCGGCCGGGTCGTCCTTGCCGATGTTGTGGGTGCGGTCGATCAGGATCTCGACGTGCAGGCCGTTGTGCTTGAGCAGCACGCCGGCGGGCTCATCGGCGTCGCCGCGCCAGCCCGCCAGCTGACCAGGCGTGGCGAGACCGGCTTCCTGGCCGTTCTCGAAGCGGACGTTCAAGTCGCCGTTGATGATCTCGTAGCTGACGGCGTCGGCGTGGCTGCGCAGCGTGAGAGGGGCGATCCGGTCGAGGAACGCGCGAGCGTAGGCGATCACCTTGGCGCCGCGCGTGGGGTCGTAGCCCTTGCCGCCGGTCGGCGGCTCCAGGGCGTCGGTGCCGTACAGCGCATCGTACAGGCTGCCCCAGCGGGCGTTTGCCGCGTTCAGCGCGTAGCGGCCGTTCGAGACGGGCACCACCAGCTGCGGGCCGGCCACCTGGGCGATCTCAGGGTCGACGTTCTGGGTGCCGATCTTGAAGTCGGCGGGCTCGGGCAGGAGGTAGCCGATGCTCTTCAGGAAGGCGGTGTCGTCGGCGACGTCGAAGGGCTGGCCGCGGCGGGCCTTCCAGCGGGCGTCGATCTTCTCCTGCAGCTCGTCACGGCGGCGCAGCAGGCCCACGTTGGTGGGGGTGAAGTCGGCCAGGATGGCTTCCAGCGACGACCAGAAGGCCTGCGGGCCCACGTCGGTCCCGGGAAGCAACTCGGTCTCCACGAAGGACTTCAGCAGGGCGTCGACGACGAGGCGGGGCGTGATGTTCATGGGCCGGACCGGGCTCTTGGAAACTTGGGAACGGTCGCATCATCCCCTGGGGGCGATGCGAAAAAAAGGGCGGCCCGAGACATCCCAGGCCGCCCGTCGGACATGATGAACCGGCGCGCGGGTTACGCGAACTGGTTCATCGTGTTGTGCACGCCGCCGGCCTTCAGGGCCGCTTCGCCGGCGAAGTATTCCTTATGGTCGTCGCCGATGTCGGAGCCCGACATGTTCTGGTGACGCACGCAGGCGATGCCTTCGCGGATCTCCTTGCGCTGCACGCCGGCGACGTAGCCCAGCATGCCCTGGCTGCCGAAGTACTCCTTGGCCAGGTTGTCGGTGGAGAGCGCGGCCGTGTGGTAGGTCGGCAGCGTGATCAGGTGGTGGAAGATGCCCGCGCGCTTGGCCGCGTCCTTCTGGAAGGTGCGGATCCGCTCGTCGGCCTCGGCCGCCAGCTCGGTGGCGTCGTAGTCGACGCTCATCAGGCCGTCGCGGCTATAGGCCGACACGTCCTTACCGGCCGCCTTCCAGGCGTCGTACACCTGCTGGCGGAAGTTGAGCGTCCAGTTGAACGACGGGCTGTTGTTGTAGGCCAGCTTGGCGTTCGGGATGACTTCGCGGATGCGGTCGACCATGCCCGCGATCTGCTCGATGTGGGGCTTTTCGGTTTCGATCCACAGCAGGTCGGCGCCGTTCTGCAGCGAGGTGATGCAGTCGAGGACGCAGCGGTCGGCCCCCGTGCCTTCGCGGAACTGGAACAGGTTGGACGGCAGGCGCTTCGGACGCAGCAGCTTGCCGTTCCGGTTCAGGATCACTTCGCCGTTCTTCAGGTCGGCCGGAGCGATCTCTTCGCAGTCGAGGAAGCTGTTGTACTGGTCGCCGATATCGCCCGGCGTGGTGCTGACGGCGATCTGCTTGGTCAGGCCGGCGCCCAGGCTGTCGGTGCGGGCGACGATGATGCCGTTGTCGACGCCCATTTCGAGGAAGGCGTAGCGCAGGGCGCGGATCTTCGCGAGGAAGTCCTCGTGCGGAACCGTGACCTTGCCGTCCTGGTGGCCGCACTGCTTTTCGTCGGAGACCTGGTTCTCGATCTGGAGGGCGCAGGCGCCCGCCTCGATCATCTTCTTGGCCAGCAGATAGGTGGCCTCCGCGTTGCCGAAGCCGGCGTCGATGTCGGCAATGATCGGAACGACGTGGGTCTCGTAGTTGTCGATCGCGTCGATCAGCTTCTGTTCCTTGGCCTTGTCGCCGGCCGCGCGGGCCGCGTCGAGATCGCGGAACATGCCGCCCAACTCACGGGCGTCGGCCTGCTTCAGGAAGGTGTAGATCTCTTCGATCAGCGCGGGCACCGAGGTCTTCTCGTGCATCGACTGGTCGGGCAGCGGGCCGAAGTCCGAGCGCAGCGCGGCGACCATCCAGCCCGACAGGTAGATGTAGCGGCGCTTGGTGGTGCCGAAGTGCTTCTTGATCGAGATCAGCTTCTGCTGGGCGATGAAGCCGTGCCAGCAGCCCAGCGACTGGGTGTAGTTGGCCGGATCGGCGTCGTACGCAGCCATGTCGGCGCGCATGATGCCGGCGGTGTACTTGGCGATCTCGAGGCCGGTCTTGAAGCGGTTCTGGAGACGCATGCGCGCCACCGACTCGGCGCTGATGCCATCCCAGGGGCCTTCCTTGCTCTTGATGAGCTGGCCCATCTCGATGATGTGGTCTTGGTACGCCATGCGCCGGATCCCCTGGCAGAAAGAGAAGTTGGCGGCGGCGTAACCCGCGGGGCGGGCGCCCGGCGAGAGCGTCCTTGGTCTAGCTGTCATACTTTACAAGATTTCTCTGTAATGTTGTAAAGACTTACACGCCGCGACTTTACAGGAGGCCCGGATGGCTGCCGACCGCCGGCTCTATGTCGGACCCAGCCTGCGGCGCCTTCGCCGCGACCTGGGGCTGACCCAGTCCGACATGGCCGCGGACCTCGAGATCTCACCGTCCTATGTGGCGCTGCTCGAGCGCAATCACCGGCCCCTCAGCGCCGAGCTGCTGCTGCGGCTGGCGCGGACCTACAAGATCGACATGGACGCCCTGGCGGGCGACGCCTCGGCCGACGACATCGCGCGGCTGCAGGCGGTGCTGAAGGACCCGATGTTCGCCGACATCGACCTGCCCAGCCTGGAAGCCGCCGACGTCACCACCAACTTCCCGGGCGTGACCGAGGCCCTCCTGCGCCTCTACACGGCCTATCGCGAGGAACAGCTGGCGCTGGCCGATCGGGGCGTGGCGATCGACGCGGGCCAGCGGGGGGGCGTCGATCCTTCCGATCCGGTGGCGGAGTCGCGGCGGTTTCTGGAGGCGCGGCGCAACAGTTTCCCCAGCCTGGACGATGCGGCCGAGCGGCTGGCCCAGCAGGTGGCTCAGCACGACGGCCTGGCCGGCTACTTCAAGGCCCGCCATGGCCTGCGGGTGCGCCGGCTGCCGCCGGAGGTGATGGTGGGCTCGACGCGAAGGCTGGACCGTCACCGCCGCGAAGTGCTGCTCAGCGACGAGCTGGACAACGCCAGCCAGACGTTCCAGCTGGCGTTGCAGCTGGCCTACCTGGAACTCGAGGACGACGTGGCCGCCATCGCCGCCGACGGCAGCTTCGCCACCGAGAGCGGCGAGCGGCTGACGCGCCGGGCGCTGTCCAGCTACGCCGCCGCGGCCCTGCTCATGCCCTACACCGCCTTCGCGCGTGCGGTGGAGGCGCGGCGCTACGACCTGGAGGCGCTATCGCGGCAGTTCGGGGCCAGCTTCGAGCAGGTGGCCCATCGGCTCACGACATTGCAGAAGCCCGGGCAGGAGCGGGTGCCGTTCTTCTTCATCCGGGTGGACGAGGCCGGCAATATCTCCAAGCGGCTGGACGGGGCGGGCTTCCCGTTCGCGCGGCATGGCGGCGGCTGCCCGCTGTGGAACGTGCACCAGGCTTTCCGCACGCCGCGCCAGGTGGTGACGCAGTGGCTGGAACTGCCGGACGGGCAGAAGTTCTTCTCGGTGGCGCGGACGGTGACCGCGGGCGGCGGCGGCTATGGGAAGGTGCGGGTCGAGCGCGCTATCGCCCTGGGCTGCTCTGCCGAGCACGCGGGGCGGCTGGTCTACACCGACGGCCACCCGCAGGGACCCGAGCACGCGACGCCGATTGGGGTCACCTGCCGGATTTGCCACCGCACCGAATGCACCGCCCGCTCAGCGCCCCCGATCGGCCGTCAGATCCTCCCGGACGACATTCGCCGCACCAGCGCGCCGTTCGGATTCTCGGACAACTAGCTCTTCCATTAGTCTGGCGACGGCCGGCGCCGCGGGCTCTCCGGGACGGGGCGCCGCCTCGAAAACGCCGTACGGCCCGCAAGTCTTCAGATCCCGGTCTGTTTGTCCCTCATGGTTCGGCGCAAGGACTCGCGCGGAGCGGGCCGCCAGGGTCGGCCAGCCGACGTTTCTCCTTGGCGGGACTGGGGATTTCGGGGAAAACCGTCGTTGCAAAGGAGAAACAAGAAAGACATGGCCCCACGTAGCGCCGCGGCGAAGTCCACGGACCGGTTCGAACGCAAGCGTGAGGCGATCCTCGATGCGGCGACCCAGATCCTGAACCGCAAGGGAATCAAAGGCCTGACCCTGGGCGACACGGCCGCCGCGGTCGATCTATCGACGACCAGCGTCACCTACTATTTCAAGCGCAAGGACGACCTGGCGGCGGCCTGCATCACCCGCGGAATCGAGACGCTGCACGATATCGCCGACCTGGCGACCCGGTCGGGCACGCCGGCCGAGCGGCTGCACAACTTCCTGACCCGCTATCTCGACACGCTGGCCCGCGTGACGGCCGGAAAGGCCGCGCCGCTGCCGATCATTTCCGAGCTGCGGGCGCTCACATCGCCGCGGCGCGAAGAGGTGGCCACCGCCTACGGCCGGCTGTTCCGCAAGGCGCGGCAGATCTTCGACCACCCCGACCTCATCTGGATGTCGCGCGGCCGGCGCACGGCGCGCACCCGCATTGTGCTGGAGCAGGTGTTCTGGGGGGGCGCCTGGCTGTCGAAGTACGACCCCGAGGACTATCCGCGCATCCGTGACCGGATGGTCGACATCCTGTTGCACGGCATCGCCACCGAGCGCGACGAATGGGCGCCTGCCGGCATCGACATGGACCAGCTGGCGGCGCGGGACGGCCCCGAGCTGGCGCGCGAGACGTTCCTGCTGGCGGCCACGCGGCTGATTAACCTGCGCGGCTATCGCGGCGCGTCGGTGGACAAGATCTCGGCCGAGCTGAACGTCACCAAGGGCAGCTTCTACCACCACAACGAGGCCAAGGACGACCTGGTGGTCGCCTGCTTCGAGCGCAGCTTCGAGGTGATGACGCGCGCCCAACGGATGGCCATGGAGCTGCCGGGCAGCCAATGGGACAAGGTGTCGGCCTGCGCCGCGGCGCTCGCGGAATTCCAGCTGTCGGACCACGGCCCCCTGCTTCGGACCAGCGCCCTGACCGCTCTCCCGGAACAGATGCGCAAGGTGATGGTCGAGCATTCGAACCGGGTGTCGGACCGTTTCGCCTCGATGATCTCGGACGGCATAGCCGAGGCGTCGCTGCGGCCGGTGGATCCGTTCATCGCCGCCCAGATGCTGAACGCCACCCTGAACGCGTGCGCCGAACTGGGCTACCTAGTCCCGGACGTGCGGCCCAAGGCGGCGGCCTCGGTGTTTGTGCGCCCGCTGCTGATGGGCATCTTCGAGCGGTAGCTGCGCGGAGGTCAGGCGCGCAGGTGGCGATTGCGCGGCCGCCCGGGCCGGCGCTCGGGAAGCGACGGGAGGTCGCCCTCCAGCGTCTTAACGCCGACGCCCAGCCGGGTCGCGACGTCGCTCCGGGCCTCGTCGGGCAAGGCCGCGAAGGCGCGGCGCAGCGCCAGGAGGCATTCGGCGCGGTAGGGCGAGGCCGGCACGCGCCAGGCGACGCCGCAGGCCTGGAAGCAAGCGACGTCTTGTCCTGCCAGGACCGCGTTCAGGTGACCGGTCAGTTCCGGCAGATGGTCGCGCGCTACGAGGGCCAGCAGGGGATCGAGGTCTGCCGGCGCCTCGACGATGTCGGCGGCGCCCGACAGGTCATGGGGGCCGATGCTCCAGAGACGGGCGGTCCACGCCAGCACCGCGGGGGCCGTCTCACGTATCAGGGCGCCTGGCGTCGGATCGCTGGCGAAGTGCCGGAACATGGAGCCGAACAGGCCGAAGTCGGCCTCGCAGGGACGCGGGCCCAGCAGGAAGGGGCGGCTGGCGAGCACCGGCTCCAGTACGGAAAGCACCTCCCCGTAGAGGCGTTCGATGGCCGGGGCCGTTTCGCGGGTGACGCCGTCCCGCGCCAGGAACTCTCGCCGCTGGCGGGCGCGGATGGCCAGGTCGCGGAGCCAGAGGGGGCCCGGAACGTCACGCAGCAGGGTGCGGGCGATCTGACGGCTCATCAGCCGGGCGTCCTCCACGAAGGCCCAGCGATAGTAGAGGGCCGGGCGCCACAGCCACTCGTCGAACGCGTCCTCCAGCAGCAGGCTGATGAAGGCGGCGGCCGGCGCGATGGGGCGCAGGCGCGGTCCTGCTCCCGCATCCTCGAACCGGCTGATGATCGCGGTCGTGTCGGTGAGCCAGCCGCCGTCCGGGGTCTCCAGCTGCGGCATCTGCGCGATCCCGGTGGCGCGGGCGCAGGCGCGGAAGTCGGCCGTGTCCATCTCGACGAACCGGAAGGGGACACCTTTCACCCGAAGATAGGCCTCCAGCTTGCCCGTGAAATAGGACAGCTTCAGGCCGTGCAGCACATGCACGCCGCCGCTCACCGCCGGGCCTTGCGCCGCAAGAGGAGGAATCCGAGCCCGGCCAAGACCAGGGCGACGGCGGCCCCAGCCATGACGGCGATGGAGCCCTTCTGCCGACCGAGAGCGTTCGCCATCAGTTGCTGCTGGGTGGTGTAGCCGGGCGGCAGCTTGGCGACGCCGACCCGGGCCTCGTAGGCGGCGTAGTCCTTGAGCATCTCGCGCAACAGCTCGGGCCGGTCCCGGGCGAGGTCGAGGGTCTCTCCCGGGTCGACGGCAAGATCGTAGAGGCGCCATTGGCCGTCGCCCACCGGCGGCATCACCCGGGTGATCTTGAGGCTTCCGCGGAACAGAGCCGCGTTGCCCGAGACCTCGATGCCCACCGGCTCATGGTCGGCCCGGACGGTCTTCGCTTCGCCGTTCAGGACGGGCCTCAGGCTGCGGCCATCCATGGCCGCGCCGGCCGGGTTGCCCGTGGCGCCGGCCAGGTCGACCAGGGTCGGCGTGACGTCGGTGACGAACACGGGGGCGCCGATCCGGGCGCCGGCCTTCACGCCCGGGCCGGACAGGATCAGGGGCACGCGCAGGCCGCCCTCGGTGGTGTAGAACTTGTACAGTCGGCTTGGCGCCGCCAGGGCGAGCGCCCAGTCGCGGCCGATGAAATTCAGACTGCCCGGCTCCCCCAGCCCGTCCAGCCGCCAGGCGTAGCCGTTGAGGGGCATCCAGATGTTCATGCCGGGCGCATGCACCGGATCGCTGAACTCCGGACCATTGTCGGAGGTGACCACGAACAGCGTGTTGTCCAGCTCGCCCCGATCCTCCAGGTGCCGCATCAGTCGGCCGATGCTGGCGTCCATGGACTCCAGCATGCCGGCATAGACCTCCATGGCCCGGGCGTAGACGGCCCGCTCCTCTGGCGTCAGCGCCTCCCACGCGCGCGCGTCCTGTGGCATGCCGGTGGTGGGCGCGTCGGGCGGTATCAGGCCAAGGGACTTGGCGCGGGCGTTGCGCGCCGCCCGCATCGCCGCCCAGCCCGCGTCGAAGCGGCCCTTGTAGCGATCCGATACCGCCTTGGGCGCTTGGACCGGGATGTGCACCGCCTGGAAGGCCAGGTACGCGAAGAAGGGCTGCGCGCCGGCCGGCTTCTCGTCGATATAGGTCCGCAGGCGGTCCACCAGCAGGTCCGACGAGTAGAACCGCTTGGGCATCGTTGCCGGCTTGCCGTCCTCGAACCAGGGCGCCTCGGTGTAGTAGGGCATGTAGGGCTTGGGGGCCCAGTTGTCGGCGCCGGACGCATCGAGCGCCAGGGACCGATCGAAGCCGTGGCTGTTGGGCAGGGCCCCCTCGCCGTGCCCCAGATGCCATTTGCCGGCCATCAGGGTGCGGTAGCCCTCGGCCTTGAGCCGGTCGGCGATGGTGAGCACGCCGGGCTCGATCTTCAGGCCGTAGCCGCGCTTGTCTTTCTGGGAGGGCGGCAGGATCTCCTCGATGGTCGCCACCCCGGCCCGGTGGTTGTCCACGCCGGTCAGCAGCATGGCCCGCGACGGCGAGCAGAGCGGCGAGGTATGGTAGTTGGTGAACATCGCCCCCGAACGCGCCAGTTGGTCGATGTGCGGCGTGCGGGCCTCGCCGCCGAAGGCGCCAAAGTCCATCAGGGCCGCATCGTCCACCAGGATGAGCACGATGTTCGGGCGTCGGGCGGCCGGCGCCTGCGGGATCGCGCTCGGCGCGACCGCGGTCTGCGACAGCGCCGCGGGCGCCGGGCTCAGGGCGATCAGGCCCGCCAGACTGAAGCCGGCGAGACGGCATCCGATGGCGCAGCGCATGACGTCCCCCGAGATCATTGGCGCGTGATTGTGGCATACATAGTGCCACAAGTCAGCGGTGCGGGCGCGATGGCTAGGCCTTCTGCTGTGGGATCTCGCCTGAGCCCACGCCTGGCCCGGCTTCGGCGGCGGCGACTTCGCCGGCGGCGTCTCGGGCTTTGAGGACCTCAAGGTTCTCCAGGTGCTTCTTGCGGTTGATGGTGTAGGCCGAGATCAGGCCGATGCCGACGGCGTAGAAGCCGACGATCATCGGGATGTAGGCCAGGCCCAGGTTGCGCAGGACCTCTTCGGGCACCTGGCCGGGCCGGGCCTTTTCGCCGAACCCGACGAAGGCCAGGACGCCGGTCGCCACCAGGATGCCGCCGCTGGAGGTGGCCTTGCGCAGCAGGTTGTTGGCCGAAAGCAGCAGGCCCTCGGAGCGGCGGCCGGTCTTCACCTCGGCGTCCTCGACCACGTCGGCTATCAGCGAGGCCAGCAGGATGGCGATGATGCCGGCCAGCGTGGCGTTGATGATCTCCTCGCCGTAGAGCAGCCAGAGCAGTTCAGGCGTGCCGTTGGCGGGGGCGAGGTCCAGCAGACGCAGCGACACGGGCGTGATGTGGACGGCCACCGCGGCGATGAAGGTGAAGATGGCGCCCCACTTCTTGCCCATCCACTTGCCGACGAAGGGCGCCAGGAACACACCGATGAAGCCGCCGACCACGCTCATCGTGGCGAGGCCCGCCAGCTGCCGCTGCGAGAGCTCCCAGAAGTATAGGCCGAAGTAGATCTCCAGCCCGTTGCGGGCGCCGACCCCCACCGCCACGAACATGCTGGCCAGCGCCATGGCGATGAACGAGCGGTTGTTCAGCGTGTGGAACATCTCCACCGCCATGCCCTTGAGCGTGACCGTCCGCGTGGGGGCCTCTGACAGATAGGGGATGCGGTGGGCGGTGCCGAACACCGAGATCAGGATGGTCACGAAGATGATGATCGCGCCGGTCAGCGAGTATCCGAAGTAGCCCTCGCGGGCGAGCACGCCGCCCGTGCCGTCGGGATGCTTCTTCAGGAACCATTCGTAGGCGGCGATGGTCATGCCCAGGCCGCCGGCGACCAGGAAGAAGTGGCGCAGCGCCATCAGGTTGGTGCGCTCGTCGTAGCCCTTGGCCAGCTCGGGCGCGAGGGCCTGGTGCGGCAGCTCGAAGAAGGTGTCGAAGAAGCGCACGGCGAAGATCAGGACCATCAGGTAGAGGCCCAGCGCCTCGTCGGTCCACCCGATGGGCGGGTTCCACAGCATGAAGAAGCAGACCGCATAGGGCAGGGCGGCGGCCAGCATGAACGGGTGGCGGCGTCCCCAGCGCGTCCGGACGTTGTCCGAGATCTGCCCCAGGATCGGGTCGAGCACGGCGTCGAGCAGCAGCGCCATGGCCAGGATGCCGCCCACCATCTGGGGCGGCAGGCCGACCACCTGGTTGTAGAAGATCACCAGGAACGTCGAGAGCGCCCGGAGCTTCAGGTTGGTGGCGGTAGAGCCAACCGCATAGGCCAGCTTGGTGGCGAACCCGAGGCGTGGCGCATCCTGCGCGCCGGCGGCGGCCTTCATTCAACGTTCCTCCCGCGGGGGTCGGCGTAAGCGTCTATGCGCCCATCCGCCGGCCCGAAGGGGTCACGCTAACCCAGGGGCAGCGCCGGCTGTTTTCGCTGCGGACACATTGTCCGGTCGCTGGTGCTCGCGATGGCGCTCGATGTCCTCGGGCTCCTCGTGGTCCAGGTCGCGCAGCTCGGTCCGGGCTCCGGTGGTGGCGCGCAGCAACTCGTCGAGCTTGGCCTGGATGGCCTGGGTGTCGCGATGGGCCGCGCGCTGGATGAACAGGGTCATGAACCACGCGCCCAGCGCGGCGCCGCCGTGCATGTCGAAGCTGCCGGGATCGAAGACCAGCCAGGCGACGACGTAGAGACTGACGGCGACGAAGGCGATGGGCCGGGCGGTGACGACACCCAGCTCGGTGAGAGCGCGACGGAAGAGGTTGGCCATCCGCCGCGAACGCGGGGACAGCCCAGCCTGTTCCGGATCAGCCCGCGACCAGGATCACCTTGCCGACGTGGGCGCCGCCTTCCAGGTGGGCGTGGGCGGCCGCCGCGTCCTCCAGCGGGAAGGTCTTGTCCACCTGCGGCTTGATCTTGCCGGCGGCGATCCAGGGCCACACGACCCGTTCGATCTCGGCGGCCAGGCGGGCCTTCTCGTCGGCGTCGCGCGGGCGCAGCGTCGAGCCGGTGATGACGGCGCGCTTCATCATGATCCGGAAGATCGGGATGTTGAGTTCGGCGCCGCCCAGGGCCGCGATGAAGACGATGCGGCCGCCGGTGTTCAGCGCGTCCAGGTTCTTCGACACATAGTCGCCGCCTACCATGTCGAGCACCACGTCGACGCCGCCCTCGCGCTTGGCGACCTCGGCGAAGTCCTCGGCGGTGACGTCGACCGCCACGTCGGCGCCCAGGGCCAGCGCGGCCTTGGCCTTGTCTGCGCCGCGGCCGGTGGCGATCACCCTGGCGCCGGCGGCCTTGGCCATCTGGATGGCGGTGACCCCGATGCCCGAGGTTGCGCCGTGCAGCAGCAGGGTCTCGCCGGCCTTCAGGCCGCCGTGCTCGAAGACGTTGGCGTAGACGGTGAAGACGGTCTCGGGCAGGCCCGCGGCGTCCTCGAAGCTGAAGCCCGCCGGGATCGGCAGGGCATGGCGCGCATCGACCACGGCGTACTCGGCGTAGCCGCCGCCGCCCAACAGCGCGGTGACCTTTTCGCCCACCTTCCAGCGCCCGGCGGCCACGGCCACCTCGCCCGCGACCTCGAGACCCAGCGTGTCGGGCGCGCCTGGGGGCGGGGGATACATGCCCAGCCGCTGGACGATGTCGGGACGGTTCACGCCGGCGGCGCGCACCTTGATGAGGATTTCGCCCGGCTTGGGCTGCGGCCGCGGAATGCGGACGGGCTTCAGCGCCGAAGCAGGGCCTCGCCCGCCTTCGACGGCGATGGCGGTCATGGTCTCGGCTTCGGTGGAAGAGGTCATGGATCGTCCTGAATCTTGCGTTGTGAGCCCGTAGACGGTCAGATAGCCCTGCAATAGGGGGACGCAAAGGGAGGGTTCGGTATGGATGAACCTGCTGACGTCCGGGTCGGCCGTGGCCAGAGGCTCGTCGAAGCCTGCCGCGAGGACCTCGACCTGTACTCCGTTTCCGAGCTGGAGGAACGCCTGGAGATCCTGGCGGCCGAGCGCGAACGTGTGAGCGCCCAGATCGACAAGAAACGATCAGGCCGCGCCGCCGCCGACGCCCTCTTCGCACCCCGCGCCGGCTGAACACCCGGTGGCATGGCCGTTGCAGCGGCCGGTCATCCGCGACGTTTTCGTTCAGAGCGTGGAAACCACATCCGATGTAGAGTGGGGCCGATGCAGGACACCCTTAAGCCCGACTGGCGCGACGACGTGATCCAGGACTTCGCCAGGTCCGAGCTGTTCGAACGCACCTTCCAGGAAGGCATGGAGCTGGTCGAGGAGACCGCCTCCTACCTCGACGGCGAAGGTCGCCAGGAATCCAAGCTGCTGTCGCGGAACGCCGCCCTGGCGTACGCGGCCGAGAGCATGCGGCTGACCACGCGCCTGATGCAGGTGGCCTCGTGGCTTCTCGTCCAGCGCGCTGTGCGCGAGGGCGATATGGCCCCGGCGGCGGCGTGCGAGGATCGCTACCGCCTCAACGCCGACGAGGTTTCTCGCAAGGACTCCGAGACGGCGCGCAGCGAGCTGCCCCGCGGCCTCACGGGGCTCGCCGACCGCGCCGAGCGGCTCTACGAGCGCGTCCGCCACCTGGACCGCCGCATGTACCTGGACAGCCAGACCGCCGAGCCGGCCAATCCGGTCCTGGGCCAACTGGATCGCCTGAAGAGCGCCTTCGGGGGCTGACGCCCTTTATGGCGGCGGTGCGAAGCGACGCGCTCAGTGCGCGCCGCAGGCGCTGTCTTGTTTAACCACGAACCACACGAACCACACGAACGGAGCCTGCTGCCCGCAGGGCTTGGGTCGTTTTAGCGTGTTCGTGTAGTTCGTGGTCAATCTATCGGCGCTGACGCGCCACCGCGGCTAAAGGCTCGCGTACACGAAAAAACGCCGCGAAGGAGGTCCCCTCGCGGCGTTCTTGAAGCTCAGAAGTTGGCTTTCGCCTACTTGCGCGTGAAGGCGCCGAACTTGGCGTTGAAGCGCGACACGCGGCCGCCGCGGTCCAGCATCTGGTGGCCGCCGCCGGTCCACGCCGGGTGGGTCTTCGGATCGATGTCCAGGTTCAGCGTGTCGCCTTCCTTCCCGTAGGTGGAACGCGTCTTGTACGTGGTGCCATCGGTCATCACGACGGTGATGAAGTGATAGTCGGGATGGATGTCTTGTTTCATCGAACGGACGCCTGACGTATGGAGCGGCCGAATTTGGCCGGCCGCCCGAGAAGGGCGGTGAAATTGGAAGCCGCGCGTATAGAGAAGCGCGGGGCGGAATGCAAGGTACGATGCGATGAGTGAGCCGGCGTCACAGACTTCCGCGGCGAGCGCCGCAGCGGAAGGCCGGCCCAGCGAGGGCCAGGCGCTGGCGCAGAGTCTCGCCGAGAGCGCGGCCAAGCGCGGCAAGAGTCGCAACATCGGCGCCCTGCGACGCCTGGCCCCCTTCGTGGCCGCCCACTGGGGCCGGGGCGCCGGCGCGTTCGTCTTCCTGCTGCTGTCCAGCGCGGCGACCCTGGGCATGTCGGGCGCGATCCGGCTGGTGGTGGACCACCTGACCGACGCGGGACTCTCGGCGGCCGACGTCGACCGGCGCTTCCTGGTGGTGGGGGCGGTGGCCGCGACGCTGGCGATCGCGACGGCCATGCGGTTCTACTTCGTCACCAGCCTGGGCGAGCGCGTGGTGGCCGACCTGCGCAAGGCCACCTACGCCCATATCCTGAAGCTGGACCCGGCGTTCTTCCTGCAGACGCGCACGGGCGAGGTGCTGAGCCGGCTGACCACCGACATCGCCATCGTCGAGACGCTGCTGGCCACCTCGATCTCGGTGGCGATCCGCAACCTGCTGATTCTGGTGGGCGCGCTGATCCTGCTGGTGTTCGTGAGCGCGCACCTGACGGGCCTGGTGCTGCTGACTTTCCCCTTCGTCCTGGCCCCGCTGTTCCTGTTCGGCCGCCGGGTGCGCAAGCTGACCAGCTCGGCCCAGGACCGGTTCGCCGACGCGGTGGGCTCGGCCGGCGAGAGCCTGGATGCGCTGGAGACCGTGCAGGCCTTCGGCCGCGAGCGGGCGGCCGCCGAGCGCTTCGGCGGCGCGGTGGAGACCGCCTTCAAGGCGCAGATGAACCGCATCACCACGCGCGCGATGATGACGGCCGCGGTGATCATCCTGGTGTTCGGCGGCATCGTCGGCGTCTTCTGGCTGGGCGTGCACGCGGGCCTGCGCGGTGACATCAGCTGGGGGGCGCTGTTCCAGTTCGCCTTCCTGTCCGTGATGGCCGCCAGCTCGGTGGGCGCACTGGGCGAGACCTGGGGCGACGTGCAGAAGGCCGCCGGCGCCATGGAGCGGGTGGGCGAGCTGCTGGACGCGCGTCCAGGCGTCGCCGCGCCCGCCAACCCCACGGCCTTGCCGGTCCCGCCGCAGGGCGCCGTGGCGTTCGAGGCTGTGACCTTCGCCTACCCCGGGCGACCCGACGCGCCGGCGCTGAAGGACTTCACGCTGAGCGTGCGGCCGGGCGAGCGGGTGGCGCTGGTGGGGCCATCGGGCGGGGGTAAGAGCACGGTGTTCCGGCTGCTGCTGCGCTTCTACGATCCGCAGGCCGGGCGGGTGCTGCTGGACAGCGTCGACCTGCGCCAGGCCGATCCGGCCGAGGTTCGCGCCCGCATGGCCCTGGTGGCCCAGGAGAGCCCGCTGTTCTCGGGCTCGGCCGCCGAGAACATCCGCTTCGGACGCGATGGGGCCAGCGATGAGGACGTCCAGGCCGCGGTCCGCGCGGCCCAGGCCGAGGGCTTTCTGTCGAGCCTGCCCGAGGGCCTGCAGACCCGGGTCGGCGACCGCGCGCGCACGCTGTCGGGCGGCCAGCGCCAGCGACTGGCGATCGCGCGGGCCCTGATCCGCGAGGCGCCGATCCTGCTGCTGGACGAGGCCACCAGCGCCCTTGACGCCGAGAACGAGCACCTGGTGCAGCGCGCGCTGGACGAGGCGATGCAGGGGCGCACCACCCTGGTGATCGCCCACCGCCTGGCCACCGTCCTGAAGGCCGACCGCATCGTCGTGATGGACGGCGGGCGCGTGGTCGAGGAAGGCACGCACGACGAGCTGGTCGCGAAGAAGGGGCTGTACGCGCGGCTGGCCGCGCTGCAGTTCGAGGCGGCTTAGAGGCTGCCAGTTCCTCCCCCTGCGGGCGAGGACCTAGCCTCGCACCTTCACCGCCAGCCCGGGGAAGTCGCTGAACACGCCGTCGACGCCGGCGGCGTAGAGCGCCTTCAGCACGGCCTCGGCGTCGCCATGGTCGGCGGGCTTGTCGCCGCGCTTCAGCTTGGCCGGCAGGAACTGGTTCTCGGCGCGGACAGTCCAGGGATGGACCTGCAGGCCCGCGGCGTGGGCGTATTCCACCAGCTTGGTGGGCGAACCCAGGCCGCCGTCGACGATCGGCACGACCAGCGGCCACTCCGGGCCCAGGCCGTCGGCGAAGGCGGCGATGGCCTTCAGGTCTTCCGGCGTCTTCGTGGGAACGGCGGCGCCCTCGCGGGCCACCAGCATCACACGGCGCGCCTTGGACATCGTCTTGAAGGTCTTCAGCGGCCCGTCCTCGAAGCACTGGACGAAGACCGGGGCGTCGCGGCGGTCGAGGCCGTTCTTCTTCAGCAGGTCGGCCAGGCGCTTCTCGATCGGCAGGTTGATTCCGGAGAAGTACGTCGGGTGCTTCATCTCGGGGTAGACGCCGATGGTGCGGCCGGTCCGCCTGGTCTCGGCCTTGGCGAAGTCGACCACCTCCTGGAAGGTCGGGATCGTCTCCTGGCCGTCGAACTTCGCGCTGCCGGGGCGCAGCGCGGCCAGGCGCTCGTTGCAGCGCAGGGTCTTCAGTTCGGCCAGCGTGAAGTCCTCGGTGAACCAGCCGTCGATGAGCTCGCCATCGATGCGCTTCATGGCCTTGCGCGCGCGGAACTCGGGCCGGGTCGCGACGTCGGTGGTGTAGCGGATCTCGTTCTCGTGGCGGACCACGAGGTGGCCGTCCTTGGTGACCACAAGGTCGGGCTCGATGAAGTCGGCCCCCTGCTCCACGGCCAGGCGATAGGCGGCCAGGGTGTGCTCGGGCCTTTCGCCGCTGGCGCCGCGGTGGGCGATGACGATGGGCTTCGCAGGCTTTGCGAAGGCGGGCGCGGCGGCGAGCGCCGGGGCGGCGAGACCGGTGGCGGCGAGGGTGCGGCGGGTGATCATGCCGCCATACTAGCCGCTATTTTGCGGCAGTCAGGCGACTGAGCAGCTGCGGGTGCAGATCGAGGTTGCCGGCGCAGATCGAGCCCTTGGTCAGGATGTCGGACCCGCCGTCGGCGTCGGTTACCTTGCCGCCCGCCTCGGTCACCAGCAGCACGCCGGCCGCCAGGTCCCAGGGCTTCAGGTCACGCTCCCAGTAGCCGTCGAAGCGGCCGGCGGCGACCCAGGCCAGGTCGAGCGAGGCGGCGCCGAAGCGGCGGACGCCGGCCACACGCTGGCTGATCTGGTGCAGTTCCTTGAGGAAGGTCGCGTGTTGGCCATGGCCCAGGAACGGGATGCCGGTGGCGAACACCGCCTCGTCCATGTGCTTCCGCGCGGCGACCCGCAGGCGCTTGTCGTTGACGAAGCAGCCCTTGCCCTTCTCGGCCCAGAACGTGTCGTTGGTGATCGGATTGTGGGTCAGGGCGGCCACGACCACGCCCTCGCGCTCGAGCGCGATGTTGATGGCGAAATGCGGGATGGCGTGCAGGAAGTTGGTGGTGCCGTCGAGGGGATCGACGATCCAGCGGTGAGTCTTGTCCGAGCCCTCGATCATCCCGCGCTCTTCGCCCAGGAAACCGTAGCCGGGCCGCGCCTTTGTCAGCGACTCGAACAGCACCTGCTCGGCTTTGAGGTCTGCAGCCGAGACGAAGTCGGCCGGGGCCTTCTTGGCGACCTGCAATTCGGCGAGTTCGCCAAAGTCACGGTTGAGCCCGCGCGCGGCCTTGCGCGCAGCGTCGCTCATCACCTTCAGGAGGGCGGATTGGGTGCTCACGGTTTCAAAAGATCTCGGGCGAAATTGGGCGCGGAACCTAGTGCCGGGGGTCGCCCGGCGCAAGCCGCGTCGCTAAGCTCTACCGCATGCACGACGATGTGACGCGTGAGGCCCGGTGTTTCTGCGGTGGCCTGCGGCTGACCCTCAAGGGCGATCCCTTCTATGTCTCGAGCTGCGCCTGCACTCGCTGCCAGCGGCGGACGGGCGGCTTTTTCGGGGTGACCGTCTATGTTCGGCCCGAACAGATTCTCGAGCGGTCCGGCGAAACGCGGACGTTTCACCTGACCGACGGCTCGACCACCTTCCACCGCTGCGCGCACTGCGGGACCAGCATGTGGTGGGTCCCGGACGGCGAGGATGACGTGATCGGCCTGGCCGGCGGCTGCTTCGTCGGTCAGGGCCTGCCGGCGCCGCAGCGCATGGTGTTCACGGCGACGAAGCACCCCTGGGTGTGCCTGCCGGACGGGTTGCCGACCTTCGAGGACGCGCCGGGCTAACCTCTGTCTGCCAGTCCCGCGGCGATCTCGGCGTTGATCGCCCTTACGGCCGCCCCGGGATCGGCATGGCTCCATACGCCTGCGGAGACGGCCAGGAAGTCGGCGCCGGCGGCGGCGAGGCCGCGGGCGTTGGCCGAGGTGATGCCACCGATGGCGACGCAGGGGACCTCCATCGTCTCCTGCCAGATCGTCAGGATCTCGGGGTCCGCGCGGGCGGGGGCGTCCTTGGTGGTGGTGGGGAAGAAGGCGCCGAAGGCCACATAGTCTGCGCCGGCCTCGGCGGCCTCCATGGCCAGATGGCGGCTGTCATGGCAGGTCACGCCAACCATCCGGTCCTTGCCCACGATGCGGCGGGCCTCGGCGTAGCTGGCGTCGGTTTGGCCGATATGGACGCCGTCGCAACCCAGCTTCGCGGCGAGGTCCGGACGGTCGTTCATGATCAGGGCCACGTCGCGCGCCTGGGCGATGGGCGCAATCACATCGACGGCGGCGGCGATGATGTCGTCGGGCTGGTCCTTGAGCCGGACCTGCAGCGCGGCCACGTCCCCCGCGTCGAGCGCGTGGGCGAGGGTGCGGCCGAACGCGGCCAGGTCGTCCAGGCGCGGCGGGGTGATCAGGTAGAGACGGCAAATCGGCTGGGCCATGGCCCTACCTACCGCAGCAGCAGCCCCAGCGCATAGGCGATCGCGGCGCACGAGGCGGCGCCAGTGACGGCGAGGCCGCCGAACCAGGCCAGCCGCTTCCACAGCGGGGGCAGCGGGGCGTCCGCTTCGGGGGGAGGTTCGATAACGGCCCGCATGGGCTTCACCCTACATCAGCACGCGTCCCCTGCGTTAACCAACTTATGCGAATGACTTGCAAAGGCAGTCGCAAGTTGCTACCTCTCAAGCATCAGCCAGGAGCCGCTCGCGCGTCCCATGTACGTCTGTAACTGCAACGGCATTCGTGAGCGGGAAGTGCGTGCGGCGATCGCGGCCGGTGCGACGCGACCCGCGCTGATCTTCAGGGCCTGCGACTCGGAAGCCCAGTGCGCGCGCTGCGTCTGCGACATGCGCAAGATCCTGCAGGAAGAGCGGGAAACGCTGCGTTACGCGGCCGAGTAGGCTTCGCACGCGCCGGTTTCGGCGAGCGAAAATCATTCGCAGAGTTTTCGGCGGTTTTTTGAGCAACCGCAAATCACTCGCATATATAGGCTTTGACACTGTGCGCCTGCCGAAGGCATTCCGAATCCAGTGATTGGATGGAGGCTCTACGGTGCAAGGCGACAAGGCCATCATAAAGCTGTTGAACGCAGTGCTCACCAACGAGCTGACCGCGGTCAATCAGTATTACCTGCACGCGCGCATGTACGATAACTGGGGTTTCGCGCGCCTCGGCAAGATTACCTATGAAGAGTCGATCGGCGAGATGAAGCACGCCGACAAGCTCATCAAGCGGATCCTGTTCCTGGACGGCCTGCCCAACCTGCAGGACCTGCACAAGCTCTCGATCGGCGAGAACGTGCCCGAGGCGCTGGCGGCGGACCTGGGCGTCGAGGTCGGCGGCCGCAAGACGCTGATCGACGGCATCAAGCTCTGCGAGGACCAGGCCGACTATGTGACCCGCGAGGTCCTGCGCGAGATCCTGTCGGACACCGAAGAGCACATCGACTTCCTTGAGACCCAGCTTTCGCTGGTGAAGAGCCTCGGCGAGCAGAACTACCTGCAGAGCGCCATGGGCGAACTGGCCGAGGGATAGGCGCGCCGCCTTCTCCGCTGGCAGGAGAAGGCATTGCTCGAAGGGCCGCATGCGCCCTACCGTCTCGCCAACGAGAACGCGGCGGGGGATGGGCGTATGGCGGCAGCGGCCGAGGGACAGCCGGCGAAGGCGCAGGGCAATGCGACGGTGGTCGCGGGCGCCTCGGTCGGGACCGTGTTCGAGTGGTACGACTTCTACCTCTACGGTTCGCTGGCCGGCTTCATCACGACCCACTTCTTCTCGGGCGTGAACGAGGTCACCGGCTACATCTTCGCGCTGCTGGCGTTCGCGGCCGGGTTCGCGGTGCGGCCGTTCGGGGCGATCGTGTTCGGGCGGCTGGGCGATCTCTGGGGGCGCAAGAACACCTTCCTGGTGACCATGCTGCTGATGGGCCTGTCGACCTTCGTCGTGGGCCTGCTGCCCAGCTATGAGACCATCGGGATCGCCGCGCCGGCGCTGCTGATCGTCCTGCGCCTGGTGCAGGGCCTGGCGCTGGGCGGGGAGTATGGCGGCGCGGCCACCTACGTGGCCGAGCATGCGCCGCCCGGAAAGCGCGGCCTCTACACCAGCTGGATCCAGACGACGGCGACGGCGGGCCTGTTCCTGAGCCTGGTGGTCATCCTGCTGGTGCGCACCAACATCGGCGAGGAGGCTTTCAAGGCATGGGGCTGGCGCATCCCGTTCCTGGTCTCGATCCTGCTGCTGGGGGTCTCGCTCTGGATCCGGCTGCGGCTGAACGAGAGCCCGGTGTTCCAGCAGATGGTGGACGAGGGGAAGACCTCGAAGAAGCCGCTGACCGAGAGCTTCGGCCAGTGGGGCAACCTTAAGCTGGTCATCCTGGCCCTGCTGGGGCTGACCGCCGGCCAGGCGGTGGTCTGGTACACGGGCCAGTTCTACGCGCTGTTCTTCCTCGAGAAGATGCTGAAGGTGGACGGCGCGCTGACCAACACCCTGGTCGCCGTGGCGCTGCTGCTGGGCACGCCGTTCTTCGTGTTCTTCGGCTGGTTGTCGGACAAGGTGGGGCGCAAGCCGATCATCCTGGCCGGCTGCGTGCTGGCGGCGCTGACCTACTTCCCGATCTTCAAGGGCCTCACCGAGGCGGCGAACCCGGACCTGGCGCATGCGACCAGCCGCGCGCCGGTGATGGTGGTGGCCGATCCGGCGACCTGCCACTTCCAGTTCGACCCCGTCGGCAAGCAGGCCTTCACCACCGCCTGTGACGTGGCCAAGGGCGCGCTGGCCAGCGCCGGCGTCAGCTACATCAACGTCTCGCCGAAGGTCGCGACCGAGCCGGCCTTCATCATGATCGGCCAGACCAAGGTCCCCAGCCTGGACGGGACCGCCATGGCCCCGGGGGAGTTCAAGGCGGCCAAGGAGGCCTGGACCAAGGACTTCGCCGCCCAGCTCAAGGCCGCCGGCTACCCCGCCAAGGCCGATCCGGCCAAGGTCAACAAGCCGATGGTCGTGGGGCTGCTGTTCCTGCTCGTGCTGTACGTGACCATGGTTTACGGGCCGATCGCGGCGGCGCTGGTCGAGATGTTCCCGGCGCGGATCCGCTACACCTCGATGTCGCTGCCGTACCATCTGGGGAACGGCTGGCTGGGCGGGTTCCTGCCGACGACGGCGTTCGCCATGGTCGCCGCCACGGGCAACATCTACTACGGCCTCTGGTACCCGATCTCGGTCGCCGCCTTCACGGCGGTGGTGGGCTTCCTGTTCGTCAAGGAAATGGGCGGCAATCGCATCGAGGACTGATCCCGATCTCGTGCGCGAGGGGAAAGGGGTTCCGAACGGCCGCGGAATGCGCTTTGGCTAGGCCCAGCCCGCCCCGCAACCGGACCGGATCATGCAGACGAAGCTGTACGGCCGCCGGGCGCGGGGGCCCCTCGGACGACTGGTCGCCGGCTTCCGCGAGCGCAGCGGCGTCTTTCCGTCGGCCGGCGTCGGCCTGCCGCTGCCGGCGCGGACCGAGCAGTTCATCGAGTTCTACCTGGCTGAGCCCTACAGGGTGCGCGTGGACGGCGCCGCGCCCGAGCCGACCCCCGAGGCTGTGGTCGTCGGGCCGCAAACCTACCGCCGGGCCGAGATCAACTTCGCCGGCGAGGTGCTGACCTTCACGATCCATTTCCGGCCGACCGGCTTCCACCGGCTGTTCGGGATGGACATGCCCCAGCTGGTCAACCAGGCCGCGCCGCTGCGCGACGTTCTCGGCCCCTGCGGCGACGACCTTCGCTCGGCCGTGTTCGCGGCCCGCGATTTCCAGGAGCGGGCCGAGGCGGCTGAGGCCTGGCTCTACGGGCGACTGGACATCGCCAGGACCGGCGCGGCCGTGGACACGGCGGCCTGGTCCATCGTCCGGTTCGGCGGCGCCCCGCGGATCGCCGATCTGGCGGCAAGGCTGGACCTCAGCGAGCGGCAGTTCACCCGCGCCTTCACCGCCCGCGTCGGCATGGGGCCGAAGCTGTTCGGCCGCATCTCGCGCCTGCACGCCGTGCTGCGCGCGCAGGCGGCCGCTCCCGAGCGGGCCTGGACCGAGCTGGCCCTGGAAGCCGGCTACTTCGACCAGGCCCACTTCATCCGCGACTGCCGCCTGCTGGCCGGGGCGCCGCCGACGGCCCTGATCCGTGAGACGCCGTCGCTTCCGATGCTCAGCACGTCCGATTTTTCCAAGCCGCGTACGGCCTGATCGCGGCACACTCCGGCCAAGGAGTGACGCATGAGTACCGTCGAACGTCTCGCAAGAGCCTATGAAGCCGCCTGGAACGCCGCCGACATGACGGCGCTCGCGGCGCTGAACGCGCCCGAGGTCCATTGGGTCAACGTGGTTGGCATGCACTGGCAGGGCTTCGACGACGTCGCCCGGGCCCACGAGGTCTTCTGCCAGTCCATGTTCAAGGACGCCCCGATCCGCCTGGAGGCGATCGAGAGCGAGGTCGCGCTGCCGGGCGGCGCGCGGGTGGCCGTGATCCGCTGGGCCATGGCGGCCTTTCAGGCCCCTGACGGCCGGGCCTTCCCCGCCACCCGCAGCCGCATGACCCTGGTCCTCGTCCCGCGCGGCGACGACCTGACGATCGCCCACGGCGCCAACATCAACATCGATCCCCTCGCCGAGCCGCACGACCCGATCCGGGCCGGCTGAGTCCCCACAGCAAGGACAGACCCATGACGCCTCGAAGCCTCCGCGTTCTGCGGACGATGACGCTCGCCCTGACGCTGGCCGCCGCCGGACCGGTGCTGGCCGCGCCGCGCTATACGATCACCGAACTGCCGGCCTCGCAGCCTGGCGCCGCCAGCGCAGGGCTGCGCCTGAATCGGGACGGCACGGTGCTGGGCCGGGACGGCGACCGAACCGTGCTGTTCAAGTCGGGCGGCGTCGTCGACCTTACCCCCCTGGCCGGGCCGGGCGGCAGCGTCGGGGCGATCAACGACGCCGGCCATCTGGCCGGGGCGCGGGTGAACGGCTCGGGTGAGACGCGGGTGTTCCTCAACACCCCGGGCGGTACGACCAACTTCGGCTCGCTGGGCGACCCGGGCGAGACCGCCACGGACCTCAACAACAATGACGTCATAGCCGGCACGCTGACGCTCCGGAGCGGCGCCCGCCGCGCCGCCTATTGGAACGCAGGCGGGATCTATGACCTGGGGGTCCTGCCGGACGACCTCAGCAGCGAAGCCGTGGGGATCAACGACGCCGGCCAGATCGCCGGCAACAGCGGCATCCACGGGTTTATCTGGAAAGCCGGCTCCGGGATGACGGACATCGGCGCGCTGGGTGGGCCCGGGGCGGCGACCGTCGTGCAGGGCATCAACAACGCGGGCTGGCTGGCGGGCTTCTCCGAGCTGACGCCGCACGGCCGGGTCAGCGGCTTTGTCTACGACGGCCTGGTCATGAAGCCGATCGGAGACATCGGCCAGCTCTTCCCCTCGCTGAACAGCTTCGCCCGGGCGATCAACGCCGGCGGCGCCGTCGTCGGGGAGTCTCAGCGCGACGACGGGATCTTCTCGGCCTTCGTCTATCGCGAGGGCGCGACCTTCGAGCTGCAGTCCCTGATCGATCCGGTGCTCGGCTGGGATCTGCGCACAGCGCGCGACATCAACGACCGCGGCCAGATCACCGGCTTCGGCTTCGTGAACGGCCGACAGAGCGCCTACCTGCTGACCCCGATCGAGACCAGCGGCGCCGTCCCCGAACCCGGCGTGTGGGCGCTGATGATCCTGGGCTTCGGCGCGGCCGGCGCCAGCCTCCGCCGCCGCCGGCTGGCGGCCTGAGCCCACACAGCAAGGAGACATCCTGTGACGATCCAGCCCCTCCGCGCCCTGCGCACGATGACTCTCGCCCTGACTCTGGCCGCCGCCGGCGCGGGTCAGGCCGCGGCCGCGATCCTTTACACGATCACCGAGCTTCCGGCCTCGCAGGCCGGCGGGTCCAGCGTCGGCTACCGGATAAACAGCAGCGGGACCGTGCTGGGCTTCGACTCCGGACATGCGGCGCTGTTCGCGGGCGGCGGCGTCACCGACCTCAGCCCCCTGGCCGGGCCCAGCGGCCTCGTCCGTGGACTCAACGATGCGGGGTACGTCGTTGGGTATGGCCTTGGTGCGGGCGGCGGGGTGCGCGGGTTCCAGACCGACGCCACGGGGCTCATCCCGCTGCCGTCCCTCGGCTATCGCGTCGACGCGCCGGTGGACATGAACAACGCCGGCGTCGCCGCGGGCAGCATGATCACCCTCCAGGGCCATGAACACGCCGCGATCTGGACCTCCTCCAGCGTGCTCGACTTCGGCGTCATGCCGGGCCAGAGAAACGCGCGGGCTGTGGCGATCAACAACCTGGGCCAGGTGGCCGGCAACAGCGGCCCCCGAGGCTTCACCTGGACCGCTGCCGGGGGCTTCGTCGATATCGGCACGCTGGGCGGCGCCACGACCGTCACCGACATCAACGACAACGGCTGGGTCACCGGCCTCTCGGAACTCGTCCCCGGCGGCGCCACCAGCGCCTTCATCTACAACGGCGCCACGATGAGCGCCTTCGGCCCGATCGGGAAGGTCACGCCGTTCCTGTCGACCCAGCCCTGGGCGATCAATCGGGACGGCGTGGCGGTCGGGGTTTCCCAGCGCGACGACCGGTGGTTCACCGCCTTCGTCCGCCGCGACGGCGAGACCCTGGAGTTGCAGACGCTGATCGACCCGGCGCTGGGGTGGGAGCTGGCCGCCGCCTACGACATCAACGACGCAGGCCAGATCACGGGCGCCGGCTACGTGAACGGGCGGCAGAGCGCGTTCATCCTGACCCCGATCAAGACGACCGGCGCGGTTCCTGAGCCCGGGGCCTGGGCGCTGATGATCCTGGGCTTTGGCGCGGCCGGCGCCAGCCTCCGCCGGCGGCCCGTTGCGGCGTAGCCAAGCCCGCACTTTCAAGGAGACATCCCATGAGCATCCACCCGCTGAACGGGCTTCGGGCCGTCGCGCTCGCCTTAATCCTGGGCGCCGCCGGGGCGGGCCAGACCCTCGCGGCGCCCCTCTACACGATCAAGGAGCTGCCCGACTCGCAGCCGGGCGGCGTCAGCGCCGGGTACCGGATCAACAGTCACGGGGCGGTGCTGGGCTTCGACTCCAGAGGTCCGGCGCTGTTCGCCGGCGGAGGCGTCACCGACCTCAGCGGGCTGACGGTTCGGAACGGCGAAGTCCGCGCGCTGAACGATGCCGGACATGTGACGGGCTATCGACAGGTCGATACAGGCCAGTTCCGCGGGTTTGTCACCACCGACGCCGGCGTCGTGGCGCTGCCGTCGCTGGGCGGACGGTCCGATCAGCCGCGCGATCTGAACAATGCCGGCGTCGTGGTCGGCTCCATGCTCAATGGCGAAGGTCGTAGCCGCGCGGCGGTGTGGACGACGGATGGCGTGACGGACCTCGGCGTCCTTGCGGCGGGCCATCTGCACAGCTCGGCCACCGCGATCAACAACCGCGGCGAGGTGGCCGGGAACAGCGGCGGCCGCGGGTTCATCTGGTCGCAGGCGGAGGGCATGCGGGACATCGGGGACCTCGGCGGCTCGGTCGTCGTCACCAATCTCAACGACGCCGGTTGGGTGATCGGAATGGCGGATTACGGCGACGCCGGACCCACCGCCTACATCTACGACGGTATGACAATGACCCCCTTCGGACCGCTGGGCCGCGGCATGCCCTTTCTCCGGACGATACCCTGGGCGATCAATCTGGCGGGCGTCGTGGTCGGCGAGTCGCAGGACGACAACGGGGACTTCACGGCCTTCGTGCGTCGCGACGCGGAGATGCTGCAGTTGCAAACGCTGATCGACCCGGCGCTGGGGTGGGACCTGAGAGCGGCCTACGACATCAACGACGCGGGCCAGATCACGGGCGAGGGCTTCGTGAACGGCAAGCGCCGCGGCTTCGTCCTGACGCCGATCACCTCGACGGCCGCCGTGCCGGAACCCGGCGCCTGGGCCTTCATGATCCTGGGCTTCGGGCTGGTTGGCGCCGCGGCGCGGCGGCGGACGCGAGGCGCCGTCGCCGGGGCGGTTTGACCGGCTTTTCCATATCCGCTACCCGCATAGGTTGGCGTCGCCCTGAACCCCAGCCGTCCCCTTGGATCGACCGTCCGGCCTCGACGACACCTCACGCCGGGACTGGATCCGGGCCGAGCAGGTTCGCGCGCTTTATCGGGGAAGCCCGGTCGGCGTAACGCTGGGCGGCCTGGCGGCCATTACGCTGGCGGTGTTCCTGGCCCGTGACGGACGCATGGCCGCTGACGCGGCGACCGCCTTCTGCGCCATGACCATCGTGCTCGTGGGCGGCCACCATCTGCTGTGCGCCCGCTTTCGCCGGCGCCAGCCCGCCGACGCCGAATGGCGGCCCTGGGCGCTCGCCTTCACGGTCCTGACCGGCCTGCAGGGCGCCACCTGGATTCCCGGCGCCGTCTGGATGACCTCGCCCACCGACACGGCCCAGGCGGTGATCGTGCTGCTGGTGTCCGGCATGGTGGTTCTGGGCGCCCTGCCGGTGTTCAGCGCCTACCTGCCGGCCTATCTCGCGCTGGCGCTTCCCATCGTGACGCCGCAGCTGGTGGTGGGCCTCTTCCAGTCGTACCCGTTCCATGAGGCGCTCACGGTCCTGACACTCACGTTCCTGGTGGCGGCGCCTGCCCTGGCCGTGGTGGTGGGGCGCCAGTTCGTCAACGGCCTGGAGTTGCGCTTCGAGAACATCCGGCTGATCGAGGATCTGCGCCTGCAGCGCGAACGGGCCGACCAGGCCAACCGCGCCAAGTCCAGCTTCCTCGCCGCCGCCAGCCATGACCTGCGCCAGCCCGCCCACGCCCTTGGCCTTTTCGCCGGCGCCCTGAGCGAGCTGCGGCTGTCGCCGCAGGCGCGGCGGCTGGCGGACCACATCACGGGCTCAGTGCGCGCGCTGGACACCCTGTTCGCCGTGCTGCTGGACGTCTCCCGGCTCGACGCCGGAGTCGTCCAGACCCGGCCCGAGCCGCTGGCCCTCGGCCCGCTGCTCGCCCGCCTCGTCGTGGACTATGCGGCCCAGGCCGCCGTCAAGGGCGTCACCCTTCGGCTGGCGCCCACCTCGCTGGTGACGGTCAGCGACCCGGTCCTCCTGGAACAGGTGCTGCGGAACCTGATCTCCAATGCGGTGAAGTACACGGACGCGGGCGGCGTCGTGGTGGGTGCGCGGCGGCGGGGCGGCAAGGTGGCGATCGAGGTGTGGGACACCGGGCGCGGGATCGCGCCGGCTCACGCCGACGCGATCTTCGAGGAGTTCTACCAGGTCGATAATCCCGAGCGCGATCGCGAGAAGGGTCTGGGCCTGGGCCTGGCCATCGTGCGCCGCATCACCCAGCTGATCGAAGCCGACCTCGACGTCCGCTCGACGCCGGGCCGGGGCAGCGTCTTCCGCGTGACCCTGCCCCGGGGACGTCCGGAAGACCTTCCTGCTCCCGTCCCGCCGCCGATCGCCGTGGGCGCCTTGCGGACCGGCTTCATCGTGGTGGTCGACGACGAGGACGCGATCCAGCGGGCCATGGCGGCGCTCCTGACCCGTTGGGGCCACCGGGTGTTGGCGGCGGGCTCGGCCGCGGAGGCCCTGGCGCGACTGGGCGAAGACGCCACGCCCGACCTGATCATCTGCGACAGCCGGCTGCGGGGCGGCGAAACGGGAGTCGAGGCCCTCCGGCGGCTCCGCGCGGTTTGCGGCGCGGAGATCCCCGCCCTGCTGGTCACGGGGGATGCGACGGCCGCTGCGGCCGACAGCCCGAGCGATCTGGTGCTGCACAAGCCCGTGCCTCACGCCGTCCTGCGGGCGGCCATCGGCCAGCTGCTGCGCGACCGTCAGACGGCCTGACGCCAGGCGATCAGTCCCGAGCCAGGCGGGCCGCTTCGCTGCGGTTGGTGACGCCCAGCAGCCTGAAGATCGCGGTCAGGTGGGCCTTCACGGTCCCCTCCGTCACGCCCAGCCGGTAGGCGATCTCCTTGTTGGACACCCCGTCGCGGATCAGGGCCAGCACCGCCTGCTGCCGGGCGGTGAGGGCGTCCGCGGCGCCGGGGGCCGTGTGCGCCTCTGCGGCGGCCTGCGCCATGAACGGCGGAACATAGACCTCGCCCGACAACACCAGCCGGATCGCCGCCGCGAGGGTCGAGGCGTTGGCCGACTTGGCCACATAGCCCAGGGCGCCCAGGGCGAGGGCGGCGCGCACGTCGGACGGCGCCTCCGAAGACGAAACCACCATCAGCGGCGTCGCGGGATGGGCCGCCACGAATGACGCCACCGCGGACAGCCCCGCCGCATCGGGCATCGTCAGATCCATCAGCACCAGGCTGAGGTCGGCATGACCGGCTGCGAGCGAGAGGGCCGACGCGCAATCGGCCGCCTCCAGCACCGTCGCTTCCGGGGCCAGGCCGCGAAGAACGGCGCTCAGGCCCTCGCGCACGACCGCGTGATCGTCGACCACGAGGAACTTCATCGCGCTGCCCTTCCAGAGTCGCGGCGGCGCATGTCCAGGCCCGTTAGAGGGCGCTACTCGGCGGCGACCTGGGTGATGCCGATCTTGGGCGACAGCTCGCCCGAGGCATAGCGCTTGGCCATGGCCGAGAGCGGGATCGCCTTGATCGACGAGGCGTGGCCGGCGGTGCCGAACTCCTCGAAGCGCTGGATGCAGACCTTGCGCATCGCTTCCTTGGCGGGCTTCAGGTAGCTGCGCGGGTCGAACTCGCCGGGCTTCTCGACGAACACCTGACGGATGGCCGCGGTGATGGCCATGCGGTTGTCGGTGTCGATGTTGATCTTGCGCACGCCGTGCTTGATGCCGCGCTGGATCTCTTCGACCGGCACGCCCCAGGTCTGGGGCATCTCGCCGCCGTACTTGTTGATCAGGTCCTGCAGGTCCTGCGGCACCGAGGACGAGCCGTGCATCACCAGGTGGGTGTTGGGCAGGCGGCGGTGGATTTCCTCGATCACGTTCATGGCCAGGACGTCGCCGTCGGGCTTGCGCGTGAACTTGTAGGCGCCGTGGCTGGTGCCCATGGCGATGGCCAGGGCGTCGACCTGGGTGGCCTTCACGAAGTCCACGGCCTGGTCCGGATCGGTCAGCAGCTGGTCGTGGCCCAGCTTGCCCTCGAAGCCGTGGCCGTCTTCCTTCTCGCCCATGCCGGTCTCGAGGCTGCCCAGTACGCCCAGCTCGCCCTCGACCGAGGCGCCGACCCAGTGGGCCATGTCGACGACGTTCTTGGTGACCTTGACGTTGTAGTCGTAGTCGGCCGGCGTCTTGCCGTCGGCCTTCAGCGAGCCGTCCATCATCACCGAGGTGAAGCCGTACTGGATCGCAGTGGCGCAGGTGGCTTCGTTGTTGCCGTGGTCCTGGTGCATGCAGATCGGGATGTGCGGGTACATCTCGGCCATGGCGTCGATGAGGTGCTTCAGCACCACGTCGTTGGCGTAGGACCGCGCGCCGCGCGAGGCTTGCATGATCACCGGCGAGTCGGTGGCCTCCGCGGCCTCCATGATCGCCAGCGCCTGTTCCATGTTGTTGATGTTGAACGCCGGCACGCCGTAGCCGTGCTCGGCCGCGTGATCCAGGAGCTGTCGAAGCGTGATGCGAGCCATTTCAGATCCCAACCTGTCTCTTACCGGGCCAGAGCGGCCACCCCGGGCAGCTCCTTGCCTTCCATCCATTCAAGAAACGCGCCGCCCGCAGTCGATACGAACGTGAAGTCCGAAGAGACGCCGGCCGCGTTGAGGGCCGCCACGGTATCACCGCCGCCCGCCACCGCCACCAGCTTCCCGGCCTTGGCCAGAGCGGCCGCGTGCTTCGCCGATTCAACCGTGGCCTTGTCGAACGGTTCCACCTCGAAGACGCCGAAGGGGCCGTTCCAGATCAGGGTCTTGGCCGCATCCATCGCCGCCAGCACCTGGGCCAGGGCCTTGGGGCCAATGTCGAAGATTTTCTCGTCGGCCGGGACGCCCGCGGCCAGGTCGATCGTGCGGTTCGGGGCGTTGGGGGCCAGATCCTTCGCCACCACCACGTCCACCGGCAGGAGGACCTTGCAGCCCGAGGCCTCGGCCTTCTTGAGGATTTCGCGGGCGGTGTCGGCCATCTCCTTTTCGCACAGCGACCCGCCGACCTCGGCGCCCTGCGCGTAGCAGAAGGTGTTGGCCATGCCGCCGCCGATGGCGAGGTAGTCCAGCTTGCCGACCAGGTTGTTCAGGAGGTCGAGCTTGGTCGACACCTTGGCGCCGCCGACGATGCCCAGCACCGGCCGCTGCGGATTGCCGAGCGCCGCGTCCAGCGCCTCCAGCTCCTTGCGCATCTGCTCGCCGGCGTAGGCGGGCAGCAGGCGGGCCAGGCCTTCGGTGGAGGCGTGCGCCCGGTGGGCGGCCGAGAAGGCGTCGTTGACGAAGAGGTCGCCATTGGCCGCCAGCGCCTGGGCGAAGTCGGCCTCGTTCTTCTCTTCGCCCGCGTGATAGCGGACGTTTTCCAGAAGCAGGACGTCGCCGTCCCTCATGGCCGCCACGGCTTTCGCCGCATCGTCGCCCACGCAATCGTCGGCGAAGGTCACGGTCGCGCCGACCAGCTTGCTGAGCGGGCCGACGACGGGCTTCAGGCTCATCTCGGGGACGCGCTTGCCCTTGGGCCGGTCGAAGTGCGCCAAAAGGATGGTCTTGGCGCCACCCTTGCGCAGCTTCTCGATCGTCGGCAGCGCGGCGCGCAGGCGGGTGTCGTCAGACACCTGCCCGTCGGCCATCGGCACGTTGAAGTCCACACGAACCAGGGCGCGCCGGCCCTGCAGATCGGCGTCGTCGAGGGTTCGGAAGGTCATCGTCGTCTCTTAGATCAGCGACGCCATGTGGACGGCGGTGTCGCTCATCCGGGTCGAGAAGCCCCACTCGTTGTCGTACCAGCTGAGGACGCGGCCGAGGCCGCCGTCGATCACCTGGGTCTGGGGCAGGGCCACCGTCGAGCTGGCGGGGTTGTGGTTGAAGTCGATCGAGACCAGCGGGTCCTTGGTAACCGCCAGCACGCCCTTCAGCGCGCCGTTGGCGGCGGCTTCGAGGGCCGCGTTGATCTCGGCCGCGGTCACCGACTTGCCGGGGACGAACTTCAGGTCGACCACGGAGACGTTCGGGGTCGGCACGCGGATCGAGCTGCCGTCCAGCTTGCCGGCCAGGGCCGGGATCACCAGGCCCAGGGCCTTGGCGGCGCCGGTGGAGGTCGGGATCATCGACATGGCCGCGGCGCGGGCGCGGTAGAGGTCGCTGTGCAGGGTGTCCAGCGTGGGCTGGTCGCCCGTGTAGGAGTGGATCGTGGTCATGTAGCCACGCTCGATGCCGCACAGCTCCTGCAGCACGTGGGCCACCGGGGCCAGGCAGTTGGTGGTGCACGACGCGTTCGAGATGATCACGTCGTCCTTGGTCAGCGTGCTGTGGTTCACGCCGTAGACGATGGTCTTGTCGACGTTCGTGCCCGGGGCCGAGATGATCACCCGCTTGGCGCCGGCGTCCAGGTGGGCCTGGGCCTTTTCCTTGCTGGTGAAGATGCCGGTGCACTCAAGCGCGATGTCGACGCCCAGGTCCTTGTGCGGGAGCTTGGAGGGGTCCCGCTCGGCGGTGACCTTGATGCGGCCGTGGCCCGCCACCTCGATGTAGTCGCCGTCGACCTTCACCTCGGCCGGGAAGCGGCCATGCACGCTGTCGTAGCGAAGCAGGTGGGCGTTGGTCTCGACCGGGCCCAGGTCGTTGATGGCGACCACCTGGATGTCCTTGCGGCCGTGTTCCACGATCGAGCGCAGGACCAGGCGGCCGATGCGACCGAAACCGTTGATGGCGACGCGGACAGCCATGAGGCGGAGCTCCTTCGAATTTTTGTGTGGCCGGGTTCTTGAGGCGCGAACCCGCGGAGTCAACCCCTGCTCTCCCATAGAGAGCGCGTGGATGACCTTGCGGCGCGGGTGTGCAAGTCCGGCGCCGCGACATGTGTGCCGGTTCGGCGCCCGGTGTGGGGCTACCGACGGGCGGTCGCGGCCAGGGTGGCGACTTCTGTGCGGGTGAGGCGGCGGATATCGCCCACGCGACACTGCTTGGCGCCCGCGGGCGTCGTGACGGCGACCACGGCGCGATCGCCCTCGCAGACCAGGCGGCCGCCGGCCCTCACGCTCAGCTTTTCCGCCGTGTTCAGCGCCTCGCAGCCGTCCGCCAGCGCCATGCCGTAGACCTCGCCGGTCCGGGCCTGGACGTACAGGATGCGGTCGCCGGCGCGGTTCACGCCGGTCAGGGTCTTGCCGTCGAAGCAGCGGCCGGGGTGCGTGTCGGTGTCGGCGGGCCGGTAGGGGCTGTTCGAGAAGCTGAGGACGTTGGGCGGCGTGCCGCTGTCGGGCACGGGTGGGGCTGCCGGGGCGTCCTGGGTGGCGGCCGGGAGGGCGGTGAGGGTGAGCGTGGCCGCGGCGGCGATCAGCAGCGTCTTCACGGGCATCCCTCCGCGATGGTCAGGCCGGCTTGCGGCGCATGGCGCGCTGCTGAAGCAGCACGACCGTGGCGAAAAGCCCCGTCACGCCGAAGATAGCCCACGCCATCTGGTCGATGTCGACCGTAATTGCGGCCATGAGGATCACCAGACCCGCGGCCACGCCGGCCCAGCCGATCCGCAGCATGCCCCGCGTCCAGACGGCGGCGTCGGGCGCGCGCGGGCCGGTCGGCGGACTGGTCTTGGCCGCGAAGTTGCCGACCACCATGAAGAAGACGCCGGTCAGGGCCTCGATGGCGCGGATCTGGATGCTGTCCTTCGGGATGAACCCCACGATCGAGCCCGCCATCCAGGCCTGCACGCCGACGGCCAGGGCGGCGGCCGCCATCAGCGTGATTTCGTTGTAGCGGCGGGTGTCGGGGGCGGCGGTGAGGCCAGGCCGGGCCATCTTGCGCGCCTCCAGCCAGGCGCCCGTCGCCAGCCACAGGGGCATGAAGAAGGCCGCGAACGTGCCCACGTACCAGCGCCCGCTGGGCGCGTCAGAGACCGTCTGCCAGCGCCAGACGGCGACCGCGATGGCGAGCAACAGCATCTCGACGACGGCGGCCATGAGGACGAGTTTCAGCGTACGGCTCATCAGGCGCTCTCCTCTCTGGGTTTGTCTAGCGCGGGCTGTGCGGCCGCGGCCGGGAAGCCGATGCCGAACGAGTCGGCGAAGGCCAGCAGCGCGTCCTCCAGCACCGACAGGCGCAGGCGATAGGTGATGGTCTTGCCCTGCTTGTCGGCGGCGATGAGGTCGGCTTCGCGCAGGACGGCGAAGTGGGCCGACATGGTGGCCTTGGCGACCGGGAAATGGTCGGCCAGCTCGCCCGCCGACATCGGCCGCTCCCGCAGGAGCTGCAGCACCCGGCGGCGGGTCGGATCGGACAGGGCTTTGAACACGCGGTTCATGGACGACATTTAGCTAAACATCGAAATGAAAGTCAAGCGTCCGCGCCTCGTCGATTTTCCCGCCGGGGTCCCTTGCAACCCGACGCGGCGCGCCTACCTCAGCGTCGCGGGCCGGGCCCCTCTGGCGATCGATGGCGATCGCGATGTCGGACCGCACGAGGTGCGATCTGGGTCCGGCATAGTTGGTCCGCGGTTTTTCCGCTCGGCCCCAGGCGCGCCTCCAACACGGAGGAGCACCATGATCAACCAACGCAAACTGTGGCGTCTTCGCGAAGAGCATCGCTGGCTGGAAAGCCGTATCCGGCAGGAACTGCGCCGTCCGCAGCCTGACGCCTACGTCGTGCTCGACCTGAAGCGCCGCAAATTGCGGGTCAAGGACGAGATCTTCCTCGCAGAGGCGGGGCTGGTTCCCGTCCGCGCCTGATCTGGACCGCCAGCCCGGGCCCGCACTGACCCGGACGTCCCCGCGGGCCCGGGCGCACCTCCTGAGGAAAATTTATGATGGAACTGCTCGCGGCGCCCCTTATGGGGACGCCCGTTTGGATGTGGGCGGCCTTCGCCGGCCTCGTCGTCATCCTTCTCGCCTTCGACCTGGGCGTCCTGCACCGCAATCATCGCGAGATCGGCGTGCGCGAAAGCCTGCTGATGTCGGCGGGCTACCTGGCCCTGGGCCTGGGCTTCGGCGGCTGGGTCTGGAGCCAGCTCGGCGATCAGTCGGGTCTCGAGTACGTCACCGGCTTTCTGATCGAGAAGAGCCTGGCGCTCGACAACGTCTTCGTCATCGCCACCATCTTCGCGGCCTTCGCGGTGCCCGCGGCCTACCAGCACCGCGTGCTGTTCTGGGGCGTGCTGGGCGTGATCGTCCTGCGGGGCGTCATGATCGGCCTGGGCGCGGCGCTGGTGTCCAGCTTCGAGTGGGTGCTGTGGATCTTCGCGGCGTTCCTCATCGTGATGGGCGCCAAGATGTTCGTCGCCAAGGCGACGCCGTCCGACCCGCGCGAGAACCCGGTCTATCGCTGGTTCGCCGCCCGCGTGCGGCTCACCGACGGCCTGCGCGAGGAGCGGTTCTTCGTGCGCGAGCCGGACGCCACGGGCCGCCGCGTCCTCTGGGCCACGCCGCTGTTCGCGGCCCTGGTCATGGTCGAGCTGGCCGACGTGGTGTTCGCGGTGGACTCGGTGCCCGCGATCTTCGCGATCACGACCGATCCCTACATCGTCTACACGTCCAACATCTTCGCGATCCTGGGCCTGCGGGCGCTGTACTTCGCGCTGGCCGCCATCGTCTCGCGGTTCGCCTACCTCAAGAAGGCGCTGGCGCTGCTGCTCGTCTTCATCGGCGGCAAGGTGTTCGTCGCCGCAGCGATGGGCTGGGAGAAATTCCCCGCCCACATCTCGCTGGCGGTCACCGGCGCACTGTTGGCGGGCGGCGTCGCCTACTCGATCTGGCGGACGCGGGGCGTCAGCCCGCGACCGGCCTGACCTTGGCGGCGGCTTCGCGGGCGCGTTCGCGGGCCTGTTCGATGTCGTGGGCGCGGGCCAGGGCGACGCCCATGCGGCGTCGCTCGAAGCTCTCGGGCTTGCCGAACAGGCGCAGGTCCGCGCCCGGGACGCTGAGGGCCTCGGCCACGCCCTCGAAGGCGATGCCCTTGGCGTCCATGCCGCCATAGATCACCGCGCTGGCGCCCGGTTCGCGTTGGGTGACGTCGGTGGGCAGGCCCAGGATGGCGCGGGCGTGCAGGGCGAACTCGGACTGGTACTGCGTGACCAGGGTGACGAGGCCGGTGTCGTGCGGGCGGGGGCTGACCTCCGAGAACCACACCTCATCGCCCTTCACGAACAGTTCGACGCCGAAGAGCCCCAGGCCGCCAAGGCTGTCGGTGACCGCCTTGGCGATGTCGCGGGATTTGGCCAGCGCCTGGGCCGACATCGGCTGGGGCTGCCAGCTCTCGACGTAGTCGCCCTTGACCTGGCGATGGCCGATGGGGGCGCAGAAGCTGGTCTCGACGACGCCGTTCGCCATCGAGCGGACGGTGAGCTGGGTGATCTCGAAGTCGAAGTCCACGCGGCCCTCGACGATCACCCGCGGCTGCTCGACCCGGCCGCCTTCCAGGGCATAGCGCCAGGCCGCCGCGATCTGGTTGGGGCTCTCAACGTAGGACTGGCCCTTGCCTGAGCTGCTCATCACCGGCTTCACGAAGCAGGGGAAGCCGGTCACCTCGGCGGCGGCCTTGGCCAGTTCGGCCTCGGTCGAGGCGAAGGCGTAGGCGCTGGTGGGCAATCCCAGCTCCTCGGCGGCCAGGCGGCGGATGCCCTCGCGGTTCATGGTGAGCTGGGCGGCGCGGGCGGTGGGGATGCACACCGCCAGACCGTCCGCCTCGATCCGGGCCAGCTCGTCGGTCGCGATGGCCTCGATCTCGGGAACGATGAAGTGCGGGCGTTCCAGCTCGACGACGGTGCGCAGAGCCGCCGCATCGGTCATGGCTAGCACGTGACTGCGGTGGGCCACCTGCATGCCCGGCGCATCGGGGTAGCGGTCGCAGGCGATGACCTCGCAGCCCAGGCGCTGCAGCTCGATGACCACCTCCTTGCCGAGTTCCCCCGAGCCCAGGAGCATCACGCGGACGGCGGTGGGCGAGTTGGGGGTGCCGAGGCGGGTCATCGGTCTCTCCACATCAAGAACGTCATGGCCGGGCTTGTCCCGGCCACCCAGAAGCGCCGTCGTCAGCCCAAGGCCCGCGGCGGCGCCGTCCAGGACTTCCACCATCGCTTGCGTATCTGGGTCCCCGGGACAAGCCCGGGGATGACGATCCGAAGGGGTGGGCTCTTACAGCTTGGCCTTGGCCGCCGCCGCCACGGCCTCGGCGGTGATGCCGAAGTGGGCGTAGAGGGCCTTGTCCGTCCCGCTGGCGCCGAAGCCGGTCATGCCGATGAAGGCGCCGTCCGAGCCGATGAAGCGGTCCCAGCCCAGGCGCACGCCGGCCTCGACGGCCACCCGGACGTCGGTCTCGCCGATGACGGCGGCCTGGTAGTCGGCCGGCTGCGCCTCGAACAGCTCGAAGCAGGGGACCGAGACCACGCGCGTTCCGATGTCCTGCGCTTCCAGCAGGTCGCGGGCGGCCAGCGCGATCGGCACTTCCGTGCCCGAGGCGAAGATCGTCACCTGGGCGGGCTTGGAGGCGCCGACGAGCTGGTAGGCGCCGCGCGCCGACTGGTTCTCACCCGCGTCGCCGCGGACGCCGGCAGTCTTCTGGCGCGACAGCGCCAGGACGGACGGCGTGGTCTTGGCTTCCAGGGCCAGCTTCCAGCACTCGGCGGTCTCCACCGCGTCGGCGGGGCGGAAGACGTAGAGGTTGGGCATGGCGCGCAGGGACGCCACATGCTCGACCGGCTGGTGGGTCGGGCCGTCCTCGCCCAGGCCGATGGAATCGTGGGTGCCCACGAAGATGCTGCGAACGCCCATCAGCGCCGACAGGCGGATGGCCGGCCGGGCGTAGTCCGAGAACACCAGGAAGGTGCCGCCGTAGGGGATCACCCCGCCGTGCAGGGCCATGCCGTTCATCGCCGCGGCCATGCCGAATTCGCGCACGCCATAGTTCACATAGCGGCCGGCGTAGTCGGGAGCGTCGAAGATCTGGGTGTTCTTGACGAAGGTGTTGTTCGAGCCGGTGAGGTCGGCCGATCCGCCCACCATCTCGGGGATCGAGCCGAAGATCTGCTCCAGCACCGCGCCCGAGTGGACGCGGGTGGCGGCGGCGGTCTTCTCGGCGGCGGCCTTGGCGGCGAAGGCGTCGAGGGCGGCGAAGGCGCCCTTCGGCAGGTCGCCCTTCATGGCGCGCTCGAAGTCGGCCTTCAGCGGCGAGGCGGCCAGGCGGGCCTCCCACGCCTTGCGGGCCTTGGCGCCCTTGCGGCCCGCGGCGCGCCAGGGCTTCAGGACCTCGTCGGGAACCACGAAGGGCTCGTAGGGCCAGTTGAGCGCCATGCGTGTGGCCGCGACCTCGTCCTTGCCCAGGGCCGCACCGTGGACCTTGTGGGTGCCGCCCATGTTGGGGGCGCCCTTGCCGATCACGGTCTTGCAGGCGATCAGCGACGGCCGGTCCTGCTTGACGGCCCAGGCGAGCGCGCGGCGGATCTGGCCCTCGTCGTGGCCGTCGATCCGCTTGGTCACCCAGCCAGCGGCCTTGAAGCGGGCGATCTGGTCGGTGGAGTCCGAAATACCGACGTGGCCGTCGATGGTGATGTCGTTGTCGTCCCAGAGGACGGTGAGCTTGGCGAGCTTCAGGCGGCCGGCGAGGCTGATCGCCTCGTGGCTGACACCCTCCATCAGGCAGCCGTCGCCGGCCACCACCCAGGTCCGGTGGTCGACGAGGTCGGCGCCGAAGCGGGCGGCCAGCTTGCGTTCGGCGATGGCCATGCCGACTGCGGTGGCCAGGCCCTGGCCCAGCGGGCCGGTGGTGGTCTCGACGCCGGGGGTGTGGCCGAACTCGGGGTGGCCCGGCGTGTTCGAGCCCAGCTTGCGGAAGTCCCGCAGGCTCTGCATCGGCACGGCCTTCACGCCGGTCAGGTGCAGCAGGCTGTAGAGCAGCATCGAGCCGTGCCCGGCCGAGAGCACGAAGCGGTCGCGGTCGGCCCAGTCAGGCTTCGCGGCTTCGTACTTCATGAACTTGGTCCAGAGCACCGTGGCGACGTCGGCCATGCCCATCGGCATCCCGGGGTGTCCGCAGGTGGCTGCCTCGACCGCGTCGAGGGAGAGCATGCGGATGGCGTTGGCCATGAGCTGGGTCGGCGCGGGCATGGGCGGCTTTTCTGAGTCTCTGTCTTCCGAGGAATTGCGGGCCGCCTCGCATGCGAGGGGCAGGGGGTCAAGAACGGGGTCAAGAAATGGCCCCAGCACTTCGTGAGACTCACTGGCGCAGGTATACGGGTCGAGACGGCCATCGGAGGATCGCATGAACCCTGGCGAGAGCGCCCTGGACCTGGCGGCCAAGCGGCTGGAGAACGCGCTGCACGTGCTGGAGCAGCGCCTGGCCCAGCGGCTGAAGGCGGCGAGCGACGACGCGGGCGGTCTGTTCGACCATGACCGCTCGATGCTGGCGGCCGAGCTGGACGCCGCCCGGGCCCGAGAACGCGAGCTGGAAGAGGCCGGGGCCCAGGCCTCGGAGGCGCTGGGCCGGGCGATCCAGGAAATCCGCACGGCCCTGAACGGCCAGACGCAGGAGGCTTAGACGCGATGGCTCAGATCAACATCGACGTGAACGGCCGCCCCTACGCCGTCGGCTGCGAGGACGGGCAGGAGCATCATCTGCAGGAACTGGCCAAGATCTTCGACCACCAGGTCCGCCAGGTGAGCCAGGACATGGGCCAGCTGGGCGACACGCGGCTGTTCCTGATGGGGGCGCTGCTGCTGGCCGACGAACTGCTGGATGCGAAGAACCGGCTGGCCGCGCTGCAAGTCGAGGTGGGCCGGCTGCAGGCCGACCGCGCGCGCCTGGAGACGAAGGCGGTGAGTGCGCTGGAAGGCGCGGCGATCAAGATCGAGAAGCTGGCGGCTGCGGGGTAATCCCTGCCCTTCAAGGGCGGGACGCGCGTCGCATCCGCTTCACCAGCTTGCCCAACGCCGGGATCAGCTCACGCTCTTCCGCGCGGCGATAGTCGTGGTCGGCCGGCAGGGCCTCCACCAGCCGGCGGTGGGCGGTTCCCAGGTTGTGGTAGGGCAGGCGCGGCATCAGGTGGTGCAGGGCGTGGTAGCGCAGGCCCACGGGCGCCCAGAGGAACGGCAGCAGCGCCGGCGGCGGCACGTTCACCGAATCCAGGAACTGATCCAGCGGGGCCATGACCTCGCCGTCGTTGTCCCAGCGGTGGGCGACCGCCGTGCGCACCTGATTCAGGAACGTCATCAGGCTGAAGATCACGGCGGCGGTCAGGAACACGCGCAGCGGCGCGACGCCGCTGATCGTGAGCCCGACCAGGGTCCAGCACCACAGCCAGGCGGCGATCTCCTGGGCCAGCCAGGGGGCGCGGTTGGCGCGGTCGAAGTCGTCGCGCGAGAAGTGAGTGTTGATCACCATCCCCGACGCCTTGGCGATGGTGAAGCGACGCACGGCCGGGATCAGGAAGCCCAGCGGCGCCAGCACGCCGAAGCGCAGCAGCGTGCCGACGGGCGCCAGGAGCGCGATGCCCAGGAACACCGCCAGCTCGTGCAGGGGGCGCCGCGCCAGCGGGTGGTATTCCGGGTCGCGGGCCGTGCCGTATCGGTCCTTGGCGTGGTGCAGGATGTGGACGCCCTCGTACAGCAGCGACGGCGTCAGCCAGGGCACGCCGATCAGGACGTTCCACGCGAAGTGGAAGCCCGGCACGTCGTCGCGCTTCAGGTGGGTCAGCTCGTGGATGAAGCTGATGCCGCGGTAGAGGCCCAGGATCGCGACCAGACCGGCCACGACGGTCCAGCCGGGCTGGGCGGCGGTCGCGGCGATCGCGAACGCCAGCCAGGTGACGGCGGCGGTGACGACGAGGTCCAGCCAATAGACCTTGGGATCGGCCCGCGTGAGGTCGCGGGCGATGTCATTGGCCTGGCGGGCCAGGCTCTGCCCGGCCCGTTCACGGGCCTGAATGTCAGCGTGTGCGTTCAAGGGCCCCGATGTAAGGCGAAGCCGGCCGTCGCCCAAGGGGGAATGCGGAAATGCCGCGCTCAGCCGTCGGCGTACGCCGCCCGTTCGAAGGCTTCGAAGGTAGACAGCATGGCCGGGTCGGCGAACGGGAGGAACTGGGCGCAAAGGATGCCCGCCACGCCGCTCGCCGGGTCGGCCCAGTAGTAGCAGTTGGCGAGACCGGCCCAGGCCAGGCTTCCGGCGCGGCGGCCGCCGGGTACGTCGGCCTCGTTGCGCAGGAAGCCCAGGGTGTGGGTCGTGGGCGTTCCGGGCAACGGGCGGAAGTCATGGCTGATCGGCGGAGCGGCGGTCTTGATCTCGCCGGCGGGCCGGTCGCTGTCGGCCTCGCGGAGCCA
>NZ_SCTC01000066.1 GCF_004299445.1 Phenylobacterium sp. | reverse complement strand
GGTCGGAGAGTTCGGCCACCTCTTCGGTGGCGAGCGCCTTCTGCTGCACGTGGCGGGCGAAGGCGAAGTCCATGCGGGCCGTCTGGGCCAGCAGCTGGTCCTCTTCGAAGATGTCGGGCGCGGGCTCGGACATGATCGGGAGTGGAACACGGGGGTACGACAGAAACGGTCGTAGAAGCGCTTTTCGTTTCCACTTTTCGGAACGTCATGGCCGGGCCTGTCCCGGCCACCCAGAAGCGCCGCCGTTTCCGGAGGGCGCAGGCGGTGAGCCGGTGCGCCCTGCTGCGAGCGCCTCGTATCTGGGTGGCCGGGACAAGCCCGGCCATGACGTTCTGGGGTTGGGGCGCTACCCCCACCCCGGGGGCGGGTCGAGGAGGAAGCGGGCGCGCTGCTGCGGAGTCGGGACCATGCAGGTCTCCCGCTTGCCCATCAGCCGGTAGCGGTTGCGGGCCAGGAGCAGGTAGGCGGCGTCGCGCCAGCGTTTGGGGATCGCGCCGAAGACGGCGAAGAGCGACCAGGGCGGGCCCAGCCGCCGCGCCAGCGCCAGCACCGCGTCGGAAGCGTCGAGCGGGCGCCCCCGGTCGAAGAACAGGAAGCTGTCGGGGTTCTCCAGGTCGAGGCCATGGCGCTCGGCGATCGCGCGGCCGAACGGCGACTGCAGCGGGGTGAAGCGGAGCTCGCCCTTGCGGTCGAGCCTGAGCGCGAGCCGGACCGAGCCCGAACAGAAATTGCAGACGCCATCGAACAGCCACAGGCCGTCGAGGGGGTCGCTCACGCCGCCATCCGGGCCTTGAACACGCCGTCGGGGAGTTTCGCGGCGCGGCTGGGGTGGATGAAGAAGTAGTCCTTCCAGGGCAGGCCCGGCACCAGGGTGGTGCGCTCTTCCAGGCGGTCGCCGTTGAGGGCGAACATGCGGTAGCCGCGGTCGCGGAAGATATCGAGCACCGCCTCGCCCGAGGCGCCGAAGCGGGCCTTGAGCATGTCGGGGTGGATCTCGAGCAGGACGTGCGGGCGGTCGCGGTCGAGAATGGCCACGGCGCCCATCAGGGCCCGCAGTTCGGCGCCTTCGATATCCATGCGGATGAAGTCGACGCGGCCTATGCCATGGGTCTCGCAATAGCCGTCCAGGGTGATGACCGGGGTCGGCTGGACGTCCATGCCGGTGTCGTCAAGGTCGGGGCGCGCGGGGCCGTTGGGGCGGGTCTCGGCGACATAGGCATAGGCGCGGCCCATGCGGCCCGAGGTCTTCTTGGGCGTGACCAGCAGCATCTCGCCCGGCTTGTCGCCGACCGCGGCGTGGATCGTGGTCACCTGCTTGCCCAGGCGGTGCCAGGCGACCGTTGTCTGCAGCACCTCGAACGCGAAGGCCGACGGCTCGAAGGCGTAGATGCGGGCCTGGGGCGCCACCTGGGTCATGACATACGAGTGGCGCCCGTCGCTGGCGCCCACGTGCAGGCAGACTGGCGCGCCCGACAACAGGTCAGCCAGGTAGGGCGTCTCGGGCTCGTGCTTCGCCCAGGTGCGATTGCGGCGCCAGGCGCGGAAGGCGTGGCCCAGCACGCGTAACGAAGCCATCCATACTCCCCTGCGGAACGCCTCAGGCGGCGTCGCGCACCACGGTCATCATGTAGTTCACGTCGGTGTCGGCGGATTCCGTCCATCGACCGGTGAGCGGGTTGAATACGACTCCGTAGGGGCCGTCCACAACGACCGGCGATTGCGCCAGGAAGTCGCGCAGTTCGTCGGGCCTGAGGAACTTGTTCCAGTCGTGGGCGCCGACGGGCAGCCAGCGCAGGATGTATTCGGCGCCGATCTTGGCCAGGGCCAGCGCCTTGAGCGTGCGGTTCAGCGTGGCCACGACCATCAGGCCGCCGGGTTTCAGCAGGCGGGCGCAGTCCTGGAGGTAGGCGGCCGGATCGGCCACGTGCTCAATCACCTCCATGTTGAGGATCACGTCGAAGGGGGGCTCGCCGGCCTCGAGCAGCGCCTCGGCGGTGGAGGCGCGGTAGTCGATCTGGAGGCCCTGTTCGGCGGCATGGGTCGCAGCGGTGGCGATGTTCTTTTCCGAGGCGTCGACGCCGGTCACCTGGAAACCCAGGCGGGTCATGGGCTCGGAGAGCAGCCCGCCGCCGCAGCCGATGTCGAGCAGACGCAGACCCTCGAACGGGCGGCGCGCCTGGGCGTCGCGGCCGAAGCGGTAGAGCGCCTGGTCCCTGATGAAGTTGAGACGGACCGGGTTGAACTTGTGCAGCGGCGCGAACTTGCCGCGCGGATTCCACCACTCCGCGGCGATCCGGGAAAACGTCTCGACTTCGGCGGGGTCGATGCTGGATCGGGGCGCAGCGCTCATGGGCCGGGTTTTAGGTCGGATCGCGCTTCGACCCAAGCGCAGCGCGCGCCGCAGGCGTCATTTGATTCAACCACGAACCACACGAACCACACGAACCACACGAACATGGCGCTTCTGCGCTTGCAGCAAGACGAGCCCCGTTCGTGTGGTTCGTGTGGTTCGTGGTTGAAACCTGCGGCGCTGGCGCGCCCTGGATTGGAAGGGTTTGCCTCGATTTCGGGAAAGCTGCGTCGAAAACGCAAGATTCTGGGCGTTGCAGCCCTGCCCTGGCGCCGCTATGAGGCACGGCCTTTCGCGGCGCAGCAATAGGATCCGATCAGACAGCCATGTCTCGCCTGGTGATGAAGTTCGGCGGCACGTCAGTAGCCGACCTGGAGCGCATCCGGCGCGTGGCGCGGCTGGTGGCGGCCGAGCAGGCGGCGGGTCACAAGGTGGCGGTCGTGGTCTCGGCGATGTCGGGCAAGACCAACGAGCTGGTGGCCTGGACCGACGGCGCGGGGCCGGCCGCTCCGGGTCTGCCCCCGTCGGACGACGAGTACGACGTGGTCGTGGCCTCGGGCGAGCAGGTGACCGCCGGTCTGCTGGCCATGACGCTGCGCAACATGGGCCTCAGGGCCCGGTCGTGGATGGGCTGGCAGGTCCCGATCATCGCCGACGACGCCCACGGCAAGGCCCGCATCGACGACATTCCGCCCGAGAAGCTGGCCGCCGCCATGGATGACGGCGAGATCGCGGTGATCGCGGGCTTCCAGGGCGTGACCCGCGACGGGCGCATCGCCACGCTGGGCCGCGGCGGCTCGGACACCTCGGCCGTGGCCGTCGCCGCGGCGGTGGGCGGGGCCTGCGACATCTACACCGACGTGGACGGGGTCTACACCACCGACCCGCGGATCGAATCCAAAGCCCGCAAGCTGGCCAAGATCTCCTACGAGGAGATGCTGGAGATGGCCTCGCTGGGCGCCAAGGTGCTGCAGACCCGTTCGGTCGAGCTGGCCATGGCCTATCATGTGCCCGTGCGGGTGCTGTCGAGTTTTGTGGAGCCGGGCGAAGCGCCGGGCCAGGGCACCATCGTGTGCGACGAGGAGGAGATCGTGGAGAAGCGGATCGTGAGCGGCGTGGCCTACAGCCGCGACGAGGCGAAGATCAGCCTCTTCGGCCTGCCCGACCATCCGGGCGTGTCGTCCACCATCTTCGGCGCGCTGGCCGATGCGAACGTGAACGTGGACATGATCGTCCAGAGCCACGCCCGCACCGCCGACACCGCCAACATGGAGTTCACCGTCGGCAAGCGCGACGCGCAGCGGGCCGTGGAGATCGTGCGCAGCGTGCAGCCCAACGTCGGCTTCGACGACGTGCAGGTGAACGAGGACGTGGCCAAGGTGTCGGTGATCGGCGTCGGCATGCGCAGCCACGCGGGCGTCGCCAAGAGCATGTTCTCGGCGCTGGCCGAAAAGGGCGTGAACATCCAGGTGATCTCGACCTCCGAGATCAAGATCAGCGTGCTGATCGACGCGGCCTACACCGAGCTCGCCGTGCGCGCGCTGCATGCGGCTTACGGCCTGGACCAGCTCTAAGGCCCGCGCAGCGAGACCATTACCTCCGAGGTCATTGCCGGGCGGCCCAGCAGCTTCTCTCCTGTGCGAAGACACGGAGGGGCTGAAATGGCGTCACAGGCGGCGCACAAGCGGTGGCTGAAGGTGACGGCGCTCGTCGTCGGGATCGGCGGACCCATCTTCTCATTCGGGTCCGTGGGCGCGACCGCCGAGCCGGCGCGGCTCACGCTGGACATCCTGAGCTGGCCACTGGACGGCGCGACGACGTATGCATCGCCCGACACGCGGTTCCTATCGGCCCTTACCGGCGGATTCCTGCTGGGTTGGGGCGTCTTGATCTGGCGGCTGGCCGACCTAGCCTACGACGCAGCGCCAGAGGCCGTGCGGCGCGCCGTCGTGAGCGGCATACTGGCCTGGTTCGTGGCGGACAGCGCCGGGTCGCTGGCCTCGGGCAACGGCTCCAACGTGGCCTTCAACGTGGCAGTGCTGTTGCTCGCCGTGGGCCCGATGTGGCGACCGGCCCGGGGCTGACTATCTTTGCGGGGGCATGAGCCTCCGCATCGTCGATTTCGCCGACCTGACCCCGGCCCAGCGGGCCGAGGCCGCACGCGTGCTGGCCGCGGCCTTCGCCGACCGGCCTCAGGCTTTCGAGGACCCGGAGGCCGAGGTGGCCACGTTCTTCGAGGACGAGGACCGGGCGGCGATCGCGGCGCTGGAGGGCGACCGGGTCGTCGGCTGGATCGGGCGGATCGACACCTACAGCCATGCCTGGGAGCTGCATCCGCTGGTGGTCGACCCGGCGTTCCAGCGGCGCGGCATCGGCGCCCGGCTCTGCCGCGAGTTGGAGGCGCGGGTGAAGGCGGCGGGCGTGCTGACGCTGTACCTGGGGACCGACGACGAGTTCGGGGGCACGAGCCTGTTCGGCGCCGACCTGTTTCCCGATGTGGCCAGCCGGATCGCGGGCGTGCGCGAGACGTCGGGCCACCCCTTCGCCTTCTACCGGAAGCAGGGTTACGAGATCGTGGGCCTGATCCCGGACGCGAACGGGCCGGGCAAACCCGACATCTTCATGGCGAAACGGCTCTAGCCGACCCCGTCATCCGGAACAGCGCCCAGACGCCGACCAGCGCCAGGGGGATGACGGCGACGAAGATCCAGACGGCGGCGGCGCGTGCGCTGGCGTCGGTGAGACCGGCGGAGAAGCCGACAAGGTTGGCGGCCACGCCCGAGATCGCCGCGCCGACGGCGGCGCCGGTCTGACGCACGGCGGTGACGGCCGACGAGCCGATGGCGCGGTCCTCGTCCGAGAGCGCCGCCAGCACCTGGCGGGCCATGAACGCCCAGGAGAACCCGAACGCGGCGCCCATGAGCGAGCCGCCGAGGAGCACCCAGGCGAAGTGGCCGTCGGCCATGGTCAGCGCCAGGATCACCAGGCTGGCCACCAGGCAGAGGGCGCCGATGCGCATCCACCGGTTCTCCCAGGCCCCCGCAGCGCCCGCCACGGCCATGGCGGCGATGGTCCAGGCGGCGGACTCGGCGCCGATGGCGTAGCCGGCGGCCAGCGGCGAGAAGCCCCGCAGCTGCTGCAGGATCGGCGGCCCATAGATCGAGAAGCCCATGGACGCGGCGGTCAGCGCGAACATCGCAAGATAGCCCGAGCCGCAGACGGTGGTGAGGTCGCCCGAGCGCAAGGGCAGCAGGCGCACCTTGGCCCGCGCGTCGATCCAGACCACCAGCAGCAGGATCGCGAGGCCGGCGACGACCATGCCGACCGAGACGGCCGGGATCTTAAGGAGGTCGGCCACCGCGATGGCCGCGACGCCCAGGCCAAGGACGCCCAGCTGGGTCCAGGGAATGCCGGGGCCGCCGGTGGCCTTGGCCTCGCCGCTCAGCAGGAACGGCGCGGCGGCGCTGAAGACCGCGGTCTGCAGGGCGAACAGCCAGAAGACGTCGCGCCAGCCGCCCAGCTGAACCACCAGGCCGCCGAAGAGCGGGCCCAGGATCGTGGCGATGCCCCAGACGAAGGTGACGGCGGCGAACACGCGGGCCAGGTGGCGCTCGGGGAACAGGAAGGCGATGGCCACCATGGCGAAGCCCGAGATCCAGCCCGAGCCCAGGCCCTGAACCAGACGGCCGGCGAGGAACGTGCCCACATCGGGCGCGGCTGCGCTCATCACGCAGCCCACGGCCATGACCACGCCGGCCAGGGCCGTGGCGCTCTTCAGGCCGAACATCTCGGACAGGCGGCCCGAACTGGCCCCCGCCAGGATGGCGCCCACGAAAAAGCCGGCCGTGGCCCACGAGAAATAGGCGTATCCGCCCAGGTCGGCGCCCACGCTGGGCAGGATGGTGGCGGTCACCAGGCTGTCGGCGGCGTTCAGCCAAACGCCCAGCATGATCAGCGCGAACCGCGGCAGCCGGCCCTCGGCCAGCAGGTCGGCCCAGCTGTTGGGATTGGCTTTGCTCATTTTGACAACCTCAGACATGTCAAAATGCAGGTAGACCCCGCCGGGAGTTTTTGCAATAAGTCGATTGTCAAATGCATACGCCCGCCGACCGCATCCTCTTTCAGCTCAAGACCCGGGGCCCCTCCGAGACCCTGGCGATCGCCGCTGCGCTGGGCGTCAGCCGGCAGGCCACCCTGCAACATCTTGAGCGCCTGGTCGCC
>NZ_SCTC01000065.1 GCF_004299445.1 Phenylobacterium sp. | reverse complement strand
GACGCCCGCGACCTCCTTCTCTCCGCCCCCGTCCTCGTCGCCCACGCCTCGCTCACCGCGCGCCGCCTCGGCCTCAACGCCCCGCCGCGCACGCCCCGCATCTTCGACGTGCTGGAGCTGTTCGCCTTCGCGCGGCCCGCCCAGTTCGCCGCCCCCAGCGCCGTGGGCCTGGCCCAGTCGCTGAACCTGCCCATCCCCCGCACGCCCGAGGACCAGGCCGCGACGCTGCAGCTCGCCGCCCGGACGCTGCTGTCCGAACTCGCCGCCGCGCCCACGCCCTCCCGGGAAGAAGCCCTCGCCGTCGCCGAGACCCTGGCGCGGGGCGGGTGGCCCTGGGGCTCGGCGGTGATCGGCGCCCTGCGCTCGGCGCCGGCGGGCAACCAGTTCCGCTCATCCGGCCTCGACATCTGGCAGCGCCTCACCGAGTGGGAGGCCGAGGCGCCGCCCGGCGAGCCCGGCTCGAAGCCCGTGGCGGCCGGCGCGGCGGCCGACCGGCTGCGCGCGCTGCTGGCCAGCGCCGGCCACACCGAGGTGCGCGAGGCCCAGGCCGACTACGCCGCCGAGAGCGCCTTCGTCTTCCAGCCGCGCGACCGCGAGGGCGAGCCCAACATGATGCTGGCCGAGGCGGGCACCGGCGTGGGCAAGACGCTGGGCTATCTGGCGCCCGCCTCGCTGTGGTCGGAGGCCAACGGGCCGGCCGTCTGGGTCTCGACCTATACGCGGGCGCTGCAGCGCCAGATCGAGCGCGAGAGCCGCGCCATCTGGCCCGACGAGACGGTGCGCGCCAAGAAGGCCGTCGTGCGCAAGGGCCGCGAGAACTACCTGTGCCTGCTGAACTTCCAGGACCAGGTGAACGCGGCGAACCTGGGCGGCGCCGATCTCGTGGGGCTGGCCCTGACCGCCCGCTGGGCGCGGGCCAGCCGCGACGGCGACATGACCGGCGGCGACTTTCCGGCCTGGCTGCCGACGCTGTTCTCGGTGGGGGCGACGGGGGCGGCGTCGGCGGCCAACCTGGTGGACCGGCGCGGCGAGTGCGTGCACGCCGGCTGCGCCCACTACCGTTCGTGCTTCGTGGAGAAGGCGATCCGGGGCTCGCGCCGCGCCGACATCGTCATCGCCAACCACGCCCTGGTGATGAGCCAGGCGGCGTTCGACGGGGCGCGGGCGGCGCGCGGCAGCAAGGGCGACACCGAGACCACCCAGCTGCGCCGGATCGTGTTCGACGAGGGCCACCACCTGTTCGACGCGGCCGACAGCGCGTTTTCCGCCGCGCTGTCGGGGCAGGAGGCGGCCGAGATGCGCCGCTGGATCCGCGGGCCCGAGGGGCGTGGCCGGCGGGGGCGGGGGCTGGAAGCTCGCCTGTCCGACATGCTGGGCGACCGGGAGGAGGCGCGCCGCGCGCTGGACGAGGCGATCCGCGGGGCCTCGGCGCTGCCGGGCGAGGGGTGGAGCGGCCGCATCGCGCCGCCCAACGGCGAGGTGGGTCCGGTGGGGCCGATCGAGGCCTTCCTGGTGGCGGTGATCGAGCAGCTGCGGGCCCGCGCGGCGCCCTCGGACGTGGGCATGGAATGCGCCGCGCGCCCGGCGCTGGACCTGGTGCGCGAGACCGCCCGCGAGGCCGCCGCCGCCCTGGCCCGCGTCGAGGCGCCGTTGCTGGCCCTGGTCCGCGCGCTGGAGGACGTCCTGGACGTCGACGCCGAGGTCCTCTCCGGCTCCGAGCGTGCACGCATAGAGGGCGCCCTGCGAGGACTCGACCGTAGGGCGAGGATGCAGCTCCCGGCCTGGCGCTCGATGCTGGCCGCCATCGATGAGAACGCCGAGGACGACCCCGACTTCGTCGACTGGTTCGACGCCAACTTCATGTTCGGCCGCGTGGTCGACGCCGCCTGCCGCCGCCACTGGGTCGATCCCACCGAGCCGTTGACCAACGCCGTCCTGGCGCCGGCGCACGGGGTGCTGGTCACCTCGGCCACCCTGGCCGACCCGACGCTGGACGACCCCTTCGCCCTGGCCGAGATGCGCACCGGCGCCGCCCGCCTGCCCGAGCGGCCCAAGACGCTGAAGCTGGCCTCGCCCTTCGACTACGCCGCCCACGCCCGCTGCCTGGTGGTCACCGACGTCAGCCGGGACGACCCGCGCCAGATCGGGGCGGCGATGCGCGAGCTGTTCCTGGCGGCCGGCGGCGGCGGGCTGGGCCTGTTCACCGCCATCCGCCGGCTGCGGGCCGTGCACGAGCGGATCGCCGCGCCACTGGCCGACAAGGGCCTGGCCCTCTACGCCCAGCATGTCGACCCGCTGGAGGTGGGCGCGCTGGTGGACATCTTCCGCGCCGAGGAGGACGCCTGCCTGCTGGGCACCGACGCCATCCGCGACGGCGTGGACGTGCCGGGCCGCTCGCTACGGCTGCTGGTCTTCGACCGCATCCCCTGGCCTCGGCCCGACATACTGCACAAGGCGCGCCGCGCCCGCTTCGGGAACAAGAGCTACGACGACGCCATCGCCCGCGCCCGCATCGCCCAGGCCTTCGGCCGCCTGATCCGGAGAGCCGACGACAAGGGCTGCTTCGTCATGCTGGACGCCAGCTCGCCCACCCGCCTGTTCTCCAGCCTGCCGCATGGGGTGGAGCTGCAGCGCGTGACCCTGGTCGAGGCGATTGAACAGGTAGGCGAGTTCCTGACCCCGCCCGCTTAGGCGACCGGCGGATCACGCTTCGTTCAGCGTCGCTTCCATCGTGCAGACCAGCCCCTCGGGACGGAAATTCAACTGCACCGCGCCCTGCAGTTCCTCCGCGAGTCCGCGCCTCAGCAGGCGGCCCCCGAAACCGAACCGCTCGGGCGGCGTTACCGGGGGCCCGCCGGTCTCGGTCCAGGTGAGGCGCAGGTGCTTTCCCGATCGCGTCCAACGCACCGCCACGCGGCCGGCCGTCGTGGACAGCGCGCCGTACTTCGACGCGTTGGTCGCCAGCTCGTGCAGGGCCAGACCGAGGGCCACGGCCGTCTTCGGCTCCAGATTGACGGAGGGGCCGTCGGCGCTGAACCGCGTCCCGCCGTCTTCGTAGGGCGCGGTCGCGACGGCGACCATCTGGGCGATCGTCGCCGACTCCCAGCTCCGCTCCGTCAGTACATTGTGCGCCGCCGAGAGCGCTGCTAGCCGCCCTTCGAAGGCCTCCCATGCCTCCTGCGGCAGGCCGTCCCCGCGGAGCGATTGTCGCGCCATCGCCTGAACGATGGCGAGCGTGTTCTTCACGCGATGGTTCAGCTCGTTCAGCAGCAGTCGCTGGTGCGTCTCCGCAGTCTTGCGCTGTGTGATATCGATGTTCGTTCCAACGACCCGCGCGACCTTGCCTTCCGCGCCGTAGAGAAGCCGCGCAGCGCCCTCGAGCGAGCGGATCGCGCCGTCCGGCCGCCTGACGCGGTACTCGTAAGCGGCGGTCGCTGCGCCGGAGGCCATGATATTGCGCATCGTAGAGTCCAGCACGGCTAGGTCCTCGTCTGGTATCATCGCGCGGAGCATCTCGACCGTGCCGCCGAGCGTTCCGGGGTCCAGCCCCAGAAGCGCCGCCATCTCCGGGTTCCACATCACGCTTGCGCTTGAGGATTCCCAGTCGAAGATTCCCATGCGGTGCGCGCTGACGGCCAGATCCAGCCGTTGCTGGTTCAGGAGTGCAGCCTCTTCGGCCTTGCTCAGCGCGGTAATGTCGTGCGTCGAGACGCCGATCGCCCCATCAGGCAGGGGCGCGATGCGGATTTCCACCATGCGGCCCGGCCGCATGTTGGACGGCTGGGTCAGGCGCGTCGATCTGCGCTCGGCCATGACCGCCTCAAGTGCGCGGGCATAAGGCGTCTCGCGGCTGCGCCCGAAGAGCTGCCAGAAATCGCGCCCCAGCACGCTCTCCCGATCCACGCCGAAGAACGCTTCCGCGGCCGTGTTGAAGAGCACCACCCGCCAGCCTTGATCGATCGCGAAGTATGCGTCGCTGACATTGTCCAGCACGGCCGCCAACCGCGCGTCCGCCGCGAGATCGGGTCGACGCTTCTTCATGGGAACCCCGTGCAGACGGCTGGCGGTTCATCGCCGTACTAGGGGATTCTCACCGACCCTCGGTCGATGATCCAGAGCAATTCGGACGGTCGAAGGCCAATCGACCCGACCCTTCCGAGACTGGCGCTCAGCCGCCCCGCTGGCGCATTGCGGCCATCGCGGCTTCGAGTTCCGCGGCGGTGACCTTGCCGTCCTTGTTGGCGTCGACCGCGTCGAAGCGCTCTGCGGGCCGTCCCGCGGCGGTCCACTCGGCCTTGTCGACGGCGCCGTCGCCGTTCTTGTCCCAGTTCTTGATGATATCGGCCGGGGCCGGCATCTGGGCCGAGGCGGCGCCCGCGGCGGCCAGGGCGACCGCGGCGACCGCCGCGAACATGATCTTGCGCATCTCGAATCCTCCCACGATCAGGCTGCGAGTGAGCCGGTCACGTATTGCGTCGATATTGCCCGATTGTGGCGGATCAGTGCTTGCCGCGGTCCCGGCCGAAATTCGGCTCGGCGCTTTCCTGGCCCATGGCCACGATGCCGCGTCGGATCTCGCGGGTTCGGCTGAACAGCTCGAACAGCTTGTCGCCCTCGCCCCAGCGGATGGCGCGGGAGAGGGCCTGCAGGTCCTCGGTGAACCGGCCCAGCACCTCAAGCACGGCGTCCTTGTTGGTGAGGAACACGTCGCGCCACATGGTGGGATCGGACGCCGCGATGCGGGTGAAGTCGCGGAAGCCACCCGCCGAGTACTTCATCACCTCGGCCTCGGCCACGCCCTCCAGGTCGGCGGCTGTGCCGACAATGTTGTAGGCGATCAGGTGGGGCAGGTGACTGGTGATGGCGAGCACGAGGTCGTGGTGCCGTGCGTCCATCTCTTCGACGCGTGCGCCGATCGCGGTCCACAGCAGCGCCAGCCGCGCGACCGCCTCCCGATAGGGCCCATCGTCCCGGGCGAGGGGGGTGAGGATGGTCCAGCGGTTCTGGAACAACTCCGCGAACCCCGCGTCGGGCCCCGATTGCTCGGTGCCGGCGATCGGGTGGCCCGGCACGACGAACACGCTGTCGGGGCAGGCGGCGGCCAGGGCGTCTGCGACATGACCCTTCACCGAGCCGACGTCAGTCACCGTCGCGCCCGGCATCAGGCCCGGCGCCGCCGCGCGGGCTGCCGCCTCCATCGACATCACCGGAACGGCGAAGACCACCAGGTCGGCGTCCCGTACAGCGTCGGCGGCGTCCGCAGTGACCCGGTCGGCGAGTCCCAGCGCCTCGATCCGCTCGCGGGCGGCGGCGGACGTCTCGGCGATCACGATCTCGCCCGCGGCGCCGGCCTCGCGGACGGCCCGGACCAACGACGACCCGATCAGGCCGCAGCCGATGACGGCCATCCGCGCATAGACCGGCGTCCGCATCTGTCAGCCCTTCACAAACTCGGCGAGCGCCTCGACGACGGCGCGGTTGTGCTCGTCGAGCCCGATGGTGACGCGCAGGTGGTCGGGCAGTCCGTAGTTGAGCACCCGGCGGGTCAGCAGACCCCGGCGGCTCAGGAAGTCGTCCGCGTCGGCCGCCGTCTTGCCCGGCGTCTTGGGGAAGCCCACCAGCACGAAGTTGGTGGCCGACGGTCCTACGACCTCAAGGCCCAGGCCGCCGATCTGTTGGGCCAGGAAGGCCCGCCACCGCTCGACGTGCTCGATTGAGCGCTTCTGGAAGTCCTCGTCCGCCAGCGCGGCGACGGCCGCGTGCTGTCCGGCGATCGAGGTGTTGAAGGGCAGGCGGATGCGGTCGACCGCGGTCGCGATCTCGGGCGGCGCGTATCCCCAGCCCACCCGCAAGGCGGCAAGCCCGTGCAGCTTGGAGAAGGTGTGGGTGACGACGACGTTGTCCGTGCCTCGGGCGAAGTCGAGACCGTCCTGGAACGCAGGGTCGGTAGCGAACTCGGAATAGGCGCCATCCAGCACCAGCACGACGCTGGGAGGCAGCGCTGCGTGCAGGCGCAGCACTTCGGAAAACGGGATCCAGGTGCCGGTCGGGTTGCCCGGGTTCGCGAGGAAGATGAGGCGGGTTCGATCGTCGACCACCTTCAGGATTTCGTCGACGTCGATGCGGTAGCCCGGCTCCTTCGCCAGCTTCACCTCGGCCTGGCAGGCTCGGGCGCCTATGGCGAAGGCCGCGAAGCCGTATTCGCCCTGCACGATGTTGTCGCCCGGCTCCAGGAACGTCTGGTTCAGCAGCGCGAACACCTCGTCCGAGCCACAGCCGAAGATCAGCCGCTCAGGCTCCAGCCGGAACCGCTCGGCGATGGCGGTCCGCAGGATCGTGGTGCGGCTGTCGGGATACATCTGCAGATCACCGGTGTGGGCCAGATAGGCGGCGCGCGCGTGCTCGCTTGAGCCCAGGATGTTCTCGTTGGCCGACAGCTTGACCGGGTTCTCCACGCCTTCGGCTTGGGCCTTGCCCGGCACATAGGCATGAATGTCCATGATCCCGGGCTTGGGGAGCGGGCGCTTGGCGCCGGCGCGGTCGAGGGAGGTATCGCGGCTGTCGGGCATGGTCAGATCGTTACAATTGAAACCAATCGCACCATTACACGTCGAGCGGCGCCGGCGCAGCCCCGATTATGCCCGACAGACGCCCTGGCGCCCGGGCGAGGCGCTGATCGTTGCGCTGATAAAAGCCGGCCAGCATGAAGAGCTTCAGCCCGTTGGCCTCGACGACTAGGTCGGCAGCCACGCCGTCGCGGCTCAGGGCGTCTTCGACGGCGCCGGCGGGGCCGGCCGCGTCCGTCACCCAATAGGTACGGTCGTTTCCGGTAGGCTCGACTTCGACGGCCGCCATCGCCAGAGCCGACATCGGCCCCCAGGCGGCGAGGCAGGGCAGGGCGGCGAACACCTTCACCTCGGGCTCGGCCAGGAGACGGCCCCACCAGGCGTTGTCGGGGGTGATGGCGCAGACCGCCACGCCGCCTTGGGTCCGGGCCTGGGCGATGGCGTCCTCGGGCTTGGCGAACTGGCGCAACGGGGGTGCGGCGCCAAAGCGGTGGCGGGCCAGCTCGACCGCGCGGCCCGGGTCCTTGCCGCCCCAGACGCTGATGTGGAACGGACCCTGTCCCGCCAGGCTGTCGCCGATCAGTTCGCGCCAGATGCGCACGATCAGCGAAGGGCTGGCGGCCTTACGCTCGCTCCCGATCAGCCGCCGCAGGATCTGAGCCTCGCGCGCCGGGCGCAGCGCGAACTTGTCGCCGTCGCCGGCGGCTTTCTTGGCCTGGGCCACCACGCGGGCCAGCGACGCGCGCTCGTCGACAAGGCGCAGGAGCTCGGTGTCCAGCGCATCGATGCGCTGGCGCACGGCCTCCAGGGACGGCGTCGGATCCGTCTTCGCCTCGGACATAAATCTCCCCCGAAACAGGAGCCTGCGACCTAGGGGATTGCGGGCAGGGGCGCAATAGGCCCCGACGCCGCAAAAAAGTTGCAGTTGTAACGGGACTTAGGCGGCGGCTGCGGACGAGCCGGGATCCAGCGCCTGCTGCAGCGCCTGAAGCAGGTGCTCGGGCTTCATCGGCTTCTCGACCACGCCGTTCATGCCGGCGGCGAGGTAGCCCTCGGCGTCGTCGGGATCGGCGTTGGCGGTCAGCGCAATGATCGGAACAGCGCCCAGGCGACCGGGCAGGGCGCGGATGGCGCGGGTGGCGGCCACCCCGTCCATCCGCGGCATGCGGATGTCCATGAGGATCAGGTCGAAGCGACCCGTCTGGGCGGCTTCCACAGCCTCCTCGCCGTCCTCGGCCGACTCGCTGGTGCAGTCGAACATCTCGACCAGCGACTGGGCGACCATGCGGTTGGTGGCGTTGTCGTCGACCACGAGGATGTGGGCGGCGCGGCCGGTGTCTTCGGCGGGCGCTGCGGCCTCTTCGACAACCGGCGAGAGATCGATCTCAAAGGAAACAGTCTCGGAAGCGCCGGCGTTGGCTTCCTTGCGCAGCCGGCCATTCATCCCGGACAGGACGTGGCGGGCCAGCATGGCGCCCAGCGCCACCTCCAGGCCCAGGCGCTCGGCGATGTTGCGAATTCGGCTTTCGATGTCCTGGCTGTCCCAGCCTGTGTCGCGCGGGCCGCGCACGCGGCCTTCCAGGCGCACGCCGTCGGGTCCGGTTTCGACCGACAAGCCCACCTCGATCGCGCCGCGGGCCTGGGCGGCCACGGCTTCGCCGATGAAGCCGTCGAAGATCTGCAGGAGACGGTTGCGGTCGGCGATCGCCGAGACGTCAGGCTCGCCGTCGAAGGAGACCAATAGGGTTACGCCGCTGGCGGCGGCGCGCGGCTGCCAGCGCTCCTGAATCTCGTCCATGATCTCGCGCAGGACAACGGGTCCGAGGTCGGGCGTGAGGCCCTGCCTGACCACCGCCTTCAGATCGCGCCCCGCATCGACCATCCGGCTCACGCCCTCGGCCGCAGACCTGACCCCAGCGACGCACGCCTCGCCGTCCGCTGTCAGTCGCTGGCGGGCAAGCTGTTCGGTGAGCGCGAGCACGCCATCCATCTGCTGACGGATTTCGGCTGCAACGCGGTCTGCAAGGAACTCAGGCAGGGACATGACGCCGATACTCAGGAAACCTCAGGTACCCATTCTGTGGGCTAGCACTTGAGCAGAGGTTAAGTCCGGCGAGATTTACGCGGGTGTCAAAAACGCGCGGGCGGATAGAAAGACGGCGGCGGACCTGGGTCCGCCGCCGCAGTGGTGGCTCTTAGGGAGGAAAGCGCCACTAAACAGGACGTTAGAAGCGGTACTGCAGCTCCACGCCGTAGGTGCGGGGCTGGATCAGGCCGCGCGTGATCGCCGTGCGGGTCTGGGTGATGTTCGGCGCCGAGCCCGAGCCGGGGACGTCGAAGATGGCCGTCGGCGTGGTCGAACCGTTCGACGTGAAGCCCTTCTGGTCGAAGGCGTTCTTGACGTAGCCGATGATGGTGAAGCGGTCGTCTGCGTCGTTCCACAGGGCGCGGAAGTCGGTGACGTCATAGCCCTTCACCTTGTTCGCGGCGCTCTTGAACGGCTGGTAGTAGGTCTCGTCCGTCCAGGTGAACGTCGCCGACAGGATCAGCGAGCCGGGGTCGAACTCGAAGGTGTAGTTCGCGTTGCCGGCGAACTTGTGCTTCGGCGACTGGTAGATGCGCGAGCCTTCCAGGGTCTGGAACACGAGACGGGTGCCATTCGAGACGACGAAGCCGCCCGAGGGGGTCACGTTCGGGTCCAGCGCGCCCGGGTCCGCCGGGTCATAGAAGCAGCAGCCCTTGGTGATCTCGGTGTGCAGGTAGCCGTAGCTGGCCGACAGGTCGAGGTTGTCGATCGGCTTCCAGATGGCTTCCAGCTCAAGGCCGTAGGCCTCGGCTTCGACGTTGACGAAGTTGTTCGCCGCCGCCGTGCCGGCCGCGTTCAGCTGCGACAGATTCAGCTGCAGATCGGTGTAGTCATTGTAGAAGGCCGCGGCGTTGATCTGGAAGCGGCGCGCGATGGTCTTCTTCAGGCCCAGCTCGAAAGCGTCGACCTGTTCCTCGTCGGCTTGCGGATCGGGCGCCAGAGTGCCCAGCAGGAAGCCCCCCGACTTGTAGCCGCGGCTGTACTTCGCGTAGGCCAGGGTGTCGGCGTCCGGGGTCCAGTCCAGGTTCAGCACGCCGGTAACGGCGTCCCAGCTGTCCTTCAGCGCGCGGAAGTTCTGCACGCCGGGGGTCGTGGGATCCATGTCGCTGGACACGTCGAAGGCGAAGGCGCCGCCCGCGATGCCCGGCGACTGGATGATCAGCCGCTGGAACTCGGTGCCGCTCTTCTTGTCCTTCGTGTAGCGAAGGCCCGCCGTCAGGGCGAGTTGGTCGTTGAACGCGTAGGTGGCCTGGCCGAACACGGCGTAGGCCTTGGAGTTCAGGGTCGCCTGGTTGTCGACGTAATTGCGCAGGGGGTTCGGCGCGGCCGGCGTGCCGGCGAGCGTCAGCGGGTTGGCCAGGGCGGCCTGGTTCGGGTTCCCCAGCTGGATGCGCTGACGATACTCTTCCTCGTATTGGTAGACGCCGAGGATCCAGCGCAGCGGGCCGTCGCCGTTCGAGGTCAGGTTGATCTCGTTCGAGTAGTAGCGCTTGTGCTCGTTGAAATCCGTCGTCTGGGTCGGGAAGTAGAGCTGGCCGGCCAGGATGCCGGGGATGCCCGCAGTGCGGCTGGTGCCGTCGTTGTCGCCGCCGGTCTGATAATTGTACTGCTGGAACCCGCCGATGTACTTCAGGTCGGCGAAGCCCAGGTCGTAGGTCACCGTCGTGGTCAGCACGTGGTTGCCGCGCAGCTGGCCGTAGCCGTCGGTGTTGGTGTTCTGCACGTACGGGTCGGTGACGCCGGGGTTCGGCGTCGTGTAGCCGAACTGCGGGTTGACCTGCAGCGAGCCGATCAGGCCGAACACGCGGGTAGTGTCGTAGGGCGTGGTCAGGTTGGCGAGGCGGTCGCCGACGCCCAGGGTGTCGTCCCAGCTCGAGCGGTTGTAGCGGACGAAGATGTCCAGCTTCTCGGTCGGCTCGGCCTCGACCTGAAATTCGAAGTAGGTGCGCTTGATCTTGGCGCCTTCGTTCGCGCCGCCGATGTTCTTGATGAAGCCGTCGCGCTGGTGGTCCTGGCTGCCGCCCACCTTGAAGCGGAGGTTGTCGGCGACGGGCAGGGAGACCACGCCCTCGAGCTTGGTGCGGTCGTAGTTGCCGTAGCCGGCGCGGATCTCGCCGCCGAACTCCTTGGAGGGGCGCTTGGACACCTGGTTGATCGCCCCGCCGATGGCGTTGCGGCCGTACAGGGTGCCCTGCGGACCGCGCAGGATCTCGGTGCGTTCGATGAAGAGCGGGGTCTTGAACAGCTCGGACGACGAGGCGGAATAGAAGCCGTCCGAGTATGAGGCCACGCCCGGATCGTTGCCGATATAGAAGGTGTTGCGGCCAGCGCCGCGGAGCGACACGCGGTCGGTGCCCGAGTAGTTCATGCCGGGAGTGAAGTTCACGAAGTCCTGGATGCCGGTGATGCCGGCGATGTCGCGACGTTCCGAGGTGAAGGCCGACACGGCGACTGGGACGTCCTGCAGCGACTGCTCGCGCTTCTCGGCGGTGACCACCAGCTCTTCGATCTCGAAGGTTTCGTCAGCCGCGGCCGTGGCCTGGGCCAAGGCCGGCTGGGCGGCGGCGGTGAGGGCGGCGGCGGAGACGCCGGCGATCAGGAACGCCCGCACGGGCGCGGTTCTGCGAGACATGGAAATCCTCCCGAGCGCGCGTGCGGGATCGCCGCCGGCCTCGTCATTTGCCTAGTTTTCGGAGCGGGCGCGGGGAGGCGCCCGGGGCGCGGACCCTCAAGCTGGGTCGCGGCCGGCGTCAACTCACCAGTGATAAGTTAGAGCCTTTTGTCTTCGCCTTTTTTCAGAGTGTGGCGAAAAGACCGCATTTTCGAAACGTCAGATCAAAACCGAACAACGGTCGCCGATTCCTTGCAGGGCAAGGGATGGCGTAACGGCGAAATCCCACAGTGTTCATACCAAGTCATCAAAGCGCACGATCGTGCGCCAGATTCCCCCTATCTCGGAGGGGTCGGGGCGGCGGCTTTGGCGGCGACGCCCATAGGTTCGTACAGCGCCTGCGCCCGCTTGAGCCGGGCTGTCATTTCCGCCACGACGCCCGGGTTCGCGGAGGCCAGGTTGTAGGCCTCGGACGGGTCGGCCGAGATGTCGAAGAGAAGATCGCCTCGCGAACCCAGCGGCACGTTGAAGCCGCGGTAGTAGGCGCGGGCTACGTATTTCCACCGCTGGGTGCGGATCGCGGCGACCTGCTCGTTGTTGAACAGCACCAGCTCCTCGTGCGGCGAGGGCGCGCGGCGACGAGTAAGCACCTGGGTGAGGTCGCGGCCGTCCAGTTCGACATTCGCAGGGAGAGGCTTTCCCGCGGCGGTGAGCAGGGTGGGCAGAAGGTCGATGTTCATGCCGATGGCGTCGCTCGTCAGGCCCGCGGGGATGACGCCCGGCCAGCGGGCAATCAGTGGCGTCCGATAGCCACCGTCCCACCCTTGGCCGCCCTTGCGGTCGCGCAGGGGGCCTGCCGAGCCCTCGAACCAGGGGCCGTTGTCGGACGTGAAGACCACGAGCGTGTCGCGGTCGAGGCCCAACTTGCGCAGATGGGCGAAGAGCCGTCCGACCCCTGCGTCCACTTCCTCGACCACGTCGCCATAGGCAGCGGCCGGCGACCGGCCCGCATAGTCGGGGTGCGGGTCCAGGGGTATATGGGGCGCCGTCAGCGCGAGCATCAGGAAGAACGGCCTCGCCTTCTGCTCGTCGATGAAGGCCAGGCCTCGGTCGAAGAAGCGCTGGGTCAGCCGCGCCATGTCCACGTCCTCTCGGGTGAGCTCGACGCCGGGCCCTGCGGTGAACAGTCCCAGAGGCTTCATGTCGTGGCTGTAGGGCAGGCCGAAGAACAGATCGAAGCCGTGCCTCGTCGGCGGCCAGTGCGGCTCGACATGTCCCAGGTGCCACTTGCCGACCAGGGCGGTCGCGTAGTCCGGCCGCAACGCCTCGGCGATGGTGACTTCGCCCGCCGGCAGGCCGCGGCTGTCGTTGGGCTGGATCACCTCGTGAGCCAGGCCTGTGCGGATGGGGTAGCGGCCGGTCAGCAGGCCGGCGCGCGAGGGGGTGCAGATGTTGGCGCAGGCGTAGAAGTCTGTGAGCCGCGCGCCCTCCCGCGCCATGCGGTCGAGGTGCGGCGTGCGGATCAGTCGCCCGCCGTACGAGCCCAGGTCGCCATAGCCCAGATCATCGGCCAGCACGACGACGATGTTGGGCGCCCGGTGCGGGGCGGCGAACCCCGCGAGGCCTCCGGCCGCAAGCGACGCGGCGCCCCCCAGCAGCTGGCGGCGATGGGGTTGGGATAGCCCGGACATGATCTTCTCCGCTCGACGACGCGCGCATCGGGATAGGCCGGACGGCCGCCGACCCTCACAGGAATGAACTGAGCCTGGCCTCGGCGTCGAGGGGCCTCGCGCCTCGCGCCACGGGTCATCGCGAATGAAAAAGGGCCGGCGGATTGCTCCGCCGGCCCCAAAGCTTCCCTGGGAAAGGATGCGCTGGTGCTACCAGCGCTTGGTGATCGAGACGCCGTAGGTGCGGGGCTCGGTGTAGAAGACATTCCGGAACAGGCCGGAGCTGTCGTCCGTCAGATAGAAGTCGGTGATCGCCTTTTCGTTGGTGGCGTTCTTCATGAAGCCCGCCACTTCGACGCCCATCTCGTCGTTCACGACCGTGAAGGTCAGATTGACGTTGTCCCAGGCCTTGATGCGGTCCGGCTGGGTGTTCCAGATCCGGGCGTAGGTCTGGGTCTGGTGGTAGTAGTCACCGCGCAGCGTCGCGTCCCAGTCGCCGAACGTCCAGGTGTACTGGGCGCCCAGCGAGATGGTCCAATGCGGCGCGTTCGGCAGTTGCTTGCCGTCCAGGTCGACCGGAACGCCGTCGCTGACCAGACCGCCGAAGGCGTTGGTGCCTGTGGCGATCGCCCCGGTGCCCAGGATGTTGGTCCCGGCGCCGACCTGCTGGCCGGCCGCGTTCGGGACCGTGGTGCAGACCCCAAGCAGCGCGAACGGATTGTTGATGGAGTTGGAGATGGCGAGCGCCGTGGCCGCATGGGCGGTGGACACCACGCAGTTGGACGCCGCGCTGGACTTCACCAGCGTCAGCAGCGGGTTGCTGCCGGTGCGGTTGAAGGTGTCGATCGACACGGCGTCCTGGATCTCGGTGTCGAGATAGCCGATGGCCGCGTTCAGGCGGAGGCCTTCGACCGGCTGCCAGATCGACTCGAATTCGGCGCCCATGACCTTGGCGTCGATGTTCTCGTTGGTCGAAGCCCGGTTCACGATCTTCGAGATCTGGTAGCCCTTGTAGTCGTAGTAGAACCCGGTGAGGTTCAGCTGCATCGTGCCGTTGAGCAGCGTGTTCTTCATCCCGATTTCGTACGAGTTGATGAACTCGGGCTCGAAGGTCGCCGGTCCGCAGATCACGCCCGCCCCGCCGCTGCACGGCGAGTTCAGACCGCCGGCCTTATAGCCGCGCGAGTAGAAGGCGTAGATCAGGCTCTCGTCGGTGAAGCCGAGATCCGGCTTCCAGTCGAAGCCGAAGCGGCCGGTGGGCTCCTTGAACTTGACGTTCAGGATCGCCGGCGTGCCCGGCAGCGGGCCGCTGATGCCCGAACCCGGCGTGCCGAGGTTCACCGCGTGGTTCTCGACATCCTTCTCATCGACCGTGTAGCGCAGGCCCAGGGTCCATTTGAAGTTGTCGGTCATCTGGTAGTAGAATTCGCCGAACGCGGCATAGGACGTCAGGTCATACGGACCGTAGGCGTCATAATAGTTGTGGCCTGAACGGTTCGGATCCTTGTTCGGATCGATCGCCACGCAGTTGGCGCCGGTGGTGCAGTTGGGATTACCAGTGTTGAACAGGTTGTTGAGCTGGTAGAAGCCCGTCCCCGTGTTGAACATCACGTAGTAATCGCCGGTCGCCTGATAGCGCGAGAAGATGGCGCCCACGTTGTAGTTGAACGGTCCATCAAAGTCCGACTGGAACCGGATTTCGTGGCTCCACTGCTCCGTATAGCCAGACGAGATGTCGCTGGTGGTGAAGCGATTGAAGCGGCCATTCTGCGGGTCGTTGATGACGCCACCGGGGAAGAGGCCCGCGTAGATCCCCGCGAAGCCTGGAACGGCGGCGAAAGCGTTGACCGGGTTCGGCGCGGTGTTGAACGGCACGCTGGGGGTGTAGCGGTTGTAGTCCTGGCGCGTCGTCAGCTTGTAGATCGTGTAGGCTGACAGCCAGTTCAGGGTGACGTTCTCGGTCAGGTCGAACTGGGCGTTGAACTCGTAGATGTCGGTTTTGGACTTGTAGATGGGGTCGAAGGTCGACTCGATGTCCCGGATATTCGGCGTCTGCATCTTGCCGGCATAGGCGTCGCCGGTCTGGAAGCCGCCGAGGGCACCGAAGAGGCCGCCGAGGGTTGCCTGCGAGTTCACCGTGCCCAGCACGCCGGGCGTGTAGAGACCGGTCGCCTGGCAGCCCTGGCTGAACAGGCCGCGCTGGACCTGGCCGATCAGGCCGCCGGCCGCGGCCGAGTAGCCGACGCCGCCGACCGAGTTCGGGCCGGTGTCCTTGGTGCAGAACTGCTTGCCGATCCGCGAGCGGTTGTCGTCTTCCTCGAAGTGATCCCACATCACCCAGGCGCGGAACTTGTCGGTGGGCTCGAACTTCAGGGTCGCGCGCGCGCCGTACAGGTCGCGGTCGTCGGCGTCGTTGCCGGTGACCAGGTTTTCACCGAAGCCGTCGCGCTTCAGGTACGAACCCGCCAGACGCAGGGCGAACTGCTCGCCCAGCGGCAGGTTGATCATCCCGCGCGCCTTCATGGTGTTGTAGTTGCCGTACTCGGCGCGGATGTTGCCCTCGAACTGGTCGGTGGGCTTGGCGGTGATGAGGTTGACCACGCCGCCGGTCGCGTTCCGGCCGTAAAGGGTGCCCTGCGGACCGCGCAGAACTTCGACGCGCTCGACGTCGTAGAACTCGGTCTCGAACAGGTTGTTGGCGATCAGTGGGGCGTTGTTCAGGTGGATGCCGGTGCCGGCGTCGCCCGAACCCGCCACCAGCTTGGAGCCGATGCCGCGGATCTGGAAGTTATAGCCGGTGAAGTTCCCCTTGGAGAAGTTCACGTTCGGCACGGCCAGCACCAGGTTGGGGCCGCCGTCGATCTTGGATTTCTCGAGCGCGTTCTGGTCGAACGCCGACACGGCGATCGGCACGTCCTGAAGGGCTTCTTCCTTCTTCTGCGCCGTGACGACCAGTTCTTCGATCACGTTGGCGTTCGCGGTTTGCGCCAGCGCCGGCGCGGCAAACGCGGTTAGGGCCGCGGCGGAAACGCCCACAGCCAACAGGCTCCGAAGAGCTCGGGTCTCTGACATTCAAATCCTCCCAGGGCGTCCGGGCTCTTCTGTGGCCCTTGGTCGCCTATACGCCGCGAAAGCGTTGGCTGGCGAAGAGGCGGCGTGGCCCCTCGTCAGCGTGGCGAAGCTCAACCTCTCCGGGCGACCTGTCAACGCAATCCAAGGCGACGTAAGGGATTGCGGCCTGCACTGTGGCGCCCGCGACAACGAAGTTACCCCAGCGTAGCCCTGCAAACTTCCCTCGCGCGCGCCACTGGCCCATATGGGGCCGATGACCGATCAGGCGCTTGTCCTCTTCTCCGGCGGCCAGGATTCCACCGTGTGCCTTGCCTGGGCGCTCGACCGCTATGAGCACGTGGAGACCGTGGGCTTCGACTACGGGCAGCGCCATGGCGTCGAGCTTCAGGCGCGTCAGGCCGTCCGCGCCCGGATCGCGCGCGAGTATCCCAAGTGGGCCGCGCGGTTGGGTGAGGACCATATGCTGGACATCCGCAGCTTCGGGGCCCTCGGCGAGACCGCGATGACCACCGAGCGTGCGATTGAGTTCACCGAGAAGGGCCTGCCGTCGACGTACGTCCCGGGCCGCAATCTCGTGTTCCTGACCTACGCCGCCGCCTTCGCCGACCGCAGAAGACTGAACGTGCTGGTGGGCGGCATGTGCGAGACCGACTTCTCCGGCTATCCCGATTGCCGCCGCCAGACCCTCGACGCGATGGAGACGGCGCTGAACCTGGGCATGCAGCAGACCTTCCGGATCGAAACGCCGCTGATGTGGCTGACGAAGGCGCAGACCTGGGCCCTGGCCAACGGTCTGGGCGGCGAGTCGCTGGTGGCGATCACGGTCGAGGAGAGCCACACCTGCTATCTCGGCGAGCGGGGGACCCTGCACGCCTGGGGCCATGGCTGCGGAACCTGTCCCGCGTGCGAACTGCGCAAGACCGGCTTCGAGGCGTGGGAGGCGGGCGGTCGTCCCGCTTTGGACTCGTGAGCTACGCGGTCAAGGAGATATTCCTCACGCTGCAGGGCGAAGGCGGTCAGGCCGGGCGCCCGGCGGTGTTCTGCCGTTTCGCCGGATGCAATCTTTGGAGCGGGCTGGAGCGCGATCGCGCCAAGGCGGTCTGCACCTTCTGCGACACCGACTTCGTGGGCATGGATGGGCCCGGCGGCGGCCGATTCCCCGACGCCGACGCCCTGGCCGCCGCGGTCGAGGCGGCGTGGACGGGCGGGGCGAGCGACCGGCTGACCGTTCTGACGGGCGGGGAACCGCTGCTGCAGGTGGACCCGGCCCTGATCGAGGCCCTGCACGCCCGCGGCTTCGCGATTGCGCTCGAGACCAACGGCACCCTGCCGGTCCCGGAGGGCGTCGACTGGATCTGCGTCAGCCCCAAGGCCGACGCCGAGGTGGTGCAGACCCAGGGCCAGGAGCTGAAGCTGGTCTTCCCCCAGACCAAGGCGCCTCCCGAACGCTTCGAGCACCTGGATTTCGAACGGTTCCTGCTGCAGCCGATGGATGGGCCCGACCGCGACGCAAACACGCGCGCGGCCATCGCCTATTGCCTTGAACACCCTCGCTGGCGTTTAAGCGTCCAAACCCACAAGTACCTCGGCATAGCCTGAGGCGTTTTCGCCCCGGCGGCCCAACTCTTTGCGATGACCCAGCCCGTTTTCGAAATCACCAAGGCCGCGACGTTCGATGCGGCCCACTTCTTCGCAGATGGGCCCGATCACAGGCCCTACACGAACCTCCATGGCCATTCGTTCAAAGTGGAGGCCACCGTTCGAGGCCAGACCCAGGAACCCGTCGGTTGGGTCGCAGATCTCGCCGACCTGGAAAGCGCGCTGAAGGGCGTGGCGAGCGAGCTGGACCACGGCCTGCTGAACGAGAAGCCGGGCCTGGAACGCCCCACCCTGGAGCATCTCTGCCTCTATTTCGCAGAACGCCTGCGGGTGAAGTTCCCCGGTCTGTCGCGGATCGTGGTCTCGCGCCCCACCATCAGCGAGAGCTGCGCACTGAGCCTGTAGGGCTCAACGCCCCGGCGTGAACGCCGCCCCACCGGTCTGGGCCCGATGGCGCAGGAAGGCGTCGGCCAGGACGCAGGCGACCATCGCTTCAACCACCGGCACGGCGCGGATGCCCACGCAGGGATCGTGACGGCCCTTGGTGCGCAGTTCAATCTCCTCGCCCGCCTCGTTGATGCTGCGCCGGAGCGACAGGATCGAGGACGTCGGCTTGAACGCCACCCGCGCGGTCACGGCCTGGCCGGTCGAAATGCCGCCCAGCACGCCGCCGGCCTTGTTCGACAGGAACAGGGGCGCACCGTCGTTGCCCATCCGCATCTCGTCGGCGTTCTCCTCGCCTGAAAGCGCGGCCGAGCCGAAGCCGGCGCCGATCTCCACGCCCTTTGCGGCGTTGATCGACATCAGGGCCGCGGCGAGTTCGGCGTCCAGCTTTCCGTAGAGCGGCGCGCCCCAGCCGGCGGGAACGCCGGTGGCCTCGACCGCCACGACGGCGCCGGTGGACGAGCCCGCCTTGCGCACCTTTTCGAGGTGCTCGGTCCAGACCGGGACGATGTCCGGATCCGGGGCCCAGAATTCGTTGTCGCCGGTGACGCCGAAGTCGATGCGCTGGGGGTCGACCGCGTGCGGGCCGATCTGGACCACGGCGCCGCGGATGGTGACGCCCTCGATGATCTTGCGCGCCACACCGCCCGCCGCCACGCGCGCGGCGGTTTCGCGCGCCGACTGCCGGCCGCCGCCGCGATAGTCGCGCACGCCGTACTTGGCGAAGTAGGGGTAGTCGGCGTGCCCCGGCCGGAACGCCTGGGCGATCTCGGAGTAGTCGCGGCTACGCTGGTCGACGTTGTCGATGATCATGGAGATCGGCGTGCCGGTGGTACGCTGGCCATCGGACCGCTCATCCTGGAACACGCCCGAGAGGATTCGGACGGCGTCCGGCTCCTGGCGCTGCGTGACGAACTTGCCCTGGCCCGGACGGCGGCGGTCCAGCCAGGGCTGGATGTCGGCCTCGGTCAGCGCGATGCCGGGCGGACACCCGTCGACCACGCAGCCGAGCGCGGGCCCGTGGCTCTCGCCCCAGGTGGTCACGCGGAAAAGATGGCCAAAGGTGTTGTGCGACATGGCGGAGGCTTACTAGCCGCTTCGGGCGGCTTCACCAAACGGGCCGGTCAGATGCGAACGTCGACCAGATGCGCCATGGGGCGGACATACGCCCGGGCCTGGTTCTGCGCCGCCAGCGAGCGCAACGCCTCTCCGACGATCATCGCGCTCTCGGCCCGGATGCGCTCGAAGGAGCTGGCCCGGAACAGGCTGACCGGATCGGCTTCAGGCTGGGCGGAATTCTCGCTCGCGACCGACGCCGACTTGCCCGACAGCGCCAGCAGCTCGGCCGTGCTGCGCCACGTGCGCGGCGTCACGGCGTCGGGCGCGTAGGCCAGTCCGCGGGCGATTGCGCCAGTATGGGTCAAGCCGGAGTTCATGCGTCCGATCCACGCAACGACGGCGCCAGACGCGAAAACGGCGGCGGGCGAGACGCCCACCGCCGTTGAAATCGCTGTTGAAATACCCGGCTAGGCGGGCTGCTTGGCCTGCTGCTGGTTGTTGCCCGGCAGGGGGCCGCGGTTCAGGTCGAAGAACTTCGGCGCCATCTTCGGCACGGCTTCGTCGAGGATCGACTGCACCGTCCAGCCCTCTTCCTTGGTCACGGTCTCGATGGGCCGCGGCTGCGAGTAGAGGATGATGTTCTCGCCCGACGAGCCGAAGATCTGGCCCGAGACGTGCGCGGCGGCGGGAGTCACCATGGCCACGGAGAAGCGGGCCGGCTGGTCGGCGCGGATCTTCTCCGCCATCACCGCCCGGCGCGCGGCGGCGGCCTCATCCTTGATCGGCACCGACTGGGTCATGCGGGTCCAGGCGACGGGCGCCAGGCAGTTCGAGCGCACGTTGTTGCGGGCGCCTTCCATGGCGATGATCCGCGAGAGGCCGGCGATGCCCATCTTGGCCGCGCCGTAGTTGGCCTGACCGATGTTGCCGAACAGGCCGGACGTCGAGGTGAAGAACATGTAGGCGCCGTCGTTCTGCTCGCGGAACAGCTCGATGGTGGCGCGCGCCACGTTGAACGAGCCGCGCATGTGGACGGCGATGACCGCATCCCATTCGGCCTCGGTCATCTTGTGGAACATCACGTCGCGCAGGATGCCGGCCGGATTGATCACCGCGTGCAGGCCGCCGAATTCCTTCTTGGCGAGCTCGACCATGCCGTAGACGGCGTCGAGGTCGGTCACGCTGTCGGAGTTGGAGACCGCCTGGCCGCCCGCGGCGCGGATCTCGGCGGCGACCGCCTCGGCCGGACCCGCCGAACCCTCGTCGTCGCCCTTCAGGCCGCCGCCCAGGTCGTTGACGACCACCTTGGCGCCTTCCTGCGCCGCGATGAGCGCGCAGTCGCGCCCAATGCCGTTGCCGCCGCCCGTGACGAGGACAACCTTGCCTTCCAATGCGCCCATGACCGAAATCTCCCAAGAGCCTGCCTGGTGGCAGGCTCGCTTCTAATGTTGGAACGTGACGGGCGCCGAAACCGGCTCCCACTTTCGGCTGTCACGTTCCGGATGAATGGGAAGACGCTTATTCGAGGCGGTCGGCCCTTCGCAAGTCGGGAAACAGCTTGGCCCAGAGGGCGGTGACCATGACGGCGCCCACGCCGCCGAACACGGCCGCGCCCACGGGCCCCAGCAGGCGGGCCACGACACCGCTCTCGAACTCGCCCAGCTCGTTCGAGGCGCCGATGAACACCGAGGACACCGAGGCCACCCGGCCTCGCATGTGGTCGGGGGTGACCAGCTGGACCAGGGTCTGGCGGACAAACACCGAGAGCATGTCGGCGCCGCCCAGGACGGCCAGCGCCGCGACCGACAACCAAAGCGACTTCGACAGGCCGAAGACGATGGTCGCCAGGCCGAAGACGGCGACGCCGGCGAACATGTAGAGGCCGGCCTTGCGCCGGATCGGATTGGCCGCGAGCCACAGGGCCACCAGCGTCGCGCCGATCGCCGGTCCGGCGCGCAGGATGCCGAATCCCTCGGGCCCCACGTGCAGCACGTCGCGCGCGAAGACGGGGAGCAGGGCGGTCGCGCCGCCCAGCAGCACGGCGAACAGGTCCAGCGAGATCGCGCCGAACACGATCTTCTGGCGCCAGACGTAGGCCAGGCCTTCCTTCATCAGCTGCCAGCGCGAGCCGGGGTTGGTCTCGGGCTTGGCGTTGGCGCGGATGCCCATCACGAGCATCGCCGACAGGCCATAGAGGGCGAACGTGGTGAAGTAGGCCGTCTCGGCCGAGCGGGCGACCAGCAGGCCGGCTGCGGCAGGTCCGGCGATCGAGGCGGTCTGCCAGGCCAGGGAGTTCCATGCGATGGCGCGCGGCAACAGCTTGCGCGGCACCAGCATGGGCCCCAGCGCGGTGTTGGCGGGCGCGAAGAACGCGCGGCTGGCGCCGAACAGGGCCGCGATCACCAGCAGCAGGGCGGGCGAGGCATAGCCGTTGACGGTGGCGATCGCGAGCGCGAGCACGCTGACGATCTCGCCCGACAGGCACAGCAGCAGCACCTTCTTGCGATCATAGCGGTCCGCGGCCTCGCCGGCCGGCAGGGTGAGCAGGAAGACGGGCACGAACGCCGCCAGCCCGATCATGCCGACCAGGAAGGCGCTCTCCTCGACGGACCGGGTCTGGCGCGCGATGGCGTACATCTGCCAGCCCATGGCGACGCTTTGGATCTGGCTGGCGAAGCTCCCCGTCCAGCGTGTTCCCCAGAACATCAGGTAGTCGCGCTCCTTCAGCAGGGCGCGGGCGGATGGAACGGCGTCGTCGTCGGGGGGCGTATCGGACATGCGAGGGGTGCAACTTGGCCGTCGCCGCGCGTCGGGGCAATGGCCGCGAGCGAGGCCGTGGCAGGCAAGTCGTTTTTCAGTATTACCAGGTCACCACTATCGCGACGCGACAAGGAATGAGACTTATGCGTGTAGTGATGTAACCTCTTCAGATAATCATCTGCGACATGTTGTCCATCTGGCTCGAATCTGGATGGTTAATGCCGAATTCACGACGATCGGTCGTGGGTGGTTAATGCGTACCGATGTTCTTCCCCCGGGCGAAATTCGACACACAACGTCGTCGAAACCCTGGAGAACCCAACGATGAAGTTCGCTTGCCTGGCCGCTGTGGCCTTGACCGCCCTGGCCCTGCCGGCCGCCGCCGCCGACCTGCGCGTGTCGCAGGAGCCCAGCCCGGTCGTCCGCATCAGCCTGATCGGCAAGACCGACGCCCAGGTGGCCGGCGAGATCCAGGCGGCTGCGATCACCGTCTGCAACGCCTCGGCCGGTCCCTGCGTGCAATCGGCCATCCGCAACGCCAACCGTCAGTACGCCGCCATCAAGCGCAGCCGTGACGGCGCCGCCGCCACCAAGGTGGAAGTCATCCGCGACGAACGCGCCAGCGTCCGCGTGAAGGTGGCGGGCCGCTCGTTCGACCAGATCAACGCCGACATCGACGCCGCGGCCAAGTCGGTCTGCAAGGCCGTCGGCGGCCCGAACTTCCGCGGCTGCGTCGACAAGGCCTCGCGCGACGCCAGGACTCAGCTGCGCGACATGCAGGTGGCATCGGCCGGCGAGTTTGCTTCGCGCTGAGTTCGTTCCGCAACGTGTAGAGCGGCCCGCCGGCGACGGCGGGCCGCTTTGCATTGCACGCGTGAGATCGCCGCATGGCCAAACCGAGCGTTGACCCCAGGGGCCGATGGCCCTATCTGCGCGCTTCCCTGTCCACGGCCCGGAGGGCCCGAGAGATGCGACGACGTCCGCTGGCTTAAGCAGCCACCCGAACCCAAGCGGCCTGGGCCAGACGCCCGCCGTAGTCGCCCACTCATCTCTCGAGACCGCTCATGTCCCTGCAACCTTGCCGGCCCCCGCCGGAGCTTGTCCTCGTCAACGAGACCGCCGCCCATGGCCCCGCCATCGAGGCGCTGCTGGACCGCGCCTTCGGGCCCGGCCGTTTCGCCAAGGTGTCCGAGCGCGTCCGCGAGTTTGCTGACTTCGCCCAGGACCTGTCGTTCTGCGCCGTCGAGGGCGACACCGTCGTGGGCGTGGTGCGCATGTGGCGCGTGGCCGCTGGCGACCAGCCGATCGTCTTCCTGGGCCCCCTGGCGGTCGAGGCTTCCGAACGCCGCGCCGGCCTGGGCGCCATGTTGGTGGAGCGCGCGTGCGAGGCCTCGCACGACGCCGGCGAGGCCGCCGTCGTGCTGGTGGGCGACCTGCCGTACTTCCAGCGCGTGGGCTTCGCCGTCGCCCCTGACGTGAAGCTGCCGGGGCCCGTCGACGCGCGCCGCGTCCTGTTCCGCGCGTTCCGGGATGTGACGCTGCAGGGCATGATCCAGCCCCGCTGACGCTGCGTTCGCTTGAGGCGACTCCTCCCACCCCCTACCTTGCCGGGGTGACCACCGTTCAGAAGCCCGGCCTCGACGCCATCGCCCAAGCCGCCCAGTCCCAGCAGAAGGGGCAGGCGCCGGGCCGCGGCCTGCCGCCGGTGCACCTGTGGAACCCCGCGCACTCGGGCGAGATCGACATCGTCATCACGTCGGACGGCCGCTGGCTGCACGAAGGCGCTGTCATCTACCGCGAGGCGCTGGTGCGGCTGTTCTCGACGATCCTGCGCAAGGACCCCGACGGCGTCTACCTCGTGACGCCGGTCGAGAAGCTGAAGATAACTGTCGAGGACGCGCCCTTTCTGGCCGTGCGCGTGGATCGCGAAGGGGGCGACCTGAAGTTCCTCACCAACGTCGGCGACGAGGTCACAGCCGGCCCCGACAACGCCATCCGCGTCGAGGTTGGAGAGGATGGCGAACCCAGACCCTACCTGCACGTCCGTCGCGGCCTCGAGGCGCTGATCTCGCGGCCGGTATTCTACGAGCTGGTCGACCTGGCCGAGCCGCGCGACACCCCGGACGGCGAGACACTGGGGGTCAGCTCGAACGGCGCCTGGTTCGCCGTGGGCCCGCCGGGCGCGCACCTCTCGTGAACGCCATGGCCCCCGCCCACGAGCTGCGCGACTGGATCGCCGACCACCTCGACCCGCTGCACGACCACGCGGTCGAAGGCGGCCCGCGGCGCTCGGATTTCGACCTCTCGCCCGGCGGGTGGGTCGACGCCGCGTCAGATCCGCCGAAGCCTGCTGCGGTGCTGATCGGCCTGGTCGAGCGCGACCACGGCTTGAACGTCCTGCTCACGCGCCGCTCGGACACCATGCGCAGCCACACCGGCCAGGTCGCCCTGCCGGGCGGGCGCCAGGACGAGGGGGAGCGGCCCTGGGAAACCGCGCTGCGCGAGGCGCACGAGGAAGTGGGGCTCGAGCCGCACTTCGTCAGCCTGATCGGCCTGTCGACTCCGTACCACACGGGCAGCGGCTACCTGATCACGCCGGTGGTGGGCTTCGTGCGGCCGGGCTTCTCGCTCCGCCCCAATCCCGACGAGGTGGCCGACATCTTCGAGACGCCGTTCGGCTATCTCATGGACCCCACCAACTACGAGGAGCACGAGCGCACCCTGCCCACCGGCGAGACCCGGCGCTTCTACGCGACCACTCACGAGACGCAGTACATCTGGGGCGCCACGGCGGGCATCCTGCGCGCGCTCCACGAGCGGCTGTACGGCGCGACCCTTGCCTAGCGCGCGCCTTCGGGCCACTTCCGCGCCATGACCGACACCCCCTCCACGAACGAAGGCTTGGGCCAGCGCCACTGGATGACCAACCCCGCGACGGTCGCGGTGCTGGATGCGCTCGAGGCCGAGGGCGGGGCCGACTGCGCGCGGTTCGTGGGCGGCAGCGTCCGCAACGCCATCGTCGGCCGGCCGGTCGACGACATCGACATCGCCACCACCCTGACGCCCGACCGTGTCGCCCAGGCGCTGAAGGCCGCCGGGATCGCCGCCATTCCCACCGGCATCGAGCACGGCACGATCACCGCCGTGTCGAACCACCTGCCGCACGAGATCACCACGCTGCGTCGCGACGTCTCCACCGACGGCCGCCGCGCCACCGTAGCCTTCACGACCGATTGGGCCGAGGACGCCCAGCGCCGCGACTTCACCCTGAACTCGCTCTACGCGCGCCGCGACGGCTCGATCTTCGATCCCACCGGCCATGGCGTGGCCGACGCCAAGGCGGGCCGCATCGTCTTCGTGGGCGAGCCCGAGCAGCGGCTGGTCGAGGACCACCTGCGCAACCTGCGTTTCTTCCGCTTCTACGCCTGGTTCGGTAAGGGCGCGCCCGACGCCGCCGCCGCCGCCGCCTGCGCGCGTCTGAAGGACAGCATCGACGGCCTGGCCGCCGAACGGATCTCCAAGGAACTCCTGAAGCTGCTGGCGGCCGACGATCCGCGCGCCGCCGTTCGGCTGATGGCGGAAACCGGCGTGCTGGAGGTGGTGCTGAAGACGCAGGCCAACCTCGCCCGTTTCGAGGCCCTGGTGGAGATCGACACCGAGCAGTTCCTCGACGGCGATCCGGTCCTGCGCCTGGCCGCCCTGCTGCCAGACGACCAGGTGGCCGCCATGGCCCTGGCGACGCGGCTGCGGCTGTCGAACCCCGATCGCGACCGTATCGTCGCCGCGCTGGCGCCTACGCCCGTGCTGAAGAGCTGGATGAGCCCGCGCGAAATCCGCCGCGAGGTCTATCGCGCCGGCACGGCCACGTTTCGCGACCGCGCCAGGCTGGCCTGGGCCGCCGCGCCGCGCACGGCCGCCACCATGCAGTGGCGCGGCCTGATCGCCCTGGCCGAAGGCTGGACCCGTCCCGAACTGCCGCTCAGCGGCCAGGAGGTCATGAACGCCGGCGTCCCCAAGGGCCCGCTGGTGGGCCAGGTGATGCGCGAGGTCGAGGACTGGTGGATCGACAACGACTTCATCGACGACAAGCTGTCGGTCATCGAGAAGCTGAAGGCCGTGGCCCAGGGCATGGTCTATTGAGAATAGGCGTCCTCAAGACCGGCCGGCCCCCGAACCCGGCGATCCCGACGTTCGGGACCTATCCCGACATGTTCATGGAGCTGCTGGGCCGCGACGCCTACGACTGGCGAACCTATGCGGCCGACGAGGGCGAGTATCCGGCGGCGCCCGAGGACTGCGACGCCTACATCGTCACCGGCTCGGCGGCGGGGGTCTATGACGACGATCCCTGGATCGGCCAGCTGATGGACTTCCTGCGCGCCGCCAAGGGCCGCGCCAAGCTGGTCGGCGTCTGCTTCGGCCACCAGGCCATGGCCCAGGCGTTTGGCGGCCAGGTGATCAAGTCGCCCAAGGGCTGGGGGATCGGCGAACACGCCTACGAAGTCGTCAGCCGCGAGCCCTGGATGGACGCCGCCGATCCCATCAGGCTGCCGGCCTCACACCAGGACCAGGTGGTGAGCCTGCCGCCGGGCGCCGAGCTGATCGCGCGGTCCGAGTTCACGCCCTTCGCCGCCCTGGCCTGGCGCGACCAGCCGGCCATCTCGATGCAGCCGCATCCGGAGTTCCTGCCGGCCTACGCCACAGCCCTCATCGAGGCTCGCCGCGGCAAGGTCTACGCCGACGAGCAGGCCGACCGCGCCATCGCCAGCTTCGGCCGGCCGGACGACCGGGCGCGCGTTGGTGGGTGGATCCGGGCGTTCCTTGCGGGGTAGGGGCGCTGGGCCGGACTCAGCCGATCGCCATCCAGACCACGCTCTTCGGCGGCACGCCCTCCAGCCGGCGAAACCCATAGGCTTCGTAGAACCGCTGTGCGCGCACGTTCGGCGCCTGGCAGCCCAGGTGCGCGCGGCCGCCGACGGTGGCGAGGAAGGCGTCCATGAGCTGCCGTCCCATGCCCTTGCCCTGCAGCCGCGGCAGCAGGTCGATGTGCAGGTGGGCCGGTGCGGCGTCCACCACGGCCTGCGGGTTCGCGGGCGGGTGGTGGATGTGGTGGGCGTCCCACTGTTCGCGGTTGCGCGTCCTCGCGGGCACATCGACGGGGTCCGCATACCGCTCCCGCAGGGCCGGCCACCACGCCTCTTCCAGCCGCGCCTCGAACGCCCGCGTGTCAGGCGCGCCCAGGATGTAGCCCGCGACGCCCTGATCGTCCTCGGCGACGAAGGCGTACTGAGGCAGCAATACCCCGTACGGCGCCGCGAAGATCTCCCCGATGATCCTGTAGTCCTCGTAGAGGTGCGTGCCGTCGGCGCCGTTGTCGCCGGTCTTCAGGCAGATGTCGTAGAGCGCCGGCAGGTCGTCCGGCCGATAGGGGCGGACCCGAACCATCAGACGGCCCGCTGCAGGTCGCGCAGGGCGGCGAAGCTGATCAGCCGCGCGCCCGCCGCGTCGATCAGGGCGCTGAAGCCCGGGCTCAGCATCTCGGCGTAATCGCCAATGCGGATGTCCGTGTGCGTCGGGTCGTAGGCGCGCAGCTCGGGGCCGTCCTCCACCGGATGCAGGAACAGCTCGGTCACGCCGGGGCGCAGGTTCCCCAGCCGCTCGGCCACGGAGCCGCGCGGGCGCCCCCAGACGTCGATCATGTGATCGGGGCAGAGGATGCCCTCGGCGCGCGCCGAGGTGCGGGCGGCGAAACCCAGGCGTTCCTCGGTGCGGGCGCCGAACATGCGGATCGGCAGGCGGTATTCGGCGGCAAGGTCGAGGAAAACCTCGAAATAGCGCCGCTCCAGCTGCATCACCCCCATGTGCGTGTCCAGGTGGGTGACGTCGACGCCCCAGGCGTAGGCCTGCTCGATCTGGGCGCGGCACTCGGCGCGCACGTCTGCGAGGTCGGCGCGGTCCCACACGGCCTCGGCGGTTGTGGGGAGATAACCCTCTGCATCGTGCAGCGAGGACGCGCCCGTGAGGCTGCGCCAGCGGTAGGCGGGGTACTCGGCGGTCAGGGTCAGGTGCACGCCGATGCCGCCGTCCTGCGCGCGCCGAACGCCATCCAGCGCCCAGGGGCACGGAACCATCAGCGTGGAGCTGGAGGCCGCCCCGCGGCGCATCACCTCGCCGATGGCGCGATTGGCTGACGCCGACGAGCCCAGGTCGTCGCAGTTGACGATCAGCAGCTTGGCGTCGGACGAGAAGCCCAGGCGTTCGGCAAGTGTCGGCAAGCTTTATCCTCTTTCCCGCTCGTTAGGGAGGAGAGAACGACAAGCCCGGACCTACGTCCAGGCCACCATCGGTGGCATCGACGACAGGATGGTCTCGATGTTCCCGCCGGCCTTCAGGCCGAACATCGTGCCGCGGTCGTAGAGCAGGTTGAACTCGACGTAGCGGCCGCGGCGGATCAGCTGCTCCTGCCGCTCGGCCTCGCCCCAGGCTTGGCTCATCCGCTTGCGCACGATCTTCGGGTAGACGTCCAGGAACGCCTCGCCGACAGCGCGGGTGAAGGCGAAGTCCTTCTCGAAGTCCCCGCTGTTGTGGCGGTCGTAGAAGATGCCGCCGATGCCGCGCATCTCCTTGCGGTGGGGCAGGTAGAAGTACTCGTCGCACCACGCCTTGTACTTGCCGTACCACTCGGGATCGAAGGGGTCGCAGGCGCCCCGCATCGCGGCGTGGAACAGCTGGGTGTCGTCGGCCTCCTGGGTCCGCTGCACGTCCAGCATCGGCGTCAGGTCGGCGCCGCCGCCGAACCAGCTCTCGGCCGTCGACAGGAAGCGGGTGTTCATGTGCACGGTCGGCACGCACGGGCTGCGCGGGTGCACGATCAGGCTGATGCTGGACGAGACGTAGGTCGGGTCCTTGTCGGCGCCCGGCATCTGGGCCGCCATCTCGGGCGAGAATCGCGCCGTGGCGGCCGACGTGTGCACCGCCGCCTTCTCGAACAGCCGCCCCTTGAAAAAGCCGCCGACGCCGCCGCCGACACCGGTCTCCCGGGTCCAGGGCCGCATGTCGAAGCGACCGGCGGGTTCCGGGAACAGGTCGGCCGGGGCCTCCGCGTCCAGCCGTTCCAGCTCGGCGCAGATTCGCGACTGCAGATCCTCGAACCACGTCTTCGCGCGGTCGCGGCGTTCCAGGATCTCAGGCGGCAGGGTCGTCGTCATGCGGGCGAGTCTGTTCGTTGCAGGCGCGGGAAGGCCTTGATCTGCCGCAAGCCCTCGCCCAACGCCAGTGTCGCCGCGGTCACGACGTTCAGCGATCGCGCCCCCGGAGCCAGAGGAATCACGACGCGCGCGTCTGCGGCATCATGGACGTCGTCGGGGACGCCGGCGCTCTCGCGACCGAACAGCAGGGTGTCCTCCGGACCGAACGCGAAGTCGTGCAGCGGCGTCGCGCCGCGCGTCGTGAACAGCACCAGTCGGCGGGAAGGTGCGGATTTCGCACGAAAATCTCGCCAGCCCGCGTGTCGCGTCACCTGCGCAAGGTCCCCATAGTCCATGGCGGCGCGGCGGATTGCGGCGTCGCTCAAGGGGAATCCACAGGGCTCGATCACGTCCAGCGGAACGCCCAGGCAGGCGGCCAGCCGGATCGCGGCGCCCAGGTTTTGCGGAATGTCCGGTTGAAAAAGGGCCAAACGCATTCTAAGGCCTCTCGCCATCGGGAGTAGCCGGGGGGCAGGGGTACGAATCACGGGTGGGCGGACATGTCGTTCGCATTGTCGCCCGTGTAACGCGCCTGGCCCTCGTCCGCGCCCGGAAACGGTCCTGCGTCAGCGCTGGCGCGGGCCGCAAGCATTTGGGCCTCAAGGGGAAACCCGGACAGGCCCCTTTCGAAGGGTAGCTTCAAGGTGGCCGACACCGTCGCGGGCGCAAATCCCGACACGCATGGCGCGGGGGACGACCCCAGCCGTCGCGACTTCATTCATATCGCCGCTGGCGCGGCCGCGGTTGGCGCCGTGGCCGGCGTCGCATGGCCGTTGATCGATCAGATGAACCCCGCCGGCGATACGCTGGCGCTGTCGTCCATCGAGTTCGATCTGGGCAAGGTGGCTCCGGGCCAGCAGGTCGTCGTGAAATGGCGGGGCAAGCCGCTGTTCGTCCGCAACCGCAGCCCGGAACAGATCGCCGCGGCCGTGAAGGACGACAATGCTGGCGACCTGCGCGATCCGCAGACCGACGAAGAGCGGCACAAGCCCGGCAAGGCCGAGTGGCTGGTGCTGATCGGCACCTGCACGCATCTGGGCTGCGTGCCCACGGTCGGCGGCGGCGACTACGGCGGCTGGTTCTGCCCGTGCCACGGGTCGCACTACGACCTGTCGGGTCGTATCCGGAAGGGCCCCGCGCCCAGGAACCTGCAGGTGCCGGAATACGTCTTCCTCTCTGACACCTCGATCAAGGTGGGCTGAACCCGATGAGCGGACATTCAACCTACGAGCCGAAGACCGGCATCGAGCGCTGGCTCGATACGCGCCTGCCCATCGTGCGGTTCATGAAGGACACGGCGCTCGACTTCCCGACGCCGAAGAACCTGAACTACTGGTACACGTTCGGCGGCATCCTGGCGCTCATGCTGGGCATCCAGCTGGCCACGGGCATCGTGCTGGCCATGCACTACGTGCCGCATGTCGACCACGCCTTCGCCTCGGTCGAGCGCATCATGCGTGACGTCAACTACGGTTGGCTGATCCGCTACATGCACGCCAACGGCGCCTCGATGTTCTTCCTGGCGGTCTACATCCACATGATCCGCAACCTCTACTACGGCTCCTACAAGGCGCCGCGCGAGGTGCTGTGGATCCTGGGCTGCGTGATCTACCTGCTCATGATGGCCACGGCCTTCATCGGCTACGTGCTGCCCTGGGGCCAGATGAGCTTCCACGGCGCCGTCGTGATCACCAACCTGATCGGCGCGCTGCCGATCGTCGGCGAGCCGATCACCACCCTGCTCTGGGGCGGCCCGGCGGTGGACAACCCCACCCTCAACCGCTTCTTCTCGCTGCACTACCTGCTGCCCTTCGTGATCGCAGGCGTCGTGATCCTGCACATCTGGGCGCTGCACGTGCCGGGGAACAACAACCCGACCGGCGTGAACGTGAAGTCGAAGGACGACACCGTTCCGTTCCACCCGTACTACACGGTGAAGGACGGCTTCGCGATCGCGGTCTTCCTGCTGCTGTACGCCAGCTTCGTGTTCTACAACCCGAACGTCCTGGGCCACGCCGACAACTACATCCCGGCCAACCCGCTGGTGACCCCGGCCCACATCGTGCCCGAATGGTACTTCCTGCCGTTCTACGCGATCCTGCGGGCGGTCCCGGACAAGCTGGGCGGCGTGCTGCTCATGTTCGGCGCCATCGGCACCCTGTTCGTGCTGCCCTGGCTCGACACGTCGAAGGTGCGCTCGATGCGCTACCGCCCGACGGCGCGGCTGTACTTCTTCATCTTCGTCTTCATGTCGCTCGTGCTGGGCTACTGCGGCGGCCAGCTGCCGGACAACCCGGTGTTCGGCTCGCCCAGCGGCTTCAAGCTGCTCGACGCCGACATCAACAGCATGGTGTGGCTCAGCCGCGTCGCGACCATCTACTTCTTCGCCTACTTCTGGCTGATCCTGCCCGTCCTCGGCCTGACGGAAACCCCGCTGCCGGTGCCGGAATCGATCTCGGAACCTGTCCTGTCGCATCCCGCCACGACGCCCGCGGGCGCCGCGGCGTCGCCTGAAAAGAGGGGCTAAGCCTAAGATGCTGCGCAAAGGTATCGCGCTCGCGGCGCTGGGCCTCGCCCTCATTGGTGGGCCCGCTCTCGCCGCCGGCGGTCACGCCGAAATCCGTCACGTCGACTGGACGTTCGACGGCCCGTTCGGGAAGTTCAACCCGGCCCAGGTCCAACGCGGCTACAAGGTCTATCGGGAGGTCTGCGCGGCCTGCCACTCGATGAACCTGATGTACTTCCGCAACCTGGGTCAGCCCGGCGGTCCGTTCTACGACCCGGAGTACAAGAACCCGAACGACAACCCGTACGTGAAGGCGTTGGCCAAGGACATCCAGGTCAACGACATCGACTCCGAGACGGGTGACGTGATCCAGCGTCCGGCCATCCCGGCCGACAAGTTCCCGTCGCCGTTCCCGAACGATGCTGCGGCCGCTGCCTCGAACGGGGGCGCGATTCCTCCGGACCTGTCGGTGATCGTGAAGGCTCGCACGGGCGGCGCCGACTACGTCTACTCGCTGCTGACGGGCTACCGGACGCCTCCGGCGGGCCTGAAGGTGGCTCCTGGCCAGAACTACAACGTCGCCTTCCCGGGCGACCTGACGCCTTTCTGGAGCGGCGACCATAAGAAGGTGCCGCCCGGCGGCTTCCTGGCGATGCCGTCGCAGCTGACGCCCGACAAGGTGACGTTCGACGACGGCACCAAGTCGACCGTCGACCAGCAGGCGCAGGACGTCGTGGCCTTCTTGGCCTGGGCCTCCGAGCCCAAGCAGATGGAGCGCAAGTCGTTCGGCCTGGGCGCGATGATCTACCTGCTGATCTTCACGGTCCTGCTGTACTTCAGCTACCGCCGCGTCTGGCGCAACGTCGCCCACTAGGGCGACGACCGGACCAGAGTTCGAGGGGCCCCGGAGACATCCGGGGCCCTTTCGCATTCCGGGGTCCTCTCGGATTCAGGGAACCGGCTGCGCCACCAACTTGCCGGCTGGAAAGTCGAAGCGCAGGCGGAAGTGGGCCAGGACGTCGGCGCCCAGCAGGCCCACGACGTCGCCCTCGGGCTTCATCAGCCCCGCACCCGCGTCCAGCCCCGTGGCGCCCGCGAACGACACCTGCGGCAGCCGCGCGAGCCAGACCCCGTCAGGATAGAGTTCCTGGGGCCGCGGCAGCGTGCCCGGGACCGCCTGGGCCAAGTCGTCGGCCAGGCGCACCGGCGCGTTGGCCCCGCTGGCGATCACGAAGCGGCCGCGGATCGTGCGCAGCTCATCCGAGACCGCGGCCTCGGCGGTGGGACGGCCCAGATCCCATGCCAGGTCCAGGACCTTGCCGTTGAAGCGAGGCGCCTGGCCGGCCGCCCAGAGCCGCACGCGGCAGGGGGCATAGCTCACGTCCACGACGAAACCCTTCAGCACGTCGGCCCCGATCACGCCCGCGGCGGGGGTCGGCAGGTTCCAGGTGCGCACATCCAGGTCGGCGACCGCCAGGGCTGCGCCGCGGACCGCCATGCCCGCCACCCGGACGTCGCCGGTCAGCGCGGTGTCGGCGATCCCCTCGGCCTCGGCCTTGGTGGAATGCAGCGTGGTCCGCGCGGCGCCGGTGTCCAGGATGTAGTCGCCGCCGATGCCGGCGACCACGGCCGGCACGGTGATGGTCCCGGCCTCGTAGCGGCAGGCGACCTCACCGGCGAGCGCCGGGCTCGCGGCGACCAGGGCCAGGACGCCGAAGGGGAGGGGACTCACGCGGATCACGCCCGACCATAGCCCGAGATTCCGCCTTATCGCCGCCCCGCGTTGTCTCCACATTGAGACCATGGCTCACACGCCCGCCTGGAAAAACTTCCGCCGCACCCAGGACCTGACCGTCGTGACGGCCGGGCTCATCTACGCCGGCGCCGTGGTCCACGCCTTCGACCGTCTGGCGGGCGACCCGCTGCTGGTGCAGCGGACCCTGCTGTGGCCGGGCCTCTTCCTGTCGCTTTCGCTGTCGTTTCCCCTGGCCGTGGGCGTGCTGCGACGCGGGCTCGCGAGGTACGTCTGGATGAGCTTCCAGGCAGGGTTTGGCCAGAACGTGCGCTCGATCCTCGGCGGCGTGGCGCTGCTGGGCGGGGCGGCGGGTCTGATCTACTGGCAGATCTCAATCGCCGCGCACGGGGGCCGCTACCCCGCGGGCGTCTTCTCAGGCTACGCCGCCGGCATCGGTATCCTGGCGGCGCAGGCGGCCCTCGTGAGGGTCCTGGAGCGGCATCCCGAAGTGAAGAAACAGATCGAGCTCTAAGGCTCTCCGCCCCGGTTGTTGCCCCCGCCATTCCGGGCGAACAGCTGCAGGGTGCGCAGACGCGAGAGGCGCGCGCTGTCGGCATGGAAGCCGTTGGGCGCCACGAAGGCGTGGCCCGCGTCGTACTCGTGGACCGGCATCTCCGGATAGGCCTCGCGGATCGCCGCCACCGTGGCCGGCGGGATCAGCTCGTCGGTCTTGCCCAGATGCAGCAGCGTCGGGACCTTCGGCGCGTCGTCCAGGTAGTCGATGATCTGGCCGCCATAGTACGAGGCGACGGCCGACAGGCCCGTGCAGCGCGACGCCGCCAGCCAGGCCACCGTCCCGCCGAAGCAGAAGCCCAGCGCGAACACCGGCGGCGCCAGGGCGTCGATGGCCGCCTGGACGCCGTCCAGCACCTCCGCCCCCCACGCCGCACGCTCGGCGTAGCCGTTCTGGCGCGCGTAGAGGGCTGGGTCTGTGTCGCGCTCGGCGAAGCCGCGGGCTCCGTCCAGCTCAAGCTGGCGGTCGAACAGGCTGGGCACGATCGTCTCGTAGCCGTCTTCCGCGAACTGGTCGGCCAGGGCCCGCAGGTGCGGCGTGACACCCCAGATGGCGTGACAGACGACCAGGCCGCCCCGCCGCGCGTCCATGGTCGGCGCGTGGTAGGCGTCGAACTCGAAGCCGTCCCGCGGGCTGGTCAGGCGGATCGGCTCGCCCACGGCCTCAGGCCCCGGGCCTAAGCATTGTCGAACAGCTCGAGCGTCCGGTGCCGGGCGAGATCGGCGGCCTCGGCGTTGTAGCGCTCGGGGCTCTGGTTGTTGAAACCGTGGCCCGCGCCTTCGTAGATGTAGACCGGAACCTTGTCGCCGTGATGCTCGGCGACGGCGGCCGCCACGTCGTCGGCCGGGATGCCGGGGTCAGTGCGGCCCAGATGCACGATCGTTGGGCAGAGCGGCGTCAGGGCGGCGTTCGCCTGCACCATCGAGCCGTAGTAGCTGGACGCTGCCGCGATCCCCTCGACCTTGCAGGCGCTCAGCCAGGTAAGCGAGCCGCCGTAGCAATAGCCCACGACGCAGACCTTGCCGCCGTGCTTCTTGAGGAAGTCGCGGCAGGCGGCGATGTCGCCCAGCGCCTGCTCCAGCGGCGTGGCGCGCGCCTTCTCGATCCCCGCCTTGATGCCGGCGTCGTCGTGCTCGGCATGGAAGTCGCGTTGCAGGCGGTCGAACATCGCCGGGGCAATGGCCTCGTAGCCCATCTTGGCCCAGCGCTCGACGTCGGCCCGGACGTGCCGGTCGATCCCGAAGATCTCCTGGATCACGATCACGCCGCCCTTGTGCGGCGTGAAGGCGGGCTCGTGATAGGCCGTGAACTCGAAGCCGTCCGCGCCCGCCAGGGTGATCGTCTCGCCCATCTCCGCCTCTCTAATGTCGTCGTTAAACGTTGAACCGGAAGTTCATCACGTCTCCGTCCCGGACGACATACTCCTTGCCCTCCTGACGGAATTTCCCGGCCTCGCGCGCGCCGGCTTCGCCCTTGAGGTTCACATAGTCCTCGTAGGCGATGGTCTCGGCGCGGATGAAGCCCTTCTCGAAGTCGGTGTGAATCACGCCGGCGGCCTGCGGGGCGGTGTCGCCCTTGTGGATCGTCCAGGCGCGCGCCTCCTTGGGGCCGACCGTGAAATAGGTCTGCAGGCCCAGCAGGTGATAGGCCTCGCGGATCAGCTTGTTCAGGCCGGGCTCGGTGAGGCCCAGCGTCTCCAGGAACTCGGTGCGCTCCTCGGGGTCGAGCAGGGCGATCTCGCTTTCGATCTGCGCCGAGATGACCACGTGGTCGGCGCCGTCGCGCTTGGCCCGCTCGGCCACGGCGTTGGACAGGTCGTTGCCCGTGGCCGCCGAGGCCTCGTCGACGTTGGAAACATAGAGCGCGGGCTTGGACGTCAGCAGTTGCAGCATCCGCCAGGCCTTCTCGTCCTCGGCCGAGACCTCGACCTTGCGGGCGGGGCGACCGGCGTTCAGTTCGGTGAGCGCGGCCTGCACCAGGCGCAGGGTCTGGGCGCTCTCCTTGTCGCCGGTCTTGGCGCGCTTCTCCAGGTTGACGACCCGCTTCTCCAGGCTCTCGAGGTCGGCCAGCATCAGTTCGGTCTCGATGGTCTCCAGGTCGGCGATCGGGTCCACCCGCCCTTCGACGTGGGTGATGTCGTCGTCGATGAAGCAGCGGGCCACGAAGGCCACGGCGTCGCAGTCGCGGATGTTGGCCAGGAACTGGTTGCCCAGACCCTCGCCCTTGGACGCGCCGCGCACCAGCCCGGCGATGTCGACGAAGTTCATCCGCGCCGGGATGATCTCCTTCGACGGGATGATCGCCGCCAGCTTTTCCAGCCGCGGCTCGGGCACCGCCACATCGCCGGTGTTGGGCTCGATGGTGCAGAACGGATAGTTCGCGGCCTGGGCGGCGGCGGTCTGCGTCAGCGCGTTGAAGAGGGTCGATTTGCCGACGTTGGGCAGGCCGACGATGGCGACTTTCAGGGCCATGGGGAGCAGCAGTTCCTAGGGGACTTGGCGGGGGCGCTGCCTAGCACGCGCGGAGGCGCGCGCGAAGCCGGCGAGGAACGTCCTGCTTAGCGGCTAGTCATGTTGCGCTCGAATTCGCGCCTTCGGAGGCGAATTGGCGCCGCTCGTCGCGCATTCGCTCCCGGCGCCGCGCCGGGCGGCATTAACCCGGACCTGCAAGCGCACTCACTCGGGGGATACATGGAGTCCGGACGTCACGTTCCAACGCGCCGCCAGCTTCTTCACGCCATCGGCCTGATGGGCGGCACGGCCGCCGTCTACCAGATGATGACCGCGTTCGGGCATGCCGCCGAAACCCGCTTCCCCGGTCCGCCCAACCTGTCCGGGGCGCGAAAAGGCGCGTCCGTTATCGTGCTGGGCGCGGGCCTGGCGGGGATGTTGGCGGCCTATGAGCTGGAGAAGGCGGGCTACAAGGTCCGAATTCTCGAGTTCCAGAACCGTCCCGGCGGCCGCAACTGGTCCCTCTATGGCGGCGACACCTACACAGAGATGGGCGGGGCGACCCAGAAGGTGGGCTTCGCCAAGGGCAACTACCTGAACCCCGGCCCCTGGCGCATTCCGCACCATCACCGGACCCTGCTGCACTACTGCAAGAAGTTCGGCGTGGCGCTGGAGCCGTTCATCCAGTTCAACCACAACGCCTATGTCCACAACACCGAGGCCTTCGGCGGCGCGCCCCAGCGGTTCCGCTCGCTGGCCGCCGACTTCGAGGGCGGTATCGCCGAGTTGCTGGGCAAGGCCATCGACCAGAAGGCGCTCGACACCCGGCTGACCGCGGAAGACACCGACCGGCTGAAGGAAGCCCTTCGCTCGTGGGGCATGCTCGACGACGACATGCGCTACACCAAGGGCCTGCGCTCCTCCAGCCATCGGGGCTTCGAGCTGCCGCCGGGCGGTGGCGTCAACGGCGCGCCGAAGCCGTCGGACCTGCTGCCCTTCGACGAGGTGCTCAAGTCTGGCATCGCGGCGAACATGTCGTTCTTCATGAACGACGAGTTCCAGACCACCATGTTCCAGCCCGTGGGCGGCATGGGGAAGATCGGCGAGGGATTCGCCCGCCAGGTCGGCCGACTGATCACCTACAACGCCAAGGTCACCCGGCTCTTCCAGGACAAGAACGGCGTGACGGTGAGCTACACCGACACCGCCAAGGGCACGGCGACGACGGCGCAGGCCGACTACTGCGTCTGCACGATCCCGCTGACGGTGCTCAGCCAGATCGAGTCGAACCTGTCGGAGAAGAAGAAGGCCGCCATCGCGGCGGTGCCGTACTCGAACGGCGTGAAGATCGGCCTCGAGATGCGCCGGCGCTTTTGGGAAGAAGAGGCCGACATCTACGGCGGCCACTCCTTCACCAACCAGGAGATCGGCCTGATTTCCTACCCCAACAACAACTTCTTCCAGGACGGGCCGGCGGTGCTGCTGGGCTCGTTCGCCAATGGAGCCGGGGGCTATCGACTCTCGGGCCTGACGCCCGCCGCGCGGATCGAAGCGGCCCTGGAGCAGGGTTCGGTTTTCCATCCGGGCAGCTATCGCAAGGAGTTCTCCAACGGCGCCTCGGTGGCCTGGAGCCGGGTGCCCTGGGTGATGGGCTGCTGCGCCCGCTGGAACGAGGACACCCGACGAGAACACTACCAGGAGCTGGTCTCCGTCGAAGACCGCGTCGTCCTGGCCGGCGAGCACGCCTCGTATGTGGGCTGCTGGATGGAGGGCTCGCTGCTCTCTGCGCTGGACGCCATCACCCGTCTGCACAAGCGCGCGCTGGAGGCCTGAGATGATCCGACGCCTGCTCACCGGCCTCGCCGTCGCCGCGGCCATGGCCACCCCGTCGCTGGCCGACGAGCCCGGGCCCGGCGGGACCAAGCCGCCCGTCGCCCGCACCGGGCCCGAGGTCTACAAGACCTTCTGCCAGGCCTGCCACATGGCCGACGCCAAGGGGGCCGTCGGCGCGGGCGCATTCCCGTCCCTGGCCAACAATCCGCGCCTGGGGACCACGGCCTACGCGGCCTACATCGTCGCAAACGGCAAGGGCGGCATGCCCTGGTTCCGCGACACGCTCAGCAAGGACCAGGCGCGCGAACTGATCGGCTATCTGCGCACCCACTTCGGCAACGACTTCAAGGAACCGGTCACTGCCGACGACGTCGCGGCCTTCGGTCAGCCAACGTCCCGGCGGTAAGCTTAGCTGTAGAACGACGTTCGCCCGGCAGGCGTCTTCGGTTCCCCGCCTTGATTTTAGTCAAATCCTTTCGGACTCGGAAAGCGGTACTAGCAAAGGTAGGGACGGCCAGGAATGTTCATGGCCCGGGGGGTCCCTCATCGGAGGGTGCCATGCGAATTCGAAACCTTTTTGTCGCTGCGGCGGCGTTGGCCTTGTCGGCCGGAGCCTCGCAGGCGGCGCTGATCACCACGGACGCGGCCTACACGGGCCCTGACCTCGACCTCACCGGTTACGACAACGGCAGCTACAACTTCACCTACGGGCCGGTGGCGGTGGGTGAGTTCACGTTCACCCGCGACAACACCGCGAACAACTCGGGCCAGGGCGCCGTGGTCGGTCAGGGTGGCTATGGTCTCGCCGACAACGGCTCGTTCGGCGGCAACGCCGTCTACATCGGCGTCGATGGCGGAACCGGCTTTGGCTACCTGAAGGGCGCCAAGGCCTACAGCCAGATGGGCTTCTTCTTCAACTACGCCGTCTCGGGCGGCCGCCCGTTCGGCGACTTCCCGATCATCTCGGCGCTCGACCTCAACGGCAACGTTCTTGAGGAGTACAACCTCATGACGGACGCCCCGATCTCGACCCCGGGCGGCTTCAATCAGTTCCAGTTCCGCGGCATCACGCGCGACACGGCCGACATCTACGGGTTCCGCTTCGGCGGGTCGTACATTCTGGCCTCCGGCACGGCGACGGGCGACGTCATCGGCGGCATTCCGGAACCGACGACCTGGGCGCTCATGATCCTGGGCTTCGGTTCGGCGGGCGCCATGCTGCGCCGTCGCCGGACCAGCTACGCGCTCTAGTCACCGCTTCAACGAGGGCAGGGCCCCGGTCGTTGGCCGGGGCCTTTGCTTGCCGGCTCAGGCCTCGGAGAGCGCCTTGGCCGCCAGGTCGCGCCAGCGCTTGCCTTCCTTGCGGAAGTGGCCGGACAGCTTGGTGAGGCGCTTGTCCATGTCGGCGACGGCGGCCCGGGCCTCGTCCTTGCGGCCGTTGCGCGCCATGAAGGCGGCATGCCGCCCAAAGGCTTCGAACCCCGCCACCCGCTGAACCGCCTCGGCGAAGGCCGCGTCGGCCTGCGCTGTGTGGCCCAGGCTCTCATGCGCGCGCGCCAGGGCCAGGACTGCGCCGGGCGCCAGGGGATCGCTCGTCTCGCCGCCGGGAATGAGCTCAATGACATCCAGCGCTTCCTGCGGTCGCCCCAGTTCGAGAAGCGCGTTGGCGCGGCCCAGCAGCAGCGCGGGGTCTTCGGCGTGGATGCCCTGGGCGGCCTGCGCGTAGAGCTGCTCGGCTTCGTCGAACCGGCCGAGCTGGGCGGCGGCTTCGGCCAGTCGTGACTGGTTGCGGACCGTCGGCGTGTCTTCGCAGGCTCGCTTGGCCTCGCGATATTCGCGGGCCGGGTCGAGCGCCGCGCGGGCCGTCTGCTCCAGCTTCCGCGCGCCGGACCCGCGGGTCAGCTCGGGCAGCACAATGGCGATGAAATAGACCAGCCCGCCCAGCGGCTGGAAGATCAGGATGATCCACAGCCAGAACAGCTCTCGCCCTGTGCGCACCACATGGACGGCGAGCGCGATGGAGAAAATCAGCGACAGCCCGATCAGCGGCAGCGAACCGCCCAGCAGACCCAGGGTGCTCATTCGCCGCCGCCTCGGGCCTGCTTGCGCGGGTCGGCTTTCTCGGCGGGCGCGAGGCGCATCACCTCGGCCTGATAGCGCTCGTCCTCGCCCATAGCCATCAGCGGGGCGGCGTCGGCGCACGCCTGAAGCAGCGGCTCGACCCACTTCATGTCGGCCTTGTGGAAGTCGCTGAGCACGTGGCCCTGCACCAGGGACTTGTCGCCTGGATGGCCGGTGCCCAATCGCGCGCGGCGGAAGTGCGGGCCCACCTGCGAGGTGATCGACCGAACCCCGTTGTTGCCCGCCGCGCCGCCGCCCGCCTTCATGCGGAAGCGGCCCGGCGCCAGGTCGATCTCGTCGTAGAACACGACCAGGTCGACCGCCGGATCCAGCTTGAAGAACTTCACCGCCTCGCCCACGGCGCGGCCGCTTTCGTTGTAGTAGCCCTGCGGCTTGAGGATCAGGGCGCGGACCGGGCCCTGCGGCGTCTCGATCTGGCCTTCGGAACACTGGCCCTGGAAACGCGAACGCGCCGCGGAGAAGCCCCAGCGGCGCGCAATCTCGTCAACGGCCATGAAGCCGATGTTGTGACGGTTCTTCGCGTAGGCGGGGCCAGGGTTGCCCAGGCCTGCAATGAGCAGCACGGACGTCCCCGATCCCTATGCGAAGTGCGAGGACTAGGCCTCGCCTTCCGTCGTCTCGGCGGCGTCGGTCACGCCCTTGGACATCGTGATGGAGGCCACGGCCAGGTCGCCGTCGATCGCGGCCGTCACGCCGGCCGGCAGCTTCAGGTCCGAGACGCGGACGGTGTCGCCGATTTCCAGGCCCGTCAGGTCGACCACGATCTCTTCCGGGATCTCGTCGGCGTGGCACGAGACCGACACCGCGTGCAGGGTCACGCCCAGCGTCCCGCCGCGCTTCAGGCCCGGAGAGGCCTCTTCGTTCGCGAAGTGGACGTTGACGTCGATCTTGATCTGCTGGTGCTCGTCGACCCGATACAGGTCGAAGTGCCACGGCTCGTCGGTGACCGGATGCATGTCGATCGCCTTGGCGATGACCGGCTGGGTCTCCTGGCCGTACTTCAGGGTCACCAGGTGGCCCAGCAGCTTGCCCGTGTAGAGCGCCTTGCGGAACTCGTTGGACTTCACGGCGATAGCCACCGGATCCTTGTCGCCGCCGTACAGGACGCCCGGGACCTTGCCGCTGCGGCGGGTGGCGCGCGCGCCGCCGGTGCCGGTCTGTTCGCGCACTTCAACGTTCAAAATGATCTCGGCCATGGCCTTGCCTCAAAACGAAGCCGCCGCGCGACTCGCGCGCGGCGACGAAATATCCGTGACCTGTCGGTCGAAAGGGTGCGCGTAGATACACAAAAGCCCCGCCCTGCGCAACGGGGCGGCTGAGCTCATTTGCGCGGCGTTTTCGTCAGCTCTTCTTCTTGACCGGCTTCCGCTTCGCCGGCGGCTTCTTGGTCTGCATGCCCTTGTTGATCGACTCCTGGCTGGGAATGAACCGCGCCTCGTAGGGCTCGGGCAGCCCCGCCGCGCGGATCATGCAGCGGCCCGTGTCCATCATCCCGTGCTGGCCCAGGCAGAAGACGTCCTCATAGTGCGGTCGCGCCACCGCCAGGCATTGATAGAGGTTCAGCTTCGACATGTTCATGCACATGCCGACGTTTGGCTCGGTCACGAGGCCCAGCACCGTATTGACGTTGGCGTCGCCGGCCTCGCCCAGGGCGGCCAGGGCGGCCACGGCCAGGGCGCGGACCACGGTCTGCGTATAGGGCGGCGCGACCGCGGCGCCCGTCGGGACGCCCAGCACCGCGGCGCCCGACGAAGCCTGCTGCAGGCGGACGGTCTCGTCCACGCTGCCGGTCATCGCGGCGGCCGACAGGCTCTTGGCGTTGGCCAGGCGCACGTCGCGGGCGGGCACGTCGGCCTTGGACCAGGGCTGCTTCTGGATGTCGTAGGCGGCCTGCTTCACCGCCTTGCCGTTGTCGTAAAGCCGCTGGGCGTCGCCCCCCAGCGCCGCGATGATCTGGCCGGCGGCGCTGGCCGAGCCGTTCAGGCCTACCGCGTAGGCCGGGTCCTTCAGGATCTCATAGGCCACCTGACGGCGCTGCGTCGCGTCCTTGGCGTAGATGCGCACGCCCTCGACGAAGGCGCGGTCCTGCAGGGCCACGACGGCCCCGTAGGCGATGGCGCCCTTGGCCAGCTGCTGCGGCTCGTACTGGACGCCGGTGCGCAGCGATGCGGCGATGGCCTCGCCATCTGCGAAGGCCGGCGCGATGGCGGTGGTGTTGTTGACATACAGCCGATAGGCGCTGGCCAGTTCCACCAGCCGGGGCGACAGCTGCACCACGGGCGCGGGCGGCGGGGGCGGCGGCGCGACCACCTTGGGCGACTCGGCGCAGGCGGCGACGAACGCAGCCAACAGGGCCGGAAGGACGAGGCGGGCGGCTCGGGACCGGAAAACGGACGGCATCAGACGGCTTCTCCCACTGTGCAGTGGTGATTTCTAGTGTCCGCCCCCGGGAGGCCTATGGATTAGCCGTGGTTTGCCCTCGTGGGCAAGCGCCGCTTCGGGGGGCTCAGTCGAAGAGCTTGGACACGCTCTCTTCATTGGCGATGCGCCGGATCGCCTCGCCGATCAGGCTGGCGCAGCTGACGTAGCGGATCTTGCTGGACGTGCCGATGCGATCGGGCGCGGCGATGGAGTCGGTGACGACCAACTCCTTCAGGACCGAGCCTTCGACCCGCTCGATCGCTCCGCCCGACAGCACGCCGTGGCTGCAATAGGCCGAAACCTCGGCCGCACCGGCGTCGGCCAGGGCCTGGGCCGCGTTGCAGAGCGTGCCCCCACCGTCGATCATGTCGTCGAACAGGATGCAGCGGCGGCCCTCGACGTCGCCGATGATGTTGGCCACTTCCGACTTCCCGGGACCCGACCGGCGCTTGTCGACGATGGCCAGGTCGGCGTTCAGCCGGCTGGCGACGGCCAGCGCCCGCACCACGCCGCCCACGTCGGGCGAGACGATCAGCAGGTCCTTGGTCTTCTCGTAGTTTTCCTTGATGTCGGCGGCCAGCAGGGGCGCGGACAGAAGGTTGTCGGTGGGGATGTCGAAGAATCCCTGGATCTGGCCCGAGTGCAGATCCATCGTCAGCACCCGGTCGGCGCCGGCGCGGGTGATCAGGTTGGCCACCAGTTTGGCCGAGATGGGGGTGCGGCCGCCGGTCTTTCGGTCCTGGCGGGCATAGCCGAAGTAGGGGGTCACCGCCGTGATCCGCCGGGCCGACGCGCGCTTCAGCGCATCGATGCAGACCAGCAGCTCCATCAGGTGGTCGTTGGCCGGGTAGCTGGTGGATTGCAGGATGAAGACGTCCTCGCCGCGGACGTTCTCGTCGATGGTGACCCAGACCTCGTTGTCGGCGAACCGCTTCACCTGGGCCCGGCAGAGCGGCAGGTCCAGGTGGCTCGCCACCGCCTGCGCCAGGGTGCGATTGGAGTTGCCGGCGAGCAGCTTCATCGGGGCCTCGGGGCGGGAGTCAGGATGTTGCGCGCGCTTGTAGCAGCGGACGGCGCGCGGGCAAGGGCGCAGGCGCCCTCGGTTTCGCTTTGTCGCCGGCCCTCGCTAAGGTGGCGGGATGCAACGCCTCCCACGCCCGCACTGGACCTGGGTCGCGCCGCTTGTCGCATGGGCCGTCCTGGCCGGCGCGGGACTCGGCGGACTTTTCAATCTGATCGTCGCGGCGGTCCTGGTGGGCGCCGTCCTGGCTGCGGTTCATCATGCCGAAGTGGTGGCCCACCGGGTCGGCGAGCCGTTCGGCACGCTTGTGCTGGCCGTCGCCGTAACCGTCATCGAAGTGGCGCTGATCGTCTCGCTGATGGTCGCCGGAGGTCCCGGGGAGCAGGCGCTGGCCCGCGACACGGTCTTCGCGGCGGTGATGATCATCCTGAACGGCATCGTGGGCGTCTGCCTTCTGGTGGGGGCCCTGCGCCACCGCGAACAGACGTTCAGCCAGGCTGGCGTCAGCGCCAGTCTGGCCACCATCGCCGCGCTCGCCGTCCTGGCCCTGGTGCTGCCGAACTACACGGTCAGCACGGCCGGCCCCACCTATTCCGACGGCCAGCTGGCGTTCGTGGGGCTGGTGTCGCTGGTGCTCTACCTGGTGTTCGTGCTGGTCCAGACGGTCCGCCACCGCGACTACTTCCTGCCTGCGACCGCCGCGGTCGACGAAGACGCCCACGCCGAAGTTCCGTCGAACGCGGCCGCGATCGCCAGCCTCCTTCTGCTCGTCGCTTCCCTCGGCGCGGTGGTGCTGCTGGCCAAGGCGCTGGCCCCGGTGATGAAAGCAGCGGTGAAGGGCGCGGGCGCGCCCGAGGCCGTGGTCGGTGTGGCGATCGCGGCGCTCGTGCTGCTGCCCGAGAGCTTGGCGGCGGTCCGGGCCGCGCGGGCCAACCGGCTCCAGACCAGCCTGAACCTGGCGCTGGGCTCGGCGCTGGCGTCGATCGGGCTCACCATCCCGACGGTGGCGGCGGTGTCGCTCTTCATGGGCTGGCCGCTGGCGCTGGGCCTCGACGCCAAGTCGATGGTGCTGCTGGTTCTTACCCTGATCGTGGCCACGCTGTCCCTGGGGGCCGGCCGCACCACGGTGCTGCAGGGCGCCGTCCACCTGGTGATCTTCGCCGTCTACCTCTTCACGACGGTGGCGCCGTAAGCATGATCGCCGACAGCAGGCGGCCGTAGTCGGCCTCGCCGCGGTGGTAGGCCCGGCGGTTGGAGAAGAACAGGTCGGCCTCGGCGCAGGTGTCGCGCCCCACCCACTCGCAGGCGCCGACGCCGGCCCGGGTCAGCCGGTCCAGCACATATCCGGGCAGGTCGAACATCTTGCGGTCGCCGTCGCCGTCCACGAAGAACCGCGCCGCCTGAGCGCTGTCGGCCACGAAGCGGTCGTAGAACTCCGGCCCCACCTCGTACGAGCCCCAGCCGATGCAGGGGCCGACCACGGCGACGATGCGGCCCCGTTGTGCGCCGAACGCTTCCATCCGCTCGATCGCGGCCTCGGCGATACCGGTCAGCGCGCCTTTCCACCCGGCGTGCGCGGCGCCCACCACCCGGGCGACGGGGTCGGCCAGCAGGATCGGGGCGCAGTCGGCCGCCAGGGCGCCACAGACCACGCCGGCGGTGTCGGTCACCACCGCGTCGCCCTCGGGCGGCCCCGACCCCCACGGCCCCTGCACCGCGAAGGCGGTGGCCGAGTGGACCTGGTAGGCCGTCACCAGTTCCCCGCCCATGTGCGCGGCCGCCCGCCGCCGGTTCTCGGCTACGGCGATGGGATCGTCCTTCGATCCGGCGCCGACGTTCAGGCTCTCGTAGATCCCCTCCGAGACGCCGCCCTGCCGGGTGAAGAACGCGTGGCGGATGCCCGGCAGGTCCAGCAGCTTCGAGGTGATCACGGGCAGGTCGGTCATCTCAGTCTTCCTCGAACGCAGGCGGCAGCCAGCCGGGAGAATAGAGGCAACAGGCCTTGAAGAGTTCCCCCATCTGATCGCTGCTGACCAATCGGTTGAGCTGGCGGCCGATCGTGTGGGCCTTGTCGGGCCGCGCGCGCACCAGCGCCTCGGCGCGCTCGCCGATCCCCATGCGGGCCAGGAACGCCGCCTGGGTCTGGACCGCGGCCCGCGCGCCCGCCGCCTCGGCCGCGGCCATCACCGCCGGGAAATCGGCCCATACCGTCAGGTCCGCCTCGCCCGGACAGGCCAGGGGATCCACCTTCCTGTGACGGGACAGCGCCTGCAGAGTGTCGCCGAAGCCCGGCTGGTCGCGGCCATAGTCGATGAGCAGGGCCGCGCCGCCGCTCTCCGCCAGCCGCTGACCCAGGATCGCGCCCAGCGCCTCCTGCGCCGCCGAGATCTCCAGGACGGCGCCGTCGCGCGCGTCGGGCAGGGCCACAGGGGCGGGCACGCGGCCCAGGATCAGGGCGCCTTGACGATCCACGCCCACCACCTGCTCGGTCCAGCCGGTCGCGGTGCGGACGAACTGGCGGGCGGGCAGGCAGTCCAGCAGCTCGTTGGCCACCAGGAGCATCGGCGCGCCGCCCGGAACCTCGTCCAGCGACCGCGCCCAGCTGACCCGATCGCCCAGCCGGGCGGCCTGCCGCGCCGCCAGCGGCTCGGACGTCTCAACCAGCCAGACCTCCGCCGCCTCCAGGAAGCCGGGCAGGGCCCGTCCCGCCCGCAAAAGATCCTCCATCAGCGTGCCGTCACCGGGTCCCATCTCGATGAGAACGAACGGGTCGGGCCCGCCCAACTGCCGCCAGGCGGAGGCCGCCCAGAGGCCGATGAGCTCGCCGAACATCTGGCTGACCAGGGGCGCGGTCAGGAAATCGCCCGCCTCGCCCAGCGCCGGGCGCGTGGCGTAGTAGCCGAACTGCGGGTCGTGCAGGCAGGCAGTCATGTACTGGGCCATCGTCAGCGGCCCGGTCTGCGCGATCTGCGCCGCCAGCTTGTCGGCGAGACTCACGAGGTCTTGGCGGCCGCCGGGCTCGGGGGCGCCGCGATCGCCTCGGGCAGGGGCTCGCGCAGGCCGCGCCAGATCAGGTAGGCGCCGCCCAGCAGCATCGGGATCGACAGGTACATGCCCATGGTCAGGCCCAGCGGCAGGTTCTCGAGGCCGGCGTCGGGCTGGCGAACGGTCTCGATGGCGATCCGGAAGACGCCGTAGAACAGGAGGAAGATGCCGGTGATCACGCCGCGCCGGTTGCCCAGCTTGGCCCGGTGCGTGGCCCACAGCAGGATCAGGAACAGGATCAGGCCCTCGAACAGCGCCTCGTACAGCTGGCTGGGGTGGCGCACGACGTTGCCGGCCGGGCAGAAGCCCAGCTCGTTCTGGATCCGCTGATTGCAGAACACAAAGCCCCAGGGCAGCCCCGGCGCCTCGCGGCCCCACAGCTCGCCGTTGATGAAGTTGGCGCAGCGGCCCAGGAAGTGGCCGATCGGATAGGCGGGGGCCACCACGTCGGCGATCCGCAGCAGGTCCAGCTTGTTGCGCAGGGAGAAGAGGATCATCGCGATCGAGACGCCGATCACGCCGCCGTGGAAGCTCATCCCGCCTTCCCACACCCGGAAGACGCCCAGCGGGTCGGAAGCGATCATGTCGGGCGTATAGAACAGCACGTGGCCCAGCCGGCCGCCGCCGATCACCCCGATGGCAATCCACAGGATCAGGTCGTCCATCTGGTCCGGCGTCATCGGCGCCGGGCGGTGCGTCCAGAGCGCCGTGTTGCGCAGGAGACCCGTGGCATAACGCCACCCCAACAGGATGCCCGCGACATAGGCCAGCGCATACCAGCGGATGGCGAAGGGCCCGAGCTGTACGAGGATCGGGTCGATATCGGGGAATGGCACTGCGGCTCAGGCTCCGGCGTTGTCTTCCAGGGACTTAGACGAGAAGCCCTTCGCTTTCACCCCTCCAGTCGCCATATACCTGTAAGGACGGGCCAACCCGCCGGAAGAAGACCTGGAATGCAGACCCAAAACCCCCTTCTCGATGAGATCGCCAAGCTTTCCACCGCCGCCATGGGCCTGGCTCAGGCCGCCGGCGAAGAAGCCAAGGCCGCCTTCCGCAGCCAGACCGACCGTCTGGTGGCCGAGATGGACCTTGTGCGCCGCGAGGACTTCGACGCCCTGAAAGCCGAAGTCGCCGCGCTGCGCGCCGAAATCGAGGCCTTGAAGACGCCAAAAGCAGCGAAGAAGAACGCGAAGCCGACTTGAACACGTTGCACGTCACGCGAAAGCCATTCGCCCGTAGCAAGAAGTCGCTGACACTCGTTTCCGGAAACGGTTTAGGGTCGGTTGTGCGGACGATTCGGGGGCGGCGTTCCGTCCCCCGTCCGATCATTAAGGGGTCGTGATGGACACCTCTCAGACCGACGACAGCGTCGTCCTGACCAACGACCCGCTCGACGTTGTCGAGCACGTTCTGACAGCCGAGAACCTGCCGTTCGACAGGACGGAGGATGGCGACCTGGCCTTCACTCTGGCCGGCGACTGGAAGGACTACGAGCTGTGGTTCGCCTGGCGTCCCGAGGGCGACACGCTGCAGCTTTGCCTCTCGATGGACTTGGCGGTGCCCAAGGCCCAGCGCCAGACCGCCCAGGAACTGATCGCCACGATCAACCCCCGCGTCTGGCTCGGCCACTTCGAGCTGTGGGATGAAGGCGAGATCATCTTCCGGCACGGCATGGCGCTGATGTCGGGCGAACAGCCCAGCCTGGCTCAGGCCGCGGCGATGATCGACGTGGCGGTGGAATGCGCCGACCGGTTCTTCCCGGCCTACGACTTCCTGCTCCGCGGCGCCAAGACCCCGCAGGAGGCCATCGCCGCCTGCATGTTCGAGACCGTCGGCGAAGCCTGACAAGGTCGCGGATGGTAGGTTGGCGACCAACTGTCGCACCAGCTGTCTTGCCTGCCATAGAGGGCGATCGGTCGATCTAACCGATTGAATCTTATTGCCGAGATGGCGCCGATCTCAGGCGCGCGCCCATAGCGCAGCCAGGAGCGCGGTCTCTTCCGAGCTCCGTTAGGCATATCCTAAGGCGCCGCTCCGCAAGGGTTGGCGCATGACCCGGAAGACCGGCCTCAAGCTCGTCGATGCGGCTGTGCCAGCAGGCCTCGCCCTGGCGTCGGCTGTGGTGCTGCTTGCGACGGGCTCACGCTCGCCCGACGCGCGTGAGGCGGCGGGGGTCTTTCCGCCCTGGTGGAGCCGCTCGCAGGTCATGCAGGCGGCCGCCCGCGCCGGGCAGGTACGCGACCTGGGCGCCGCGCCCTTCATCATCGTCATTCGCGACCCCGACGGGCAGGCGGCTGAAAAGTTGCGCCGCGCGGGCGCGCTCTTTTCCGTCGCGCCTTCCGGCAGCGCGATCTGTGCAAGTTGAGGAACCCGCATGTTTGAGACGGTCGACCAGCAGCGACAGTTCGCCGCCCGCATCGTGATCGCCGGCCTTTGGCTTTTGGTCCCGGTGATCACCGGGGCGGCCTGGGCGGTTGGCAATGCCTGGCCGGGGCTCGGTCTGGCCGCCGCGGCCCTCGCCGGCGTCGTCACAGCACAGTGGCGCGCCGCAGGCGCCGGGCCGGCCACGCGGCTCACCTCGGGGGTCGCGCTGATGGCCGCGGTCTCGCTGCTGGTGGCGGCGCTTGCGGGACACGCCTGGCAGATCGACATGCACATGGCCTACTTCGCCGGGCTGGCCCTGCTGATCGTCTACTGCGACTGGCGGGTCATCGGGGCGGCGACCGCTGTGGTGGCCCTGCACCATCTGCTGCTGTCGCTCGTGTTGCCGGCAGCCGTGTTCCCGGGCGGCGGCGACATCGAGCGCGTGCTGGTCCACGCGGTGATCCTGCTGGTCGAAGCCGCCGGCCTGATCTGGGCCTGTCGCAGCATCACCGCCATGTTCGAACGCTCGGCCCAGACCCTGGCGGCGGCGTCCGACGCGCGCGAGCGCGCCGAGGCGGCGACCAGCGAGGCGCAGTCGGCCCGTCACGGCGAGGCCATCGCCGCGGCCGAGCGCGAACAGGTGCGCCGGGCCTCCGAGGACGAGGCCTCCCTGGTCGTCGACGCCTTGGCCGAGGCTCTGGGCTACCTCGCCCGAGGGGATGTGACCTACCGCATCCGCGCGAGCTTCCCGGCGCAGTATGTCCAGCTGAAGCGCGACTTCGACGCTGCAGCCGAGCAGCTGCAATCCACCCTGCGCGCGGTGGTCGAGTTGAGCGGCCGCCTGCAGACGGGCATCGGCGAGATCTCCCACGCCTCGGACAACCTGTCGCGCCGCACCGAGCATCAGGCGGCGACGCTGGAAGAGACTGCCGCCGCCCTGGACGAGATCACCGCCACGGTGAAGCGCACGGCTGGCGGCGCTGTCCGCGCCCGCGACGCCGTGGGTTCCGCCCGCGACAACGCCGAGCGGTCCGATGAAGTGGTCAAGGCTGCGATCGCCGCGATGACCGAGATCGAGACCTCGTCGCGCCAGATCGGCCAGATTATCGGCGTCATCGATGAGATCGCGTTCCAGACCAACCTGCTGGCGCTGAACGCGGGGGTCGAAGCCGCTCGAGCGGGCGACGCCGGGCGTGGCTTCGCGGTGGTGGCCTCGGAAGTTCGCGCGCTGGCGCAGCGGTCGGCCGGCGCGGCCAAGGAAATCAAGGCGCTGATCTCGGCTTCGGAGTCCCAGGTCGGGCGCGGCGTTGAGCTGGTCGGGCGCACGGGCGAGACGTTGCATCGCATTGCCGCGGAGGTGGTGGACGTCAACGGCGTGATCACCGAGATCGCCCAGTCCGCGGCGGAGGAGGCGACGGGGCTGCAGCAGGTGAACACGGCCGTGAACGCCCTGGATGGCGTCACTCAGCAGAACGCCGCCATGGTCGAGGAAGCCACCGCCGCCGCCCAGACACTGGCCGACGAGGCCAGGAAGCTTACCGCCCTGATGGCGCGCTTCCGGGTTGCGTCAGACGAGACCGTGCGGCGTGTGGCGGCCTGACGGCTCACTCCACGCCCAGCACCTTCTTCAGGAACACCACCTCGGTGGCCCGCACGGCCTCCTGGTTGGCTTTCTTCTGGATGCCGTGGCCCTCGTCCTTGGCCAGGACGTACCAGACCTCTGTGCCCTGGGCGCGGAGCTTGGCGACCATCTGCTCGGACTCCGTGCGCGGCACGCGCGGGTCGTTCGCGCCCTGGAAGACCATCATCGGCTTCTTCATCCGGTCGCTCATCCGGATAGGCGCGATCCTGTCGAACACGGCGCGCATCTTCGGATCCCGCTCGTCTCCGTACTCGGCGCGGCGGTTGTCGCGGCGATAGCCCTCGGTGTTCTGCAGGAACGTGACCCAGTCCGAGATGCCGTACAGGTCGATCGCGCCGGCGATGCGGTCGTTGTAGTGGCCGGCCACGGCCAGCACCATGTAGCCGCCGTAGGACTGGCCCACGACGGCCACGCGGCTGGCGTCCAGGTCGGGCTGCTTGGCCACCCAGTCCAGCAGGGCGCCGATGTCCTTCACGGAGTCCTCGCGCTTCTCGGCGTTGTCGAGGCCCATGTAGGTCTTGCCGTAGCCCGATGAGCCGCGGACGTTCGGGATGATTACCGCCGCCCCCAGTTCGGCCACCCATGACTGGCGGCGCGGGTTGAAGCTGGGCTGCTCCTGCCCCTCGGGCCCGCCGTGGATCTGGATCACCACCGGCAGCTTGCCGCTCTTCGCGGTCTTGGGCTTGTAGATGAACGCCGGGATCTGCCGCCCGTCGAAGCTCGGATAGCGGAACAGCGTGGGCTCGATCAGCCTGGCCGAATCCAGGCCCCCGAGTTCGCTCTCGGTCCAGCGGGTCAGCTGGCCGCTGGCCAGGTCGTAGCTCCACACGTCGCCCGAACTGGTGGACGTCGACAGCGACAGGCCGATCTTCGAGCCATCGGGTGAGAACTTGGCCGCCGTGAGCACGCCCTGTGGCAGCTTCGGGCCGGGCAGCGCCTTGCCGGTCGCCACATCGCGCAGGACCAGGGTGGAATAGCCCTCCTCGTTCACCGCCAACGCGACGACCTTGCCGTCGGGGCTGACGTCCATGTCCTCCGAGCCCCACTTCGCGTCGGGCTCCAGGTCGCGGACCTTGCCGGTCTTCACATCGATGACCACCGGCCGCGTGTGCTCGGCTCCGTCGTCCGACAGGGTCAGAACACCCGCGCCGCCGTCGACGAACGCCGCGCCCTGGTAGCCGATCTTCCGGTTGGGCCCGATGGGCGTGAGCTTGCCGGTGGCCACGTCCAGGGTGAACAGCTCGACCCAGGCCTGGGAATGGAAGCGGCCGGCCAGAACGGTCTTGCCGTCGGGGCTGATGTCGAGCGGTCCGATCGAGCCCGTCCCCTCGTGGATCACCTTGCGACCCGCCGGGTTCGCCGGGTCGGCCAGCACGATGTCGTAGTTGGGATCGCCCGGCGTGACCTGGCTCCACACCACGGTCTTGCCGTCCCTGGTGAAGACGAAGCTCTGGTTGCGGGTATTCGGCGCGGTCAGCTGGGTCTCGGCGCCGGTCAGGGTGCGGATATAGGCCTGGTAGTATTCGGCCCCGCCCACGTCGCGCGGATAGAGGTAGGTCGAGGTTCCCGGCAGGACCCGGGCGTTGTTGATCGGCTCGGGGAAGAAGGTGAGCTGGGTGCGGGCCCCGCCGGGACGGGCCACGCGGTGGACCTGATAGGTGTCGCCGAACCGCGTGGTGATCAGCATCGAGCCGTCGGGCAGCCAGTCCTGGAACGTGGCCGTGCGGGCGTTGTAGTAGGGCGCGATCGCCGCCTGCAGCGCGGCCGGCGTGGCGGGCGCCCCGTCGTAGACGATGTTCCCCACCTCGCGCCTGGGGGGCTGGGCTATGGCCCCCGTGGCCAGGGCGAGGGCAAAAGCGGTTCCGAGCAGCAGCGCGCGCGACATGAATGTTCCCCGAAAGGCAAGGCTGCGAAGCAAGCCCGCCCCAACGACGACGTCAATGAAAGTCGGCGGATCGGTGTTCGCCGCACCTCATAGCGTGTCATCCCGGTTTGGGCGCAGCCCAAGACCGGGACCCAACCGACCGCGGCTCCGACTCGGGTGCGCACCCTCGGCATTCGAGCCATCTGGACGACCTCGGCGCACGGGTGGGTTGGGTCCCGGTCTTCGCCTGTGGCGAAACCGGGATGACACAGGGGGTTTGGTCGCTAGTTTGCGCGCATGATCACGCCGATCCTGATGCTGGGCGCCGGCCGCATGGGCGGGGCCATGATCGAAGGCTGGCTCGCCGCGGGCGCCTTCGCCGGTTCCGACCTGATGATCCGCGACCCGAACCCCGGCCCGTCCGCCCTGGCGGCGGAGCAGGCGGGCGCGATCCTCAACCCGCCCGACGCCGACCTCGCGCGGGCGAAGACGGTCGTGCTGGGCGTCAAGCCGCAGATCTGGCGCGAGGCCGCCGCCGAGACCGCCGCCTGGCTGGGCTCGGGCGCGGTGATCGTATCCATCGCGGCGGGCGTGAAATCGGCTGACATCGCCAAGGCCTTCGGCGGCCGTTGCGTGGCCCGCGTGATGCCGACGACGGCGGCGGCGATCGGACAGGGGACGGCCAGCGTCTACGCCGACGACCCCGCCGCGCTGGCACGCGCACACGCTCTTTTCGAGCCTCTGGGGACGGTGGTGTCGCTGACCGACGAGGCCCTGATGCACGCCGCCACGGCCGTGTCGGGCTCGGCGCCAGCCTACCTCTACGCCTTCATCGAGACCCTCGAGGCCGCCGGGACCGCCGCCGGTCTCTCCGCCAAGGACGCCCAGCGCCTGGCCCGCTCGACCCTCACCGGCGCCGCCGCCCTTCTGGCGCGCAGCGGGGAGGAGCCCGGGGAACTCCGCCGCCAAGTCACCTCGCCCGGCGGCACCACCCAGGCCGCCCTCGACGTCCTGCTGGCGTCCAATGGCCTGCCGGACCTGATGCGCGAAGCTGTGGTTGCGGCCGTGCGGCGCTCGAAGGAGCTGGGGGCCTGACATCCTCTCCCTACCCTCTCCCTCTCTTTGCGCTGCGCGCTCTGGGGAGAGGAGGTCGCTAGCTCGCCCGCTTCCAGGTCTGCGCCTGGCAGATCACCGCGATGCAGCCTTCGACCTTCAGCGTGCCGTTCGGGTTCACGCTGATCTTCGAGTCATAGGTCTTGCCGCTGTTGGGGTCGTAGATCTTGCCGCCGGTCCACTTTCCATGGCCGGAGGACTTGAAGCCCCACAGCATCGGCATGCCCTGGATCGGGCGGGTCTTCAGCTTCGGGTCGGGGTTGTTGCTGTCGAGGGCCTTGTCGTTCGGCGGCCGCAGCCAGCTGATCGCGCCGCACAGCTTGCTCGCCTGGCTTGGGCAGGGGCCGATCCGGATCTTGCCGCTGGCGTTCTGGTTGAACCACTCGCCCTCGGCGGGATCGGCCGCGAAGGCGGGTGCTGCCGTCAGCGTCAGAGCGGCGGCGAGGGCGATAGCGCGCATGAGTGTCTGGATCCCCTGTCTTCCTTGGCGGGCAAGCTTGGCTGTCGCCCGTGAACCCCACATGAACGTTAGCCTGGGAGCCGCACCAACGCACGCAGGCCACCCAGCGGGGAGCGGCCCAGCGTGACGTCGCCGCCGTGGCCGCGAGCCACGTCCCGGGCGATGGCCAGTCCCAGGCCCACGCCCTTGATGTTCTGATTCCGGCTCTCGTCCAGCCGCACGAAGGCCTTGAAGGCCTCTTCGTGCTGTTCGGCCGGGATGCCCGGTCCGTCGTCATCGACGGTGATCTCCAGCCCCTGGGCGCCGCGCCGCGCCGCCACTTCCACGTGCTCGCCGTGGGCCGCGGCGTTCATCACCAGGTTGGCTAATGCCCGCTTCAGCGCATTGGGCCGCGCCGTCGCGATCAGGCCGGGGTCGACGTCGATCTTCACCTGGGCGCCCATCCGTCGCGCGCCCTCGCTCACCGCCTCGATCAACGGGCGCAGAGGGGCGGGCTCGGTGGCCTCGCCGCCCTCGCCGCGGGCGAAGGCCAGGTACTCGTCGACCATGTGCTCCATCTCGGAGAGGTCTCGCTTCATCTCGGCGGTGCGCTTGTTGGGTTCGGCCAGGGCCAGGGCCAGCTTCAGGCGGGTGAGGGGGGTGCGCAGGTCGTGGCTCACCGAGGCCAGCAGGGCGGTGCGCTGCTCGATGTGGCGCTGGATGCGGCTGCGCATGTCCAGGAACGCGGTGGCCGCGGCGCGCACCTCCTTGGCGCCGTGGGGCTTGAACGCCGCCACGTCGGCGCCGCGCCCGAAGGCCTCGGCCGCGCTGGCCAGCCGCTCGATGGCGCGCACCTGGTTGCGGATGAACAGGATGGCGATGGCGGTCAGCAGCACCGTGGCCACCGTCATCCAGAGCACGAAGATGTGGCCCTGGGTCGCGAACGCCCGCTCGCGCGGCGCCAGGATCCGCATCACCCCGCCCTGAACGCCCACGCGGATGTCCACGTAGGCGGGGTAGCGGGTGGTGTCGAACCAGAACGGCGCGTCGATGCGCTCGCTGAGCGCGCGGTCCAGCGACCGGTCGATGGGCGCGAAGAAGGCCTCCAGCAGCACCGGCGGATCGCGCCGCCGCTCGGGCAGCTTGCGCCCGGGCTGCAACGCCACCGACAGGCTCATGGACTCCTCAGCCCGCTGGCTCAGCTTGGCGAAGGCCTCGGGGGTGGGGTCTTCCTTGTAGCTCTCGACCGCCCAGGCGATGTCGCCGGCCAGGCCCTCGGACAGGCGTGCTGTCACGGTCTGCCAGTGGGCGTCGAAGAAGACGTAGGTCACCGCGATCTGCATCAGCGCCACCGGCAGCACGATGATCAGCAGCGACCGCGCGAACAGCGTCGCCGGCAACTGCCGCTTCAGCCACCGCACCAGGACGCGGAAGGAGGAGGGGAGCTTCATCTGCTGAGCGCCTCACCTCCCCCGCGCAGCGGCGGGAGGGGGACCATCGGCCGAAGAGCCGATGGTGGAGGGGGCGGGCCGCCTGCACGGAATGCGAAACAGCCAGGTTGATCCGCCGAGCTGGTGGCTCGCCCCCTCCACCACTCGCTCTTCCCCCGGCACAAGGCCGGGGTCGGCGAGCGGTCCCCCTCCCGCCGCTCCGCGGGGGAGGTAAGGGGTTCGCAGATCCCCATCAGTCCGGCGCCAGGCGGTAGCCGACGCCGCGGACGGTCTGGAGGTAGCGCGGGGCCTTGGGGTCTTCCTCGATCTTGCGGCGCAGGCGGGTGACCTGGACGTCGACGGCGCGCCCCGAGGGGTCGACCGAACCGCGGGCCAGCTCCATGCGGTCGACCGCCTCATGCGGCGTCCGCGCCAGCTGACGCAACAGCGCCACCTCGGCCTCGGTCAGGCGGATGCTCTCGCCGCCGCTGGTCAGCTCGCCACGGTCGGCGTCGAAGGCGCAGCGACCCAGCGACAGCGACCCGCCCACCTGCGGCTTGTCCTGCGCCCGGCGCAGGATCGCCTCGATGCGCAGCAGCAGCTCCTCGGGCTCGAACGGCTTGCCCAGATAGTCGTCGGCGCCCAGCTTCAGGCCCTCGATGCGGTCGCCCGCCTCAGTCTTCGCGGTCAGCATCAGCACCGGGGTCTTGCCCGACGAGCCGCGCTGCTCGCGCAGCCACCTGGTCAGGGAAAACCCGTCCTCGCCCGGCATCATCACGTCGAACACCGCCAGGTCGAAGTCCAGCGTGGCCAGCAGCCGGCGCGCCGGCGCCCCGCCCGCCGCCGCTGTCACCCGGAAGCCGGCGCGGGTCAGGTACTCCTTGAGCAGGTCGCGGATGCGGTCGTCGTCGTCGACGACCAGCAGGTGCCGCGCCCGGGGCGGAGCATCCGAGAAGCTCATCAGCGTCCTCCGGCGGGAGAGGGGCTCTTCGTCCGCCCCCCGGCCATGGCCGATAGTATGGCGCGCGCTCCGGCCACGCCGTCCAGTCCCCCCGTGCGGTAGGCGCGGGCCAGATGGGCGCGCAGCCGCTCGCTGATCGCCGCCTCGAAGGCCAGACCGCGCTCGGTCAGGGCGGCGCTGCGGCGTCGCGCGTCCTCGTCGCCCGCCACCTTCTCAGCCAGGCCCTTGCCGGCCAGATCGGCAAGGATGCGGCTGGCGGCCTGTTTCGAAAGGCTGGTCAGGTGCGCCAGCTCCTGCACCCCGATGCCTGGGCGCCGGCGCAGCAGGAACGCCGCGCGCCAGTGCGAGCGGCCCAGCCCCAGGCCCTCGGCGTCGAGGCCGGCGTCCACCGCCGCCCACAGCGAGGCTTCGGCCAGCAGCATCAGCTCGACGCCGGCGTCCAGCTCGTCCTCGCGCAGGATCAGTCGCGGATCCGGCGGCGCGCTCATCGGGCTTGCTCCGCGTCGCCCGAGGCGAGGCGCAGATCGTCGATCGTCGCCATCAGCGTCATGGAATCTATGGGCGACGGCTGCAGACCGGCGGCCACGTAGAAGGCGTGCGCCTCCGGCGATATCGCGCGCACCATCACGCCTCGAATGCCAATGATGTCCGCGGCCGCCAGGATCCTCTGAAAGGCGTCCCGCAGCAGCAAGCGTCCGAGTCCCTGACCCTGATGGGCCTGCGCCAGAGCCAGCCGGCCCAGCAGCGCCACCGGGATGGGGTCCGGCATGTTGCGCCGTAGGCGGCTGGGCGCCTGGGACAGGGCGACGGCTCCGGAAGCCAGGGCGTAGTAGCCGACCACGGCCTCTCCGTCGCACAACACATAGGTCCGCGAGGCTCCGGCCGCTTGGTTGGGCCTTGCGCGGCGCTTGAGCCAGTCATCCAACGCCGGAACGCCTGAGTCGAATCGCGAGAGATCGTGGTGGTCGGACAGCGCTGTGGGCGGCTTCAAGCCCGCTACTCCCACGGCGCCTTGTTCTGCAGGGTTCGACGAAGTTGCGGGTTCGGACGAGGCGGTTCGTCGAGGCATTTGAGGAACGCGTCGTATGCCTCGGGGCTGACCGTGAACACAGTCTGATCCAGCAATGCGTCCTCGGCCGCCCGCCGCGCCGCCTCCAGCACGAAGTCCGTCCGCGTCTTGCCCGTCAGTTCCGCGGCGCGGTCGATCACGTCGCGGACCTCGGGCCTGATCCGCAGGTTCAGCGTTTCGCGTTTCGGCTGCACAGTCATGTCCGGAAGTTAGCACGGCGTAACGACGCCGTCATTACGCCGGCCAAGCCCCTAGAGCCTGTCCGGTTCAGATGGAAACATCTGAACCGGATGAACAGGCTCGATCTCTTTGATTTAGAGCGCGTTTCGGGGCGAAACCGGCGTCCACTTTCGCCCAACGCGCTCTAGACCAGCAGCGCGTCGGGGCGCGGATAGGCGTCGCCGCGGCTCAGGTGGATCAGGCCCACGATGCAGCGGATGCCGAACCAGACGGCGGCCACGCACCAGACCAGGCCGGCCAGGGCCATGATGGGGAAGCCGATCAGGATCACGGTCAGGATGGCGCCGATGCCCATCAGGATGCCGCCGACCACGCCGCCCACGATGGCGAGCAGCAGGCCCAGCCAGAAGGTGCGGATCAGGAAGGTGTAGTGCGAGCGCATCACCGGGCCGGCCGTGCTGCGCTGCGCGTACGCGATGATCACGCCGATGACCGCCGTGATCCCGGTGGCGAAGGCGAGCAGGTAGAGCGCGTAGCAGATCGCCGGCATCGTCCGATCTTCGGTCGTGCTGTAGCCCACTTGGTCGGTCATCGTCTCTCTTGTTGCTCCAGCCCACTATAGGGCGATGCAAGATAGATGGACCCGCAACGGCGTCACGAAAAGTGGTCACAGCGTTACAAATTGCTCACCCGGCGAACGAGTTATCGCGTGACCACGATCTCCACGCCGGCGCCCACCGCGTGCGGGGCCAGCGCCAGGGGCTTTTCGATCCGCACCCGGGCGCGGGTAACGCGGACGTCCTCAAGGCACTTTTCGGCCAGCCGGTGGGCGAAGGTCTCGACCATGCCGATGTGGCCCTGCCCGGCCAGGTCCTGGGCCGCCTTCAGGATGGTCTCATAGTTCACCGTTTCGGCCAGCCGGTCCGAGGCGTTGGTCGGCACGTCCAGCTCCACGTCGACGATCAGCGGCTGCACGCGGCCGATCTCGTGGCGATAGACGCCGATCTCGGCCTGCACCTGCACGCCGGTCACGAACACCTTGCTGATGGCGAGCGTGCTCACGAGAGATGCTGCCCCGAGTCCACGGCGATCATCTGGCCGGTCACCGCCTCGGCGTCGATCAGGTAGCGCAGCGCCGCGCCCATCTGCTCGGGCGCCGAGGGCCGCTTCAGCAGCGTCGTGGCCACCTCGGCCGCGAAGGCGGCGGGGTCCTGGTGGATCGACTGCAGGGTGGGGCCGGGCCCGATGCCGTTGACACGGACGCGCGGCGCCAGCGCCTGGGCCAGCATCCGCGTGGCGTCCCAAAGGGCCGTCTTCGACAGGGTGTAGGAAAAGAAGTCGGCGCCCGGCCGCAGGACCCGCTGGTCCAGGACGTTGACGATCAGCCCCTCGCGGTCGGCCGGCAGCCGGCGGGCAAACGCCTGGGCCAGCACCAGGGGCGCGCGCAGGTTGGTCTCCATGTGGAGGTCCCAGCTGGCGCGGTTCATGTCGGAGAACTGGTCCTGCTCGAACACCGAGGCGGAATTGACCAGCAGGGTCACGGGCCCGAGCTCGGCCTCGGCCTCGCCCACAAGGGCCACCGAGGCGCTTTCCTTCCGCAGGTCGCAGGTCAGGATCGTGGCCTTGCGGCCGTGCCGGCGCACCTCGCCGGCCGCGGCTTCGGCCTCGTCGTCCATGGCGCGCACGTGGATGGCGACGTCATAGCCGGCCTCTGCGGCCGTCTTCGCCAGCACGCGACCGATCCGCCGCGCGCCGCCCGTCACCAGTGCTGCGCCGCGGTTGGCCATCGTCAGGGGCGCCTCAGTCGAAGCGGCCGAACTCGAAGCGGTTCAGGGCCGCGAAGACCGCGACGAACGCGAGGATCATGTAGATGCCGCTCATGGGGCCTCCGGAGTCAGTTGCGTGGGCTTTAGCGAGGCCCGGCCAAGCGGGCAAGTGCGGGCGGCAAGGCCGCTGCAAATCTGCGGGCCCTTACAGAAGACTTGTCACCGAAGGGCTTCCCACCTGAACGCCGATCACTAAAATGATTGTTTGAAGGGTGGGGCTCGCAAGCCTTATGCCCGCAACGACATAAGGTCTCCAGGAGGACGTCTATGCGCGAGTACCTCAAGTTCTACATCGATGGGGCGTGGGTCGATCCCGCCGAGGGCCTGAAGACGCTCGACGTCGAAAACCCGGCCACCGAGGAAGTCTGCGGCAAGATCGCGATCGGCACGGCCGCCGACGTCGACAAGGCTGTCAAGGCCGCCCGCAAGGCCTTCGCCACCTGGTCGCAGACCACGCGCGAAGAGCGCCTCGAGGTGCTGGGCCGCATCCTGGCCGAGTACCAGAAGCGCTTCGGCGACCTGGCCACGGCCGTCACCGAGGAAATGGGCGCCCCGGCCTCGCTGGCCCAGCGCGCCCAGGCCCCGATCGGCATGGCCCACCTGGCCACCGCCATCGAGGTCCTGAAGACCTTCAAGTTCGAGGAAGACCGCGGCCCGACGATGATCGTCAAGGAGCCGATCGGCGTCTGCGGGTTCATCACCCCCTGGAACTGGCCGCTGAACCAGATCGTCTGCAAGGTGGCCCCGGCCATCGCCACCGGCTGCACCATGGTGCTGAAGCCGTCGGAAGTGGCGCCGTTCTCGGGCCAGATCTTCGCCGAGATCATGCATGCGGCGGGCGTGCCCGCCGGCGTGTTCAACATGATCCAGGGCGACGGCCCCGGCGTGGGCGCGGCGATCTCCAGCCACCCCGACGTCGACATGGTGTCGTTCACCGGCTCCACCCGCGCCGGGATCGAGGTGGCCAAGGCGGCCGCCCCGACCGTCAAGCGCGTGGCCCAGGAGCTGGGCGGCAAGAGCCCGAACATCGTCCTGGACGACGACGCGTTCGCCAAGGGCGTCGGCCGTGGCGTCGCCACCATGATGACCAACTCGGGCCAGTCCTGTAACGCGCCCACCCGGATGCTCGTGCCGAAGACGCGCATGGACGAGGCGATCGCGGTCGCCAAGGCCGCCGCCGAACAGGTCACCGTCGGCGACCCGAACGGCAACGCCCAGCTGGGTCCGGTGGTCAACAAGACCCAGTTCGACAAGATCCAGAAGCTGATCCAGGCCGGCATCGACGAGGGCGCCACCCTGGTCATCGGCGGCACCGGGCGTCCGGAAGGCCTCGACAAGGGCTACTATGTGAAGCCCACGGTGTTCGCGAACGTGAACAACGACATGACCATCGCTAAGGAAGAGATCTTCGGCCCCGTGCTGTCGATCCTCGGCTACGAGACCCTCGACCAGGCCATCGAGATCGGCAACGACACCGAGTACGGCCTGGCCGCCTACGTCCAGTCGGGCGATCTGGAAAAGGCCCGCAAGGTCGCGGCCAAGCTCCGCGCCGGTCAGGTCTCCATCAACGGCGGCGGCGGCGACATGATGGCCCCCTTCGGCGGCTACAAGATGAGCGGCAACGGGCGCGAGTGGGGCGACTTCGCCTTCCACGAGTTCCTCGAAACCAAGGCCATCCTCGGCTACGCGCCGAAGCCCGCCGCGGAATAGACCACCGCCTCAGTGCGACTGCGAAGGGCCGCCCCCCGGGGCGGCCCTTTTGCGTTGGGGCTGTACCTCCCCCGTCGCGGCGGCGGCGGCGGGGGGTGGAGGGGGCGAGCCCCACCCGCTGAGCCTGAGGCCCGCCCTCCCACCCAGGAGCGGCCGGTCTGCGCCATTCAATCCATGGACGGAGTTTGCCTTGGGGTCCGGCGATCTCAAGGACGGCCAGAGGCCGCCGCGGGGCGGCGACGCCCGGCGGGCGTCGTCCTTGACATCGCCGGGCCCCAAGGCTCGCATCAACCATGGATTTCAGGGCGGATTTCATCCCCGTTGGGGATGCCTGCTCCCAGGGGCGGGACCGGTGTCGCTGATGACCGAGATCGGACCTTCGGAGGGTCGGGTGGCTTGCGGACTTTACCTCCCCCGCGAAGCGGCGGGAGGGGGACCGGCCGCCGAAGCCGGCGCCGCCGGCTGAAGAGCGGTTGGTGGAGGGGGCGGGCCCCACCTGCTGAGCCAAACACGGCCAATCGTTCCG
>NZ_SCTC01000064.1 GCF_004299445.1 Phenylobacterium sp. | reverse complement strand
CCGCACTCACGACAGTCGCCGCTTCGCGGCCAGCAGAGACCCGCCCCGTTCGTGTGGTTCGTGTGGTTCGTGGTCCAAAATGCAGCGCCTGCCCTCGGCACGGCGCCCATCCGTGCAATCGGTGGTTCATTCCGACAGCGCGCGGCGCGGCCAGGCCGGAGCCCTCGCGTATCGCCGCCATCCCGATAGCCGCCCGTCCAGGGAACATCCCGCCCGCCACTGCGCTGTAGATGGCGGCTTGGAGGCTCAGCGCATGAACCGGATCATCTACATCGTCGGCCTGATCGTCGTGGTCCTCGCGGTGCTGTGGTTCTTCGGCCTGCGCTGACTCACGCCTTCCGCATCGCCGCCTTGACCGCCTCGGGCCGGATCGGCAGGTCGCGCACCCGCGCACCCACCGCGCGGTAGATCGCGTTGCCGATGGCCGGCCCCACCACCGTGGTCGCCGGTTCGCCCAGGCCCACGGGCGCCTCGGTGGACGGCATGAACTCGACCTCCACGTCGGGCACGCCCGACATCCGGAGCGGCGTGTAGCTGTCGAGATTCAGGTCCTTGGGCTGTCCGTTCTCGAAGGCCGTGCCCTCATGCAGCGCCAGGCTCAAGCCCCACAGCGCCGCGCCCTCCATCTGCGCCAGCGCGCCGTCGGGGCTTACCACCGTGCCGCAGTCGACCACCAGGGTCAGCTTCTCGACCTTCACCGCGCCGGTCGCCGGGTCCACCGCCACCCGGGCGGCGCAGCCGGTCCAGGTGGGCATGTCGCGCTCCTGGCCGAACGAGGTGGCGATCCCGAGGCCCGTGTTCTTCGGCAGCGCCTTGCCCCAGCCGGCCTTGGCCGCCAGCCGACGAACCACGGCCGCCTGCCGCCGGGCCCCACCCACCGCATTGGGCGCCGAGCCCGCGTTCTTGCCCGCCGCGTCCAGCATCCGCAGCCGGAACTCCACGGGGTCGACCTTGGCCTCGGCCGCCGCCTCGTCGATGAAGCTCTCCAGCGCCCAGTTGGTGAAGCCCGGACCCACCGAGCGCAGCCAGCCCGGCCGGAAGGTCTTGTTCGCCAGGTCGTTGCCGACGGCCCGCACCCGGTGGGCGCCCACGTTGTACCAGTGATTGGCCCCGTTGACCGCGAACGGGTCGAAGGCCACGCCGTTCGCGCCCTTGGGCATGAAGAAGGGCGCCATCGCCTCGGTGGGCCACCCGGCGCAGACGTGCTGCTCCATGGCGGTCACCCGGCCGCCCTCGCCGAACGCCATCCGCACAGTCTGCACCGATGGTGAACGCGGGCTGTCGAAGCGGCTGTCGTCCGCGCGGGCCAGCACCATCTTCACCGGCTTGCCGCCGATCGCCTTCGACGCCAGGGCCGCGCCCACCGCATAGTCGCCGTTCAGCCGCCGCCCGAAGCCGCCGCCCAGCAGGTGGGTGCGCAGCACGATGGTCTCTTCCTTGCGCCCCAGCGCAGTGGCCAGCCACGGCAGCACCAGCGACTGCCACTGGTTGCCGGTGTGGACCTCGAAGATCCCGTCCTTCTCGAACGCCAGCGCGTTCACCGGCTCCATCTGGAAGTGCAGGGCGGTGGCGGTGGTGTAGGTCTGCTCCAGGGTCGTCTTCGCGGCCTTGAAGGCCGCATCGACGCCCGGGTCCTCGACCACCAGGCCGCCCTTGGACTTGTCCGCGATCAGCGCCCGGGCCCGGGCCTGCAGGTCGGCCTCCGAGACCTTGGCTTCGGGCGGCGTCGTCCAGGTGACCTTCAGCGCCTGCGCCGCGCGATCGGCCGCCACCCAGCTCTCGCCATAGACCATCACCCAGCCGGTGACGTTGTCGGATGGGTCGTCCAGCGCAATGGTCCGCAGATAGCCTGGGACCTTCTTGGCCTCGGCCTCGTCCAGGCTCGCCACCTTGCAGCCGTACCGCGTGGGCGGCAGCACCGGCCGGGCGTAGACCATTCCCGGGACCTTGGCGTCGATGCCGTAGACGCCCTTGCCGTTGGTCTTGGCCGGGATGTCCTGGGCCGGCGCGGCCTTGCCGATCAGCCGCCGGTCGACGGCCTTCTTCACCGGAACCTTCGCCAACTCGTCGGCCGTGAAGCTGCGCAGCTCGCCCTTCGCGACGATCTCGCCGTAGCCGATCGACTTGCTCCCGGCGACCACCGCGCCGTTGCGCGCCGTGCAGCTGGCCGCCGGAACGCCCAGCAGCTTGGCGCCGGCCTCCACCAGGGCGATGCGGCCCGCCGCCGCGGCCTGGCTGTAGAGCGGATAGCTCTGCCAGACCGACCAGCTGCCGCCCGTCACCATCAGGCCCCACTTGGGATCGGTGTCGACGTGCAGGAACGTCGTCTTGGCCCAGTCAGCCTCCAGCTCGTCGGCGACGATGCGGGCGATGGCGGTGCCCACGTGCTGGCCCATCTCGGCGCGGATGATGTGGACCACGACCTGGCCGTTCCGGTCGATCGTGTACCAGATGGTCGGCGCATAGACGTCTGCGGCCTCGGCCGGGCCGTTCATGGCGAACGCGGCGCCAGCGGCCGTCACCGTGATCAGGAAACCGCGGCGGGAGAGATCGGTCATCGCGTTCATGCCTTCACCCCTGCTTTGGCAGCCAGCTTGATGGCGCGGCGGATGCGGATGTAGGCCATGCAGCGGCAGAGGTTGCCCTCCATGGCCGCGGTGATCTGTTCGTCGGTCGGGTTGGGCGTGGCGTTCAGCAGGGCGACTGCCTGCATGATCTGGCCCGACTGGCAGTAGCCGCACTGCGGCGCCTGGGCCTCGATCCAGGCCTTCTGCACCGGGTGCTCGCCCTTGGGATCCAGCCCCTCGATGGTGGTGACCGCCTGGCCGGCCACCGAACCCAGAGGCGTGATGCAGGCCCGCACCGCCTGGCCGTTCACATGGACGGTGCAGGCGCCGCACGAGCCGATCCCGCAGCCGAACTTGGCGCCCGTCAGCCCCGCCTCGTCGCGGATGGCCCAGAGCAGCGGCGCGTCTTCCGGTGTCTTCAGCGACACCTCGCGACCGTTCAGACGAAAGGTTGTCATGCCGCCTCCCCAAGCTGGATGAACGCGACGAGCGGACGCCTAAATCCGTCGCGCTGCAAGGGCTTCCTTTGTCGGTCCGCGCCGCGGTTACGCCTGGCCCGCCTGGTCACGCGCGCGCCGGGCGGCGCTGATCGCCAAGACCGCCATTCCCATCAGCACCGAGGCGAGCGAGCCCAGCACCACGCCGGCGCGCACCTGGGCCTGGTGCAGGGCGTCCGCGGCGGGGAAGGCCAGGGCCCCGATGAACAGGCTCATGGTGAACCCCACGCCGCACAGCGCCGAGACGCCGTAGAGTTCGAGCCACTTCGCCCCCGTGGGCCGGCGGGCCCATTTCAGTCCGATGGCCAGCGCGGCGGCTCCGAACACCCCGATCTGCTTGCCGAAGAACAGGCCCGCCGCTACGCCAAGGCTGACCGGACCCAGGATGCCGACGCCCTCGACCCCGCCCAGCGAGAAGCCGGCGGCCATGAAGGCGAACAGCGGCAGGATGAAGAAGGCGACGTAGGGATGCAGCGCCTCCATCGTCTCCTGCAGCACGCCCTGGCCGCCCGGTCGCTTGGGCTCCAGCGGCAGGCAGAAGGCCGCGGCGACCCCGGCCAGCGACGTGTTGATCCCCGACTTCAGGGTGAAGCCCCAGAGCAGCAGGCCGCCCAGCACCCAGAAGGAGTACGGCGCCGTACGCCACCGCGACATGGCCGCCAGGACCGCCAGCGTGACGGCCGCGCCCGCCAGCATCGGGAACCGCACCTCCGAGGTGAACAGCACCGCGATCAGCAGCACCGCGACCAGGTCGTCGGCGATCGCCAGCGTCAGGAGGAAGATGCGCAGGGCCGGCGGCAGGCGCGGTCCCACCATCGCCAGCGCCGCCAGGGCGAAGGCGATGTCGGTGGCGGTGGGAATCGGCCAGCCGGCCGGGCTGCCGCCTTCGCCGGCGTTGATGGCCAGGTAGACCAGCGCCGGCACGACCACGCCGCCGGCCGCGGCCAGCACGGGCAGCGCCAGCCGGCGCGGGTTCGACAGCTCGCCGCGCAGGATCTCGTGCTTGATCTCCAGCCCCACGACGAAGAAGAAGATCGGCATCAGCGCCGTCTTCACCCAGGCCGCCACGCTCATCTGTTCCGCGAACGGCCCGACCTGGACCGTCACCGCGTGATAGGTGATCGCGTGATAGGCGCCGGCCCAGGGCGAGTTGGCCCAGACGATGGCCGCCAGCGCCGCCATGGCCAGGATCAGCCCCGAGCCCGTTTCGGTCTTCAGGAACTCAAGCGTGGGCCGGCTCGCCATGGCGCCTGCCTACCAAGGCCCTCCCGGACGCTCTAGCGAAATCGGCCTGCGTCTCTAAGCTGCCGGCGCAACAAGCCGAAGGTTCGAGGAAACGCCATGAGACTCTCCAGCCCCCGTGTCGCGCCGCTCAGCGACGCCGAGCTGACCCCCGACCAGGAGGAGGCGCTGAAGCCCGTCCGCAACGGGACCATGGGCGTCCTCAACATCTTCCGCACGCTGGCCCACGCACCCAAGGCGCTGACCCGGTTCAACGACTGGGGCGGCTACGTCCTTAGCCGCCGCAACGACCTGCCCGCCCGCGAGCGCGAGATCGTGATCCTGCGCGTCGGCTTCCTCTGCAAGTCGGGCTACGAGTTCACGCAGCACACGCGCATCGGCCTGCAGTCCGGCCTCACCGACGCCGAGATCGAGAACATCAAGCGCGGCGCCGACGCCGGCTGGAGCGCCGCCGACGCGGCCCTGATCAAGGCGGCCGACGAGCTGGTGGGCGACCACTTCATCACCGACGCCACCTGGGCCGAACTGGGCAAGCACTTCACCGACAAGCAACGGATGGACGTGGTCTTCACGACCGGCCAGTACACCCAGGTCTCGATGATCCTTAATTCGTTCGGCGTGCAGCTGGACGCCGGCCAGACCCTGGATCCTGAGCTGAAAGGCTTCTGAGATGACGGGGCGGCTCGAGAACAAGTCGGCGGTGGTCGTCGGCGCGGGGCAGACGCCCGGCGAGACCATCGGCAATGGCCGCGCCATGGCGCTGCTCTTCGCCCGCGAGGGCGCCCAGGTGCTGTGCGTCGACCGGCTGCTCGACCGCGCCGAGGAGACGGCGGCGCTTATCCGGGAGGAGGGCGGGACCGCCTTCGCCCTCGGCGCCGACATCGTCAAGGGGGCGGAGAACGTCCGGATCATCGACGAAGCAAAGGCGCGCTTCGGGCGGCTCGACATCCTGGTCAACAACGTCGGGATCGGCGGCGGCGACGGCCCGGCGCACCGGCTTGAGGAAGCGGCCTTCGACCGGATCCTGTCGGTGAACCTCAAGGGCATGTGGCTGACCATCAAGGCCGCCTTGCCGCTGATGCGCGACGGCGGGGGCGGCTCGATCGTCAACATCTCGTCGCTGGCGGCGCGGGGCGGCGGCATCCAGCTGGCGTACGAGGTGTCGAAGGCCGGCGTGAACCGCCTGACCACCAGCGTGGCCCAGTCCAACGCCCGCTACGGCGTGCGCTGCAACGCCATCATGATGGGCTACATGGACACGCCCATGGCTGTCTCGGGCATCGCCGGCGCCAGCGGTCGTTCCACCGCCGAGGTCCGCGCCGAGCGCGACGCGCGCGTTCCCCTGGGCGGCAAGATGGGCACGGGCTGGGACACGGCCTACGCGGCGCTGTTCCTGGCCTCGGACGAGTCGAAGTTCATCTCGGGCGCGATCCTGCCGGTCGACGGCGCCATGGGCGTCCGGATCGGCTAGGGCGGAACGCCGCGCCCCGCCTCCGCGTTAGTCGCCCCTGTCGAGGGGCTTCAGACCGGAGAGCTTTGCTGATGAACGGCATCATCTATCTCGTCGGCCTCGTGGTCGTCGTCCTGGCGGTCCTGGGCTTCCTGGGAATCCGCTAGTTGCCTCGGGCGGGCGCGACCGGCTAGCTGCCGCCGATGCCCGTCTCCCCCGCCTATCGGCCCGATCCGCAGTTCCCGTCGCTAGGCGGGGAGTTCGCCGATCCCGTCGCGGCGGCCGACTTTCCCCAGACCCTCCTGCGTTTCCGCAACGACCGCGCGGCGGCGACCGTCGGCCTCGACACGCTGACCGACGACGAGTGGGTCGCCCACTTTGGCCGGTTCGCGCCGCTGCCCGGCAACATCGATCCCCCGCTGGCGCAGCGCTACCACGGCCACCAGTTCCGCAGCTACAACCCCGACCTTGGCGACGGCCGCGGCTTCACCTTCGCTCAGATGCGTGAGGCCGGATCGGGTCGCCTGCTGGAGCTCGGGACCAAGGGCTCGGGCCAGACGCCGTGGTCGCGCAGCGGCGACGGGCGCCTCACGCTCAAGGGCGGCGTGCGCGAGGTCCTGGCGACCGCCATGCTGGAAGCCCTCGGTGTCCCCACCTCCCGCTCGTTCTCGCTGATCGAGACGGGCGAGGCGCTCATCCGCGGCGACGAGCCCAGCCCGACACGTTCGGCGGTCCTGGTGCGCCTGTCGCACAGCCACATCCGCTTCGGCAGCTTCCAGCGCCATGCCTACTTTGAGGCCGGCGACCGGATCACCACCCTCGTGGACCACGTGATCGCCAACTACTACCCGGACCTCGAGGGCGCCAACGACCGGCCCGCCGCGCTGCTGGGAGCCGTCTGCCAGCGCGCCGCGCGGATGACCGCCCGCTGGATGGCCGCCGGCTTCGTCCACGGCGTGCTCAACACCGACAACATGAACATCACGGGCGAGAGCTTCGACTACGGCCCCTACCGCTTCCTGCCGCACTCGGACCCCAACTTCACCGCCGCCTACTTCGATCACCAGGGGCTCTACAGCTTCGGCCGCCAACCCGAGGCCGTGTTCTGGAACCTGCAGCAGCTGGCTGGCTGCCTCAGCCTGGCGACCGAGAGCGATCCGCTGGTCGAGGCGCTGAACGGCTTCGGCCCGGCCTATCGGCGCGAGCTGATGGCCGCCATGCTGGCGCGCCTGGGTGTGGTCTCGCGCGGCGAGGATGAGGACGCGGCCCTGGTCCAGGCCAGCTTCAGGGCCATGGCCGAGGGCGGAGACCGGCTGCGTTGGGAGCCGTTCTTCTTCGACTGGTTCTGCGGCCGGGAGGATCGCGCCCTGTCCGGCACCCGCGCGACCCTCTACGCCGAGGAGCCCTTCGCCGAGTTCCGCCAGCGGCTGGCCACCTACGACGCCGACCGCCCCGAGCGACTGGGCCACCCCTACTTCGCGCAACCCGACCCCGAGGAACTGCTCTACGACCAGATCGAGGCGCTGTGGGCCTTCATCGCCGAGTCCGACGACTGGAGCGTCTTCCAGCAGAAGCTGGATCGGATCGAGGTCGCGCGGCAGGCCTGGGGGCTCTCGCTTACCTAGCCTGCGACACCCGCTGCGCCAGCACCACGCCGGCCAAGGTGATCGCCGCGCCCAGGCCCTGCAGCGGACCGATCGCCTCGGCGAAGAGGACGTAGCCCAGGATCGCCGCCACCACCGGCTGGACCAGCACCACCACTGAGGCGGTGGGCGTCGGCAGGCGGCCCATGGCCCAGGCGATCGAGCCCTGGCCGGTGACATGCATCAGCCCCAGGCCTGCGCAGGCGGCCCAGCCCGCGGCCGTCATCGGCATCAGTGGCTCCCCCAGGACGACTGCGGCGATCAACAGCAGCGGCGCGCCGGCAAGGCCGGCCCACAACATCAGGCGGCTGGCGCTTTCGGTCTTCCGGCCTTCGGTGATCGTCAGGAAGTAGAAGGCGTACCAGAGCGCCGTGAATAACGAGAGCGCGTCGCCCAGCGGCTGGTTGCTGGGCGTGCCGCCAGTCTTCTCGATGGCCATCAGTGATGCGCCGCCGACCGCCGCGGTCACGGCCACCAGGAACAGCGCCCGCGGGCGCTGGCGCAGGAAGATCCACGCGAACGCCGTCACCACCACCGGTGTCAGGTTGGGCAGCACCGTGGCGTTGGCGACCGAGGTGTACTGGATGCCGTAGTGCCAGAACCCCAGGTCGAGGGCGAAGAACAGGCCCGCCAGCAGCGCCCACTTCGACGGCGCCCCGCCGAGCCCGCCAGTCCGTGCGGTCATCAGCGCCAGCAGGGGCGTTGCGAACACGAGCCGCCAGAAGCCGGTCGCCGTCGGGCCGGCGTCGCTCAGCCGCACGAGGATCGCCGCCAGCCCGATGATGCCGGCGCCCAGGACCAGCACCGCCAGGGCTTGCCAGCGCGGCCCCTGTTGCGTGTCGGCGACAGCCTCAGCCAAACCCAAGCTCCTTGCGCAGGTCGCCCGGGCTCATACCGCGTTCGCGCAGAGACCGCAGCGTCTCCGCCTTGTCGCGCTTGGCGAGCCGCTTGCCGTCGGGACCGACCAGGAGCGGATGGTGCGCGTAGGAAGGGGTGGGCAGGCCCAGCAGCGCCTGCAGCAGCCGCTGCACATGCGTGGCGTCGAACAGGTCCACGCCGCGGATCACATGGGTGATCCCCTGCAGGGCGTCGTCGACGGTGACCGCGAGGTGGTAGGCCACGCCCACATCTTTGCGCGCCAGCACCACGTCACCGCCCAGCTCGGGCCGCGCCGACACCAAGCCCTCCGTCTCGTCGGTGAACGCAAGGTCCGCGAAGCCGCCAAGCTTCGCCGCTGCGGCGTCCAGCGATAGCCGCCAGGCAAACGGCTTCCCCGCCGCCAGCTTCGCCGCTTCCTCGGCGGCGGGGAGGGGGCCGCCGCGGAACACCTCCATCGGGCCGTGCGGCGCTGACGCCATCGCTTCCGCCACCTCCTTGCGGGTGCGGAAGCAGCGGTAGACGAGTCCCTCGGCGTCCAGGCGGGCGAGGGCGGCGTGATAGTCGTCCAGGTGCTCGGACTGTCGACGCACGGGCGTCTCCCAGTCCAGCCCCAGCCAGGCCAGGTCATCGAGGATCGCCGTGTCGAACTCGGGCCGGCAGCGGGTGGCGTCGATGTCTTCGATGCGCAGTACGAACCGGCCCTTCGCCCGGCGTGCGGCGTCGAACGCCGTCAGCGCCGAGAAGGCATGGCCCTTGTGCAGGTAGCCGGTGGGCGAGGGGGCGAAGCGGGTCGCAAACACCCGCTAGGCCATTCGTCGCTTGAGTTGTTTCAGTCGCGGCACGACGAATGATCTGTCTCTAAGCAAGGTCTGAGCATTCGGCGCGCCGAATGCTCCGGGCTTAGCAGCGGTGCTGTGGGTTGGGGAACAGCCCCATGTGGTTCAGGACCGCTTCGAGGAACTGGCGTTCGCCGCCGAGCGCTTCCTTCAGGTGGTCGAACTGCTTGAAGCCGGCCATCTCGGCGAGGCCGTGGGCGCCGCACCAGGCCGCCACGCTGGCCAGTTCCAGGTGCACCTCGTCGTCCGGATTCGCGCCGTGCTCGATCATGGTGTCGCGCACCATGCAATAGGCGCTGTCCTTGTTGTCCTGCACCTCGTCGGGCAGCATCTCCTTGTCGCGCGCAGCGTCGTACATCACGCGATAGAGCGCCGGGTTGTCGCGGGCGAAACAGACATAGGCGATGCCCAGCGCCGTCAGCTGATGCGGGCCCACCGCCGTTCCCTTGGCTTCGGCCATCAGCGCGCTGAGGATGTCCCAGCCCTCCTGGGCGACGGCGTCCAGCAGCTCGGCCTTGTCCTTGAAGTGGTGGTACGGGGCCGCCGGGCTCACCCCGGCCTCGCGCGCCACGGCCCGCAGCGACAACGCCGTGGGCCCCTCTGCCTCAAGAAGCCGCCGGGCCGCGTCGACGAGCGCGCGCCTCAGGTCGCCATGGTGGTACGGACGGGATTCGGCGCTTTTAGCTTCGCTCATGGCATTACCATAATTTCATATCTAAGCGCTGTACAGATGCCATTGACGGTTCAGGACGCCGCACCTATCTGAGCGATGTTCAAATAAGAAACGCCCCCACTCCCCTGGGGGTTCAACTGAAAAGGTGTGTGTCATGTCTCTCGCAAACTTCGAACGGATCTTCGACCGTCTCGCTCCGGCTTTCCTGCTTTTCCTGGGTCTCACGGCGGCCCTGGCGACGGCGGGTCTCGGCGCCTAGGGCCTCCCCGCCCTCGCACGGTCGTATCTGACGGAGGGGCCCCATCGCGGGCCCCTTTTTCGTGGCCCCGACCGGGTGTGCAGAACCGCATAGCGATCAGGCGAAATCGCTGATCTATGCAGTGTTCAGATGATGCTACAAAAAGCTTGTCCAAACGGACGCCCCGGCTCCCCACGGGGTTCCCAATCGAACGGAAGGTCAACTGTCATGTCGCTTGCCAAAATCGAACACAGCTTCGACCGCATCGCGCCCCTGTTTCTCATGGCGCTGGGCCTCTTCGCAGCGATCTCGACGGCCGGATTGGGCGTCTGATTCGCCTAACAGATTGACTTCTATGAAGAACTGGAGAGGGCGCCGATCGCGGCGCCCTTTTCATTTTGGGTCATGCATCCAGCTTGGCCATGGCGCCGTATTTGCAGGAAGTGCGCGACTGCAGAGGTTTCTCCTATTGGGCGAATTTCCCCTGCTGAGTGTCTATCGTGGCGGCTTCACCCCCAAAGCTGCATGGTTGAGCTTCCAATGTGCCGGAAACTCCCAATCGGCGCGGAGGAAAGTTGCGCTGAGGAGCGATTCCGATGGAGGCCAGCGTGGGCTGCCTCAAGGCGACGGGCGGAACAGCCGGGCGGCCGAAGGGCGCGCCGGACCTCTTTCGCATGTCCCGTCCCGGAGCCTCCCCGGCGAGGCAAAGCGTCGCGCGGCCGGCTGGCTTAACGACTTCTAGGCGAATTTCGGGCACCTCTACCTTGGGCTGCGATACCCGTCGCGGCGCCGAGTTCGCTTTTGTTCAGGCCGATCGTCGGATCGGTTGGGGGCAAGTCCGATGACCGCCGGAACGTTTGATCGTCGCGCGCCCAAGCGCGGCCTGATGGCCTCGGCCATCGCCTGGGTCTGGCCGCAGCCGATCCGCACTGAAGAACAACGCGCCGGCTATGCCTGGATGGGTCCGCTGGCCGCCTGGATGTGGCCGTCCCGTCTCGAGGACGAGCGCTTTGGTCGTCGCCACGGCCTGATGGGCGTTCTGTTCGGCTGGATGTGGCCGCAGAGCCTGGACCGCGGCATGCAGCGCTGGTGGCGCGCGAGCTGGCTTTGGAGCTGGATCTGGCCGGGGCGGGTGATGGGCCCGAATGGCGAGATCTGCCCGCTGGCCCCCTGGCATCCTGCGGCGCGTCCCGAGGTCTGCGCGACAGACCCGTGGCACAGGAAGGTGGGCCGCCACGGCGGCGCCGTAGCGATGATGATGGCCGCGACGGCCATCGCCGCGCCGACCTTCATGGAAGGCAACAGCGTCCTCGACGGCGGCCGTCTGAACCTCTTCGTCGGCGGCGGAACGAACCCGGACGGGGCTCCCACGGGCGCCACGGAACAGGCCGGCGGCCCGGATGGCGGCGGGGTTGACGGCGGCGCGGGCGAGACCGGCTCAGGCGGTCCTGGCGGCGGCGCCGGCGGCGGCGGTCCCAGTGACGGCCCCAACCTCCCCGACCTGACCGACCTCGGCCCGCCCGACATGGGCGGGACCGACGGTGCGACGGACGGCGTGCTGCTCGGCGGCACGGGTGGCCCGACGACCGGCGAACCCGGTGAAGCGGGTGACCCCGATGGCCTCAACCCGCCCACGGACGGCGGCGACGACCTGTCGCCCAATCCAGACCTGGTGCCAGGCAACCCGACCGGCGGCGCTCTCGGTGGCGGTGGCGGTGGCGGTGGCGGTGGCGGCGGTGGCGGCGGCGCAGGCGGCGGTGGAGCTGGCGGTGGCGGCGGTCAACCGACCAATCCCAATGGCGGCGGCAACCCGTTCACGCCCCCCACGAACGAACCCGGCGTCAACCCGCCTGGCCTTGAACCGCAAGGCCCGCTGACGCCTCCGACTCCCCCCACCGACAAGCCGTTCCCGACGATCCCCGGCGCGGGTGGTCCCGGCGCCAGCGGTCCGCTGTTCAACGACGAAGGCGGCGGCGGCGGCGGCGGCGGCGGTAGCGGTGGCGGCGGCGGCGGTGGTGGCGGCGGCGGCGGCGGCGGCGGCGGAGCGGGCAACACCGGTCCTGTCGGCGGTGTGCCGGAGCCGGGCGCCTGGGTCATGATGATCCTGGGCTTCGGCGCGGTCGGCTATGCTATCCGTCGTCGTCGGTTCGCCGCCACGGTCTCCTGATCGGCTAGTACCGCTCGTGCGGATAAGGGTAGCGCGGTCGCGGCCAGCCCGGTCGCGCCGGCTCCCACCGTTGCTCATCCTCCTCATAGGCCCGACGGCGCTGGGCCTCCTCATACGCGCGCCGGCGATCGTCCTCGTAGGCCCGCTGGCGCGCTTCGGCGTACGCGCGCTCCTGGGCCGCGGCCTCTGCGCGCCGCTGCCGCTCGGCGGTCTCTTCCACCTGACGCCGCTGCGCCTCGGCCGCGGCGGTCTGGGCCTGGATGGCGGCCAGCTGGGCGTCGTTCAGCGCCCGGGCGCGGGCCTCGGCCTCGGTGCGCTCGCGCGCGGCCAACTCGACCGCAGCTCGCTCACGATGCCGCGTCGCCGCCTGGGCCCCGCAGACCCGCAGGTCCCGCAACCCCCGTTCGGAGCCCGCCAACGACACGGTCAGAGGCTCATCCGACAGCCAGGCCACGCCCAGCGTGCCGCCGCGCTTCATGGCCGTCTCGGTCTCTTCCGAGAGCACCAGCTCGCCGGCCCCGTCGGGCCCGCGGAGCATCAGGTTCGAAAACCGCTGCTTGTCGATGCGGATCGGCAGGAACGCCCGCGCCGGCAGGTCCTCCTTGAAGAACCGCAGGCTGACCAGTTGGCCGTCCGAGATCAGGCTGACGGGGGTGACGCCGCCAGAGCCCCCGGTAAGCTCCATCGCCACGCGACATCCGGTGTCGGTGGGGCTGACAAGCCAGGCGAGGGCGGGCGGGTTGGCCGCGGCCGCCTGGGCCGGGCCTGAAAGGAGCGCAGCAGCCGCTACGCCCCCGATGATCATCCTGATCACGACGGCTCCTGACTGACACGCAACGCAAAGATACGGCCGTTCACCGGAGCTCGCTAGAGGCGCGGACGTCGCGGGTGCTAGGGTGTCGTCACAGAACAGAGGGAGGCGGACATGACCCGCAATTGGATGTTGGCCGCTGCGGCGGTCGTGGCCCTGGGCGCGACGACGGCGATGGCCGCGATCCCGGCCAACATCGCAGCGGCGCTGGCCGACAAGGGCCGCCCCGCGGAAGACGTAGCCAAGGACCCCGTCCGCAAGCCGGGCGAGACGGTGGCGCTGCTCGAGGTGAAGCCGGGCGCGAAGGTGGTCGACCTGGTGATGGGCGGAGGCTACTTCACCCACATCCTTTCGGCCGCCGTCGGCCCGAACGGCACGGTGGTGGCCTACCAGCCCGCCGAGTTCATTCAGTTCCAGGCCAGCTATGGCGAGAACCTTAAGAAGGTCACGGCCGCCCACCCCAATGTGACGCCGATCGACTCATCGTTCGGCGCTCTCGACCTGCCCGACGGCCTGGATGCGGTGCTGACCGTCCAGAACTACCACGACATGCACCTCACCCCGTTCCCGAAGGACACGGCGGCCAAGGTCAACGCCGAGATCTTCAAGTCGTTGAAGCCAGGCGGCGTCTACCTCGTGGTCGATCACGTCGGCGCGCCGGGTTCGGGCCTTGAGGCGGCGATGAAGGTGCACCGGATCGAACCGTCGATCGTGAAGGCGGAAGTCGAGGCCGCGGGCTTCAAGCTGGAAAGCGAGAGCCCGATCCTGCGCAACACCACCGACAGCCACACCGCCAACGTGTTCGACCCCTCGGTGCGCGGCAAGACCGACCAGTTCGTCATGAAGTTCCGCAAACCGAAGTAGCCGCTGAGCCCCCGGCGGTCCTGGCCGCCGGGGGCATCTGAAGGGGCCGGATCGTCGACGCCGTGGGCGAGCCGCCGAGGCCACAGTCGCCAAGGCCAAGGTCTGCGACAGTTTGTCTGCGGCGTGCGGCGTTATGGTTACTGTCGATCAGTCATGGCATCGGCCATGTCTCCGCCGAATGGCAACTGCGGCGAGAATCGGCCTCACCGAAGGCCAGTCGGCGCTGCGCCGGCTGATGGCGCTGGGCGTGGCGCTGCTGGCGCTTGTGCTGCTCGGACTGGCGGCGCTGCTCATCGCCGGCTCGCAGGCGCTGGACTCCCTGCAGGCGCGCGAGGATCGCGCCATGGTGGACAACGTCGTTGGCCGCCGCCTGCATCGCATCGTCACGGACATCACGACCGCGACGGTCTGGAACCAGGCCTATCGCGAGTTGCGCCCCGGAGGATCGCTCGAGTGGCTGGACAATGAGATCGGCAGCTACTTCACCAACAACCGCGGCCATGACCTGACCATCGCCTTGGATGGCGCCGATCGGCCGTTCTACGCCTGGGTCGGGACGTCCCGCGCCGACCCGCGCGCGCAGACGACTTTCCTGGCTGACGCAGCGGGCATCGTTCGCCGGGCGAGGGCGCTGGAAAGCCGCCGCGAGTCGATTCCTCCACCTGTCGGCGACACCGATCCCGACCTGGCGGAGACCGCATCCGGCGTCGTGCTCTCGGGGGGGGTGCCCTACCTCGTGGCGGCCTCGACGGTGACCCCAGAAGACGCTTCCTCGCCCCGCCGTCCGGGTCGGGCGATGCTAGTCATCTCGGCCCAGCGACTGGATCGCGAGACGCCGTCGCTGCTGGCCGCCTCGGGCATCGCCGGCGCCCGCTTCCAGGAAGCCGCCTCCAACTCTCCGGCGTCGTTGGTCGTGCGCGCGGTCGATGGCGCCCGGATCGGCGAGATCGTCTGGGTGCAGCGCCACCCGGGACTGCAGGCGCTGAAGACGGCGGCGCCCGTCCTGGCGCTGGGCTGCATCATGCTGCTGGGGGTGATGCTGGCGCTGGGCTGGCAGATATGGCGTGTGGCGCGCCGCCTTCTTGTCCATGAGCGCGCGCATGCCGACGCCATGCAGGAGCTGCAGGCGGCCCGTGACCGCGCCGAAAGCGCCAACGTCGCCAAGTCGCACTTCCTGGCGAACATGAGCCACGAGATCCGCACGCCGCTCAACGGCGTGCTCGGCATGGCTCAGGTCCTGGCGAGGAGCGACCTGACCCAGGCGGACCACGACAAGGTTCGGCTGATCCGCGCGTCGGGCGAGACCCTGCTGTCCCTCCTGAACGACCTCCTGGATCTCTCAAAGATCGAGGCCGGCCGGATGGACATCGACGCGCATGACTTCGACCTGGAAGCCGAGGTCGACACTGCGACCCGCAGCTTCGCCACCTTGGCGGCGCAGAAGGACGTGCGCTTCCTGCTCTCCGTGCAGCCCGAGGCCTGTGGGATCTGGCGCGGCGACGCGGGCCGGATCCGCCAGGTGATTTCCAATCTCGTTTCCAACGCCGTGAAGTTTACCGACAACGGGGAGGTGCGCGTGTCGCTCCGCCGAACGGGCGAGGGTATCGTCTGCACCGTGTCCGACAGCGGCGTCGGCATTGCCAGCGACGCGCTGGAGCGACTCTTCGGGCGCTTCTCTCAGGTCGACCCCAGCGCCACGCGCCGGTTCGGCGGCTCGGGCCTGGGCCTGGCGATCAGCCGCGAGCTGGTCGAGCTCATGGGGGGCAGGATCTCGGCGACCAGCGTCGAGGGCCGTGGCTCGGCGTTCACCTTCGAACTGCCCCTGCCTTGGGTCGGTCCGCGCCGCGCCGTCGCCTCGACGCCCGAGGCGGAGCCGGAATTGCCCCCAATCCGCATCCTCGCGGCCGAGGACAACACGACCAACCAGCTGCTGCTGACGGCGATTCTCGATCCGCTGGGTGTGGATGTCGTCATCACCGCAGATGGCCGCGCGGCCGTGGACGCGTTCAGCGCACAGTCGTTCGATCTGATCCTGATGGACGTGCAGATGCCGGTGATGAACGGCGTTGACGCCACCCAGGCCATCCGCGCCATCGAGGCTGAGCGTGGTCTGCCGCAGACCCCGATCCTGGCGCTCTCGGCCAACGTTATGCGTCACCAGGTCGACGAGTACCTGGCCGCCGGCATGAACGGCTTCGTCGCCAAGCCCATCGAGATGGCCGCGCTGATCGACGCCGTATCGCAGGCGCTGGAAGCGCGCGATGCGATCCGCAGCGTCGCCGCCTGACGTCCAGGTCGGCTAGTCGCCTTTGAGCTTGCGGTCGAAGAAGTCCAGCGTGGCCATGGCGCGGTGCATCCGGTTGGCCGGCGTCCAGCCGCCGCGGTGGCGAAGGCCGGGATAGACCATCGTCTCGAACGGCTTGCCTTGCGCCTGCAGCGCAAAGAGCACCCGCGTCGAGTGATCGAAGGTGACGTTGTCGTCCGCCATCCCGTGGATCAGCAGCAGCGAGCCGTCCTTGAGGCGGGGCAGACGGCTGACGATCTCCGACGCGCCGTAGCCGTCCGCGTTGTCTGCCGGCGTGCCCATGAAGCGCTCGGTGTAGTGGGTGTCGTAGAGCTTCCAGTCGGTCACCGGCGCACCCGAGACCCCCGCCTTGAACGGGCTGTCCGGCGCGGTCAGCATCAGGAGCGTCATGTAGCCGCCGTAAGACCAGCCTGTGACGCCCAGCCGTTCCGGATCCACGTAGGGCAGCGTCTTCAGGTAGTTCGCCCCGACGATCTGGTCGTCGACTTCCAGCTGGCCCAGTTTGCGGTCGATGGCGGTCTTGAAGGCCGTTGAGCGGAAGCCGACGCCGCGGTTGTCCAGCCGGAACAGGATATAGCCTGCGTCCAGCAGGATCTGATCTTCGGGGCTGTGCCAGTTGCTGGCGACGCGCGGGCCCGAGGGGCCGCCATAGACCTGCACGATCACCGGATACTTCTTGGAGGCGTCGAAGCCGGGCGGCGTGCGCATCGACCACCACAGGTCCGAGCCGTCGGCGGCCTTGATCGTGCCGAAGGTCGGCTGGCGCAGGCGGTCCACGTACGGCCAGAACGGATGGCCGGGCTTCAGCGGGTTCTCCTCGATCCAGCGCACGCGGGTTCCGTCGGCGCGGTAGAGCGCGGTTTGGGCCGGGGTCTTCGGATCCTCGTAGGTCCCGGCGAAGGCGCCGCCCTTGTCGGCCACGGTCACCGTCCACCAGCCGCCGGCCGGGGTCAGCGCCTTGGGCTGGCCCGGCTTGGCGTACGACACGGAATAGATCCGGCGCTCGCCGGGGCTGTCCTTGTGCGCGGCGAAGATCACCGTCTGCCTGGCCTCGTCCAGGCCCTCGATCTTGCCTACCGGCCAGTCGCCGCTGGTGACCTGCCGGATCAGCTTGCCGTCTCGGCCGTAGAGGTAGAGGTGCCGCCATCCTGACCGCTCGGACGACCACAGGAACGTTCCGTCCTTCAGGGGCTTGAAGTCGTCGGTGAGGTCGACCCAGTGCGGGCTGGTCTCGGTGAGGATCACGTGACCCTTGCCGGTCGCCGGATCCACGGCCAGCAGGTCCAGCCGGCGCTGATCGCGGCTCTGGCGCTGGACGTAAAGCGTCGCCGCGTCCTTCGCCCAGGCCACGCGGGCCAGGTAGATGTCGGCGTCGGCGCCCAGGTCCACCTTCACGCGCGGCCCGTCCAGCGGCTGGACGTAGAGCTCGACGCGGGCGTTGGGCCGACCCGGCCGGGGGTAGCGCTGGGCGATCACCTTCGCGCCGGTGGCTCCGACCTCGGGACGGTCGACGACGTCGACGCCGGTCTGGTCGACGAAGGCGATGGCGACGGCCTTGTCGTCGGGGCTCCACCAGTATCCGGTGTCGCGGTCCATCTCTTCCTGGGCGATGAACTCGGCCGTCCCCCAGCTCTTGAGCTCGGTCCCACCCTCGGTGAGCGCGCGCTCGGCCCCGCCGGCGGTCGGCGTGATATAGAGGTTGTCGTCGCGCACGTAGCTGACGAAGCCGCCCTTCGGCGAGACCTTGGCGTCGATCTCGTCGCCGGCCGTGCGGGTGACTTGCCGCGCCTTACCGGCCGCCACGTCATAGACGAAGATGTCGCCCTCGACCGGGGCCAGGATCACCTTGGCCTGACTGTCCCAGGCGTAGTCGACCACGCCGCGGGTGGCCACGCCCGCCCGCTCGCGCCGCGCCTTCTCGGCCTCGGACAGCTCACGCCGGGCGGGGGCGAGGGTCTTGCCGTCCAGGAGCAGGCGGGGTTCGCCGCCGGCCACGTCCGCGACCCAGAGGTCGGTGACGGTCAGGTCGTCGGCGCGGGTCTTGATGTAGGTCACCGACTTGCCGTCCGGCGACAGCTTCACGCCCCGGGCGCGGGGGCCCGAGATGTCGGGGCTATCGAAGATCCGTTTCGGAGGAAGCTGCTCGGCCAAGGCGGGGGTGACGGCGAAAAGGGCCGCGAGCGCGGCGGTGGCGAGTTTCATGGCTGTTCTTGAACCGCGTTGAAACGGGCTTGGCAATCCGTGTGCGCGGCGGCGGGGGTAACATCGGAGCAGGAGGATCGGATCATGCGAAGGCTCGTGCTCGCACTCGCCGCCGGGTTTCTGGTGTTTGGACCGGCGGCGGCCCAGCCGACGCCGGCCTCGCCGAAGTACACGCTGGAGACGCCCATCCATGAGCTGATGGAGGACCCGAAAATGCTGGCGTGGCTGGATCGGCATTTCCCCGGCCTTTCCGAGCGGATGCGCGATCCCGAGGTCGGCGCGCTGTTCGCCGGGGTCAGCATCCAGGGCCTTTCCATCGACCCCGATCATGGCCGTGCGCTGACGCCGGAAGTGATGGCCAAGCTGAAGGTTTCGCTGGAGAAAGCCCAGGAGACGCCGGCTGTGGCGCCGCCTGCGTCTTGAACCGCGCGGCCGGTCGTGCGAGGTCCCGCGCATGAGCGACGACACTCTTCCGCCCCTGCCCGACCGCCTCAGCGTGGACCCCAACAGCCCCTATTATGACGAGGCCGTCCTCTCGCGGAACGTCGGCGTTCGCTTCAAGGGCCAGGACAAGACGAACGTCGAGGAATACTGCGTCAGCGAAGGCTGGGTGCGGCTCGCGGTCGGAGCCTCCAAGGACCGTCACGGCAACCCGCTGACGATCAAGCTGCAAGGCCCGGTCGAGCCTTATTTCCGCGAAGGCTAAGCCGTCCTGCGCCGCGCACGTGTCGCTGGCGCCACACGCCACGTAACAATGACAGGCCGGTACGGCCTATGACCGCCTGGAGACAGATTGCGGGCGCCTTTGCGCGCGTTTCGTGACGCGGCAAAACCTTCCACGATATCAGCATCTTGAGGGCAGTCTCGGCCCGGCGTGCGATCCTCTTCCTGAATCGATTTCATGAAGACGATGAGGCGATCTCCTTAAGCGCCGCCGCGGGCGCTCCCTAGAGGTGGCGTCGGGCAGCGGCAGTGGGGCGCCGCGCGAGCCGGCGGCCCCGATTCCAGACGTCCGCAGCAAGGCATGCATGCCGCGCGTCCGCGCGCCGGCAATTGGAGGATTTGCATTTGAAGCTCTACCCGACGCGCCAGCGCCTGCTGGCTACCTCGTTCATCTGCGGCGCGATCACCGCGACCGGTTTCGCCGGCGCAGCCTGGGCCCAGACCACCGAGGAAGGCGCCGAAGTGGGCGAGATCGTCGTCACCGGATCGCGGATCCGCCGCGACACTTTCTCGGCGCCGCAGCCACTCTCGGTCGTCAGCTCGGAGGCCATCCGCGAGTCGGGCCAGGTTTCCGTGGGCGACCTCCTGCTTGAACAGCCCAACATCAACCCGAACCAGAACTCCCAGACCACGTCGGCGACCCTGTTCCTGGCCGGTCAGACCCGCGCCGACATCCGCGGCCTGGGCGCCACCCGCACCCTGGTGTTGATGGACGGCCGTCGCCTGCCGTTCTCGGACGCCTCTTCGCCGGCCGTGGATCTCAACACCATTCCCTCACTGATGATCGATCGCATCGAGACGATCGCGGGCGGCGCCTCGGCCGTGTACGGCTCGGAAGCCATCTCGGGCGTCGTCAACTTCGTGATGAAGAAGCAGCATGACGGCCTCGAGGTCGACCTGCAGACCGGCATCACCGAGGAGAAGGATGGCGAGGAGTTTCGCGCCGGCTTCAACTGGGGCCGCAAGTTCTTCGACGACAAGCTGAGCGTGCTGGTCGGTGGCGAACACGCCGGCCTCGAGCCGATCCTGCAGAGGGACCGGGACTGGGCCTTCCCGGGGATCCGCCGCAACTCCGCGACCGGCGTCACGGTCCAGAACGTGCTGCCCCAGTCGCGTTCGAACTCCTCGCCCTTCGCCACCTTCCAGCTGCGCAACAGCAATGTGGTGGGCACGGGCCTGTCGGTCACCCGCGACATCCGCGACAACGGCAGCTCGATCGTGCGCCTGTCGCAGAACTGCGCCACCGCCACCGTCCAGCCCACCTGCCAGGACCCGTCGCTGTTCTACAACCAGGTGTTCACGGCGCTGCAGGGCAAGGCCAATCGCGGTGTCCTGCGCACCTATGTGGACTACAAGGTCACCGACAACTGGAAGGTCTTCCTCGACGCCAGCTACGTGAAGGTTTCGGGCTACGGCATCTTCTCGCCGGCGTTCTCCAGCGCGGCGGGCGGCGGCACGATGCCGATCACCATCCGTGGCGACAACGCCTACCTCAACGGTCCTGGCGCGGCGGCGGCGGCGCTGCGGGCAGCCTGGACGGCGTCGTCGGCGGCCACCGTGCCCTTCGAGCAGCGCGGCGCGGGCCTCACCCTCACCCAGGCCTCGCAGGTCCAGGTCGGCAAGACCTGGGTCGAATTCGGCAACCGCGACGTGAAGACCGAGCGCGAGCAGATCCGCATCGCCGGCGGCATGGAGGGCAAGTTCCAGACCTTCGGCCGCGACGTGAACTGGGACAGCTACGTGCAGTACTCCGAGCTCAACGGCTCGACGATCTCGTACAACGTGCCCAACATCGCCCGGGTGCAGCAGGCGGTGGACGCCGTGCTGCTGAACGGCCAGATCGTCTGCCGCGACGCCGCCGCCCGCGCGGCGGGCTGCACCCCTTGGGACCTGATCAACGGCCAGCCGTCGCGAGAGGCCATCAATTGGGCCAACGGCGTCTCGGTCACCGACCAGCAGATCAAGCAGACGGTCGCCGGCCTGAACTTCGCGACGTCACTCTTCGAACTGCCCGCCGGCCCCGTCGGGGTGGCCTTCGGCGCCGAGTACCGCAAGGAGGAGAGCTTCTTCGCGCAGGATCCGATCGGCGCTTCGGGGGCGCTGTTCTTCAACGCCATCGGCACGCGCGCGGGTGAGTACAACGTCAAGGAAGCCTACGGCGAGATCCGGGTCCCGATCCTGAAGGACGCTCCGTTCGCCGAGGAGCTCACGTTCGAGGCCGCCGGCCGCGTGTCGGACTACTCCACGATCGGCGGCACCGACCAATACCGCCTGCACGTCGAATGGCTGCCGGTGAAGGACATCCGCTTCCGCGCCTCGCAGTCCACCGCCGTGCGCGCGCCCAACATCGTCGAGCTGTTCGCCCCGCAAAGCCGCAACTTCACTACCGCCGCCACCGACCCCTGCGACGCTTCGGTGTTCGCCGGCGCCACGGCGGCCCAGCAGGCGGCGCGACGGGTCAACTGCGCGGCCGCGATTCCGGGCTACAATCCGGCGACATTCCAGTCGAGCTTCGGCGCGGGCCGCCCGTCGCTGCCGCTGCTGCAGGGCGGCAACCCCGACCTGGGGCCCGAGACGGCGACCACCCACCAGTACGGCGTCGTGGTCCAGCCGCGCTGGATCCCGAACCTTCAGATTTCGGCCGACTTCTTCAAGTACAATATCGAGGATCAGGTCGGCCTGATCCCCATCAACACCCTGTTCCAGGCGCTCTGCTACGACTCGGCTACGCCATTCGCGTCCAACCCGTTCTGCGCGCAGATTCAGCGTGACCCCACGGGGACGGCGGCCGGCGTCGTCGGCGGCGTGACGCAGGTGATCCTGGTCAACCAGAACGTGGCCAGCGTGAAGGTCGAAGGCTGGGACTACGCGATCTCGTACGGGTTCCAGACCGAGGACCTGTTCGGCAAGGACTACGGCTCGATCGCCATGCGGCTCGACGCCACCTGGATGTACCGCTTCCACCTCCAGGGGCTACCCGGTCAGGCCTACACCCAGCTCGCGAACACCATCAACAACGCGACGCCCGAGTGGAAGGCCAACGGTTCGGTTCGCTGGACCTACGACAAGCTGTCGGTCACCTGGAATACGGTCTGGATCGACTCGATGGTCTCGAACAACGCGTTCCAGCCGAACCAGCTCGACCCCTACTACACGGGCGACTATTTCCGGCACGATCTTCGCGTCGGCTATAAGCTGAACGACGACATGTCGGTGCGCGCGGGCGTGATCAACCTGTTCGACCGCAACCCGCCGGGCCTGCCGGAGACCTTCACCGGCACCGGCACCGGCGCGTCGCAATACGACAACCGCGGCCGCTTCTTCTTCGTCGGCGCGAACCTGAACTTCTGATGCTGCAGAGGTGGGGAGGCGGTCCGCCGCTTCCCCATCCCTCATTGCGCCGCAGGCGCTGTCATTCTGGAAACACGAAATACACGAGATGCACGAACGCGCCCGAGGACCTGCCAGGGCCGCGGCCAGCTCCGACCCTTTCGTGTATGTCGTAGTTCCGCCCTACCGACGCTGACGCGCTAACGCGGGGCGGGGGAGGCTCCCGCTACTCCCCGTCGTCCCGCGGCAGGGGCTCGACCCTCAGCGAGGTGACGCGTGCGCCCTTGCGGGCTTCAACGCGGAAGCGGTGATGGTGGAAGGTATAGGTCTGGCCCACCTCGGGAATCTGCTGGGCCTCATGGATCAGCAGGCCCGCGACCGTCACCGCCTCGTCGTCGGGCAGGTCCCAGTCCATCGCGCGGTTCAGGTCCCGGATGGTGACCGAGCCCTCGACCACAACCGAGCCGTCGGCGTCCGGCTTGACGCCGGCGGCCACCACATCGTGCTCGTCCTCGATCTCGCCCACGATCTCCTCGAGGATGTCCTCGAGAGTTACGAGGCCCTGCAGCGCGCCATACTCATCGACCACCAGGGCGAAGTGGTTCTGGCGCTTCAGGAAGGCCGCGAGCTGGTCCTTCAGGCTGGTGGTCTCGGGGATGAACCACGGCTCGCGCAGGATGGCGGCGATGTCCAGGTCGTCGATCCGGCCGTCGGTCTCGGCCAGCGCCTGCAGCAGGTCCTTCACATGCAGGACGCCCACCACGTTCTCGGCGTCGCCACGATAGATCGGCACCCGGCTATGCTGGCTGGCGAGGGTCTCGGCCAGAATCTCACGCGGCGGCAGGTCGCCGTCGACGGTCTCCATAGAGCGGCGGTGGACCATGACTTCGGACACGTCCATCTCGGCCAGGTCCAGCACGCCGCCCAGCATGTAGCGGTCGCGACTCTCCACCAGGCCTTCCGAGTGGTGGTATTCGACGGCCCCACGGATCTCCTCGTGGGCCGCCAGTACGTCGGTCCCGGCGTCCAGCTTGATGCCGAAGGGCCGCAGCGTCTGGCGCACGATCCACTGCGCGCCATCGGCCAACGGGCCGAAGATGCGAACCACCCAGTACGTCGGGATCGAGAGCGAGCGGGCTGTGTCGTCGGCGCGGGCGATGGCGATGGTTTTGGGCAGGATCTCGGAAAAGATCACCACCAGCACCGTCATTACCGCGGTGGCGATCGCCGCGCCAAGCCAGCCGGGGAAGGCCGCGCCCAGCACCTGGGTGGTGACCACCGAGGCGAAGATGTTGATGACGTTGTTCGAGAGCAGGATCGCCCCGATCATCGTCTCCTGATTGCCGATGAGCTTGTTGACCCGGCGCGCCGCCTGGTCGCCTTCGCGCTCCAACTGGTGCATCCGGCCGCGGCTGGCGGCCGTCATCGATGTCTCGGCGGCCGAGATCAGCGCCGACATCGTCAGCAGGATGAGCAGGGTGGGGGCCAGGCCCGCGACGAGCGCCCAGATCACGGCTTTTCACCTGATGGGTGGGCGCCTTCCGCAACTAGGAATTCAAGCACGGCGGCGGCGTCCACGTCCTTGGCGACGAACGCGTCGCCCAGCGCGCGCGCCAGGATGAAGGTCAATCGACCGGCCTCGGCCTTCTTGTCCTGGCCCATGTGCATCACCAGACGTCCGGCGTCGAACGGATGGCCGGGCACGTCACGCAGCCTGGTCGGCAGGCCCGACGCGGCGATCGCGCGGCTGGCGCGCTCGGCGTCCTGCCCATTGGCCAGCCCCAGGCGAGCGGAGAAGCGGAACGCCAGCGCCATGCCGACGCCCACGGCTTCGCCATGCAGCAGCGCGTCGCCGTAACCGGTCTCGGATTCCAGAGCGTGGCCGAAGGTGTGGCCCAGGTTCAGCAGCGCGCGGCGCCCCTGTTCCTTCTCATCCTCGGCGACGATCTCGGCCTTCATCTCCACAGAACGCGCGACCGCGTGAGCCAGCGCCTCCGGGTCGCGCGCCAGCACGGCCGCGACGTTCATCTCCAGCCATTCGAAGAACACGCGGTCGCCCAGCAGGCCGTACTTGATAATCTCGGCGTACCCCGCGCGCATCTCGCGGTCGGGCAGGGTGGACAGCACCGTCTGGTCGGCCAGGACCAGCCTCGGCTGGTGAAAGGCCCCCACCAGGTTCTTGCCGCGCGGCGTATCGATGGCCGTCTTCCCGCCCACGGAGGAATCCACCTGCTGGCGCAGGTGGATTCC
>NZ_SCTC01000063.1 GCF_004299445.1 Phenylobacterium sp. | reverse complement strand
ACGCCGATGTGGTTGAGCGGCCGGCCCTTGGCGAAGTCGTCGGCCGTGTAGGCGACGCCGGGGCCGGTGTAGAGGGCGATGTTCGGCTGGCCGATCCGCTGGCAGGGCCCGGCGCGCGACGGCGGTCTTTCGATCCACGTGGGAACAGCCCAGCAGTACATCGCCCTCTACACCGGCCCCGGCGTCGCCTACACGGCCGACGACTTCGCCAAGGGCCGGCCGCTCAACCACATCGGCGTCGAGGTGGACGACCTGGACGCGACCGAGGCGCGCGTGGTGGCCGCCGGCCTCACGCCCTTCTCGCATGGCGATTACGAGCCGGGGCGGCGGTTCTATTTCCTCGACCCGGACGGCATCGAATACGAGGTGGTGAGTTACGCCTGAGGCGGGGCGCAAGCCTTGCCGCTGCGCCCAAGGCACGGCGCTCACCCTCCTCTCCCCTCCCGGCCATTCACCGGCGAACGCAGGGGGATCGGCGGCGGCGCTTGCGCGTCTATCTCGTGGCTCCGAGCCTGCCTGCTGGATCCGGTCAGTCAAGGACGGCCCGGAGGGCCGCCGCGGGGCGGCCGGCCAGAGGCCGGTCCTTGAGTGACCGGATCCAGCAGGCTCCCATCGCCCATGAGATCGAAGCCTTCCTCTCTCTGAGAAAGAGCAGGTCCAACGCTCTCAGCTAGGCATCACGGGACATGACACGGCACTCTCGCACCATGATCCGCGCCGCCGTCGCAGCCGCCCTCCTGCTCGCCACGTCGGCTCAGGCCGCGGTCATCGGCCAGATGACCCCGGCCCCGCCGCTCACCCGCGAGCGCCTCGCCGACATCCCTGCGGGCGAACGCGCAGCTTGGTCCAGCTATCTCGACCGCTCCGAGGCGGCGCGCCGCCTGAACGCCGCCGAAACCACCAACGGCCCGCCCCCGACCTCCGGCGACGCCGCGGCCTCGATGCCGCTCAGCAAGCCCGCCCGTTGGTACGCCACGCCCGAGGCCCGACACATCGCCGACGTCATCGTCAGCTTCCAGAGCCCCGCCGGCGGCTGGGGCAAGAACGCGCCACGCACCGCCGTACGCCAGCCGGGCCAGCCGTTCTCCGCGGAGAAGGACTACGTCGGCACCCTCGACAACGACGCCACCGTCACCGAGCTCCGCTTCCTGGCGCGCGTCATCACCGCGGGCGGCGAGGCGCCCTATCGCGACAGCTTCGTGCGCGGCGTCCGCTGGCTGCTGGCGGCGCAGTATCCCAACGGCGGCTGGCCCCAGGTCTGGCCTCTGGTGGGCGGCTACCACGACGCGGTCACCTTCAACGACGACGCCATGGTGGCTGCGCTCAGCCTCCTGGGCGACATCGCCAAAGGCCAGGGCGACTACGCCTTCGCAGCCCCCGCTCTGCGCGCCGACGCCGAGGCGGCCTGGCGCCGTGGCCTAGCCGCCCTTCTCAAATCACAGGTCGTCAGGGATGGCCGCCCTACAGGCTGGCCGCAGCAGGCCGACGCGGTGACGCTGGCTCCCGTCGGCGCCCGCAACTTCGAGCCCGCCGCCCTGGCCAGCGCCGAAAGCGCCGGCATCCTGGCGTATCTGATCACAGCCTTCCCCACCCCGCCGCCGGAGGTGGCGCACGCGATAGGCGGCGGCGTGACGTGGTTGCGGGGCGCAGCGATCGCCGACAAGGCCTGGCGGGCTCCGGCCCCCGGCGAGGCCCGCCGCCTGGTCGACCAGCCCGGCGCGGCGCCGCTATGGGCCCGCTACTACGATCTCGCCACCGGCCGCCCGATCTTCGGCGACCGCGACCGCACGATCCACGACGATGTCCACGACCTCAGCGCCGAGCGCCGCAACGGCTACGCCTGGTTCACCACCGCGCCTGCGAAAGTGCTGAAGGCCTACGGCCGATAGTCGCCGCTAGCCGGCCACCGTATCGGCGACCCGGAGTTCCGCGCCCGTCTTGGCCTTGACCTCATCCAGCGTCACGCCGGGCGCCAGTTCCAGCAGCGTCAGCGGCGACTTGCCCCTGTTGACGTCGAACACGCCCAGTTCGGTGACCACCAGGTCGACAACCCCCTGGCCGGTCAAGGGCAGGGTGCAGGCCTTGAGCAGCTTGGGCGCGCCGGTCTTCTCGGTGTGCTCCATGACCACGACGACGCGCTTCACGCCCGCCACCAGGTCCATGGCGCCGCCCATGCCCTTCACCATCTTCCCCGGGACCATCCAGTTGGCGAGGTCGCCGTTCTCGGCCACCTGCATGGCGCCCAGGATGCTCAGGTCGATGTGGCCGCCGCGGATCATTGCGAAACTGTCGGCGCTGGAGAAATAGCTGCTCGACGGCAGGGCGGTGATCGTCTGCTTGCCGGCGTTGATCAGGTCGGCGTCTTCCTGCCCCTCGATCGGGAAGGGACCCATCCCCAGCATCCCGTTCTCGCTCTGCAGCGTCACGCTCATGCCGGCGGGGATGTAGTTGGCCACCAGGGTCGGGATCCCGATGCCGAGGTTCACGTAGAAGCCGTCGCGCAGCTCCTGGGCCGCGCGGGCGGCGATCTGGTCGCGGGTCCAGGCCATCAGGCGGCTCCCTCAAGCTTACGGGTCGTGCGCTGCTCGATGCGCTTCTCGTGAACGCCCTCGACGATGCGGTCGACGAAGATGCCGGGGGTGTGGATGTTGTCGGGATCGAGCGTGCCGGTGGTGACGATCTTTTCGACCTCGGCCACGCACACCTTGCCCGCGGTCGCCATCATCGGATTGAAGTTCCGCGCGGTCATCCGATAGACGAGGTTGCCCTCCTCGTCGCCCTTCCAGGCCTTGACGATGGACAGGTCGGCGGTGAGGCCGCGTTCCATCACATAGAGCTCGCCGTCGAACTCGCGGACTTCCTTGCCCTCAGCCACCAGGGTGCCGACGCCGGTCTTGGTGAAGAACGCGGGGATGCCCGCGCCGCCGGCCCGGATGCGCTCGGCCAGGGTGCCCTGCGGGTTGAACTCCAGCTCCAGCTTGCCCGACAGATAGAGCTCGGCGAACAGTTTGTTCTCGCCCACGTAGGAGCTGATCATCTTGCGGATCTGGCCGCCGGCCAGCAGCACGCCCAGGCCGAAGTCGTCGACGCCGCAGTTGTTCGAGACAACCGTCAGGTCCTTGACGCCAGACTGGCGGATCGCCGCGATCAGGGTTTCGGGAATGCCGCACAGCCCGAAGCCGCCCGCCATGATGGTCATGCCGTCGAAGAGCAGCCCTTGCAGCGCCTCGACCGCGTCTTTGCGAACCTTGTCAGCCATGGCCGCCTGATACGCCGCAAAACGGTGGTCCGGAAGGCCCGGCCGTAAAAATTCATCGATTGATGATATTGGGGTCACACCCCCGGATCGGGGAATGGAAATCCCCGCATGACCGCAGACTCCCTCCTCATCCAGGCCCTGGTCTATCTGGCGGCCGGTGTCGTCTCCGTTCCCATCGCCAAGCGCCTCGGGCTGGGCTCCGTCCTCGGCTACCTCATCGCCGGGGTGCTGGTTGGCCCCTTCGCGCTGTCCCTTGTGGGCGACCAGGCCGACGTGATGGCCTTCGCCGAGTTCGGCGTGGTGATCCTGCTGTTCCTGATCGGGCTGGAGGTGAGGCCGGCGCTGCTATGGGAAATGCGCACCTCGATCTTCGGTCTGGGCGCGGCGCAAATGCTGGCGAGCGCCGTCGTCGTAGGCGCCATCGCCTTGTTCCTGGGCGCCGACTGGCGCGTTTCGCTGGCGGTGGGCCTGATCCTGGCGCTCTCGTCGACGGCCATCGTCCTGCAGAATCTGGAGGAGAAGGGCCTGCGGCAGGGCCCTGTCGGCCAAGCCGCGTTCGGTGTGCTGCTGTTCCAGGATCTGGCGGTCATCCCCCTCTTCGCTTTCCTGCCGCTCTTGGCGGCCACACCCGTCGGGGTCGACGCCGCCGCCGGGCACGGTCACAGCATCCTGGCCGGCCAGCCTGAGTGGGTGCGCATCGTGGCCACCTTCGCCGCCGTGGCCGGCGTTGTGATCGGCGGCCGCTATCTGACACGGCCCATCTTCCGGTTTATCGCCGCCGCGCGCCTGCGCGAGATCTTCACCGCCTCGGCCCTCCTGCTGGTGGTCGGCGTGGCCGCGCTGATGGAGCTGGTCGGGCTGTCGCCCGCGCTGGGCGCCTTCCTGGCAGGCGTAGTGCTCGCCGAGAGCGAGTTCCGCCGCGAGCTCGAGACCGACATCGAGCCCTTCCGCGGCCTGCTGCTGGGCCTGTTCTTCATCACCGTTGGCGCAGGCCTGAACCTGGGCCTCGTGGCCGCTCAGCCGGTGCTGGTCATCTCGCTGACCGTGGGTCTGATGACCGCCAAGTTCGCATCGATGTGGGCTGTCGGCCTGATCTTCCGCCACAGCCACCGAGACGCCGCCACCATGGCTGTCTCTCTCGCCCAGGGCGGTGAGTTCTGCTTCGTCCTGTTGACCTTCGTCGCCGGCGCCCAGGTGCTGTCCGCCCAGGACGCGGCCCTGGCGACCGCGGTGGTGGCGCTCTCCATGGCGATGACGCCCGTCGCCTTCGTGCTCTACGAGAAGCTGGTGCTCAACCGCACCACAGGCCTGGCCGAGCCCGAGCGCCTGGCCTTCGACGACGGCGCCCCGGATGTGATCGTCGCCGGCTTCGGCCGCTTCGGCCAGATCGCCACACGCCTGCTCACCGCCAACGACTTCTCGGTGGTGCTGTTGGACTCGTCCATCGAGCAGATCGACACGATCCGGCGCTTCGGCTGGCGCGTGCACTACGGCGACGCCACGCGCCTGGACCTCCTGCGCGCCGCGGGGGCCGACAAGGCGAAGCTGCTGCTGGTGGCCATCGACGACAAGGACAAGGCGGTCGAGCTGGTGAAGGCGGCCACCGACTACTTCCCCAACCTGACCATCCTGGCCCGCGCCTATGACCGGCGGCACGCTTACGAACTGGTGCGGGTGGGCGGCGATGAGGTCGTGCGCGAGACGTTCGAGAGCGCGATGCTGTTCGGCAAGAAGGCCCTGCTTCGGCTGGGCCTTTCGGACCGCCGCGCGAACAAGGCGGTCACCGTCTTCCGCGAGCACGACATGGCGCTCTTCAAGAAGCTGGCCCCGGTCTACGGCGAGGAGGAGCAGTATGCGATGGCCGTGCGCGACAGCCGCGAGACCATGGAGAAGTTGCTGACCGAAGAGATGCGCCGCCTCTCCAAGGAGGAAGCCGAGGAGGCAGACAACGACCGCGCCGCCAAGCGTCGTCTGGAGGCCGGATAGAGCCGCTTGCGCGCGCCTGAAGCCAGCTCGCCGCCGGTCGCCGGGCACGAGAGCCTGCATAACCCGCAGACGGACCTTCGCCAGCGGGGGAGTCGCTTGCCGGGATGCACGCCGGCGCGCAGAGGTGTAGAACGCCGAAATGAGCCAAGCCACCGCCCTCCAGGATCGTATCGAGCCCGTCTCGTTCGACCTCTTCGCCAAGGACTTCAACGCCTTCACCCAGGCCCTGGGCGACAGCTACGCCCGCTGGGGGTTCGCGGTGATCTCCGACCACGGCATGCCGCAGGACAAGGTCGATGCGGCCATCGACCAGATGAAGCAGTTCTTCGCCCTGCCCGAGGCGGCGAAGATGAAGTACAAGCTGCCCGTGGCGGGCCAACGCGGCTACACGCCCTTCGGCGTCGAAACCGCCAAGGGCCACACCCACTACGACCTCAAGGAATTCTGGCACGTAGGCCGCGACCTGCCGCCCGGCCATCGGTTCCGCGACCACATGATCGACAACGTGTGGCCCGATCTGGAACTGCCCGAGTTCCACGCGAAGGTGCAGTGGCTCTACAACGCGCTGGACGCCATGGGCCTGAAGGTCCTGGAGGCGATCGCCACCTACCTGGGCCTCGACCGCCACTTCTTCGACGACAAGGTCGACGTGGGCAATTCGATCCTGCGCCTGCTGCACTATCCGCCGGTCCCCAAGGACGGGCCGCACATCCGCGCCGGGGCGCACGAGGATATCAACGTCATCACGCTTCTGCTCGGCGCCGAAGAGGCCGGGCTGGAGGTGAAGGATCACGACGGCCGATGGATCGCCATCAACCCCCCTGCCGGCAGCTTGGTCTGCAACATCGGCGACATGCTGCAGCGACTGGTGAACCACCGCCTGCCGTCCACGACCCACCGCGTCGTGAACCCGGCCCCGGAGCGCCGCGGTTTCCCGCGCTACTCGACGCCGTTCTTCCTGCACTTCAATTCGGACTATCTGATCCGGACGCTGCCCAGCTGCGTCGACGCCGCCAACCCCGACCGCTACCCGCAGCCCATCACGGCCGACGCGTACCTCCAGGAGCGGTTGAGGGAGATCAAGCTGGCATAGGCCCTCGCGCCGGCTTAAGGCGACCCTCAGCCGACGAAGTCGGACAGATCGTCGGGACCCGAGATGGTCACGCCCATGTCGGTCACCAGTCCGGTGCCCAGCGTATAGACCCAGCCATGGACACTGAGCGGCTGCCCCCGGCGCCACGCATCCATGACGAAAACGTCCGAGGCCACGTTCTTGACCTGGCGCATGACGTTCAGCTCGACCAGCCGGTCCCACCTGGTCTTCTCGTCGGGCAGTTCGGCCAGTTCGTGGCGGTGTTCGTGGTGGACCTCGCGGATGGGGTGGAGCCAGTGGTCGACCAGGCCGCGGCGCTGGCCGTCGACGGCCGCGGCGACGCCACTGCAGCCGTAGTGGCCCACCACCAGGATGTGCTTCACGCGGATCACGTCCACGGCAAACTGCAGCACGGACAGGTAGTTGGCGTCCTGGGGCGGGGCCAGGTTGGCCACGTTTCGGTGGACGAACAGCTCGCCGGGATCCAGCCCCACGATCTCGTTGGCCGGCACGCGGCTGTCGGCGCAGCCGATCCAGAGGTACTCAGGCGCCTGCTGGCCCTCCAGGCGCTTGAAGAAGCCCGGATCGGCCGCGACCTTGCCGGCGGCCCAGGCGCGGTTCTTGGCCTTGAGGTCGTCGAGCGTCTTGCGGGTCATTGCGCCCCCCCCGCCGGAAGCTGAGCGTCGGGCTGCCGGTTGGGGTGCGCGGCCTGGAAGGCCGGGTGCTCGGCGGCGCGGTCGGCGGCGCCGATCAGGCCGGGCCACGGCGTGACGTCCAGCTTGAAGCGGCGGGCCGAATAGACCTGCGGAACGAGACAGCAGTCGGCGATGGTGGGCGTATCGCCGAACGCGAACCTGCCGCCGTACCGGGCGACCAACGGCTCCAACGCGTCGAAGCCGTCGCGGATCCAGGCCTGAATCCAGTCTGTGGCGACCACCTCGTCCGGCACGCCCAGTTCCTTGAGCTTCCTGCCAACGCGGGTGTTGTTCAGCGGATGGATATCGCACGCGATGATCCCGGCCATGCGCCGCACCACGGCCCGGTCCAGCGCAGACCGCGGCAGGATCGGGGGCTGGGGCCGGGTCTCCTCCAGCCACTCCAGGATCGCCAGGCTTTGGGCCAAGACCGTGCCGTCGCCCAGGTCCAGCGCCGGCGTAAGCCCCTGGGGGTTCACGGCCCTGTACGCGGGCTCGCGCTGCTCGCCCGCGAGCAGGTCGACGGGGTGATAGCCGTACTCGACGCCCTTCAGCGCCAGGCCGATGCGCACGCGATAGGGGGCGGTCGCCCGCCACGCGGAATGCAGGGTCAGCGCCATCAGGCGACCCGGAAGGCGAGCCGGCCCACGCCCTCGACCTCGCCCTCGACCGTGTCGCCCCTGACCAGGGGGCCGACGCCCTCGGGCGTGCCCGTGTAGATCAGATCGCCGGGCGCCAGCGCCCACAGCTTCGAGGCCTCGGAAATGATCTCGGCCACGTTCCAGATCATGTCGGCGACCGTGGCGTCCTGCTTCACCGTCCCATTCACCGAGATGGAGATGCGGCCCTGTGGCGGGTCGCCCGACCAGCGGCGGATCGCCGAGATCGGCGCGCTGTCGTCGAACCCCTTCGATGAATCCCAGGGCTGGCCCTTGTCCTTGGCCGCGTTCTGCAGGTCGCGGCGCGTCAGGTCGACGCCGACCGCATAGCCGTAGACCAACGCCAGCGCATCGCCCACCGCCACGTCCCGGCCGGCGGCGCCGATCGCCACCACCAGCTCGATCTCATGGTGCAGGTTGGCTGTGCGCGGCGGGTAGACCGGGTCGCGTCCTGGCGGGACCACGGCGTCCGCGGGCTTGGCGAAGAAGAACGGCGGGTCGCGGTCATCGCCCCCCATCTCCCTACGGTGGGCAGCATAGTTGCGCCCCACGCAGAGAATGCGGCGGACCGGAAAGCCCCCTGCCTCGCCCTCGACGGGCACGACAGGAACGGGCGGCGGAGCAAGCGCGAACTCGACCATCGGCGCCCTTTAGGCCCCCTGGCCCATGCTGTGAACCCCCGCGCTGGGTAAGGGTCGAGGCGTCGCAACACCCTCCTCTCGCGACAAGGGCCCTGCGGGCGCCCACGCGACGGTCGAGTTGGCGGCTCGTCCGCGCTCCATCCGTCGATGGCGACGCCCCATTTTCCGTCCGGGCCGCGCCGGTGGATATCGCCCCCTTGCCGACGTCGCGCTAGCGGGCCTGGAGGAATGTCGTCAGGCTCGCCTACCCGCTTCCGGCCGCACTTCAGTACAGGCGCGTCGTCGGGCCGCCGTCGAGGGGCAGCGCGACGCCGTTGATGAAGCTGGATTTGTCCGAAAGCAGGTACTCGATGGCGTCGGCGACTTCCTGGGACTCGCCCAGCCGGTTCATCGCGCTGTGGCGCGCGAGGATCTTCACGAACAGCTCGGGTTCGGCCTCGACGTAGGGATCGACCATCTCCGAGTGGCAGTAGCCGGGACACAGCGCGTTCACCCGCAGGCCTTGCTGCCCATAGTCTACGGCGGCGGACTTGGTGAGGCCGACGACCCCGTGCTTGGCGGCGGCGTAGGCCGAGTGGCCGATGTCGCTGCCCTCCAGGCCCAGGATCGAGGCGATGTTGACGATGGCGCCGCCGCCGGAAGCGAGCATTGCGGGGATCTCGAACTTCAGGCTCATGAAGACCGCGGTGAGGTTGGTGTTGATCACCGCATGCCAGTTCTCCTCGGGCATGTCGGCGACCTGGTGGAAGGGCTCGCCCGCTATACCGGCGTTGTTGACCGCCCCGTCGAGCCGGCCAAAGCGGGCCACCGTGCCGGACACCATCGCCGCGACGTCGGCGCGGACGGTGATATCGCCCTGGATGAACAAGCCCTCGCCACCGGCCGCCTTCATCTGCGCCAGCACCGCCTGGCCCTGCGCCTCGCGGCGGCCGGTGATGACGACCTTGGCGCCCTGACTGGCCAGGGACACCGCGGTGGTGGCCCCCAGGCCCGACGTGCCGCCGGTGATCAGGATCACCTTGTCTTGGAATTGGGTCATGGTGTGGGTTCCTTCGGGTGCGTGGGTTCAGCCAACGGCGACCGGGAGGCGCTCGGGATTTTCGCCCAGCACGCGGGTCCAGGAGATGTCGGCCTTCGGCGCGGTAAGCGTGGGCGCGAGCTCGGCCACGGCGCGGACCATCTCTTCCAGGGTGACGCGCGCCAGCCAGGTTCCGAGGCACGCATGCACGCCGCCGCCGAAGGTGAGCATGCGCGGCGCGTCCGGGTCTGAGAAACGGCGCGGATCGAACACGTCCGCGTCGCGCCAGACGGCGGGGTCGGTGTTGGCGCTGAGCGTGTTCAGCACGATCATCGCTCCGGCCGGCCGGAGCACGCCGCAGATCTCAGCCGGTTCGATCAGCGTGCGGCCGATGATCCCGATGCTGGGCTCCAGACGAATGGATTCCGTGACGATCGCCGAGATCAGGCCAGGATCGCTACGGGCTTCGGCCAGCAGGTCCGGCTGGGCCAGCAGGGTCAGGAACGTGCAGGCGCTCTGGCTGGCGGTGGTGTCGTGGCCCGCGACCAGCAGATTGGCGACCATGGCGGCGGTTTCCGCGCGGGTGAGCCGCTCGCCGTCATGCTCCACGGCGATCAGGGCCGAGATCAGATCGTCTCCGGGAGCGGCCTCGCGGCGGGCGCAGAGGTCAGCCGTGTAGGCCAGCAGCTTCTCGATCGCGTCGGTGGCGGCGGCGATCTGCTCGGGGCTCATGAGCAGGAACACCGGGGAAAGGGCTCCGACCCAGGCCGTAAAGACCGGGCCGTCGGCCAGCGGCACGCCCAGAAGACGGCACATCACCTGCGTCGGCGCATCCGCCAGGGCGGCCACCAGATCGCCCTCACCCTGGGCCTTGATCCTGGCCAGGCGCTCACGGATCACCTCGGCGGCGACCGGCCGGAGGGCCTCGACGGAGCGGGGCGAAAAGGCCTTGCCCACGAGGGCGCGCATGCGGTGGTGCGTCTGCCCCTCATTGGTGAACATGATCGACCCGTACCAATCCCGCAGCGGGCCATCCTTGATCCCCAGGATGTCAAAGAACGAGAGGCCCAAGCCCACCATGCGGGTGTCGGTCAGGAGCCGTTCGACATCGGCATGGCGCAGCACGATGACCGCCCCCGTCGCCTCGTCGATCAGGGTTGGCCCCTCAGCCGCTGCGCGCCGCGTCCAGGCGCGGACCTCAACCGGGGGCATGTTGAAGAAGTCCGGGATCGTGGGTTCGGCCATATGGCGGTTCCGATCAGGATTGAAAGACGCCGGCGACGAACTGGTCGCGGAGGACGAACTTCTGGATCTTGCCCGAGCCGGTGAGAGGCCAGTCCTGGACCTCGATCCAGTGGGCGGGGGTCTTGGGCGCGGCGAGGCGTTCCCGGCAATGGGCGACCATGGCGGCGCGATCCAACACAGCGCCGGGACGCAGGCGCAGGAAGCAGGCGACGATCTCGCCCCACTTTTCGTCCGGAATGCCGACGACGGCGATCTCCACGATGTCGGGATGTTCGAGCATCGCGTTCTCGATCTCGGCCGGGAACAGGTTCTCGCCGCCCCGGATGATCATCTCCTTCACCCGACCGGTGATCCTGAGATAACCCCGCGCATCCATGGTCCCGAGATCGCCGGTGTGCAGCCAGCCCTCGGCGTCGATCGTGGCGGCGGTGGCCTCGGGATTATCGTTGTAGCCAAGCATGAGGGCGTAGCCCCGGGCGCAGATCTCTCCGACCTGGCCGATGGGGACCACGGTGTTGGTGGCAGGATCGCGGATCGAGAGCTCCGTGTGTGGGAGCGCCTGGCCGATGGTCTCGCTGCTGTCCTCGAGATTGTCGTCTCGATAGGTCGTCGTCAGCAGCGGCGAGGTCTCGGTCTGGCCGTAAACGGTGGCGAAGTCGCAGCCGAAGGTCGCCTTGATCCGGCGGATCAGCTCCGGCGGCACCATCGATCCCCCGGAGTACATGAACCGGATCGAGGAGACGTCGCGCGGGCGGGCCTCCTGTTCCGCCAGGATGGCGACCAACATTGTCGGCACGCCGATGAAGGCGCCGGGCCGTTCGCGAGCGAAAAGGTCCAGCACGCAGGCCGGATCGAACGCGGGCGGGAGAATCAGGACCCCTCCGGTCAGAAGGGAACCCAGGGTTCCACCGACACAGCCGGAGGTGTGGAACATGGGCATGATGCAGACGGTCTTGCCGCCGCTTGGCATCGCGAACCGCGCCATGAAGAACCGGGGATTGTTCATGATGCCCCGGTGATGCAGCACCGCGCCCTTGGGGAAGCCGGTGGTGCCCGAGGTGTACTGGATCTGGACCGCATCATCGGGCTGCACGTCCGGCAGCTCGCAGGGGATGTCGTGGCCGGCGTAGAGGGCGGCCGGATCAGCCAGGTCGACGACCTCGCGCACGCCCGGCAGCTCTGCCACCACCGCCGCAGCGGTTTCGGCCATCGGATTGCCGCGGAACTCGCGAACCAGGAACAGGCCGGCGCTGCGTGACTGCTCCAGCACGAACTTCAGCTCACGGGGCCTGTAGGCGGGGTTGACCGTCACCAGCACAAGCCCCGCGAGGGCTGCGGCGTACTCGATGATCACCCACTCCGGGATGTTGGGCGCCCAGACGGCGATGCGTTCGCCGGGCCGGTAACGGGAGAGCAACGCGCCGGCCAGGCGTTGGGCGTCGGCCAGCAACTCGCCGTAGGTCCAGCGGCGGCCAAGCTCGCCGGCGGCGTCGGTCTCGACCAGAGCGGGGGCGTCCGGCGTGGCGCGCGCCTGGGCGCGCAGGCCGCCGCCGACGGTCAGAGGCAGGACGACGTCGTCCTGCTGCGCGGGGAAGTGGGATTCGGCAAGGGCGACCTTGTACATGGGTGTCCTCCGCTCAGACCGTCCTGGGCTTGTTCATGCATCGGCCGGGAGGCGGTCGGCGTGCCGGAGGACCAGCTTCCAGCCTTCCAGTTCCCGCCGGAACACGGTCGTGACGCGGAGCGACAGCGGGACCAGATCCTCCGATCCCACCCGCCGGACGCGGGCGCGCTCGAAGGCGATGACGTAGCCCATGTCGGGGGTGACGAACCGCGCGACCTCCTCGAAGGTCATGGGCGGGGCGGCGCCCGTGAACGATGCGGCCACCCGCCGGACCTCGGCCTCGATTTGCGCCCAACCCACGACTGCGGGCTTGAGGGGGTTGGCCAGGACAGCGTCGCCGCGGCGTGTCCAAAGGGCGAGGCTCGGTTCGGGATCGCCCTGACCCATGGCCTGAACAGCCGCCCGGCTGGCGGCGACGGCGGCGTCGAAGTCCTGGGTGGGCATTCTGGTCGATCGCCCCTAGTACAGCCGCGTCGTCGGGCCGCCGTCGAGCGGCAGGGCGACGCCGTTGATGAAGCTGGACTTGTCGGAGAGCAGGTAGGCGATGGCGTCGGCCGCTTCCTGAGATTCGCCCAGCCGGTCCATGGCGCTGTGGCGGGCGATGATCTTCACGAACAGATCCGGCTCGGCCTCGACATAGGGGTCGACCATCTCGGAGTGGCAGTAGCCGGGGCAGAGCGCGTTCACTCGGAGCCCCTGCTGCGCGTAGTCGATCGCCGCGGACTTGGTGAGACCGATGACGCCGTGCTTGGCGGCGGCGTAGGCGCTGGTGCCGATATCGCTGCCCTTGAAGCCATAGATCGAGGAGATGTTGACGATCGCGCCGCCGCCGGCGGCGAGGATCGCCGGGATCTCGGACTTCATGCACATGAAGACGGCGGTGAGGTTGGTGCTGATGACGGCGTGCCAGCTTTCATCGGGCGTGTCGGCGACCGCCAGGAAAGGATCGCTGGTGATGCCCGCGTTGTTGACCGCCCCGTCGAGCCGCCCAAAGCGCGCGACGGTCCTGGAGACCATGGCCTCGACGTCGGCCCGCACGGTGACGTCCGCGCGGATGAACAGGCCTTCGCCGCCCGCGGCCTTCATTCTGGCGACGACCGCCTCGCCCTGCTCTTCGCGCCGTCCGGTGATCGCCACCTTGGCCCCCTGGGCCGCCAGGGTGACGGCTGCGCTGGCGCCGAGACCGGAGGTGGCGCCGGTGATTAGGATCACCTTGTCTTTGAATTGGGTCATGGCGGTCTCACTCACTTCAGATGATCGGGAAGCTCGACCCAGGCGCCGAGGCCTTCGTGGCTTTCCGGCAGCGCGGCCAGGTGGTCGACGAGGCCAAAGGCGTCGAAGGTCTCGGTGAAGTTGGCGAAGGCCTTGGCCCACCACATGCGCTGGCGGATCTCTTCGGGCGGGAGATCGGCGAGCGTGGCGCCCTTGCCGCCGAGTTCGATGCGCATGCCGAGGTTGTTATCGAAGGCGCCGGCCTGCGCGATCACCGATCCATAGGCCACGTAGTAAAGCCATTGGACGGTCGACATCATTCGGTATTCGTTGAGGAACTGGTCCCAGCTGTAGTCGGGATAGGCCCGCGTCTTCTGCATGAACCGGTCGTAGAACGCGCGCAGGATCTTGAGCTGGCTCTCCCGGGCATAGACTTCGGGCAGGACGGTGCCGGAGTTGAGGAGGTAGCCGAGATCGGAGGGCACCGGGCCGGAGAACATCTGCTGGAAGTCGATGCAGAGCCAGCCGTGCGGGTGGTCGGGTCGATCCTCGCAGAAGAAGAAGTTGTCGCCCCGCATGTCGCCATGAGTGAGGGTGCAGGTGGCGCCGTTCTCCGGCCGCGTCGGGGCGAAGAAGGCGTCGAGCCGGGTGGTCATGCGGGCGTTGAGGTCGGAGACGCCAAGGCGCGCCTTCCACGTGCCACTGGCGAAAAGCGGCGAGCTGTCGCAATCCGAGATGCGATCGATCAGCTTGGCGCCGCCCGGCATCGCCGCCTTGAAGCTGTCGAGATTGGCGGGCGCGGTCCAGTGGTGGACATCCATGGCAGCCAGCTCGGCCGCCTTCTCGCCCCGGTCGCAGCCTTCCCAGGCCACAGCCACGTCGACCAGGGCGGGGATCATCCGCATGACCTCGTCGAAGCTCAGCTCGTGCTCATGCACCTTCTGGGTGGCGAAGACGCCCACGTCCTCCATGACCAGGGCAAAGCGGCTCTGGGCCTCGTCGAAGGCGGCCAGATAGGTCCGGGGGCGCGGATAGAACCGCTCGGGGGGGATGCGGTAGCCGTGGATGTCCTTGATGAACATCGCCGCGATGCGGTCCTTGGGCGCGATCTCCAGCGACGGCCAGGCCTTGACCACGAAGTCGGTCGGCGCATCGGCGGGCTCCGCGTAGGCGCACCGCACCTTCTTGATCGAGGAGAAGTAGCCCGCGGTCATGCCGACGCCCTGCTCGGACTGGCTGATCACGCGATTGGTCGGCGAAATTGCGCCGCTGCGCCGCAGGATGTCGGTCATGAAGGCCGCGTCGACGTCCTCCAGACGTCGCGGCAGAACCAGATCGGCGTCAACGGGCGCAGCGCCCGTCATCGTGCTTGTCTTCATAGCGCCCCCCGAGACATCACCTGACGCCGTTCACAGAACGCAAGCGCGCCAATGAGATGTGGTAAGAACCTTGAGGGATGGACCTGGCGGGAACCACAGCCACAACCCGATGCCAAACCGATGAGAACCCGATGACGGTATTGGAAGGCGCGGTACGACTTGCCGGGCGACGGCCGTTCGAACTGGGCGGCCTGCAGGTGCGTCCGGCCACGCGCGAGGTCATCTGTGCGGGGGGCTCCGACGTGCTGGAGCCGCGCGTCATGCAGGTCCTGGCCTTGCTGGCGCAGCGGCGCGGCTCGGTCGTTTCCCGCAGCGATCTCGTCACGGAATGCTGGGGCGGCCGAGCCGTGGGCGAGGACGCGATAAACCGCTGCATCCAGGCCCTGCGAAAACTGGCGCTGGCGCGCGGCGGCTTCACCATCCGCACCATAAAGGGCCTGGGCTACCGCCTGGACGAGACCGCCCGACCGTCGCGCGAGGCGGACGGGGCGACGCTGGCCGTGCTGGCGTTCGACAATCTGTCTGACGACCACGCGCTGGGCTGGTTCTCTGACGGACTCTCGGTGGAGATCTTGCAGGCCGTCGCCAGCGGAGCCAGCGTGAAGGTGATCGGGCAGGGCTCCAGCTTCCAGTTCCGCGGCGCCGCGAAGGCGGCAGGCAATGTCGGCGCCGAACTGGGCGTCAGCCACGTGCTCGACGGCGCCGTTCGGCGGGCGGGCGACCGGTTCCGCATCACAGCCCACCTCATGGAGACCGCTCGCGGCGTCACGCTTTGGTCACGGACGTTCGAGCGCGACATGACCGACGCGTTCCTCGTCCAGGACGAGATCGCCGCGGCCGTCGCCGAGGCGCTCAGCCTGACGTTCGCGCCGACCTCCCGGAGCGAGCCCCTCGATCCCGACGCCTACGATATCTATCTGCAGGCGCGCACGCCGTTGGGCGGCATCGGCGGATCCGGGGATGCAACCCAACACCGCCGGGCCCTGAGGCTGCTGGGGCAGGTGACCGCCCGCGCACCGGGCTTTGCGCGCGCCTGGGCGGAACTCGCCATGCGACGCGTGATCTGCCTGCGACGCTTCGAACGCTCGGATTTCCCGGAGCTGACCCCTGCCAATGCGGCCGAGGCCGCCGAGACGGCGCTGAGGCTGGATCCGAGCCTTGGCCTGGCCCATCAGGCGCTGAGCTACCTCGAGCCCCTCGCCGACTATGCGGCGCGGGAAGATCGCCAGCGACGCGCCGTGGCGGCCGCGCCCAACGATCCGGAAGTGCTGAACCAGGCGGGTCAGTTCTGCGCCGAGGTCGGGCGACTGGGCGAGGCCCTGAACCATGCTCGCCAGGCGCTAGCCTTGGATCCGCTCTACTGGCCGGCGGCGCAGTGGTACGCCGGCCTTATGGATGCGATGGGTCGTCACGACGAGACGGCAGGGCTGTGGGACGCCTACATCGCCCGCTGGCCAGACGTGCAGCCCCTGGTCGGCGAGGCCATCGCGGCGGCCGCCAACGCCGGCGACTGGGATCGGCTGGAACGGCTGGCCGAGGCCGGGCGGCGTCGGGGTCTCGACAATCCCGCCTTCAACGAGTTCGTGGAGGCCCAGCGTAATCGCCGTGACCGCGACCCGAGCTTCCTGGCCTTGCATCGCGAGGCCGTGGCCCGGCGGCTGAAGCGCGATGGCCAAGCCTCGCTGGTGGATATCGTCCGACTGCACCAGCTCGGAGCGGTCGACGATGCCTTCGAAACCGCCGAGCGCGCCTCGTTCGCGCACCTGTTCGAACGGGAAGGCCAGGTGCTCGGCCGCTGGACGCCGGCCATCCTCTTCCTCGCCGCGAACCGTCCCATGACCGCGGACAAGCGCTTCGTGCGCATCTGCGCTCGGTTGGGCCTGGTCGACTACTGGACCTCGTCCGGCCGCTGGCCGGACTGCGCCGATGACAGCGGCCTGCCCTATGACTTCAGAGCCGAGTGCCGGCAGATCCTCGCCCTCGGCGGGCAGAGGTGACTCTCACGGCCCATGGGTGCGTAGCCGTCGCAACAAGGATCGGATCGGCGGCGCTGACGGCGCCCGCCATTCGGCCTATTGAGGCGCGATGACCGATTCAGTCGCTTACCCCGTGGGGCGCCCGGGACATCCGTGGAACGAGGCGGAGCGGGACCAGTGGCGGGCGCGGCAGGTGCGCCATCGGCGCTATGATCGCGATGTGCTGCCGCGGATCGAGCGGTTGGAGGATCGGTTCGAACGGGTCTGCTATGGCCGGCTCGACTATGCGGGCGAGGCCTATGACCTATGGGCGCTGAGCCATCGGGAATGGGACCCTGCACTGCCCGCGGCGCTGGTGACCGGCGGGGTTCACGGATACGAGACCAGCGGGGTGACGGGAGCCTTGGCGTTCCTGGAGAGGCGGGCGGCGGACTATGCCGGTCGGGTCAACCTCCTGGTCGCGCCCTGTGTGAGTCCGTGGGGCTATGAGCGGGTCAACCGGTGGAATTTTGACGCCGTGGATCCTAACCGGAATTTCCGCATCGACGGTCCGTCGCGCGAGGCGACAAGCCTGATGGCGCTGGTGCAGCCGCGACGGGGGCGGTTCGTGCTCCACATCGACCTGCACGAGACCACGGATAGCGACGAAAGCGAGTTCCGCCCTGCCCTGGCGGCCCGCGACGGAAAGCCCTTCGAGCCTGGCCTCGTGCCGGACGGGTTCTATCTGGTGGCCGACGCCGAGGACCCACAACTGGCGTTCCAGCAGGCGATCATCACGGCCGTGGAAGCGGTGACGCATATCGCGCCGCCGGACGAGACCGGCCAGATCATCGGATGCCCGGTCATCGCCCACGGGATCATCGCGTATCCACAGCGGGCTTACGGGATGTGCCCCTCGATCACAGGCGCACAGTACACCACCACCACTGAGGTCTACCCGGACAGTCCGCGGGCGACGGCGCAGCAGTGCGAGGACGCCCAGGTGGCGGCGGTGTGTGCGGCTCTCGACTACGTCTTGGCCCAGCGTTCGGTCTAGGCGACGCGTCGAGGGGCTCGCCGGCCTTCGTTTTTCTGCTGGCGGAGGAACGGCCCTGAGACTACTGGCGGTCGCATGGTCGAACCTCATCCGTCCGGCGGCTACATCCTGGAAGAACTCTCGGTCGGCATGAGCGCCGAGAAGCGCGTGGCGGTCACCGAAGAGCGCATCGCCCAGTTCGCCGAGGCGTCGGACGACTTCAATCCCGTCCACATGGACGAGGCGTTCGCATCGCGCACAGCCTATCGCGGGCGGATCGCACACGGGCTGCTGTCGGCGTCGTTCGGGTCGGCGGTCGTGGGTACGATCCTGCCGGGGGCCGGGGCGATCTACCTGGGGCAGACCCTGAACTTCCACAAGCCCGTGCGGATCGGCGACGTCGCCGTGGCGCGGGTGACCGTGGCCTCGATCGATGAGGCGGCGGCGCGCGTCGTCCTGAGCTGCACCATCCATGTGAACGACGAGCTGGTGATGGACGGCGAGGCGACCGTCCGCGTGCCCCGGCGCCGGCGGCCGGCGAAGAGCTAGGCCAAGCGACCGAACAATTCCGGTTGCCGGAGCCGCAAATTATTCTGGCCTTCCCCGCCCTACGTCATCCCCGCTAAGCCTCCGCCATGACCGAGACCGCCCCCGGCCCGCTCTCAGACCTTGTCGTCGTCGAGCTGGGCACCCTCATCGCCGGCCCGTTCTGCGGCCAGATCCTGGGCGACTTCGGCGCCGAAGTGATCAAGGTGGAAGACCCCAAGGTGGGCGATCCTATGCGCCAGTGGGGCCGCAGCCTGCCGCAGGGCCTTTCACCCTGGTGGCCCGTGATCGGTCGCAACAAGAAGTCGGTGGGCGTCGACCTTCGCCAGAAGGAGGGGCAGGCGCTGGCGCGCCGGCTGATTTCACAAGCCGACGTGCTGATCGAGAACTTCCGCCCGGGCGCGATGGAGAAGTGGGGGCTGAGCTACGAGTCCCTGGCCGCCGAGAACCCGCGGCTGATCATGGCCCGCGTGTCGGGCTTCGGGCAGACGGGACCCTACTCGCAGCGTGCAGGCTACGGCCTGATCGGCGAGGCGATGGGCGGCCTGCGGCACGTGACCGGCGAGCCCGACCGACCTCCGGCGCGCGCGGGCATCTCGATCGGAGACAGTCTGGCGGCCATGCACGCGGTGATGGGGATCACCATGGCGCTGCACGCCCGCGAGCGCACCGGCAAGGGCCAGGTGATCGACGCGGCGCTGTACGAGAGCGTGCTGGCGGTGATGGAGAACCTGGTCACCGAGTACGATCTGACCGGTTATGTCCGTGAGCGCTCGGGCTCGATCCTCCCGGGGATCGCGCCGTCGAACGCCTATCCCTGCCGGAACGGCGAGATGATCCTGATCGGGGGGAACGGCGACAACGTCTATGCGCGACTGACCGAAGCGATGGGCCGCGACGACCTGAAGACCGACCCCAAGTTCGTCAGCCATGCGGCGCGGGGCGAAAACCAGCAGGAGCTGGACGCGATCATCGCCGAATGGACCTCGGGGTTCGCGCTGGGCGACCTGCTGGCGTTGCTTGAGGCCAAGGGCGTGCCGTGCAGCCGGGTGTTCCGGGCGCCCGACATGCTGGAGGACCCTCAGTTCGCCGCGCGCGACGCCATCGTTACGGTGGAGCATCCGGTTTTCGGGCCGGTGAAGATGCAGAACGCCTTCCCGAAGCTGTCGGCGACGCCTGGCCGCGTGCGCTGGCCGGGGCCGACACTGGGACAGCATACCGACGAAGTGCTGGCCGCGCGCGCGGGCTGCACGCCCGAGCGCCTTGCCGAGTTGCGGGCGAAGGGCGTGATCTGAAGCGACCGGCCCGCGGCCTCTGCCGCGGACCGAACGCCGAGGTTCAGATCGCCTGTTCCGGGCGAGTTCCCAAGGCCACCGGACTGACCCCCGCGAGCACGCCGCAGGACCTCGTGGGGGGGACAGTTAGGGCCTCCGTTCGCGCTTGCGCAGGTGGCGCCTTGTCTCAGCGCGCTCTCGCCGCGCGGCATTGCAGCGCAGCGTATAGTAAATAAAATCAACGTTCTGCGAGAAGCTCGGCGACGGCGGCGGCCACCTGTGTGACGTCGTAGGGCTTGCGGATCACGGGCGCGTCGAAACCACCCGGCGCGCCGCCCGTCTCCCCGTAGCCGGTCGCGAAGACGAAGGGAATCTTGCGCTGGAAGAGCACCTCGGCGACGGGCGTCACCGAGTGGCCGTTCAGGTTGGCATCGAGCACCGCCGCGTCGATCGGCCGATCCAGGAGCGCCATCGCCTCCTCGAGTTCGTAGGCCGGGCCCACCACCTCGGCGCCGGCGTCGGACAGTCCGGTCTCGAGCTCCAGCGCCAGCAGCACGGCGTCCTCCACGATCAGCACCCGTGCGCCCTTCAGGCTGGTGGGGCCGCGCGACGTGGGCACGGTCTCGGTGACGCGGCTTGCAGTGACCTCGGGCACCACGTCGGGACGCTCGGCGACCGCTTGCGGGCCGGCTGTGAGGCTCACCGTGACGCCGGCCGGACGGTAGTCGACCTTCACGTCGCCGTTCAGTTCGCGCGGCGTCACCTGTTCCAGCAACGTCGAACCGAACCCGCGGCGGACCGGCGCGCTGACCGTGGGACCACCGCTCTCGGTCCAGGTGAGCTCGAACCCGCCCGACCGCTTCGCCGTCCAGCGCACGTCGACGTGGCCCGTCTCGACAGACAGCGCGCCGAATTTCACCGCGTTGGTGGCCAACTCGTGCAGCGCCAGCGACAGGGCATTGGCCGCGCGCGGCGTCAGGAACAGCTCGGGCCCCTCCCAGCGCGTCTGGCCGGGCGCGATGGCGCCCAGTTCGGCCGAGGCCAGGTGATCGATGGCGGCGCCCCGCCAGCGTGCGGCTGTCAGGAGTTCATTGGCGCTGGCCATCGACTTCAGCCGGCCGCTGAAGGTGGTCAGGAACGCGTCCAGCGAGGTCGTGCGCTTGGCGGTCTGCTGGGCCAGGGCCTGCACCGCGGCCAGCACATTCTTCACGCGGTGGTCCAGCTCGGCCATCAGGTGATGGCGCCGCTCGTCCTCCCGGCGCAGTTCGGAAACATCCTGCACGATGCCCATGAGCACCTTCGGGCTCCCATCGGCGTCGCGTTCGATGCTGGCGCTGACACGAACCCAGATCGTGCGGCCATCGTCGGGGCGGATGTTACGGAAGACGGTGGAGAAACTGTTCGATGCTGCAAGATCAGCAGCCCGGCTTGCCCGAAAGGCCTCGACGTCGTCGGGGTGCACGTACTCGTCCAGCGCAGCTCCGCCTCGGGCCGGCCGCTCGCCGGCGGGTATGCCGGTGATGGCGGCCATCCGCGGGCTCACGATGAACACGTCGCGGTCGTAGTCCCACTGAAATTCGCCAAGGCCCGCGACCTGGAGGGCGAGTCCAAGACGCTCTCGGCTCGAGCTGTCGCCCAGATCGCGAGTCATTCCGTCAACATATGAGAATGCTTCGGGGCATGCGACCGGCAAGAGGATCGAAGTTTCGTTGTCCTTAGCGGGCCTCTTTGCGGCGGGGCGTTCAAGGCCCTATGTTGCGTGGCTTACAGTCGAGGTCCCCAAGTTGGGGAACCGCTATCGTTCGGAGACGACACATGCCCCCCAAGGCCAGCCCCGTGACGACGCAGGATGCGGTCGCTGCAGCTGACACCGCCGCCAAGATCGCCGCCGACGCGCAAAAGGCTGTCGCCGACGCCGCCAAGCGGATCGAAGCGACGGTCCAGCAGGGCCTGGAGCAACTCCGCGCCCAGAGCCGCGTCTATGCGGATGTGGCCGGCGAACAGCTCGACGAAGCCGCCCGCGCGGCCAGCGAACAGATCCGCGCCCGGCCGCTGGCCGCCACGGGCGTGGCGCTGGGCGTCGGCGTCCTGATCGGCATGCTGCTCGCCTCGCGGCGTTGATCCCCTAAGTGCTCGGGCGCGTCCTGAACCTGGCCGCGGCGATCGCCGCGGTGGCGGCCGCCGTGGCCGTCTGCATCGTCGCGGCCTCGTACGCGGTCTATGCGCTGGCCGACTTGTGGCTGACGCCCGCCGGCGCTGCGGCCGTGGTGGCGGCGGTGTTCGCCCTGATCGCCGTGCTGGTCGCCTGGATCGCCACCCGGAAGGTGGTTCCGAAGCCGGTCAGAGGCGCGCCGCCGCCCGAGACGCCGGTCGAGAAGGTGATCGGCTTGGCGAAGGAGCGCCCGCTGATGGCCCTTGGCGTCGGCGCCGTCGCGGCCTTCGTGCTGGCGCGCAACCCGGCTCTGGTATCGGCGCTGCTGAGTGGGGTGATCGCCGGCAACGCGGCCAAGCCGCCGCCCCCCGGAAAATAGCGGTCGGCCTGCGCTAGGGATTGGCCTGGTCAGTCCGCCGGTCGAGCGACCACGTCCGGTAAGGCTCGTAGTGAGAGCCTGTCCACGCGAGAGCGGTGACGCGGATGGAAGCGCCCGCCACCTCGACCTCGTTGAAGCTGGGCGGCACGCCCCGCTCACGCACCGAGAGGGTGCCGCAGCCCACGGCGTAGGTGCGGCCATCGCCGTGCGGATAGGGCCAGGTGAAGGGCGCGTGGATATGCCCTGAAAGCACCAGGTCCACCTGCGCCTCGGTCAGCACCTCGGCCGCGCGCGGTCCGCCCCAGACCCGCGCCGTCATCGGCCCGCCGATCATTTCGATCAGGGGGTGATGCACGACCACGATCCTCAGGTGGTCGCTCGGCTCGAACCACTCGGCCGCGGCCTTGGCCTGGGTCACCGAGATCTGACCCTTCGACCAGTTTAGCCGTGGCTGGGCGCCCCGCGCGGTGTTGATGCCGCGCACCGCGACCCCAGGACCGCGCCAGGCCTGGTACGGCGCCGGACCGATATAGTGCTCGTAGCGGCGGAAGGGCGCGAAGATGCGTTCGGCCCAGGCGAGGTAGGGCGCGTCATGATTGCCGGGCGTCACCAGCCGCGGGCCCGGCAGAGCCTCGAGCCAGGCCTTCGCCAGCTCGAACTCGGGCTTCTCGGCGTAGCGGGTCAGGTCGCCGGACACGATGGTCAGGTCGAAGCCGCCCGCCCGGATGCGATCGGCGGCGCCCGCCACCGCAGCCACGTTCTCACCGCCGAAATGGATGTCCGAAAGGTGCGCCAGCCTGATCTTCATCAAGCCTCCCCGGGCGGCATCAGCACCCGGCAGATCCTGGGATCGTAGCGGATCAGCGTGTTGGCCTTCAGCACCACGGTTTCGCCGTCGAGCAGCGCCGGAATGCGCCGGGCCGACCAGACCCGAACGCGCTTGCAGAACTGGCTGTCTACGGCGGGGTCCACCCGCCAGTCCCGGATCACCGCGTTCACACCCAGCCGCAGGATTTCCACCACACCGGTAGGATTGAGCGCCGCGGCTTCCAGTTGCGGCTCCTGAGCGTCCATGACCTTCGAGGCGATGGGACAGATCAGGATCACAGCTTCGGCCTTCTCGCGAGGCCGGCCGTCGAGCTGGTAGCGGAGCCGCCCGGTGAACGCCTTCTGGACGGCGCTGCGCAGGTGATCGAACGCCACGCGAAACTGCCCTTGGCGCGCGGATTCGCGCACCTTGGCCAGGCGGGCGGGCGAGCCCAGAATCGCGGCGCAGAGAAAGCGGCTCCCATCGATGCACCCGCCGCCGAGATCACGGACGCTGCCTGTCTCCAGGGCCAGTTTCAGCGCCTCAGGCCACGGCCGGACACCGTATACGGCATGCGGCAGCATGTTCATCGTTCCACCCGGCAGGGGCGCGATGACCGGGCCATCGCGACCGCAGAGTTCGGCGGCCGCACGCACGGTGCCGTCACCGGCCAGAGTGATCAGCAGGTCAGGCGCGGCGTCCACGCTAGCCCTGAGTTGTTCCATGAGCTCAGCGGGCTGGCAGGCGTGAATCTGCGCCTTCACGCCATGCTCAAGCAGCAGGCGCGCCATCTCTTCGGGCGCGCCGGGCCCGACGCTGCCCGAGGCGACATTGATCACCACCTCGATGCTGGCGAGGCGGGGTCGGTCTATCACGTTGGAGCTGACCCTAGTTGACGGCAGGCGTTTCGGTCCGATCGGTGGTGGTGGCGTCGCGGAGCGCGTCGCCGGCGCCGCTCGCGGCGTCACGGACCACAGGCTCGGCCTGGTCGGCCGCCGTGGCAAGGTTTTGATCCACCACCACGCCCGCGGTGCTGAACGAGCCGTTCACCGCCGCAAGCGCCAGCACGATGACGCCGACAGCGGCCGCGATGATCGTGAAGGTCATCAGGACGGGGTGGCGCTTTCGGGTGCGGCGGGCGTCCCGGCGGCCCATCTCATAGGCCTGACGCAGGTCACTGCTCTCGTGCTCGCGGTCGCTTAAAGAGGTCACGGCTGAGGTCTCCGGGTGAAGTGCCGCCGAAGCAACGGTGCGGGGGCCCCTTGGTTCCGGATCGGAACTGGGCCTGAGCCAAGCGCGTTGTTCGGCCTAAGGGACGCCAGAACTCGGGGACATCCCAAAGGAGAGCCATCGGCATGTTCAAGCCAATCATCGCCATCGTGGGAGCCGGTCTGCTGGCCAGCGCCTGCACCACTACCGGCAATACCGAGCGCAACGCCGTCGGCGGCGCAGCCCTTGGCGCGCTGACCGGGGCGGCCATCGGCGCAGTCTCGGGCGACGTGGGCGTGGGCACGGGCGCGGCCATTGGCGCCGGTGTTGGCGCGGTCGCGGGCTCGGTAAAGGGCTGCCGTGAAGACGGCGGCTGCGGCGCGTCTTCGCCCAACCGCAGGCAGTACTACGATGAGCGCGCGGGTCGCTATTACTACTACGATCCAGGCGCGGGCCGGTACTATTGGGAAAACGGCACGCCCCGCTGAGGCGGCGCGCCGAGCTCGTGAAACAAGGGCGGTTGGACCAGATCCGGCCGCCCTTTTTTGTTGGAGGGGACAATGACCCGAATCTTGATCGCAGCCGGCGTCATGCTGGCGGTCGGCCTTTCGGCCTGCAGCACGACCAGCCGACGAGAGAGGATGGTGCGGGCGCCCCGGCTCTGTGAGGATCTCACCCTGCCGGTCTATTTCGAGCCGAACGACGCCCAAGTCACCCGCGACGGCCGGCGCGCCATTGTCGCCGGCGCGGCGCAGGCGAAGGGCTGCAAGGTGGACGAGGTTCGGGTGCTGGGTCTGGCCGACGCGGCCGGTGATCCCGCCGCGAATCTCGAACTGTCGAAGAAGCGTGCGGCCTCCGTGGCGGCGGCGATCCGGAGGGCGGGCCTGCCCGACGCCGAGTTCGAGATGTCGGCCGTCGGCCAGGCGGGCTCCGTGACAGCGGCGGGCCAGGCTCCCGTGCGGCGGCGGGCGGACGTTACGATCAAGCTGTCGGTGATGAAGTAGGCGCAGCTCACGGTTTTGCCCGGGCGCCTCGCGCGATCTGCCCTGGCCCTGTGTTCTCCCGTGGCGGCCGAAAAGAAACGGCGGGCCAGTGAGGCCCGCCGAGTGTGCATCATCGAGAAAAGGGTGCGGAGACGGCAGACTGGCATGCTCGCCAGTCTCAAGTCGGGGGGGGCGTCGCCGCCTCCGCAGACATAGAACACGCGCGCTTCAGAGGCGTTCCGAACGCTATTCGATTTTTTTGGCTGACCCTTGGCGCCAGAGCCATCGCCCGGAACGCCGCCTTGGCCAACCGCGTTAACCGGAGTGGCCGACGCCTCCGCGCGGCCCGCGGAAAGGGCATCCCGCCATGCGCAGTTCCCTGGCATCCACGAAGGGTCTCAAGTTGGTTCGCGGTCCTAGCGTGCGCATCGACGCCGCGCGCAGGCGGTGGGCTGTCGTCGGCGCGGTTGCGGCGTTGGCGCTGGCGGGCAGCCTGATGGGCTACCTCACAGCGCCAGCCGGCCCGTCCGACATGCGCACCGGCCCGTTCAGCTATTTCCCATCCGAGTAGGAGACCTTCATGACGTTTTCTCGAGAGACTGATCGGCCGCCGCCAACCCTCAACGCCACGCGCGCGCGCCAGGGCCGCTGGGGACGTCACATCTTCTGGGTGCTGGTGTTCGGAACCCTGCTGGCGGCGCTGGGCATGTTTGCGGCCTGGTCCTGGAAAGCGCCGGACCTCGCATCCAGCGAGCCGACGCGCCTTGAGGAGCAGCAGCAGGCGCAGACCTTCGACACGCCCGCGCCGCCGACGGCGACCCGCCAGGCGCCCTAGGCAGGGGCGCGGACACTTCCCAACGAAAGTGGGCGCCGCTTCACAGCGACGCCCGTTTTCTTTGTCGGTGGCGATCCGATCAGGCAGCCTGCTTCGCAGACTTGCGCGGATGGAAGAACAGCGCCTGACCGATCGCCGCCTTCACCGTCTCCGGCTGGAAGGGCTTGGTGATCAGGAAGGTGGGCTCGGGCCGCTCGCCGGTAAGCAGGCGCTCGGGGAAGGCCGTGATGAAGATGACCGGCACGTCGTAGCGCTGCAGGATGTCCTTCACCGCATCGATGCCCGAAGAGCCGTCGGCCAGCTGGATGTCGGCCAGCACCAGCCCGGGCGTCCGCCGGGCGACGGCGTCCACCGCCTCGGTTCGGGTCGCGGCGATATCGACCACGGAATGGCCCAGCTCGGTGACCAGGGCCTCAATGTCCGCGGCGATAACCGGTTCGTCCTCGATGATCAGGACGTCGGTCGCAAGCTCGGCGTCGATCTCGGACTGGGCCTCGGCGATCAGCTTGTCCACCTCGGAGAAATCGGACCCCAGGATCTGGGCCGCCTCGGACGGCGTGAAGCCTTCCAGAGCCGTGAGCAGGAACGCCTGCCGCGACCGCGGCGCGATCCGCATCAGGCGACGGGTGGCGTCGTCCGCATAGTCGTCGTCGGCCGGGCTCTCAAGCTGAGCGCCCGAGGTGCACCAGATGGCGTGAAAGACATGATAGAGAGCCACGCGCGGCGTCATGTCGTCGGCAAGTGTCCGCTCTCCGGCCGCCAGGGCCTCGAGTGCGACGCGAACGTAATGGTCGCCGGTAGACTGATCGCCGGTCAACGCGCGCGCGTATCGGCGCACATAAGGCAAGTGCGGCGCCAGTCGGGCTAGAAGACTCAAGGGTGACCCCTCCCGTGTTTTCATCAGACCTGGAAACCCGCAGGGCGGATCGCTCCCTGACAGGTCCCATGATGACCTGAAAACGTCTTTTCGGGGAACCGGTTCCCTTACGGCCAAGTTTTCATCATCCTCGTCAGCCAATCCATGGAACCGGGGACAGGGCGAGGACGTTGAGCGGCGACGAGGATCACGAGAGGGGGCGGACTTCGCGCGAGCGGAGCGCCGATGAAATGATCGAACAGCGTCCCTTACCGGAGCGCCGTAAGGCCTCCGCAGCCCTGGATGAGGCCCGCCTGCGGCAGCAGGCGATCGGCGTTCGCCTGCGTCAGATGTTCGACGAAGTGGTGAACGAGGAAATCCCCGCGGAGTTTCTCGAAATCCTGCGTCGCGCCGACGAACGTGGCTCGGGGAAGTCTTGATGGAAACCGTCGAGATCAAGCCGCGTCAGGAGCGCACCGCCGCCGACGACGCCGTGTTCAAGCGCGACCTCGTCCAGCTCATCCCTCACCTGCGCGCCTTCGCGCGCACCCTCTGCGGTGACGCGACCGCGGCCGACGATCTGGCGCAGGATGCGATGATGAAGGCCTGGGACGCCCGGGCCAGCTTCCAGATGGGCACGAACATGAAGGCCTGGACCTTCATGATCCTGCGCAACCAGTTCTATTCGGAAAAGCGCCGCTCCTGGCGACAGAGCCAGCTCGATCAGGAAGCCGCCGAGCGGACCCTGGTGGCCGTGGACGATCCCGAGGCCCCCGTGGCCCTGGACGAACTGCGGCTGGGCCTGGCCATGCTGCCGCCTGAACAGCGTGAAGCCCTGATCCTGGTCGGGGCCGGCGGGTTCGCCTACGAGGAAGCGGCCGATATCTGCAACTGCGCGGTCGGTACCGTGAAGAGCCGGGTCAGCCGCGCACGCCGCGCCTTGCACGCCATTCTCGAGGCTGGCGACTATGCGCGAGACGGCGGGTCGGCGGGCGACGCCATGCGGTCAATCCTGGCCGATGCGGAGCGCCTCTCGAGCATCCGCTAGACCAACCATCGCAACGGATGGATCATTCTGCTCGCGACGAATGGTCGACCGTAACGCAAGCGTCTGATCCGTCGGCGGTTCGGAAAGAACCGCCGGGGATTCAGGCCTAGGAGGGCCGGTGCCCGGGAGTTCCTTAAGCACGATCCGGGTGCGCCTGATCGCGGCCCTCGCGGTCGCGCTGCTCCCCGTGCTGCTCCTGGGCGCGCTGCAGTCGGCGATCGGCTTCCAGCGCGAAGGTCAGGTTTTGCGCCAGAACCTGGGCTTCGCCGCGGAACGCAGCGCCGCCACGGCGCGCGCGCGGATGGAGAGCGCCGACGTTCTGCTGCAGACGCTGGCCCCGGGCGCCGTGGGGTATCAATGCGCCCAGCGACTGGGCGACGTGGTCTCGCGCATCCCGGGCTACCTCAACCTCGTGCGCTTCGACCGACTGGGACGTGTGGTCTGTGCGGCAGGTACGGTGCCGGGCGACCCGCAGCGGGCCTCGCGGCCCTGGTTCAGCGATCTGGCCGGCGGTCGCAACTTCACCATCACGCGCGAGCCGGGTTTGGCCTACGCCAACGAACCCACGCTCCTGACCGCCGCCCGCGCCACCGGCCCCGACGGCGCCTTCGACGGGGCCTTCGCCGCGGTGATATCGCTGAGCAGCCTGCAGCCCCGGGTCGGCGACCCCACGCTGCCGAAGGGCGCGGAAGTGGGGCTGGTGGACAAGGCGGGCCGTTACATCACCACCACCGACCCCGGCGCCTTCCCGCGCCTGCCGACGGACTGGCGCGCCAAGGTGGAGGCGCGCGGAACCCTTGTCTGGTACGGCCGCGACGGCAAGGACCGGCGGCGCGTCTACTCCGCCGCGCCCGTGATCGGCGACGAGGTCTATGTCGTACTCTCGGCCCAGTCGCCGGGCATCCTGTCTTGGGCGCGGCTGAACCCCCTGACCGGCATCGTCTTCCCGTTGCTGACGTTCGTGCTGGCGCTGATCGCCGTGACGGCGATGGCCGAGCGGGTGGTGATCCGCTGGATCGCCTACCTGCAGCGGATCGCGGCGCTCTACGCCCGTGGACGGCTGTCGGTGCGCCCGGTTCAGGCTGAACAGATGCCCCCCGAGATCCGCGAACTGGCCGAGACGCTGGAGGACATGGCCGACGCCATCGTGGGGCGCGACGCGTCGCTGCGCGACAGCCTGGCGCAGAAGGACGCGCTGATGCGCGAGATCCATCACCGGGTGAAGAACAACCTGCAGGTCATCTCGAGCCTCCTGAACATGCAGCAGCGCGCCCTGTCCGACCCGGCGGCGCGCTCGGCGATGAGCGATACGCGCCAGCGGATCACGGCCCTGGCGCTGATCTACCGCGCCCTCTACCAGGGCCCCGACCTGAAGCGGGTCGATCTCCGACCGTTCCTGGAAGAGCTCACGGCCCAGCTGATCAATGGCGAGCTGGCCCATGGGTTGGCGGTGCGCACTGAGCTGAGAGTGGACCCTCTGGTCATCGACCCCGACCGCCTCGCGCCGCTGGCCCTGTTCGCCGTGGAGGCCATCACCAACGCCCAGAAGCACGCCTTTGCCGGCCGGGGGGGCACGCTACGGCTGAACTTCAGCGTTCGGGGTGAAGAGGCCGAGCTCGAGATCTCGGATGATGGCGAGGTCGAGGAGAGCGCGCTGGTCTCGTCGGGCGTCGGCCGTACGCTGATGACGGCCTTTGCGCGCCAGCTGCGCGGCCGCGCCGAGATCACCCGCAACGCCGCCGGAGGGGTCACCGCCAAGCTGATCTTCCCGACTCCGGCGATCGAACGGGTCCAACCGACTCCGCCGGGGAACCGGGCCGCAGCCTGAGCCGTTGCGCTGAGGCCCTATCGAACCTCGGGAGTTTCTCTGATGCGCAAAGTTTTCCTGTTCGCCGTCCTGGCCGCCAGCATGGCGACCGCGGCCTGCAACACCGTCTCTGGCGCCGGCAAGGATGTCGCCTCGGCCGGCGCCGCCGTCACCGACACGGCGGAGGACGCCAAGAAGTAGCCTTGGCGTTCCAAATGTCTGACGAGGCCCCGTTTCGACGGGGCCTTTTCTTTACGCGGCGAGGGCGAAGACACCGGGCGCGGCGGCGACGGGGGCCAGATCGCCGGTAGGGTCCTTGAGGCCCAACACCAGCCGGCCCCCGGGCGTCAGCGCGCGCTTAAGCTGACCCTGAACATGCGCCAACGCGTCAGGCGCCAGCTGACCCAGAAGACTGCGGCACAGCACCAGATCGAACTGGCCGAAAGGGCTCAGGTCGTCCATCAGGTTCACGCGCCGCCAGCGCAGCATCTGGCGGATCCGGGGCGACAGCTGGAAGGATTCACCGCGCTTTTCGAAGTGGCGGACGAGCATCCGGGCCGGCAGGCCGCGCTGGACTTCGAACTGCGAGTAGATGCCGGCCTGCGCCTTCTCAAGGCAGCGCTCGGACAGGTCGGAGGCATAGAGCTCGACCTGGCCGGCGAGCCCCGGCGCATCGGCCAGAAGCATGGCCAGAGAATAGACCTCCTGCCCCGTTCCGCACGCGTTGCACCAGACGCGGACCGGCTGGTCGCGACGCGCCTTCACCATCGCCGGCAACATGACCTCGACCACATGATGGAAGACGGCGCGGTCGCGGAAGAATTCGGACTCGGGCAGAGCCATCGCCTCCACCGCGGCCCACGTCAGCCGCTCATCCGCGCCTTCGCGCAGAGCCCCGATAAAGGCCTCGGGCGACACATAGCCTTCGCGCCGAGCGACCGGCCCGAGGCGGCTCTCGATCAGGTACGACTTGTCGGCGTCGAGCCGGAGGCCCGCCCGTGCCAGACAGAGGGCGCTCAGGAACTCGCGGTCGACCGGTTCGATCATGCGCAGAGCCCCAGATACTCCAGCTTGCCAGCCACGATGGAGCCGTCGAACGGTTTCATGATGTATTCGTCGGCGCCGGCGTTCAGCGCCTCGCTGATGCGCTCGAGGCTGTTTTCGACGGTGCAGAAGACGACCTTGGGGCGATCTCCGCCCGGCTCGCTCCGCAACCGCTTCACGAACTGAAGCCCGTCCATCACCGGCATCTGCCAGTCCAGAAGGATGACGTCTGGCATGACCGCCGTGCACCATGCCATCGCCTCGACGCCGTCCGCCGCCTCGGCGACCTCGAAGCCGAGGTCCTCGAGGATGCGGCGCGAGACCTTGCGGATCACGCGGCTGTCATCGACGACGAGGCAGGTCTTCACGGGCGCTCCGGGCTCTGACGAGCTATCTCTCGCGCCCCGGTGGTTAACGCCCGACCAACATAACGAGGGTTTACGACTGGACGCTCACTTCGGCGCGGGTTCGTCGACCCAACGGCGCATCCAGGCCTCGACCTGCCGGTACCATTCCACCGAGTTCTGCGGCTTGAGGACCCAGTGATTCTCGTCGGGATAGTAGACCATCCGGGACGGCACGCCCTTGCGCTGCGCCGCCGTGAAGGCCGCCACGCCCTGTGACAAGGGTACGCGATAGTCGCGGCCGCCATGGATCACCAGCATGGGGACCTTCCAGTCCGCCAGCTTGTTGAGCGGATTGAAGCGCTCGTACGCCTCACCCGCCTCCCAGACCGGCCCCCCGGTCTCGTACTCCGAGAAGCTGGGAATGTCGGTGGTCAGGGCCATGGTGCGCGTCTCGACGATGCCGTCGTGGTTCACTAGGCACTTCCACGGCGTGTTCCACGCTCCCGCGATCCAGGCCACCATGTAGCCGCCGTAGCTGCCGCCCAGGGCGCAGGCCTTGTCGCCGTCGAGATAGGCGTAGCGGGCCAACGCTGCTGCCCAACCCTTCTGCAGGTCCTCCAGCGGCCGGTCGCCCCAATGGCCGACGATCGATTGGGCGAAAGCCTCGCCGTAGCCAGCCGACCCATGGAAATCGATCATGACAACCGCGTAGCCCATGCCGGTCCAGATCTGCGGGTTCCAGCGATAGCTCCAGGCATCGCCGAAGCTGCCGTGCGGGCCACCGTGGATCAGGAAGGCGACAGGGTACTTCCGGCCCGGCTGGTAGCCTTGTGGCGGCAGCACCCAGCCGTAGACCGTCTCGTCGTTCCAGCCCTTGAAGGAGAACTGCTCGGCTGGCGAGAGTTCGAAGTCGCGCATCGAGGCGACGTTGTGTCGGGCCAGCATGGTCTCGGCCCCGCTGCGGCCCACCTCGTACAGTTGCCCCGGTCCCGCCAGGCTGTCGCGCACGGCCACGAGACGATCGGCGGCGGCCGAGAAGGCGGTCACCGTTCCGTTGCGGGTCAGCGGGGTGACGCGCCGCGCTGCGACATCGATGGCGAACAGGCGGGTCCGGCCGGTGTCGGCCATGGTGGCGTACAACCTGCGTCCATCGCCGCTCCAGCGGATGGCCTCGGCCGAGCGGTCGAATCCCCCCGAAACATCGACCTGCGCACCGGTCGCCAGGTCGCGCACCAGGATCTCCGGCCGCTGGTCCTCGCGCGCTGCCTTGCGCCGCAGGTAGGCGAGGCGTGCGCCGTCGGGCGACAGGGTGGGCTTGGTGGCCGAGGCCGGGTCCAGGGGCTCCAGCGCGACTGGCGGCGACGCGCCGTCCAGAGGGGCGGCATAGAGCTTATAGTGCGCCGAAACGCCCCACGAGGCGCCGGGCTCGAGGGCCGAGAAGAACACCCGGTCGTTCGACACCGCATAGTCGCTGTCGTCACCGAACGGCTTGTCCGGCGCCTCGGCGTCCAGGCCCTTCAGCAGTCGAACGGGCTCGCCCGAGGCGGCGCCGGCGTCGTCAAGCCGAAAGGCGAACAGCTGGGCCCTCTCCGCGTCCTGCCAGTCGTCCCAGATGAACATCGGCAGCTTGTCGTAGACCTGGGCCGAGACCGGGCTGGTGCGCCGCGCGTCGGCCTTCTGCTTGCTGCAGGCCAGCGTGTCGCAGCTGGGATCGGCGTGGGCGGCCACCACCAGCGAGCGGCCGTCGGGCGAGAACCGATAGCTGGTGACGTGGATTGGCAGGTTGGTCACCTGGATCGCGATCGCGCCGTCGGGGTCGGTGCGCCAGACCTGCTGCAGTCCCGTTCGCGCTGAAAGAAAGTAGAGGCTGCGGCCATCCGACGACCAGCGCGGCGAACTCGCGATCTTTTCCGACACCGCCAGGACTCGCGGCAGGCTTGGGCTGCGGCGGTCCAGCAGCCACAGTGTGGACAGGCCCCGGTTGTTGGCCCAGTCGGTGGCGCGCACGGTGTAGGCGAGATAGCGGCCGTCCGGCGACAGCTGCGGATCGCTGACCCGGTCCAGCATCGCCAGGTCGCGGGCGGTGAATGGCCGCGCCTCGACGGCCCCGGCGATGAGGACGAGGCCGGCGACAGCGGCCGCCACGGACTTGAGAAGACGCAACATCGGCAGAGCTTAGGCGTCAGGCGTCGGGCGTCAAAATCATCTCGCGTTCCGCGGCCGCATGCGCGCCTCGGGCTATGCCGGGATCGTCGCGGCGAACACGACCTTCTCTTCCTGCACGTCGGCGAAGACGCGACCGCCGGCGTCGGTGATGAAGAGGTACGTGTAGTACGCCTGGACCCAGTGGCCGTGCAGGCCTTCGCCTAGTGGCAGCCCCTGCAGGCCGGCGAGGACCTCGGGGCGCAGCCGGGCCCGGGGGCCGGCGGCCTCGATGGCGATCGCGATCGAGCCCCCTTCGTCCACGGCGCGCACCTTGGCCACGCCGCCGGTGGGCAGGGCCGCCCCGGCCATCTGCGCCAGGTTGAGCAGGGCGCGGGCGGCGGGCTTGTTCACGGCGGGTGCGTCGACGGCCCATTCCAGGGAGGCCCGCATGTGTTCGAACACGCCTCGCGACAGTTTCTCCAGGTCGCGCACGTCGAAGGTCTCGGCCGAGGCCGAAGCGCCGAAGGCGACGCGGCAGAACGACAGCAGATCGGCGAGCTTGCGCGCCGAAGACGTGATCAGGCCCATCGCCTCCTCGCGCATGTCCTGCGCGGAGGGGTCGTCCAGCAGGTCGAGGCCCGATGAGATCGCGCTCGCGGGGCTGATGAAGTCGTGACACATGCGCGCGGCCAGATAGGCGGCGATCTCGGCGGGACGGACGGGCGCGGCCGTGGCGGTCTCAGTCATGCCGGGAATGACTAGAGCACATCCCGCCAAAGTGGAATCGGCTTTGCGCCTTCGAAACGGCTTTGCCCCCTGGGGACGTCTCTCTAAAGAGGCCCCATGGAGTTGTGGGATCCGTTCCTGGAGCCGGGCGTCCTGGTGCGTCACCCCACCGCTGCCGAATGGGGCCTGGGCCAGGTGCAGTCGGTGGCGGGACGGAAGGTCACCGTGAACTTCGAGAGTGCGGGCAAGCAGACGATCGACGTCAGCGTCGTGAGCCTGGTGTTCGTGGGTGACGATCCGCGAGGGTGAATTGAGCAACGACAACGACATCGGCGCGACGCTGGCCGACATCTGCGAGATCGCCGCCGAACTGGTCCTCCCGCTGTGGCGCTCGGGCCTGGAAGTGCTGACGAAGGCCGACGAAAGCCCGGTGACCGTCGCCGATCAGCGTGGCGAGAAACTGATCCTGGAGCATCTGGCGCGCCTTTTCCCCGGCGTGCCTGTGATCTCGGAAGAGCACGCCAGCGAATTCGGGACGCCCGACGCCATCGGCCCGCGCTTCTTCCTGGTGGACCCCGTGGATGGCACCAAGGCCTTTGTCCGCGGCGACCCGAACTGGACCGTCAACATCGGCCTGGTCGAGAACGGGCGGCCGGTCGCCGGCGCCGTCTGCGCGCCGCCCACAGGCGAGACCTGGTTCACCAGCGGCGGCAAGACGATGAAGCGAACCAAGGGCGGCCCGGCGGCGCCGGTCCACGTACGGCCCTGGCCCAAGAGCGGCGCCATCGCCCTGGTCAGCCACACCATGAAGGATGAGACCAAGCAGAAGCTGATGGCCGAGTACGGCTTCGAGGTCCCCGAGCCGATGGACTCGTCGATCAAGTTCTGTCGAATCGCCGAGGGCGGCTGCGACATCTATCCCCGACACGGGCCCACGATGGAGTGGGACGTCTGCGCCGGCCACGCCGTGCTGGAGGCGGCCGGGGGAACGGTGCTGACTCCGGAAGGTAAGCCCTTCGTGTACGGCAAGGCGCAGGACGGCTTCCGGAACGGCTGGTTCGTGGCGCGCGGCGGCTAGGCCTGCCGAAGGCCCGTCAGGATCGCGCCACACAGCCGCGGGCGGCCTCGGCGCTAGATGTGCTTGCCATCAGCCAGCGCCGGCTCAGGGGCCGAGGTCGCGATGGGAGCCTGCGGGGCGTTGTAGCTGTCCTGAACGGTATCGTAGGCCGGCGCCAGCGCCCGGCCCAACGCCCAATAGCCCACGAACCCGATGGTGAAGGCCACACAGGCCAGGAGCAGGTAGGGCTTGAGGATGTCCATGTTCGTGAGCTGAGGCTGGATTGCGCCGGTTACCGGATAGTCAACGGACGTCGCGAAGACCGGTTTCCCCAAGGTCGGCGCTTGTTTTCGCGAATGGTTCGCATTAGCAGGAAGTGCGGCGACGTGGCCGCGCTTGGAGCGACCCCCTGCCATGACCCTGCTCACGAGGCTCCGCCGGCTCTGGCTCGACGTGCACCTCTGGATCGGCGCGGGGCTCCTGATCGCGCTGATACCGTTGAGCGTCACCGGGTCACTCCTGGTCTGGCACGATCCGATCGATCGCACCCTCTATGCCCATAGGTACGCAACATCCGGGCCATCGGCTTCACGACCGGTCGATGACTATGCGCGGGCCGCGCAAGCCGCGTTCGGCGACCGCGCCCGGCTGACCCAGGTGCGCCTGCCGCAGGAGGCCGGGGACCCGGTGGTGGCGGTCGGCCGCATCCCCGGGGAGCCGGGCCCCGGCGGTCGCCCGCGCACGCTGAACGCCTGGATCGACCCTCCGACGGCCAAGGTGTTGGACACCGCAGAGGTGGCTCGGGAACCGACCATGATCCTGCACCGGGTGCATGGCTCGCTCATGATTCCCGAGGTGGGCCGCAAGGTCGTGGGCTGGCTGGGCTGGGCGATGTTCGCCTCCTGCGCGACGGGACTTTGGCTGTGGTGGCCCCGCCACGGCGGGTTCCTCAAGGGCCTGCGCTGGAATCGCGGGGCGTCGACCCTGTTCAACCTGCACCACATGGTCGGCATCTGGGTCTGCATCCCACTGGCCGTGCTGTCGCTGACGGGCGTCTACATCTCGTTCCCGCAGACCAGCCGGGCTCTGTTCGGCCTACCCCAACCGCCGCCGCGCAATGCGCCGGGCCGCTTCGCCCCGCCGCTGCCGCAGACTCAGCTGACGTTGCAGCAGGCTGTGGCCACGGCCCAGGCGACCCAGCCGGACGCCGCCGTAGCTGAAGTCAACGTGCCTACCCGGGGCAAGGAGCCCACATGGCGAGTTGGCCTGAAGGTCGCCGGGCAGGAGCGGCCCAGGATCGTGCAGGTCGTGGACGCCACCGGCCAGGTGACGGCCGGACGCGGCGACCGCGAGGCCAGCCGCGGACCGCGCGCCAGGACCGACGAGATCTCGCCGCTCATGCGTAGAATCCATGACGGCAACGAGATGGGGATCGTCTGGCAGGCCGTGATTTTCGTCGCGGGCCTCGCGCCGGCCCTGCTCGGGATCACGGGCATCGTCATGTGGCTGCGTCGGCGAGCCCGTCGCCGGGCGATGCAGCACGGGCAAGGCTAGTTGCGAGCAATTATCATTGCCAAGGCAACGCGAGAATTCTAAGAACGCTTCTCACTTTCAGTCGCAGTTCAGAGATTAAACGTGTCTGCCCGTCCATACTTCGCCGCCATCGCGCTCGGCCCGCTCCTCCTGGCCCTCGCCAGCCACGACGCCCGGGCCGATGACGCGGCCGCTGAGGCAGCTGCCGAGGCGGCAGGCGAGATAAGCGGCGTCACTGTCATTGGTCGGCGTGATGACACCTATCAGGCCAAGACCACCGCAACGGCCACCAAGACCGACACACCGCTTCGCGATGTGCCCCAGGCCGTCACCGTGATCACAGACGAACTGATCCGCGACCAGGCCATGCAGACAATGGCCGACGTCATCCGCTATGTCCCCGGGGTCACCATGGGACAGGGTGAGGGCCATCGCGACGCCCCGACCCTGCGGGGCAACGCCAGCACGGCCGATTTCTACATCGACGGCGTCCGCGACGACGTCCAGTACTTCCGCGACCTCTACAACGTCGAACGGGTCGAGGTGCTCAAGGGTCCCAACGCCATGATCTTCGGTCGCGGGGGCGGCGGGGGCGTGATCAACCGCGTCATGAAGAAGGCGGACTGGTCGACCGAACGCTCGGCCACGATCGAGCTGGGCTCGTGGAGCCATCGTCGCGTCACCGCAGATCTCGGACAGCCCCTGGACGATACTGTTTCCGGTCGCATCGTCGGACTCTACGAGCGTTCGGAGAGCTTCCGTGACTTCGTCAACCTGGAGCGCTGGGGCGTGAACCCGTCGATCGCCTGGCGCAACAACGCCGGCCTGACGGCGTCCCTGGCGTACGAGCACTTCGAGGACGACCGCACCACCGATCGGGGCATCCCGTCCTTTGCGGGCCGCCCTTCGCCTGCGCCGCGCGACGCTTTCTTTGGCGATCCTGAGCGCAGCTATGCGCGCACCAATGTCGATATCGTCAACCTCGGGGTCGAGTACGCCGTCTCGGACTCCCTGACCCTTCGAAATCGCACGCTCTACGGCGACTACGACAAGTTTTACGCCAACGTGTTCGCAGGCAGCGCCGCCGTGGCGGGTCCAACGGGCGCGCCAGCGACCTATGGCGTCTCGGCCTATCAGAACGGCAGCCCCCGCGAGAACCTGTTCAACCAGACGGACGTCGTCTGGAAGGCCGAGTTCGGCGGCATGAAGCACACCGTCCTGGCCGGTGTGGAACTCGGCCGCCAGAAGACGTCGAACCAGCGCCGAACCGGCCGGTTCAACGCGCCTGCCGGGCCCACCACGCTGACCGGGCAACCGTTCGCCGACCCCACCCGCCGTGGTCTTCCGATCGTTTTCGCCAACAGCGGCACAGACGCAAACAACCGGGTGAAGGCCACGGTGGCGGCCGCCTACGTGCAGGACCAGATTGAGATCACGGAGCAGCTCCAGCTCATCGCTGGGCTGCGTTTCGACAGCTTCGACGTCGACTTTTTCGACCGTCGGGCCTCGGTCACGGGCCGCCGGGATTTCTCGCGCAAGGACGAGATGTGGTCGCCGCGTGTCGGCGTGGTGTTCAAGCCGATGGAGCCTCTATCGGTCTACGCGAGCTACAGCGTCTCGTATCTGCCCAGTTCGGGCGACCAGTTCTCCTCGCTGAACGCCACCAGCGAGACGCTGAAGCCCGAGGAGTTCGAGAACCTCGAGGTCGGGCTGAAGTGGGAGATGACGCCGAACCTGCTGATGACGGCGGCCCTCTACCGACTGGATCGCGAGAACACGACGTCGCCTGACCCCACCCGACCGGGCCAGGTCGTGCTGACCGGGGCGCAGCGCACCGAGGGCTTCGAGGCCGGCCTGAGCGGGCGGATCACGGAACGCTGGGAGATCGCAGGCGGCTACGCTTGGCAGAACGCCGAGATCACCAGCACCACGTCGGCGGCGCCGGCTGGGCGCGAGGTCGCGCTCGTGCCCGAGCACACCTTCTCGCTCTGGAACAAGTACGACCTGAACGACCGTTTTGGCGTCGGCCTGGGCGTGATCCACCAGACGAAGATGTTCACCTCGATCTCGAACGCCGTGACGCTCCCGGGCTTCACGCGCGCGGACGCGGCCGCCTATGTGCGCCTGACCGACAACCTCCGGGCCCAGGTCAACATCGAGAACCTGTTCGACAAACGCTACTTCCCGACGAGCCACGGCGACAACAATATCCTGCCGGGCGCTCCCCGCGCGGTGCGGGTGTCGTTGAACGCCAGCTTCTGAGGCGAATTGAACGGAGCGGCCGCCGGGCCGCCGATTCGGGGGAAGGCTCTCCACGAGCCCCCCGCTGACTTCGCTTCCCCGATTCGACTTGTCGCCCGTTCGGCGCGACTGTCTCGGACACAACGGGACGGGGGACGCGCGATGGCCGACGGGACGCAGGTGTTGGAGCACATCCTCTGGGAGCGGCGAGGCCAGGTGGGCGTGCTGACGCTCAACAAGCCTGACCGGCTGAACGCGCTGTCGCAGGCGATGCGCGACGAGGTGACGGGCGTTCTCGAGGCGGCTCACGCCGACGACGATCTGCGCTGCCTGGTGCTCACGGGCGCGGGCCGCGGGTTTTGCTCGGGCGCCGATCTGCAGGCCGGCGCCGCTGTGATGGCCGAGGGCGGCATCGCGCGGAAGAACCAGAACGAGCGCATCGACGGCATGGGCTGGGTCGGCCGCTGGGCGTCGATGTGGGCCCATTTCGACAAGCCGGTGATCGGAGCCATCAACGGCGTAGCGGCGGGCGCGGGCCTTTCGACCGCCCTGGCCTGCGACGTGCGGATCGGCTCCGAGCACGCCCGGTTCAAGAGCGTCTTCATCGAGCGCAACCTGTCGCCCGACAGCGGCCTGTCGTTCTTCCTGCCGCGCGTGGTGGGCTATGCGGCGGCGGCCGACATGATCTTCACCAGCCGCGCGGTGGGGGCCGAGGAGGCGCTGAGGCTTGGCCTGCTCAATCGTGTGGTGGCCGCCGACCAGCTGGTCGATGCAGCGGTCGCCTATGCCGAGGAAATGGCCGGCTGGCCGCCGTTGGCGCTGCGGATGTCCAAGCGGGTGCTGCAACACAACCAGGATGCCGGCCTCGACGAGGCGCTGCGCTACGAGACGCTGGGCCTGGAATTCTCGCGCCGGGCTCGCAACGACGTCCAGGAATCCCAGGCCGCGTTCCGCGAGAAACGCAAAGGCGTCTACACGGGCTCCTGAAAACCCGGTAAGCCCGCGCGCGACTGATCTTGAAGGAGTTCCCCATGCCGCTCGACGCTGGCGCGCCCCAGAAGACCTACCGCTGGGACGACCCCCTGGACATGTCTTCGCGCCTCTCGGAGGAGGAGCGCATGGTGTGGGACGCCGCCCGCCAGTACTCGCGCGAGAAACTCCTGCCCCGCGTGGTCTCGGCCTACGCCGAGGAGCGCTTCGACCGCGAGATCATGACCGAGATGGGCGAACTGGGCTTCCTGGGCCCGACGCTCCCGGAAGAATACGGCTGCGCCGGGGTGAACCACGTGGCCTACGGCCTGATCGCTCGCGAGATCGAGGCGATCGACAGCGGCTATCGCTCGGCCATGAGCGTGCAGTCCTCGCTGGTGATGTATCCGATCTATGCGTTCGGGTCGGAAGAGCAGAAGCGCAAGTATCTCCCCGGCATGGCCGCCGGCCGGATCATCGGCTGCTTCGGCCTGACCGAGCCCGACGGCGGCTCGGACCCCGCGTCGATGCGCACGACCGCGAGGAAGGTCTCGGACGGCTACGTGCTGAACGGTGCGAAGATGTGGATCACGAACTCGCCGGTGAGCGACGTGGCGCTGGTGTGGGCCAAGCTGGACGGCAAGATCCGGGGCTTCCTGGTCGAGCGCGGGACGAAGGGGTTCGAGACCCCCAAGATCCTCAACAAGCTCAGCCTGCGCGCCTCGGTGACGGGCGAGATCTCGCTGACCGACGTCCACGTGCCGGAAGACGCCATGCTGCCGGGCGTGGAGGGCCTTCGGGGGCCGTTCTCGTGCCTGAACAAGGCGCGGTACGGCATCGCCTGGGGGGCCATGGGCGCGGCCGAGTTCTGCCTGCACGCGTCGCGCGACTATGTGTCCAGCCGCAGCCTGTTCGGCCGCACCCTGGCCTCGCGCCAGCTGGTGCAGAAGAAGCTGGCCGATATGTCCACCGAGATCGCGCTGGGCTTCGAGGGCGCCCTGGCCCTGGGCCGGCTGATCGACGAAGGCGCGTGGGTGCCGGAAGCCATTTCGATGCTGAAGCGCAACAACTGCGGCAAGGCGCTGGATATCGCCCGCGTCGCGCGCGACATGCACGGTGGCAACGGGATTTCGGGCGAGTACCACGTGATGCGCCACGCCTCGAACCTCGAGACCGTCAATACCTACGAAGGCGCGCATGACGTGCACGCGCTGATCCTGGGGCGCGCGATCACGGGCGAAAGCGCGTTCTAGGACGTCACAACGGTTCGGCTCGCGGGGCGCTACGGCGCGCCTCGCGAGCGCCGTTCTGACGCACAACTCAAAATTTACACTTACAACCTATGCCTTTGCTCGCCTCAAATCCTGCTTACCTGGACGTGAGGCGTGCGGGGGAAGCCGATGACTCGGAAGAGCGCGACACGCGCCGCCGACAAGGCCGAAATGATCCAGGCGCTGTTCGAACACAGCAGCGACCTGATGCACGTGGTCGATTCCAAGGGCGTCATGCTCCTTGTGAACCCAGCCTGGACGCGGCTCACCGGCTACGCCGAAACTGAGATCATCGGAGCTCCGGCCCTCGACTTCTTCGTCACGGATGACGGCGCAGAGGCGGCGGCCCGGCTGCGGGAGATGGTTCCGGGCGTCGTCGCCGAGCGCGACGCGAGGATTCGCACGAAAGACGGTCGCCTGCTCTGGATGGCCGCCCGCACCCAGAAGCTGGAAGACGGCTGCTTCATCGTGACCATGCGGGACGCCGCAGCCGAACGCGCCCGCGCCCAGGAACTGGAAAATGCGCGCAAGACCCGCAAACTGCTGGGCGCCTCGGCGGGCCTCGGCATCTGGGAGTTCGACCCGCGCGCCAACTCGATCTGGTGGTCGGACGAGATCCGCGACCTGCTCGGTTTCAAAGAGGAGACCTGGCCCGCCGAGCGCTTCTACGAGTTCATCCAACCCCGCGATCGTGAACGGCTGCGCAAGCAGCTCAGCCGGGCCGTCATGCGGGGCGAGCCTCAGAAGTTCGAGCACCGCATCCGGGCCCGCGACGTCTGGCTGACGATGCGCGTGACCGTGCAGCCCGAGCGCCTGTCCGAAGGCGTCTACCTTCTAAAGGGCATGTCCGAGGACATCACCGAACTGGCCGCCGCGCGCGACGCCGCGCGCAAGGGTGAGCAGCAGATGAAGAAGGCCCGGCGCGATATCGCGATGAACGCCGCGCGCCTGAACCTCGCCCTCGAGGCGGCCGAGGCGGGCGTCTATGAGATCGACCACGTCCGGAAGACCTTCTGGTGCTCGCCCGAATTCGAGCGGATCACCGGGCAAAAGAACTCGGACTACGACGAGGCCATCGACCTTCGCTATCCCGGCTTCCACCCCGACGACCTGCCGCACGTGCGGGCCTCGTTCCGGGCGCTGCACCGGGGCGACAAGCAGTCAGGCGAGAGCTTCGAGGCCCGCATCATCCGGCCTGACGGGACCGAGCGCTGGGTGCGCGTCTTCCACCACCTGCAGGTCACCCAGAACGGCCGCTGGCTTAAGGCCGTGGGCCTGGTTCAGGACTGCGACATTCTCAAGCGCCAGGAGCTGGCGTTGAAGGAGGCCCAGCGGGCCGCCGAGGCGGGCGCAGAGGCCAAGGCCGCCTTCCTGGCCAACATGAGCCACGAAATCCGCACGCCGATGAATGGCGTGATGGGCGTGCTGCACCTGCTGAAGACCGAGAACCTGACCGAGGACGGACGTGCTCTCTTGTCCGAGGCGCTGTCGTGCGGCGCCATGCTTTCGGAACTGCTCAACGACGTCATCGACTTCTCGAAGATCGAGGCCGGCCGGCTGGAGATGGCGTGCGAGCCGGTCGATCCAGGCGCCCTGGTGGCGGGCGTCGTCCGCCTTCTCGAGCCGCAGGCTCGGGCCAAGGATCTGCGGCTCGTCGTCCAGTGCGACCCGGGCGTCGGCTGGGTGACGTCCGATCCGGTTCGGCTGCGTCAGGCGCTGTTCAACCTGATCGGCAACGCGGTGAAGTTCACCGAGACTGGCCATGTCCTGGTCCGCACGTTGCAGCCCGCCCCGGGCGTGCTGCGCTTCGAGGTCGAGGACAGCGGCGTCGGCATTCCGGCGGCGGCGCAGGCGCGGCTGTTCGAGCGGTTCAACCAGGCCGACGCGTCCACGACGCGGCGGTTCGGCGGCTCGGGCCTGGGCCTTGCGATCACGCGGCGGCTGGCTGAGTTGATGCATGGCGACGTGGGCTTCACGTCGGTCGAGGGTCACGGCTCGACGTTCTGGATCGAGGTGCGCGCCGAGACGACCGCAGCGCCGGCCGAACCGGTCCAGGCGGCCGCCAGCGTGCTCGACGGCGTCCGGGTCCTGGTGGTCGAGGACAACGCCACCAACCGTCTGATCGCCACCAAGCTGCTCGAGAATCTCGGGGCCGATGTCGAGACCGCGGACGATGGCTACGCCGGCGTCGAGGCTGCCCAGCGGGGCGGCTTCGACCTGATCCTTATGGACATCCAGATGCCGGGCATCGACGGCGTTGAGTCCGCTCGCCGCATCCGCGCCATGGGCGGCATGACGGCGGCGACGCCCATCGTCGCCCTGACCGCCAACGTGCTGGCCCACCAGCGTGCGTCCTATCTCGACGCCGGGATGGACGGGGTGGTCGGCAAACCGATCGCGCCGGACGCGCTGGTCACCGAAATCGTCGCCGCCGCGAACCGCCGCGCCGAAGCGATGGATGCCGAGGCGGCCGCGGCCTAACCTGACGCCTCGTTTCCGAGGCGAGGATCACCGATGCAAGCCGCTCTGCCCTGGCAGGCCTGGGCCCTGCTGTCCGCGGCGTTCGCCGCGCTGACCGCCATCTTCGGCAAGGTGGGGGTCGAGGGGGTGAACAGCGACTTCGCCACCCTGATCCGAACCGTGGTGATCCTGATCGTCCTGGCCGCCTTCCTGGCGGCGACGCGACAGTTCCAGCCGATCGAGGGGATCGGACCGCGGACCTGGCTGTTCCTGGGTCTCTCGGGCGTGGCCACCGGAGCCTCCTGGGTCTGCTACTATCGCGCGCTGCAGCTGGGCGATGCTTCACGCGTGGCCCCGCTGGACAAGCTCAGCATCGTGCTGGTGGCGATCTTCGGCGTGGCCTTCCTGGGCGAACACCTGAGCCTGCGCCACTGGGCCGGCGTCGGCCTGATCGCCGGCGGCGCGTTGATGCTGGCGCGCTAGACCTTGAGCGCGCCCAACATGATGCGCACGAGCGCGTCGATGGCGTCCTTGCGAGACATCCGACCGGCGGCGGCGGCGTTGGCGAGGGTGTCGGCAGCTCCGATGAGGCCGAGGAACAGGGCCTTTCCGCCCTTGGCCGGCAGCGGCGTGAAGCGGCTCAGGGCCTTGCGGTAGAGATCGGCGTAGGCCTCGCGCTGGGCGTGGCGGAAGTCGTCCATCTCCTCGGTGGCCGAGAGCGCCGCGGTGATGGCGCCGAACTCGCGGCCAGCCTCGAGGGCGCAGTCCACATAGGCCGCGGCCAGGATCGCCACGGCGTCCTCCAGCGTGTGCGCACGGCTCTCCAGCGCCGCGCGGGCGGCATCCCCCTGGCGCGCATCGAAGTGGCGATAGAGAGCCACGAGCAGACCAGCGCGGGTCTCGAAGTGCTCGTAGGCGATGGGCTTCGTCACTCCCGCCTGCTCGGCCACGCGGGCCAGGGTGAGCGCGTCGGTGCCCTCGGCGCGAACGATCGCGGCCGCGGTCTCCAGGAGCTGCAGCCTGCGCTCATCACGCGGCAGCCGTTTGCCGGACACGGGTCCTCCTTGACTTCAAACCTACGATACGTAAGTTACTTATCGTAACTTACTAACGGTAAGAACGCGAGGAGATGACCATGTCGGCCGACACCATGCAACTGGGGGCGCCGGACGCCCTCCAGATCGGGCGGTTCGCGCCCCTGATCCCCGGTCTGATCCGGGCGACCGGCCCGGTCAGCTACGGCTACCAGTTTGGGACCGACGACCTCCTGGAGCGGCTGGTGACGGCCTCGTGGACCGCGCCCGACACCCTGTTCTGCGCCGCCTGCACGACCGCGGCGGTGGGCGCCGAGGGCGAGCTGCTGGGGATCGAGCTGGGGTTCGAAGGTCCGAAGTTCTACGCGTTCAAGACCAACCTGGCGGCGCTGGCGCCCGGCCTGATCGAGCGGGGGGCAGTGACCCATGACCAGCTGGTGGGGCTGACGCAGCGGGCGGCCAAAGCCAGCTACCTGAACGCCCACGTCCCCGAGGATGTCTACTATCTGCATGCGCTCTCGACCTTCCCGCAACATCGCGGAAAGGGCGTCGGCAAGGCGCTGCTGGCGGCCGCGATCGCGCGGGCGAAGAAGGCGGGCTACCGCGAACTGCAGCTGGACGTCCTGGCCGACAATCCGGCGGTGGGCTTCTACCAGGCCAACGGCCTCTCGATCCTCGCCGAGATCCGCTCGCCCGAACTCACCCGCGACCACGGCTTCCCGGCCGAGTACCGCATGGCGGTGACCCTGTGAGCCCGCGCATCCTGATCGCCGGCGGCTGGGGCGTGGTCGGCGGCGCGGTCGCCCGCCTGATCCGGGAGGCCGGGCACGACCTCGAGCTGGTGCTGGGCGGCCGCAATCCCGAAAGCGGCGCCGAGCTGGCCAAGACGTTGGGTGCGCGCACCGTCCGCCTTGGTGTGAACGACCCTGCGCCCGGACTCGCCGAGGCGGGACCGGTCGACCTGGTGATCGCTGCCTTGCAGGACCCGGGCGACAATCTACTGATGACCGCCCTGCGCGCCGGCGCCGGCCACATCGGCATCGTGCGAGGCCCGGACAGCATGGCCTCGACCGCCATCGCCGCGGCGGCGCTGGCGAGACGGCCGGCGCTGATGCTCGGGCACTGGCAAGCGGGCGTGACGACGGTGGTGGCGCTGGCGACGGCGCGCACGTTCGCGGTGGTCGAGCGGGTCGAGATGGCCGCCCTATACGACTACGCCGACCCCATTGGCCCGATGACCGTGGCCGACGCCGGCGGCTTCGTGGGCCAGGCGCAGATCCGGCGGGGCGGGGCCTGGACCTACCTTGACGCGACCCAGCACGGACGCTCAGTCGCCCGGCCGGGGCAGTCCGCGTTCGACGCCCTGCCGATGAGCGTGCTGGACACGCCGGCGCTGGCGGCGGTGACCGGAGCGCCGGATGTTCGCTTCGACCTCGGGACCGGCGAGTCGCGAGGAACGGCGGCGGGCGGCGGGGCCTCTCACGACATCTACATCGACGTCACCGGCCGCAACGCGAGCGGCGCGGTGTCTACGAAGCAGACCATCGTCAGCGATCCCGCGGGCCAGGCGCACCTGACGGCTTTGGGCGTGCTGATCGGCGCGGAACGCGTCCTGGGCCTGGACGGCGCGGCGCCGCCGGCCGCCGGATTGCACTTCCCCGAGACCCTGCTCGACATCGACCGCGCGCTGACACGGCTCACGACCTTCGGCGTGCAAATCGAGAGCGCCACATGAGCACGATGCGCGCGCTGGCGGTCGATGCGGCCCGACAGGCGTCGTTCATCGTCGAGGCGCCGATCCCGACGCCAAGGCCCGGACAGATCCTGGTCGAGGTCAAGGTCGCCGGCGTCAACGAGATGGACGTCGAGGTGCGCAAGGGCGGCTGGGCCGGCCAGGTGAAGCGGTTCCGCAAGGACGGGCCCGTCCTGACCGGGTTCGAACTGGCGGGGATCGCGCGCACCGACGGACGCCGCATACGCGCCGGTCAGCGCGTGATCGGCTATTCTCCGGTGCTGAACGGGCCCCGCTGCCACGCGGAGTTCGCCATCATCGACGAGCGAGCGCTGCTGGCTATCCCGGCCACGCTCAGCGACGAAGCCGGCGCGGCGCTCACCGTCATGGGACTGACGGCGATCGAGGTGCTGGAACACATATGCCCGGCGACCGCCGGCCAGCGCTGCCTGATCATCGGCGCCGCTGGCGGCTTCGGCGCCTACGCGGTGCAGTTGGCGGCCCGTCAGGGCCGCGAGGTGACCGCAGTCGCCTCGGCGGCCAACGCCGCCTGGGTGCTGGCGCAGGGCGCTGCAGCGGTGCGGCCCTATGAGACCGAACCCGCCACCCAGCCCGATGACGCCTACGACCTGATTATCGACACCCCGGCGCGGCTCTCGTTCCGCGAAGCCGAGACGTTCCTGTCTCGGCGCGGGATGTACGTGTCCAGTAATCCGACCGCCGACCTGGCGGGCTTCGCGCGGGCGGCCCTGTCGTCCCGGCGGGCGGGCTATCTCATGATGCTGAAGACAGATCCCCGCCGCCTCGGACGGCTGGCAGCCCTCGCCGACGAGGGCGCGCTGCGGCCGGTCGTCGACAGCGTCTTTCCCCTGGAAGAGGCCGACGCGGCGTTCGACCGCTTCGAGACACGGGGCAAGCAGGGTCGCGTGTTGCTGCGTCTCTGATCGCGCGGGCTATTCCGTGTCCGGATTCCGCGTGCTTGAGTGCGCCGCTTCCGGGTTTGGAGAGAGTGCATGCGCAAGGTCGCCGCGGGATTTTTCGGTCTGTTGATGATGGGAGCCGCGACCACCGCGCAGGCCCAGGCCCCGCGGCCCGACCAGCTGGCGTTCCGCGAGATCTTCGAGGAGTTGGTCGAGACCAACACCGCGCTGTCCGTGGGCAGCTGCACCGAGGCTGCCGCCAAGATGGGCGCGCGCCTGAAGGCGGCGGGCTTCGCCGACGCCGACCTGCACCACATCACCGCGCCGTCCAACCCCAAGGAGGGCAGCCTGGTGGCCGTGCTGAAGGGGTCCGACCCCAAGGCCGGCGCGGTGCTGCTGCTTGGCCACATCGACGTGGTCGAGGCGCGGCGTGAGGACTGGACCCGCGATCCGTTCACGCTGATCGAGGAGGACGGCTACTTCTACGGCCGCGGCACGGCCGACATGAAGGGCCTGGACGCCATCTGGGTCGACACCCTGATCCGGCTGAAGCAGGCCAAGACCCCGCCCAAGGCCACGCTGAAGATGGCGCTGACCTGCGGCGAGGAGACCGCCGAGGCGTTCAACGGCGCCGACTATCTGGTGAAGAATCATGGCCCGCTGATCGCGGCCGACTTCGTGCTTAACGAGGGCGGCGGCGGGCGGCTCAGCGCCGACGGCAAGCGTGAGTCGCTGTCGATCCAGGTGGGAGAGAAAGCGGCGCAGAGCTACCTGGTCACCGTCACCAACCCAGGCGGCCACTCGTCGCGGCCGCGGCCCGACAACGCCATCTACCAGCTGGCCGAGGCGCTGCTGAAGGTGAGGGCGTACGTCTTCCCGGCGAAGATGACCGACACGACGCGGTTTGGCCTGGAGATGCGCGCCCAGCGGGCTGATGCGGTCGGCGCCGCGCTGAAGACCCTGCTGGCCAATCCCAACGACGCCGAGGCGGCGAAGGTGGCGGCGACCGACGTCAACGTGAATTCGATCCTGCACACCAACTGCGTGACCACGCGCCTGGACGCCGGACACGCCAACAACGCCCTGCCCCAGCGGGCGACGGCGGTGATCAACTGCCGCATCTTCCCCGGCGAGACGGTGGAAGGCACGCTGGAGACCTTGAACAAGGTGGTCGGAGATCCGGGCGTGAAGATCGAGGTGATCCCGCCCGTGCGGCCCATCGCCATCAACCCGCCGCTAGACCCCAAGGTCGTCGGGCCCATGAAGGCCGTCGCGGCCAAGCACTTCCCGGGCGTGCCGGTGATCCCGTCGATGTCGTCGGGGGCCACCGACGGCCGCTACTTCGGCCCGGCCAAGATGTACGTCTACGGCGTGCCCGGCATCTTCGGCGACCCCGACGGCAACGGCGCCCACGGCCTGAACGAGCGCATCCGCGTGAGCTCGCTCTACGCCGGCCGCGACTACCTGTTCGACCTGGTGAAGGCCTACGTCGGGGCGAAGTAGCGACGCCGCAGGCGAGGCGACGCCGCAGGGCCGGCCATTTCGAAGGGCAATGGCCCGGCGCGAGAATTCGGCTACATCGAGACAAGAAGCAGCGGGGAGATATCGGGCATGGCGGAAGTCGCCGCATCGGACACGCCGGAGAAGGAGGGCACGTCTCTTCGCACGGTCGTGGCCGCTTCGTCCGCCGGGACCACCTTCGAGTGGTATGACTTCTTTGTCTTCGGCAGCCTGACCGGCGTCATCTCCAAGACTTTCTTCACCGGCCTGCCCGAGACGGCGGCGCTGGCGGCGGCGCTGGCGCTGTTCGGGACGGGCTTCCTGTTCCGTCCGCTGGGCGCGCTGGTGTTCGGCCGCATCGGCGATCAGGCCGGCCGCAAGGGCGCCTTCCTGGCCACGGTGCTGCTGATGGGCGGCGCGACGGTCGCGATCGGCCTGCTGCCCAGCTACACCCAGGCCGGCATCATCGGCCCGATCCTGCTGATCCTCATGCGGATCATCCAGGGCTTCGCCCTGGGCGGCGAATATGGCGGCGCGGCGATCTATGTCGCCGAGCACGCCCCGGCCAATGGGCGCGGCAGGGCCACCAGCTGGATCCAGACCTCGGCGGCGTTCGGCCTTTTCGGGGCGCTGATCGTGATCCTGGTCACTCGCCTGGCCGTCGGCAACGAGGCCTTCGACGCCTGGGGCTGGCGCATCCCGTTCCTGTTCTCGGGCGTGCTGCTGGCGATCTCGATCTGGATGCGCCTGAAGCTCACCGAGAGCCCCGAGTTCGCCAAACTGAAGGCCGAGGGCAAGCAGAGCCAGGCCCCCTTCAAGGAAGCCTTCGGCGAGTGGCCCAACCTCAAGCTGGTGCTGATCGCCCTGGTGGGCGTGATGTTCGCCCAGGGCGCCGTCTGGTACACGGCCTTCTTCTACGTGCAGACTTTCATGGAGCGGTTCCTGAAGGTCAGCCCCGAGACCATCAACATCCTGATGCTGTCGGCCACCGCGGCCAGCGCGGTGTTCTACGTCTTCTTCGGCTGGCTCTCGGATCGCATCGGCCGCAAGACGGTGATGCTGTTCGGGATGGTGCTGATGCTGGCGGCCTATTTCCCCGGCTTCCACATGCTGTCGCGCACGCTGAACCCCGCCATGGCCGAAGCGGCCGCCGCGACCCCGGTGATCGTGATCGCCGACCCCGCCGACTGCTCGCTGCAGTTCGATCCCGTGGGCAAGGCCGCATTCCTGTCTTCGTGCGACATCGCCAAGTCGACCCTGGCCAACGCCGGGGTTTCCTACGCCAGCGAGGCGGGCGTGCCCGGCCGCCCGGCCATGGTGCGCGTGGGCAGCCAGACCATCCCATCGACCAGCGCCGAGGGCCTGTCGCCCGAGGTCGCCAAGGCGGTGAAGACCAGCGTCGAGACCCGGATCAAGACGGCGCTGACCCAGGCCGGCTACCCGGCGAAGGCCGACCCCGCGCGGATGAACCTGCTGGGGGCGTTCGGCGTGCTGCTGGTGTTCGTGGTGGCGGCGACGGCGCTCTACGGACCGATCGCCGCCTGCCTGGTGGAGCTGTTCCCGACGCGGGTGCGCTATACGGCGCTGTCGCTGCCCTATCACATCGGCACCGGGTGGGTCGGCGGCTTCGTACCCTTCACCGCCTTCGCCATCGTGACCGCCACCGGCGAACTCTACTCTGGCCTCTGGTACCCGTTCGCCTTCACGGCGCTGTCGGTGGTCGTCTGCTTCCTGCTGCTGCCTGAGACCAAGGGTAAGCGGCTCGACGGCTGACGCGCGGCATGCGCTACGAGATCGAGGCCGAAGTCTGGCTCTGGACCGGGGGCAAGGCGTCCTGGCGCTTCGTCACCCTGCCGCCCGAGGTCTGCCACGGCATCCGCCGGCTTAGCGGACCACGCACGGGAGGCTGGGGCTCGCTGCGCGTGGCCGCGACCATCGGCGCCACGACGTGGCGCACGTCGATCTTCCCCGACAGCAAGAGCGGCGGCTTCCTGCTCCCGCTGAAGGCCGAGGTGCGTCAGCGCGAACGGATCGCCACGGGCGACGTCGTGACCGTCGCCGTCGAGATCGAGCTCTGAGGCGACGCGCTCAGCGCTTCCCGTCCAGCTCGGCCAGCGTCGCGTAGGACGGCGCAGTCGTAGCCTGCAGCTTCTTTGCGATCGCCTCCGCCTCCCGCAACACGCGCAGGACGTTGCCGCCGGCCACCTTGCCCAGGTCCTCGTCGCTCCAGCCGCGGCGAGCCAGTTCGGCCAGGAGATCGGGGAACTTGTCGACGCCTTCCAGGCCTACCGGCGTGTCGCCGATGCCGTCGAAGTCCGAGCCGATGCCCACACAGTCCACGCCGCACACCTTGGCCAGGTAATCCACGTGGTCGGCCACCATCGCCAGCGTCACGGGCGGCTTGGGGTTGGCCTTGTCCCAGGCGGCCAGCGCGTCCTTGGCCCGGTCGGGCTGGCCGATGTATAGGCCGCCGAAGGGCGGGGCGTTGTAGCGGGCCTGCTCGGCCGAGCGGTTGGCCGCCCACTCCATGCGCGCGCGGCTGACGTAGTTCGGCAGGAAGTTGACCATCACCACGCCGCGGTTGGCCTTCACCTTGGCCAATACCGCGTCCGAGACGTTGCGGGCGTGATCGGCCACGCCGTCGGCGCCCGAATGCGAAAAGATCACCGGCGCCTGAGCCGCCTCCAGGGCGTCCAGCATCGTGCCTTCCGACACGTGGCTGAGGTCGACCAGCATGCCCAGCCGGTTCATCTCGCCCACCACCGCGCGACCGAAGGGCGTGAGGCCATCGTGCGCCGGGTTGGCCGTGGCGCTGTCGGCCCAGCGGGTGTTGATGGCGTGGGTCAGCGTCATGTAGCGCGCGCCGGCGGCGTACATCTGGCGCAGCACCGGCAGGCTGTCGTTGATCTGGTGGCCGCCTTCGATCCCGACCAGCGAGGCGACCCGGCCCGCCTTGTGGATGCGCACCACGTCGTCGGCCGTGTAGGCCATCTCGAACGTCGTGGGATAGCGCTGGGCCAGGCCCTTCACGATGTCGATCTGCTCGAGCGTCATCTGCACAGCGACCGGACCGTCGAAGGTGGACGGGATGAACACGCTCCAGAACTGGCCGCCCACCTTGCCGGCCTTGAGGCGCGGGATGTCGGTCATCATGCCGGGACCGCCCTCTTCCTTGAGGCCGGTGGTGTCGACCGACAGGTCCAGCTTGCCGGGGTTGATTCCCACGCGCTGGCGTAGCCCCCAGGGCACGTCGTTGTGGCCGTCGATCAGAGGAGTCTTCGCCAGCACCTTGTCGACGCGCGCCTTGATCTTCGCATCGTCAGGCTGGGCGTGAGCCGCGCCGCCAAGCGCCAGGGCCAGCGCCGTGCAGCCCACCAGAATTCTACGCTTCATCGTATCGCCTTCCCCAGGAGCGCCTGAGCTTGCAGAGCCGCCGCGGCGCGTCAACGCCGCGACGAGACGACCTAGAACTCGGTCGACAGAGTGACCTGCACGGTGCGCCGAGGGCCGGGCCGGAAACTCGCCGGGGTGTTGATCGTGGTCGAGATCGTGCCGAGGTAGTCCTCGTCCAGCAGGTTGTCGACGTTGATCCGCGCCTTGACGTTCTTGAGGTAGCCCCAGTCCACCCCGTCACCCAGATCGAGGTAGGCCGCCAGGATCGTGTAGCCGCCGGTGGTCTCGGTGTTGAGGAAGTTGGTGTAGCGCTTGGAGATCGTGCGCGCCGACAGGTTCAGGATCGCGCCGGGGGTCGGCTCGAAGGTGACGCCGCCCTGGAAGAGCCACTTAGGGAAGTCGGGCACGCGGTTGCCGGTAATCGCGAAGGTGGCGAAATTGTCCTTAAATTCCGAGATGTTGTACGACAGGTTGGTATTGAAATAGACCTTGCCGCCGAGGAACTCCGGCTTCCACTGGCCGCTGAACTCGGCGCCGTGGGCCTCCACCGACCCCACGTTCTGGAAGAAGGTCTCGGTCGTCGTGCTGCCGGGCACCGGCGAGGCGAACGACTGCAGCCGGTTGTCGAACTTGGTGAAGTAGGCCACGAGCGAGGCGTTGAACGTCGGCCGGTTGGTGCGCACGCCCAGTTCGTAGTTCTTCGCCTTCTCGGCGTCCGGTCCGGGCGCCAGGGGACTCGCCGCCGAGAAGATGTCATCGGCGCCGCGCGGCAGGGCCATGTTCTCGGAGTATGACACGAACACCTGGTCGCGGCTGGTCACCGACCACACCGCGCCCACCTGGGGCAGGAACAGGTCCTTCCATTTGTCGGTGATGGTGGGCGTGCGCCGGTTGATGAAGTCCCCGGGGTTCCGATAGCCCGAAATCTCGTAGTCGATGTCGAGACCCTTGAAGCCCACGTCCACCTTCAGCTGGCCGTCCAGCAGGCTGATGGTGTCCTTCAGGAAGATCTGCGTCGTCTTGCGATTGGACGTGTAGTTGCGCTGCAGGTGGACCGGCTCGTTGAGCAGGGGGGCCCCGTCGGGGTTGCCGTTGGCGACGTTGTAGCGCTGCTGGGTGCGGTGATAGTCGTCGTCCTCGTACCAGGCCCCGGCCTGGACGGTGTGGATGGTCCAGCGCCAGACGGCGTTGCCCGTCAGGCCCTTGCGCTTCCCGTCGATGGTGGACAGGCCGTACTGGATGCCGCGCGGCGCGAACAGGCCCGGTACGATCAGGCGCTCGGCATTGTGGCTGGCCAGCGAGGTGGCGTAGGCCTCGGGCGAGACGCCGTAGCCCTTCTTGTCCTCGTAGTAGCCGGTGACCGAGACGTCGACGTTCTCTCCGATCGGGGTCTTCAGGGTCAGCGCGTAGAGGTGGTCCTCCCGGCTGTTTACCGCGAACTTGTAGTACTGGTTGTAGGCCGTGTTCGAATACGGGATCCCGGCCGTCGTGATCGGCAGCGACGTCGCGGTGGCCGGCGTCCCGGCCGCTCCGGGAACCGGCACATAGCCGATGTAGGCGAACTCACGCCCGCTGCGCCCGAAGATGTCGCCGGCCGTCCCGGCGTACTGGGCCTTGGTGATCGAGGGGCTGTCGTAGTCGAAGTACTTGTTGTGGACGGTCTGGAAGGTCAGCGAGCCGCCCGTGCTCCAGCGGTAGCGCGCCTGGCCTTCATAGTGGTCGCGGTCGATGGTGCCCGGCCCGCGCCACAGCTCGCCAGAAACGGTCGAGGCGCTGACGAAGGCCGAGAAGCCGTTGTGCTCGCCCGTATCGATCCGCCCGAAGGCGCGAAGCAGTTCGTCCGAACCGCGGCTATAGCTGACCCGGCCGCCGAAGGTCTCGGCCGGCCCGCGGCTGATGTAGCTGACGATCGGCCCCAGCGAGGCATAGCTGGCCAGCGCGACGTCGCCAGCCCCCGAGGACGCGGTGACCCGCGCCAGGTTCTCGTTGTCGACATAGCGATAGATCGGCGAGCCGCCGAACTGGTCGGACCGGCCCATCGGCACGTCGTCCAGCAGGAAGCCGATCTGCTGGAAGTTGAAGGCGCGCACCGAGACAGAGTTGCCGAACTCGTACATGCCCAGCGCGTCGTTGGCCTGGACGTTGAAGCCCGGCAGGCTCTCCAGCATCTTCAGGCCGGTGATGCCGGCCGGCGCCGAGAGCAGCGCGTCGCTGGTGATCGAGACCGTGGCCGTGGGCTCGTCCGTGCCGATGGCCACCTTCGCCTCCGACACTCGGCTGCCCGTGACGACGAGTTCCTCGACCTCCGGGCCCCTGGCCTGGGCCGCAGCTTCGCCGGCCATCGATCCCAGCAGGACGCCCACCCCTGCCACCGTGGCGAACCAAGTCGTCTTTTGCATCCCCGTACCCTTCTTGCGGCGGCCCTGGGATGCGAGGGGTCAGGAGCGCCGCGGGTTGGCGCAAGCGATGGCGGACCGCCGTCGGCTGCAATTCTCGGGGCGATGACGGATTGCGCAGGTTAGGGCGCCGGCCGCCGGGATACTGACCAGTTACATGATCGGCGATCAGGCGACCGTCAGCCAGCGATCGGCAGGACCACGGTGCTGACGCCGCGGGCGTCGAGGGCGGCCTGCTCCGTGCGCCAGGCCGGGCCGGTGACCAAGCGCGCGACGGTGAGACCCGCCCCGGCGAGTTCGGCCAATTGGTCGACGGTGCGTCCGTCCAGCCGCTCGGCGTCGCGGCGCGCCAGGGCCAGCACGTCGGCGTGAGCGCCCGCGTCGCAGACCAGCACGTCGGCCACCGACAGCGCGCGGGCGGCGCGCAGCGTCAGCAGCTCGGCAGGGCCGCGGGCGTCGATGTACTGAACCGCGCCCAGCAGCAGGGGCGAGTCCGACAACGCCGCGCGAAGGCGGTCCTTCGCGCCCTCCATGTCACCGTGCATGGCGGCCTCGGCGGCGGGGCCCGTGAGCGCGGCCCGGAGGAATCGGCGGCGGGCATGCGCCTCAGGCAGAGCCGCGCGCACCTCGTCCTGCATTGATCGAAACAGGGCCGCCACCCGGCCCGTGCCCTCGGGCACGCGGGCCTCGATATCGTGGCGCAGCATGGTCGCCAGCATGGGCGATGCGCCGCCGGTGCCGATCGCGGCCACCACCTCGCCGCGGTCGATCACGGCGGGTGTGGTGAAGTCGCACAGCACGGGACGGTCGACCACGTTCACGGGCACGTGGGCGGCGCGCGCGGCCTCAGCGGCGGCGGCGGCCCACTGGTCGTCGGGGCCGGCGATGAACGCCAGCGCCATTCCAGCGTATGACCCCGGGTCCAGCGCCGCCGCCCCGGTCAGCCGCACGATCGTGGCCGGCGAACCCACGAACAGGCGCGCCTTGGCCTCGGCCGCCTCGCCCTCGCCCGCGATCACCACCGAACGGCCGGCTAGCGGAAAGAAGGCGGGAAACGAGTCCATCGCGGCTACTTCAGGGTCTTCAGATACTCGATGATGGCCTTGCGGTTGCCGTCCGCCGGCACCGAGATCAGCATCTTCGTGCCGGGTGCGAACGCCGACGGCGCCTTCAGGAAGGCGTCGAGATTGGCGTCGGTCCAGGTCCCACCCTTGTTCTTCAGGCCGGGCGAGTAGGCGAACGCTTTCGCCGCAACCGGGCCGCCGGCCACGCCGCCCAGCGCCGGGCCCATGGGCGAGCCGCCGTGGCACATCTTGCACTGCATGTTGAAAAGCTGCGCTCCGTCCTGAGCCAGGGCGGGGCCCGCCGCGAGGGTGAGGGCGATGGCGGCGGCAGTCGTGCGAAGCATAGTCACTCCTGAAGATCGGCGAAATTCGTAAATACGGTACGCAATAGCCTTCAACACCGCCTTGACCCAACCTCGGACTTACGGCGCTGTCTGAACAACGTTAGGATCGCGGCCAAATCAGTACGGAGACGCCCGATGGCGACCACGGTGGATGTGAACGGACGGCCAGTGAACGTCAACTCGCCGCCCGAGACACCATTGCTATGGGTGTTGCGAGATGAACTGGGGCTGACTGGCACGAAATACGGCTGCGGCGTGGCCCAGTGCGGCGCCTGTACGGTGCTGGTGGACGGCAATGCGATGCGATCCTGCCAGCTGCCGGTTTCCGCGATCGGGGCCGCCAAGATCACCACGATCGAGGGCCTGGGTGGCGCTCACCCCCTTCAGGAAGCATGGGTGAAGCTGGACGTGCCCCAGTGCGGCTACTGCCAGTCGGGACAGATCATGAGCGCTGTGGCCCTGCTGAACGCCACCCCCAAGCCGGACGACGCGGCGATCAGCGCCGCCATGGACGGGAATATCTGCCGCTGTGGCGCGTATCAGCGGATTCGCGCAGCGATCAAGGAAGCGGCAGCGGCGCCTGCCCAGGCGGCGCCCGCCGCCCCGGCCGCCACGCCTGCGACGCCGTCGGTCTGAGGAGCCCCAGCATGAACAAGCCTCTGAAGACCATCACCGCCGCCGCTTCTCGGCGCGAAGTCCTCGTCGTGGGCGCCACGCTGGCCGGCTCCAGCCTGCTGGTCGGCTGCTCGCTTCCCGAAGTGCTCTCGGCCGGCTCCAAGGTGGAGCCCGGCGCGTTTGGACCGTTCCTGAAGTTCGCCAAGGACGGCACGGTCACCGTCGTCTCCAAGCACATCGAGTTCGGCCAGGGGAACCACGCCGGCCTGGCGGCCATCGCCGCCGAGGAGTTGGACGCCGACTGGACCACGGTCAAAGTCGAGCAGGCTCCGGCCAACGCCAAGCTGTACGGCAACCGCCTGATGGGCGGGACACAAGGCACCGGCGGCTCATCGGCCGTTTCCAACTCGTGGATGCAGCTGCGCACGGCCGGCGCCGCGGCGCGTGCGATGTTCGTGAGCGCGGCGGCCGCCAAGTGGGGCGTGCCGGCGGGCGAGATCACCGTGCTGAACGGCGTGCTCAGCCACGCCTCGGGCAAGCAGGCCGGCTTCGGCGAGCTGATCGACGAGGCGGCCAAGGTGGCGCCGCCGGCCGAACCCAAGCTGAAGGACCCCAAGACCTTCACCCTGATCGGCCAGGACCGGGTGCGCCGCAAGGACAGCCAGGCCAAGAGCAACGGAACGGCGAAGTACACCCAGGACGTCCAGCTGCCCGACATGCTGATCGCCATGGTGGCCCACCCGCCGAAGTTCGGCGCGACCGTGAAGTCCTTCGATGCGACGGAGGCCAAGAAGGTCCCGGGCGTGACTGACGTCTTCAAGATCCCGAGCGGCGTGGCCGTGGTCGCCAACTCCACCTACGCCGCCAAGCTGGGGCGTGACGCGCTGAAGGTGGAATGGGACGACGCCAAGGCCGAGAAGCGCGGCTCGGCCCAGATCCTGGCGGAGTTCAAGGACTACGCCTCGGGCAAGAAGGCCGCGCCCGAGAAGGTGAAATGGGGCGGCTTCGACTCCAAGGGCCCGGCGGCACAGGCGGCCGCGGGCGCGAACGCGCTCGAGGTCGCCTACGACTTCCCCTATCTGGCGCACGCCACCATGGAGCCGATGAACTGCGTGGCGATGGTCGGCAAGGGTCCGCCCAAGCTGATCTTCGGCTCGCAGACGCCGACGCTGGACCAGATGAATACGGCCCGCGTCGCCCTGGCGCTGCCCGGCTCGGTGGAAATCGAGACCCTGTTCGCGGGCGGCTCGTTCGGTCGCCGCTCCAACTTCCAGTCCGACTACGTGGTCGAGTGCGTCCAGATCGCCAAGAAGGTGGGCAAGGGACGGCCCGTGAAACTGGTCTGGACCCGCGAGGACGATCAGCGCGCCGGCTACTTCCGGCCCCTGACGCACCACGCGGTGCGCGTGACCACCGACAAGGACGGCTTCCCGGCCACGTGGCGCCATCGGATCGTCACCCAGTCGATCCTGAAGGGGGCGCCTCCCGGCGCACCCGGCGGCAAGGGGGTCGACTTCACGGCGGTCGAGGGCGTGATGGGCTCGCCCTACCTGAAGGCGACGCCGGTGGTGGACGCCCAGTTGCTGACGCCCGACGTGGGCGTTCCGGTGCTGTGGTGGCGCTCGGTGGGCGCGACCCACACGGCCTATGTGATGGAGCACACCATCGATCAGCTGGCGAAGCGCGCGGCCAAGGACCCGGTGGAGTATCGTCGTGCGCTGTACACGAAGGCCGGCGCCAACCGTCACCTGGCGGTGCTGAACCTGGCCGCCGAAAAGGCCGGCTGGTCCACGCCGGCGCCCGCCGGCTGGACCCGCGGCGTGGCCGTCCACGAGAGCTTCGGCTCGGTGGTGGCCCAGGTGGCCGAGGTCAAGGTCGAGAACGGGGTTCCGAAGGTGGGCCGCGTTGTCACCGCCATCGACTGCGGCACGGCCATCTCGCCCAATCAGATCGCGGCGCAGATGGAGGGCGGCACCTGCTACGGCCTGTCGGCGGCGCTGTTCGGGAACGTCACCCTCACCGGCGGCGTGGTCGATCAGGCCAACTTCGACACTTACCGCGTGCTGCGCAACTCGGAAGCCCCGACGGTCGAGACCTATATCGTGCCATCGACCAACAAGCCTTCGGGCGTCGGCGAGCCGGGGACCCCGGTGATCGGGCCGGCCGTGGCGAACGCGCTCCTTGCGATCACCGGCCAGCCGACGCTGAGCCAGCCGTTCGTGAAGGCGTAGAGCCCTTCCCTTCCCGCTTGGCGGGAAGGGAGGTACGACCCACCGCATGAACTTCGACGTCATGCGGCTGATCGCGGCGCTGCTGGTGGTGGTGAGCCACACGTTTCCGCTCGCTGGCCAGCCCGCCTTCACGATCCGCGGTGTCGAGGACCTGGGGGCGCTGGGCGTCTCGGTGTTCTTCGTGATCAGCGGCTATCTGGTGGCGGCGAGCTACGTCCGCGACCCGAAGTCGTATCTGCTGAAGCGCGTGCTGCGGATCGAGCCCGGGCTGATCGCCTCGCTGGTGGTGACGGTCGTCCTGTTGTCGTTCGTCACCACCGCGCCGCAGGCCGAGTACTGGCGCGAGGGTGCGCTGTACATCGTGCGCAACGCCCTGCTCTACCCCGCCACCTACGAGTTGCCCGGCGTGTTCGAAGGCCTTGCGATGGCCGGAGTGGTCAACGGCGTGCTCTGGACCCTGCGGCTGGAATTCACTTTCTACCTGGTGCTGTGGGCCATCCGGGCTCGGCAATCGCTGGTGCTGACGCTGCTGGGCGCCTGCGCGGCCGTATTCGTGGTGATGACGTTCACCCACCCCAACTGGGCCGACGACCGGGTGACGCGCATCATCTTCCTGGCGGCCCGCAACGGCATGCTGTTCTTCGCGGGCGCGGCGGTGCAGCTGCTGGGATGGCGGATCCCGGTGTGGCTGGGCGCGGGATCGGTCGTGGCGTTCCCTTTCCTCGGGCCCCTCGCGCTACCGACCGCGGTGCTGGGCCTGGCGCGGCCCGGCAAGCTGCCGGCCGACCTCAGCTACGGGATATACATCTACGCCTTCCCGTTGCAGCAACTGCTGGCGGCCTACGGTCAGCTGAATGTCGCAACGGCCGTTCTGGCCGTCGTGCCATTTGCCGTAATGAGCTGGTTCCTCATCGAGCGTCCTGCGCTTAAGCTGAAGCCCGGATCTCGACCCGCCTGGTGACCCTCCGGTGATTTGTGATCGCGTTCCCGTGAACCAATCACGCTTTCGTGCGCTCTCGCATGGCACTTCATTCTGGAGAGACCTATGCGCACCATGATCGCCGTTGTCGCCGCCCTCGGCGCCCTTAGCCTGGCCGCTTGCGAAAGCCCCGCCGACAAGACCGCCGAAAAGCAGGCCGACGCCGTCGAAGCGACGGGCGAAGCCAAGGCCGACGCCCTGGAGAGCCAGGCTGCGGCCACCTCGAACGAGGCCGCCGAGACCCAACTGAACAAGCAGGCCGATGCGGTCGAGAACGCCGCCGACGCCAAGGCTGACGCCATCGAGCAGCAAGCAGGCAAGAAGGACTGACCCCTATGCGTCTTCTGATCACCGCCGTGTCCGCCATCGGGCTTCTCAGCCTGGGCGCGTGCAGCAAGCAGGAAGAGGCCGCCAAGTCCGCGGGTGACGCGGTCGAGGCCCAGGCCAACGCCACCGCCGCCCAGATGCAGGCGGCCGCCGACGCGGCGAAGGCCGCCGCCGAGGCGGGTTCGGATGCTGCACAGACCGCCGCGGCGGAGACCGCCGAACAGCTCGAGGCCAAGGCCGAGGCTGTAAAGGAGGCTGGTGAGAAGAAGGCCGACGAGGTCGAGAAGAAGATGGAAGAGAAGCACTAGCGGCTACTGTTCCGACTGGAGGAGGCCCCGGGCTCAGCCGAGCTTCGGGGCCTTCTTCGTGAGTCGGGTCAGGTCGGCGCGGGCCCTGCGCCAGCCCAGCCACACGCCGGTCGCGACGCCGGTGCTGGTCAGGACCAGCAGCAACGTCACGACGGCCGCCCAGCCGCCGCCGCGGTCGAAGCCTCGTATGAAGTCCATGCGGTGCGGCGCCTCGAACAGCCAGCGGAAGCCGCGCCTCGCGGCGTCGGCGCGCTCGAGGAGACGACCTGACGTCGGATCGAGATAGAACAGCACCCCATCCGTCATCTCCACGCGCCAGGCCGGCAGCGCGACCGGCTCGTGGTGGCCGAAGTAGTACGCGTCTTCCTCCGTGATCAGGCCCTGCCGGGCGACGGCGCCCAGCCGCCGCGTCGCCTCGGCCAGCTCACGTGGACCCAGCGGCGCCGGCCTCGCCGCCGCGTCGAGACGCCGGCCGTCGGCCATCAGGTACAGACGCCCCCCCAGCGGGGCGACAGTGATCCGCCGCGAGGCCACGCCCTGCGCCTTCGCCGCCTCGACAGCCTGCCGCACGTCGCCGAACGAAACGAACCCGGTCATCTGCTCCGGCCGCTCGTCGGGCGCGCTTTCCAGGAAGCCCCACGGATTCATCGAGACCAGGCCGCTGGCCACCCAGGTCAGGGTCAGCACGCCCGCCGCCAGGCCCGTCAGGTGATGCCAGGCCATCCAGCCGCGGAACGGCGTGAGCCGCGCGTCGCGCCATGGCCGCCAGGCGACGACGCCCAGGTAGAGCCCGGTGACCGTCAGGAAGACGCCGACGATCGACGTCCAGATCACCACCTGCGTCCAGAGCCTCGTGTCGGCGCGAAGCCCCTCGAAGTATAGCCAGTGCGGGATCGGCCCCAGCCAGTTCAGCACCTTCTCGCGCGCGGTCACCACCTGGCTCACCGCGCCCGTATGGGCCGAGACGTAGACGTCGGTGCGGGCTGGGTCGTCGAACTGGAAGAGATAGAAGGGCCGACGTTTGTTGAAGTACCCCGTGACCGTCCACTGGTCGCGCTCCACCGCTTCCGGCGCGCCCGGACGTCCCGCGATCCCGTGCGCTCGGGCGTAGGTCGCCGCCGCCATAGCGGCCTCGGCCGACGAGATCCGGTGGATCGCCTGCCCGGTCGCCAGGTCGATCACCCCGCCGTCGAAGCGCAGCACCGGTCGCCCGGCCAGGTCCTCGACCGTGGCGTGATCCACCTGCTGAACGTCCTGGGTCTCGCCGAACCGGCAGCACTGCGCCCAGGCGATCGGCGCCAGGCCCTGCGCCCGCTCCTCGTCGGACACCTCGGGCCAGTGGACGAAGAGCATCACGACGCCGCTCGCGAACCACAGCAGCATCAGCAGGCCCATGACGACGCCCACGTAGCGATGGGTCACCACCAGCCACTTTGGCGCCCACGGTTTGCGGACGGAGTTTACGTCAGAAGGAATAGGCGTAGCTCATGTGCAGGGTCCGGGGCACGCCTCGGAACCGATAGAGGAACCGCTGGGTCGACAGGTCGACCAGCGCCGAGTTCACCCGCGTGGCGTAGTCCTCGTCCAGGGCGTTCTCGAGACGCGCCGTAAGGCGGTGCTTGCGCCTGTCGCCGTCGATGTAGACGTGGGCGGCCAGGTCGACGACGGCGTAGTCGCCGTAGTTCTGGCGGCCGAAGGCGGTCACCTGCTGGTAGACGTCGCCGGTCCACAACACGGTCGCCGAGGCGCCGAACGGACGATCCGCAGGTTCGTAGACCAGGGCGGCCTTGGCCTGGGACTCGGGAATACGGTCGAACTGGCGGCCCGCCCCTTCGGCGCGGGTGCGGGTATGGGCGAAGGAGCCAGTGGCGCTGAGCGCCTGGGTGAGCCGCGCCGTGGCCTGGACCTCGAAGCCGCGGCTCTTCACCTCGCCCGGCGTGTTGACGTAGAGACCCTCCGGGAAGCCCGGGCGGGCCGCGCCTTCGGCGATCAGATTGTCGATCTTCCGCGCGAAGCCCGTCACCTGCCAGGTGAAGCGGTCGGTCTGGCCACCGACCGAGACGTTGCCGTTCAGGCTCTCCTCTGGTTTCAGGTCGGGGTTGCCGGCGGCGCAGCAGGGGTCGATCCCGAACAGCTGCTCCGCGCTGGGCAGGATGAACGACGTGCCCAGCATGCCCTCGACGTAGACGTCCGGCGTGACGTCCCAGCGGCCCGAGAGGTTCCAGATCGCCTTCTCGCTCTCGTCGGTCTTGTTGTAGCGGACGCCGGCGGCGAAGTGGGCGTTCCGGATCAGGTCGTCGTTGGTTCGCACCTGGGCGACGAGGGCGTGAACCTTCTCGGTCTGCTGGGCGATCAGCAGAACGTCGTCGCGGCCGTTGAAGTTCTGGTAGTCGTAGCCCAGCTGGTACTCGAACCCGCGGTGCAGGTTCAGCCTGGCCAGCACCGAGACGCCGTAGTCCTCATAGCCCCAGAAGGTCAGGTCATCGATGATGACACCGGGACCCGCGATGTTGGACGGCACGTTGTTGACCGTCGAATAGACGCTGTCCCAGTCGTGATAGTAGCCCTTCACCGACAGCTGCAGCTGGTCGCTGGCGGTCCAGTCCAGGCTGAGGCTGCCGATCTCCTCGTCGCGGTCGTTGAACGACAGGCGGGTGAGGCGCGGGCCGGGATAGTCCAGGTGGGCGTCGGTGTGCTGGTAGTAGAGGTTCAGCGCCAGATCTTCCGACAGGTCGAGGCCCAGCTTGCCGCCGAAGCTGACCACGTCGTAGCCGCGCTTCCGGGCGGTGGCGCTGGGCTGGAAGACGTCGAACGTGCGGTAGCCCTCGGCCTCGTCCTTCGACACCCAGGCCACGAACCGCGCCGGTCCGGCGGGGCCGCGGACCAGCAGGTCGGCGTGGACGCCCTGGTTGGTGTGGCCGCCCAGGGTGAACGTGCCGCCCAGTTCGTCGGCGTAGGGCCTGGTCACCACGTTGATCGCGCCGGCCACGGCCTGGGTCCCGTAGAACAGGCTCTGACCGCCCTTCAGAACCTCGATGCGCTCGACCATGCTGGCCGGCAGCGTGTCGGCCGGGCTTGTGGACGTATAGAGGCGGTTGTTGATCCGCACGCCGTCAACCAGCCACAGCACGTCGCCCGTGCGCGCGCCCTGGACGGAAATGTCGACATAGCTGAACGGCCCGTTCCGCGGCGAGACGAAGACGCCGGGCGTCTGCATCTGAAGGGCCTGGGACACATCGACGTAGACATTGTCGCGCAGGACGGTCGGGGTGATGACCGCCAGGTCGCTGCCGTAGCGGGCCAGATCCTGGGGCAGGGTCTCGTCCAGCCGGGCGCCGCGCACCACCAGTTCGTCCACTTCAGCGTCGGCCGCCGCGGCGCCGGTCGCCAGCGCCGAGGCCGCACACGCCGCCAGCAGCGCGGCCACACTGTTCATCCGCATCGCCATGTCCCCCGAACTCGAAGTGCGCGCGGTCTTCGCGCCGCGTCGGACCGGGCGTTAAGGCGCGTGCATGTGGCGCGCCCGTACTTTACGGTTTCCAGGACCGTTACAGGGGGTTACAGCCACCCTCAGGCGTCGAAAGTCGGGTATGTACGAGGAACAGGCAACGGCCCTGGCTAAACAGGTCGCGCGCGTCCGCGCCGCGGGCGTGCTGGGTCGCAGCCACGGGCTGGCGCGACTGTTCGACTACCTGGCCGATCCGGCGCACGCTGGCCGCACCCTGCGCGAGACCGAGGTGGCCCAGGACGTGTTCGGCCGCGAGGTCGACCTTGCGGGCGACGCCTCGGTGCGCGTCTACGTCCATCGCCTCCGCAGGAAGCTGGAGGCGTTCTACGCGGGCCCGGGGGCCGGCCAGCCCCACCGGCTGGTGATCCCCGTGGGCGAGTACCGGCTCGACGTCATTCCGGTCGAGGCTGCGGCCATCGACGCGCCGGGCATCGTGCGGCGGCCGAGATGGAGCCTGCCGCTCGTCGCCGGCCTGGGCGTGATTCTGGCGGCCAATGTGGGCGCCTGGGCCTGGTTCGCCCGCGACTCGGGCCCGGGGCACGAGCTGGCGCAGGTGGCAGCCTCGCCGTTGTGGGCCGGCCTGGGGCGCGAGCGGCCGATCGTGGTGGTGGTGGGCGACTACTACATCTTCGGCGACACGGAGCACGGCGAGGGGCCCAAGCGGATGATCCGGGCCTTCGAGATCAACTCCCCCGCCGATCTCGACGCGTGGCTGATGGACAATCCAGAGTTCCAGGGCCGCTACATCGACCTCGACACCTACTACACCCCAGTCGGCGCCACTCTGGCCCTGCGCGAGATCATGCCGTTGGTCCGCCAGGCCGCCGGCGGGAAGGATCGCGTGCAGGTGGTCACCGCCTCGCACCTGACGCCGGATCTGCTGAAGACCTCGGACATCGTCTATGTGGGCTATCTGTCGGCGCTGCGGGTTCTGCAGGAGCCGGTGTTCGCCCGCTCGCGCTTCACCATCGGCTCGACCTACGACGAACTGATCGATCGCAAGACGGGCGCCTCCTACGTCTCGGGCGCCGGCAAGGCGCAGGGCGACCGCCCCAACCGCGACTATGGCTACCTGGCCAGCTTCAAGGGCCCGGCCGGCAACCGGTTCGTCATCATCGCCGGCAATCGCGACATCGGCGTCATGCAGACCGCCGAGATCGCCGCCGACCGCGCGGCGATCGACGCTCTGAAGCTGAAGGCCGGCGGGCCACTGGAGGCGCTCTACGAGGTCGATGGCGTGGGCCGCACGGCGCTGGGCGCCAAGGCGGTTGTTGAGGTCCATTGACCGCAAGGCTGCGCTCTCGCATCGGGGCCTATTGATCTTGAGCCCGCACGGCAAAGGCTGTCATTTTCGGTTCAGGCGCCGCGCGGCATAGAGCGGGCCCTCATCCGTGAACCGTTCCCGAGCGTATTCCCGAGCTATGCGTCACTCCCTCCTCTTCGCGGCCACGTTGTCGCTTGCTCTCGCCGCCGGCGCGGCCACCGCCGCCGAGCCCGCCCGCCAGGGCGGCGTCGCGGCCGCCTTCGGCAACACGGTGAAAGCCCTCTACCCGGACGGCCGCTACCAGTGGCTCTGGTTCAACGCCGACGGCTCGTGGGAGGCGTTCGGCCGCCGGGGCAAGTGGTCGTCCGGCAAATGGGCCCAGAAGGGCGCGGGCCAGGTCTGCCTGAAGCAGTCCAAGCCGATCCCCATCCCGCTGAATTATTGCACGGCCTTCCCGGCGAGCGGCGGCGTGGGCGCGGTCTGGACGTCGAAGTCCATGGAAGGCGAGCCGATCAAGGTCACCGTGGTGAAGGGCATCCAGCGGCCGACGCCGGCGGCGGCGGCGCGGTAGTGTTGCTAGTCCGCGACGGTCGTGCCGGTCTCGCGCATCCACTGCTCCACGACCGCCCGTGACACCGACTGCATGAAGGCCAGGCGGGCGGTCACCGAATGGCGCGTGCGGGGCAGCATGACCGCCACGGCATAGGTGCGGCCGTCGGGCGCCGTCAGCAGGCCCACGTCGTTGATGCCCAGCGAAGCGCCCTGGAAGTCCTGGCCGGTGCCGGTCTTGTGCGCGATCGACCAGCCCGCCGGCAGGCCGCCCTTCAATCGACGGGGCCCCGTCCGCGCCGCCGTCATCAGGGCCGTGATCCGCAGGGTGGACTCCTCCGACAGCAGGGCTCCGCGCGACAGGGCCGCCAACGCCGCAGTGATCGCAGCGGGCGAGGCGCCGTCCAGCGGCGCAGCCACATAAGCGTCGGCGGCCGCCTCGCGGGTCGCCATCGGCAGCGCCTCGCGAGCATTCTGGAAGTTGCGGCCGAAGCCATACTCGTGGCGCCAGGAGAGCCCCGCCGTCTGGGCCTGCAGGTCGCGTTCGTAGGCGCCCACCTTCACATTGGTCAGGCCCATGTCGTCGAGCGCGGCGCGAACCCCCTCGGGGCCGCCCAGTTCGCGCATCAGCCGGTCGTTGGCGGCGTTGTCGCTCTCGACCAGCGCACGGCGCAGCAGATCGGACATCGGCGTCACGTAGCTGCCCTGCCGGTACTCGGCGACGACGGGCTGGAAGAAGACCGAGCGATCGGCGTCATCCATCGTCAGCCACGCGTTGAGATCGAGCCGGCCCTCGTCCACCGCCCGCATCAGCGCGATGGCGACCCACAGCTTCGAGACACTCTGCTGCGGATAGAGCCGATCCTGGCCGACGCCGGCGGTCCATCCGGACGTGACGTCGGTGACCGCGATGCCTACATCCTCGCCATAGCCCGCCGCCAGCACGTCGAGCCGCGACTGCAGGGCGGTGGGCGCTTCGGGCGCCTTGTCCTGGAAGATCGCGAGACGGGTCGCCGTGAGCTGCGCGGTGGCGGCCTGGCGGGTCGCCCGGTCGGCCGAGACCAGGCCTCCGGCGAGGGCTGCGACAGCCGTCAGGACGCCGAAGACCAGGACCCGCTTGCGGGGCAGATGTCGTCGTCGCAACCGGGTCATCTGTCACAAACGCTTCGCGACCTTAACCGTGCCCGTGGCCGCAGTGCTCGTCGTGGCCGCGGGACTCGCCCCTGACCTCGACGGTCACATGGCTGAGCCCCGCCAGTCCAGCCAGCCGCGCGCGGTATGTCGCCACAGGCATGGGATGGGCCGCCGCGATGACCGCGATGACGGCGTGGTGCCCCGGACCCAGGCGCCAGAGGTGGAGATCGATCACCCGCTCGCCCTCGTCCGACAGACGGCGACGCACCTCGGCTGTGAGCTCGGGGGACGGATTGATGTCGAGCAGCGCCGCGCCCGCGCGCCTCAGCAGCGTCCAGGCGAACTGCGCGACGAGGAGCGCGGCGAGCAGGCCTGCGAGCGGATCGGCGAAGCCCAGGCCCAGGAACTCGCCCGCCGCGATGGCGGCGAGCGCCAGCACCGACACGGCGGCGTCGGCGGTGAGGTGCAGGTGGGCGGCCGAGAGGTTCAGGTCCCCCTGTGGATCGTAGCGCTCGGCCGCGACCGTGGTGGGCTTCAGCAGCCACATGCAGACCAGCGTCACCACCAGGCCACCCGCCGCGATCGGCAGCGCGCTGTCGTAGTGCACTTCCCCCGGCCGGATCAGGCGGTTGACGCTCTCCACCGCGATCAGGACGGCGGTGACCGCGAGGACCACGGCGTTGGCGAAGCCCGCCAGGTAGCCGACCTTGCCGGTCCCGAAGCTGAAGGCCGGGTTGCCGGCGTGCCGCCGCGCCAGGGCATAGGCGGCGGCGGCCACCACCAGCGCCACCACGTGAGCGGCCATGTGCAGGCCGCTGGCCATCAGGGCCATGGAGCGCGTGGCGAGCCCGCCCGCGACCAGCGCCACGAGGGTGGCCACACAGATCGCGGTGACGATCCAGGTGCGCCGCTCGTTCCGCCGGTGGTCCGCGCCCAGGTAGACGCGGTCGGCCCGGAAGGCGTCGAGCGCATCGGCCTGGTCCAGCCGGTCGGGAGCGGAGGTGGTCGAGGTCAAGCGCGGTCTCGTGGGGTCCGGAGCGGAAAAGTGTTATGTTGTAACATGTGAAGCCGGTCAAGGCGCGGTCGCCTCGGCGGGTGGATACGATTTGGCGCCGGCTCGATCCAGCCGGCGCGTTCGTGCGAGAGGCCGTCGCGTCCACCCTGAACGGAAAGCCCGTGAGGGTCGAGGCCGACGCGCGTGCGACCGACCCCCCGAAAGGAAGGTTCTCAATGCGCGCTCAGCGCACTACATGTCCGCCCATGAGCGAGACCATCACCAAGACGCCCGTCACCGTGCTCACCGGCTATCTCGGCGCCGGCAAGACGACCCTGCTGAACCGCATCCTCTCGGAGGACCACGGCAAGAAGTACGCCGTGATCGTCAACGAGTTCGGGGAAGTGGGCATCGACAACGACCTGATCGTCGGCGCCGACGAAGAGGTCTTCGAGATGAACAACGGCTGCGTCTGCTGCACGGTGCGCGGCGACCTGATCCGGGTGCTCGCCGGCCTGATGAAGCGCAAGGGCAGGTTCGACGGCATCATCGTCGAGACGACCGGCCTGGCCGACCCGGCCCCGGTGGCGCAGACGTTCTTCGTCGACGATGACGTGCGCGCACGCACCGAGCTGGACAGCGTCGTCACCGTGGTCGACGCCCTGCACCTGCCGCTGCGCCTGAAGGACAGCCGGGAGGCCGCCGAGCAGATCGCGTTCGCCGACCAGATCATCCTCAACAAGACCGACCTGGTCACCGAGGCCGAGCTGGCCGAAGTGGAGAAGGCGATCCGCACACTCAACCCGATGGCCCCGATCCGCCGGGCCGAGCGCTCGAACGTGCCGCTGGATGTCGTCCTGGGCCGCCATGCCTTCGATCTGGCCCGCGTGACCGAGCTGCAGCCCGACTTCCTGAACCCGGCCCACGGCGAGGCCGGTCATGTCCACGACGAGCACTGCGATCATCACGACCATGATCACCACGGACACGATCACGGCCACGTGCATGACGAGCACTGCGGCCACGACCACCATCATGATCACGCCCACATCCACGATCACGTGGCCGAGAGCGGCATCACCTCGATCTCGTTGACCTCGGACAAGCCGATCGACGGCAACCGCGTCACCGCCTGGCTCAACAACGTGCTGCAGACCCAGGGTGTCGACATCCTGCGCGCCAAGGGAATCCTGGACGTGAAGGGCGAGGAGCGCCGCCTGGTGTTCCAGGCCGTGCACATGATCCTGGAGGGCGACTTCCAGCAGCCCTGGACGTCGAAGGACAACCGCTATTCGCGCTTGGTCTTCATTGGCCGCAATCTCAACGAGGACGCGCTGAGGGCCGGCTTCGAGAGCTGTATCGCGGCTTAGGCCGCGATGGGCCGGCCGACTAGCTGACGCAGGCGGTTCGTGGCGACCACCTCAGGGCGCAGCATGCCGCACCATTCGACGGTTCGTCCGCCGCGCCATTCCAGCGTGAGTTGCTTGCCTTCCGTCCGGAAGCGACCGCGGTGGATCTGAGGACCCACCGAAACCTCGACGACTTGCCACATCTTCGTTCGCGCCTTCGCGCTCTCTTATCGAGGTCATTCTGACCCCACCTGAGCTCGCAGGCATAAACGAACGCGGTTACATGCCGATTAATGATGAACAGGCGGCTCACCACGCGGGGCCGCCTGTCCTCAGGGGTTCAGAGCGCCTCGCCGACCAGCCCGACATTGCCGTACCCGGCGCGGCGCAAGGTGTTCATCAGGTTCATGAGCGCGCCATAGCGGACGCCTTCGTCGGCGCGCAGGTAGATGCGCTGCTTACGGTCGTCGCGGCCCAGCGCGGCCGCGGCGGCGGCAGGAAGTCCTTCGAGGGTCGTCGCGCGGTCGCCCACATAGACCCGCCCGTCCAGGGTGAGGCTGACGATCACCGGCTGGGACGGCGCGGGGCTCGCGACGGCGTCGGGCAGATCGACGTTCACCGACACTGTAGAGACCGGCAGGGCGACCATGAAGATGATCAGCAGCACCAGCATGACGTCGACGAAGGGCGTCACGTTGATCTCGGCGTTCTGGCGGATGTTCCAGGCGGTGTTGGAATGGGCGGAAAGGGACGCGGCCATGTGCGGCTCCTGTGAGTTACACATGTAAGATATTACGAATGTGCAATAATACAACAGGCTTTGCCGTGCGTGGGGCCCATGAGGCACAGAAAAGCCCGCCAGGGTCTCCCCGGGCGGGCTCTTCCGAATTGATTGTGCGAAGCGCCTAGAGCTCTTCGTTGATCAGGGCCACCTGATAGAAGCCGTTGCCCTGCAGCGTGTTCATGACGGCCATGAAGTCCCCGTAGCGCACGTCGCGGTCGGCGCGGATGTACACGCGCTGCTCGGTCGGCGGGATGGTGGGGTCTTCGCGGGTCAGCACGACCGACAGGTCGCCGGTCAGGCGATCCAGCCCGGTGGCCTGCTCGCCGATGAAGATGCGCTGGCCGGCCTGCAGGTTGATCAGAACCGGCTCCTTCACCTTGGTGCCGGGGGGCGGCGGGATCGCGGGCGGCAGGTCGAGCTTGATCGACACCGTAGCGGCCGGGATCGACACCATGAAGATGATGAGGAGCACGAGCATGACGTCCACGAAGGGCGTCACGTTCATGTCCGAGTTCTGGCCGAGGTCGAACTTACCGCCGCCCCCTCCGCCAACCTTACTGCCCATACGTCCTGGTCCCTTGCCCTGGTGCGCGCGCAGTCCGCGCTTGTCGGCCCGACCATTGGCAAGCCGCCAAGCCCTTGTAAAGCGCGAATGCGCTGAACGGCGTTCGAAGGCGGGCAACGCCCAACGCTTGCCCCGCGGCGCCTCGACGCACACGCGCCTTCAGGCGAAGTGGATGCTGGTTCGCCGCCCGGAAGGCGCGCTCAACGAAGATGCTGTGCGCGCCTGGGGTGCAAAAACCGGTTTCCACTTTTGCGGGTCGCGCACTAAAGCCCGAGCCATGAATTTCGCCTTCGACGCCTATGTCACCGCCGCCCTGTTCGATCGGGCCGGCCGCGCAAGCTTCGCCCTGGGGGACGGCAGCGTCCGCTTCGAGGGAGGTGAGTCGCTGGAGGCGCACGACGGCGCGGTCCTGTCCGCCTGCCTGCCCCCGACGGGCGACGGCGTCGTGACCGGCGGCGACGACGGGCGGGTCGTGCTGACCACGCCGGCCGGCGCGACCGAACTGGCCAAGGTTCCGGGCCGCTGGATCGACACCGTCGCCGCCAGCCCCGACTCGAAACTGATCGCCTTCGGGGCCGGCCGTGAGTTGCACGTGCGCGACCCGGCCGACGCGGCGTTCGCCAGGGTCTTCCAGCACGAGAAGTCGGTGGCGGATGTGGCGTTCGATCCCAAGGGCCGGCGCCTGGCCGTGGCGACCTATGGCGGCGTCTGGCTCTGGTACGCCCGCATTGCCGACCAGAAGCCGGTGACCCTGAAGTGGGCCGGCAGCCACATCGCCCTGGCCTGGAGCCCGGACGGCAAGTTCCTGGTCAGCGCCATGCAGGAGAACCAGCTGCACGGGTGGCGCGTGGCCGACGAGAAGAACATGCGGATGGGCGGCTATCCCTCGAAGGTGAAGAGCCTGGCCTTCATGTCAAAGGGGAACCTGCTGGCCACCTCGGGCGCGAACGGGGCGGTGTGCTGGCCGTTCGCCGGCGCGACGGGACCGATGGGGAAGCAGGCCGCCGAGATCGGCTGGGACGAGAGCGCATTGACCACCCGCATCGCCGCCACGCCCGACAGAAGCTGGCTGGCCGCCGGCCTCGACGACGGCCGCGTCTGGGCCTGCGACGTCACCGGCGAGAAGCTGGTCCCGCTGAAGTCGGACAAGGGCGCCGCCATCACGGCGCTGGCCATCAGCCCGGACGCCAAGCGCGTCGCCTGGGGCGACGAGGACGGCGGCGCGGGCGTGGCGGAGGTGGGCTAGGACGACGCGCGCCAGTCCGCCCCGACGGGGCAGGCCGGCGCGCTGTGGGCGTCTAGTGCGCCGCGGGCGTGTTCTCGCTGATCTCGCCCAGGGTCTTGCCGACCGCCTTGGCGCCGTAGTCCACGGCGACGTCGCCCAGCGACAGGATGCCGGCCAGCTTGCCGTCGGCGTTCAGCACGACGAGGCGGCGGATCTGCTTGGCGCCCATCTTGGCGGTGGCGTCGGCCACGTTGTCGTCCTCGAGGCACGTCTCGACGCCCTCGGTCATCACCTCGGCGACCGGGGTGTCCAGACCCATGCCTTCGGCGACGACACGCAGGACGATGTCGCGGTCGGTGATCAGGCCCACGACCTTGCCGTCGTCGGTGACCGGCACCGCGCCGCTCTCGACCTCGGCCATGGTGCGGGCGATCTCGGCGACGGTGGTCCGCGGCGTGGCGGTGGCGACCTGGGCGGTCATGACTTCGCTGACGTTCATGGGGGGCTCCTCTGTCTCGGCGCCCTAAACCCCTCGGGCGCGACAGCGTTCCGTCGCTCGGCCGCCCGTCCGCGAAAGGTCCGCGAGCTCAGTCGGATGCACAGTTGTTCGAAATTCGTTCAATTTTGAATCAACTGCCCCAACGCACGTCAGCGCGCTGGACCCGGTAGAATTCGACGTATGGGAGAGGGCGCCGCGCCGAACGCGGCGAACCGGGATCTCGGGCCCTCCAGGCGACGTCCTAGCGGACGAAGACCTGCGACGGCGGCTCGACGTGCTCGGCCGTGCTGGTCCGCGGCGCGAAGATGACCGTGGCGATGGCGGCGGCGGCGATGAGACTGAGCTTGCGCATCTCGTTCCTCTCGCGAGCGACGCTATCCACGTGAGGCTAAGGATCGCTTACCGCGGCGCAGGATTTCGCCCGGCGGTCCTACAGCACGCAGGAGGTCAGGCCCTCACGCCGCACGGCCTTGGCGTTGCGGTTGATGCTGCCGGCGCGGCGTTTCATGTAGGGACCGGGCTTGGCGGCCTTCCAGGACAGAGGCTTGGGCACGATGGCCGCCAGGCGGGCCGACTGGGTGGCGTTGAGCTTGCTGGCGGGGATCTTGAAATTGCGCTGCGCCGCCGCCTCGGCGCCATAGACGCCCGGCCCCCACTCGATGGAGTTCAGATAGACCTCCATGATCCGCTCCTTGCCCCAGCCCACCTCGATCAGGACGGTGAACCAGGCCTCCAGGCCCTTGCGCACCCAGTCGCGGCCCGGCCAGAGGAAGATGTTCTTGGCGGTCTGCTGGCTGATGGTGGAGCCGCCGCGAAGCTTCTTGCCCGCAGCGTTCGCCGCCATGGCCTTTTCGATGGCCTCGAGATCGAAGCCGTGATGCTCGCAGAACCGGGCGTCCTCGGCGGCGATCACCGCGCGCACGAGGCTGGGCGAGATCTGATCCATCGGCACCCACTGGCGCTCGAACCCGCGGCCCTCGAGCGCGCGCTGGACCATGAGGAAGGTCACCGGCGGCGGCACGAAGCGGTAGATCGCCACCATCACCACCGGCCCGATGAAGAACACAATGAGGCCGGCGATGAGGATCGCCCGCACGAAGCCCCAGAATCCGCCGCCCTTCCTGGCCACTGGTCCTTGCCCTCACCCTAGGAAGGGATGGTAGGCGCGATTCGCAAGGCTGGGGTCAACGGGGAGAGCCATGAACGTCTCGGACGCCATCGAACACCGCATTTCCGTGCGCGCCTTCCTGGACCGGCCGGTGGCGAAGGACGTGGTCGCCGACATCATCGCCAAGGCGGCGCGCGCCCCGTCCGGCGGCAATCTGCAGCCTTGGCGGGTCCACGCGCTGGCCGGCGAGCCGCTGGCGGCGTTCAAGGCCGAGGTCGCCGCGAACCCGGGCGGCGAGCCGATGGAGTACAACGTCTATCCGCCCGACCTTTGGGAGCCCTTTCGCACCCGCCGCTTCGCCAATGGCGAGCAGCTCTACGCCAGCGTCAGCGTGCCCCGCGAGGACAAGGCCGCGCGCCTGCGCTGGTTCGCCCGCAACGCCGAGTTCTTCGGCGCGCCCGTCGGCCTGTTCTTCTGCCTCGACCGCAAGCTGGGCCCACCCCAGTGGGCGGACCTCGGCATGTACATGCAGAATGTGATGCTGCTGGCGGTGGAGGCCGGGCTGGACACCTGCGCCCAGGAGTTCTGGGCCCGGTACCCGCTGTCGGTGGCAAGGGCCGTCGGCCTGCCCGACGACCACATGGTCTTCTCGGGCATGGCCCTGGGCTACCGCGATCCCCAACATCCCATCAACGGCTGGCGGTCAGTGCGCGACGCGCCCGAGATCTGGTCGGAGCTGCGCGGCTTCGACTGACGGAGGCGGGTGGAGGGCCATCCTGGGCCGCGACTGAACATCCCACGGCCCCGAGCCCGCGGCGGCGGCTATTTCTTCGTGCCCTCACGCGCCGCCCTGGACTATCTCTCGTCCTGACTGTGGGGTTCGGGGGAGTCCGATGCGTTTCGCCGTCTGGGTGCTGGCCGCCGCGGTGCTGGCCGGGTGCAGCTATGTCGCGGGCTGGTTCCTGCCGATTCCGGCGTGGGCCAACGTCGCCTGGAAGGGCGCCGGCGTCAGCCTGCTCGCGGTGTACGCGGCGCTGAATGCGCGCTCTCTGGACGGCTGGTTGCTGGCCGCCGTCCTGGCCTTCGGCGCCCTGGGCGACATGCTGCTGGAGACCCATGGCCTGATCGTGGGCGCGCTGGCGTTCCTGGCCGGCCATATCACCGCGACAGGCCTCTACCTGCGCAATCGCCGTACGGCGGGCGCCGGCGATTGGGGGGTCGCCGGCGGCATCGTCATCGGCGTCACGGTCGCGGCCTACCTGCTGCCGCCCGAACGCGCCGGCGCGGGCCTGATCGCCCTCTATGCTTTGGGCCTCTCCATCATGGCCGCCACAGCCTGGCTCAGCCGCTTCCCCCGCCCCCTCGTCGCGGCCGGCGCCCTGATGTTCGCCGTCTCCGACCTGCTGATCTTCCTGCGTACGGGCCGCCCCGCCCTCGACATCCTCCCCATTGGCCTCGCCGTCTGGGGCCTCTACTTCGCGGGGCAAGCCCTGATCGCCGTGGGGGTGGTGCGGGGGCTGAGAGCCCGCCAGGGTTGACCGCCAAGCTTCCCATCGCCAGCTTGCGCGGCCGGGTGGGGAGTAAGCGTACATGCCGACGATCATGGGAACGGACGCGGCCGAGACACTGTCCGGTGGCGTCGACGACGACTACGTCAGTGGCCTCGGCGGTTCAGACTCACTCTCGGGCCTCGACGGCGCCGACTCCCTGAGCGGCGGCGCCGGCGACGACACGCTCGACGGCGGAGCGGGTAGCGACACGCTCTCCGACACGGATGGCTCGGACCGGCTCCTCGGAGGCCCCGGGTTTGACATCATCACTGTCAACCGCTCGCAGGGCGGGGGCCAGACAATCTATGTCGACGGCGGCGGCGATACCGACCTGATCTCGCTGCGGATCAGCAACGTCAACGCGACAGCGACGGTCCTGGGCGGCGACGGTGACGACGAGATCCGCGTCTACGGTTCGATCGGCGGACTGGTGGACGGCGGGGCCGGGAATGATCTCGTGGTCGTGGGCGACACGCTCACCAATCCCGGCCCCCAGACCCGCCAGGTCAGGCTGGGATCGGGCAGCGACCGGCTCCGCTACGACTTCAACTACACGACCGTGATCACCGTCACCGACTTCCAGACCGGCGACGCCGGCGACCGACTCGAGATGCGCACGGGACTCGACATCTTGGGCTGGGACGGCGCGACCAACCCCTTCTCGACAGGCCATTTTCGGTTGGAGCAGCGGGGTGGCGACGTCGTGCTGCAACGCGACCAGGATGGGCCCGGAGCGGCGCAAACCTTTGCCGACATCGTCGTGTTCCAGAACACGGCCCTGGCGAACTTTACGTCTACCAATCTGTTCGGCTACGCCGCGAATGGAGCGGCGCCGATGCCGGCGCCGAACGCGGGAACGCCCGCGAACGACTTCCTCTTCGGCTCGACGGGAAGCGACAGCCTCGCGGGATTGGCCGGGCATGATGAACTGCTAGGCCGAGCGGGCGACGACATCTTGGACGGCGGGGACGACGATGACTACCTCGCCGGCGAGGCCGGCGCTGACAGCCTCGTGGGTGGCGCCGGCAACGATTTCCTGACCGGCGACGGCGATGCCGCAGATTCGGCCGGCAACGATACGCTGTCGGGCGGTGACGGGCGCGACGTACTCGACGGTGGCCGCGGCGACGACCAGGTGTTCGGTGGGGCGGGCAACGACTCGATCACCGAGCGGTCCGGCACGAACTATCTCCGCGGCGACGAGGGCGACGACTGGATCAATGGCGGCGTCGGCTTCGACGACATCAACGGCAACATAGGGAACGACACCTGCATCTCGGGCGGTGGCGATGATTGGGTCGTCGGCGGCAAGGACAACGACAGCCTCATGGGCGGCGCGGGCGCCAACCTCGTCTACGGCAATCTGGGCTCCGACACCTGCGACGGCGGCGACGGCGACGACATCGTGCGTGGCGGCCAGGGCGACGATGTGATCTCTGGCGGCGCGGGCAACGACTTCCTCGCTGGCGACCGCGACAACGACACGATCAGCGGTGGGAGCGGCGCGGACATCTTCAGCACGCACGGTGCGGCGGGCATCGACCGGGTCACCGACTTCAGCCTCGCCCAGGGCGACCGGGTGCAGCTGGATCCAGGCACGCAGTACACCCTGGCCCAGGTCGGCGCCGACACGGTGATCAACATGACCGGCGGTGGGCAGATGATCCTGGTGGGGGTGCAGATGAGTTCGCTGACGCCGGGCTGGATCTTCGGCAACTAACCGTAAACCACGTCTCTTAGACCCGACTTCACCGCAACCGGTCACCCTGGGCTCAGGTCTCTCGAAGATCTTCCCGGCCCAGAAGGACCCCATGCGGCTCACGCCCCACCGAGTGATGCAGACGTTGCGCGTGGGCGGCATATCGGCCGGCGTGGCGGCGGTGATCGCGCTGGCGGGGCCGTTCAAGTACGAGGATCTGGGGCTGCCATTCCCCGACACGGTGGCGCACGCCGTGCTGTTCTACGGCGTGACGTTGGCGATGCTCAGCTCGCTTCCCAAGGCCCGCGCCAACGAAGTGGCGATGATCGCGATCCTGCTGGCCGGGATGAGCGAGGTGGTCCAGTCGGTGTTCGGCCGGTCGATGTCGTTCCATGATTTCGCCGGCGACAGCGTGGGCGTCGCGGCGGCCTATGCGCCGATCGCCATCACCCGGCTGCGCGAGCTGTCACGCCTGCACCCGCATCAGACCTTCGCCGAAATCCGGGCCGCCGACCGCCGCACCTCCCGCGCGATCGGCGCACGCACCGCCACCGAGCAGGCCGCCGCCAAGCTGGTCACTCCGCCCGGGCCGTGACACGCTCGCCGCCACAATAACAAGGCGGAGGGAGAGGTCATGATCGGGAAGCTGCTGGGCGCGACGCTGGCCGTGGCGTTCGTCGCGGGCGCGGCTCAGGCGCAGGACGACTGGTATCCGTCCAAGTATGGCGCGGCCGACACCCTGGGCGCCGTCAACAACCTCTCGCCCGAGGGCGTGAAGCGGGCGGCCGCGCTGGTGAAGACCGGCAAGGTGTATGCCCTGGGCATCCCCACCGGCCCCGACGCCCCGGTCTACGGCGAGCGCAAGTATACCGCCGAGGGCATTCCCACGCCGCCGCCCGGCCAGCCGCCCATCGGCGAGAGCAAGGTGACCGCCTTCGACGAGAAGGTGACCACCAGCATGGGCATCGGCACCCAGATGGATGGCCTGGCGCACCTGGGCATCGACCACCGCCACTACAACGGCATCAGGGCCGACGAGCTGGCGGCGACCAGGTTCGCCAAGCTCGACATGTCGAAGATCCCGCCCATCGTCACACGCGGCGTGGTGATCGACATGCGCAAGCATTTCGGCAGGCCGCTGGCCGCCGGCCACGCCTTCACCGCCGCCGACATTCAGGCCGCGCTGAAGAGCCAGAAGATCACGATCGGCAGGGGCGACGTGGTGCTGCTGCACACCGGCTGGATGGCCGACAAGCTGGCCAGCGACAAGGCGACCTTCCAGGCCAGCGAGCCGGGCCTGGGCCTGGAGGCGGCGACCTGGCTCTGCGACCAGGGCGTGGTCGCGATTGGCGCCGACACCATCGCGCTGGAGGCCATCCCGTTTGAGAACCCCAACCGCCCGTTCGTGGTCCACCAGCACATGCTGGCCAAGCGCGGCGTCCACGTGCTGGAGAACATCAACGTCGGGCCGCTGGCCGCCGACGGGGTCACCGAGTTCCTGTTCGTCCTGGGTCAGCCCCGCTTCCAGGGCACCGTCCAGGTGGTGATCAACCCGATCGCGATCCGCTAGACGGCATAGAAGCGAGCGAACGTCGCCAGCGGAGCCTGGACCGCCAGCACCCGGAACGGGAAGGCGGTCCATGGCGCGTCCGGGTCCAGGCCGTCGAGGTTTGCGAGGAACGCGTCCCGGACGTCGGCGCGGATCGCCTCGCGGCTGTCGATCATCTGGCCCCAGCTGGACGTGCCCGTCAGGTGCACCGGACCTGGCGCGAGCGCCCGCGTCGCCACGTACGGCGGCGGGAACAGGCGGCGGTAGGCCTCGAGGTTGTAGAGCCAGGAGCGGCCGGCGATGTGGGTCGCGTCGGGATGCTTTTCGGCGATCCGGCGCATCATGGCGGCCAGTTCGTCCCGGCGCCGTTCGATCTTCGCCGAGGCCAGCGGGCCGCCCGCCTCGTCGGTGTCGCGGTTGTTGAAGTGGATCTTCACCGCCCCGGCCTTGGGCGCCTCGAAGGCGAAGCAGCCGAAGCCCTCCTGGCCCGCCAGGGGCAGCGCCTCGTCGACGGCATCGCGGAACATCGCCTGGCACAGCGCGACCTGATCGGCCATCGACCCTGTCGCTTCCAGCCGTTCCACAAACGTCAGCCACGCCTCGGTCGGCGCGGTCATGATCGGGATGCCCTGGCCGAACCGGCGGCAGAGGTTGGTGTGCTGGTACGCCGCCTCACCCAGGCTGAGGCCCGTCAACACAGCCATCCGCGCCGCGAACCGCAGCTGAACCTCGAAGTAGGGCCCCAGGCGCTCGGCCCGCGCCGCTCGGCTCATGTCCATCGCCCCGCTCACAACCCCGTTCGCGCCCGGCCGCCCGCAGGCCGACAGGCGCGGGCACACTGATCTGGTTCTCGCCTGACCGCCATGCTTGCCTCCCGCCGAAATACCGCCGCAACATTCCCAGCGACGCATACGCGCCGAAGAAGACGCCTGCGAACGGCGGACAGCGAGCGGGAGGCTCCCATGTGCGACGACGATATCCACGTCGGTCTTGTCTATGACCCCAAGGTGTCGCGCCGGACGTTCGGCGTGCTCACGGCCGCCGCCGCGGGCGGCGTCGCCACCGGCGCCTATGCCGCCGACGTGGTGGAGAAGGATGTCGAGGTGAAGACCGCTGACGGGGTCGCCGACGCCGCCCTCTTCCACCCTGCCGGCAAGGGGACCTGGCCCGCCGTCCTGATCTGGACCGACATCGCGGGCCTGCGCCCGGCCTTCCGCGAGATGGGCCGCCGGCTGGCCGGCCAGGGCTACGTCGTGCTCGTGCCCAACCCCTTCTACCGCTCGGTGAAGGGCGTGGTCGCCACGCCGGGTTTCGATTTCTCGAAGCCCGAAGACCGCGCCCGGGTCATGGGGTATCGCGGCGCGATGAGCAACGCGGGCATCGACAGCGACGCCCAGGCCTACGTGGCCTTCCTCGACGCCCAGCCCCAGACCAGCAAGAAGAAGAAGGTGGGCGTCCAGGGCTATTGCATGGGCGGGCCACTCTCGTTCCGCACGGCCGCGGCGGTTCCGGGTCGCATCGGCGCGGTGGGCAGCTTCCATGGCGGCGGGCTCACCACCAAGACGCCCGACAGCCCGCACCTGCTGATCCCCAAGACCAACGCCGGCTACCTGGTCGCCGTCGCCCAGAACGACGACAAGGCCCAGCCCGACTCCAAGGACATCCTGAAGGCCGCCTTCGCCGAGGCGAAGAAGACCGCCACGGTCGAGGTTTATGCCGCCAACCACGGTTGGTGCGTCAAGGGCAGTCAGGTCTACAATGAGGCCGAGGCCGAGCGCGCCTGGGCCGAGCTCAGCAAGCTGTACAAGGCCAAGCTGGGCTAACCCCATCCCCCGTCAGAGGCTCCCCCATGTGCGACGATATCCATGAAGGCCTGATCCACGACCCCACGGTCTCGCGCCGCACGTTCGGCATCCTGTCGGCCGCCGCGGCCGGCGGCCTGGCCACCAACGCCTACGCCGCCGACGTGGTCGAGAAGGACGTAGTGGTGAAGACGCCCGACGGCGAGGCCGACGCGGCGCTCTACTATCCCGCCGGCAAGGGCGCCTGGCCGGGCGTGTTGATCTGGTGCGACTTCCTCTCGCTGCGCCCGGTGTTCCGCGAGATGGGCCGCCGCCTGGCCGCCGAGGGCTATGTGGTGCTCGTGCCCAACTTCTACTACCGCTCAAAGAAAGCCCCGGTGTTCGAGGGAACCTTCAACTTCGCCAGCCAGGACGACCGCGCCAAGATCGCGCCCTTCCGCGCGGCGCTCACCAACGAGGCGGCGACCCGCGACGCCGGCGCCTACATCGACTTCCTCGACGCCCAGCCGCAGACCAACAGGAAGAAGAAGATCGGCGTCCAGGGCTATTGCATGGGCGGCCCGCTGACCGTGCGCACCGCCGGCGCGCGTCCCGGCCGCGTCGGCGCCGCCGCGACCTTCCACTCCGGCGGTCTGGTCGGACCGCAGCCCGACAGCCCGCACCTGCTGATCCCGAAGACCAAGGCGGCCTACCTGATCGCCACGGCCGAGAACGACGACAAGCAGCGCCCGACGGAAAAGGACGAGCTCAAGAAGCTGTTCGCCGACAACAAGCTGAAAGCCACGGTCGAGGTCTACGCCGCCGACCACGGCTGGTGCGTCAAGGGCGGGCCCGTCTACAAGGAAACCGAGGCCGAACGCGCCTGGGGCGAGCTGCTGAAGCTGTACAAGACGAGCCTGTAGGCTCCACCTCAGAGGCGGTGCGCGAGCATCGCCTCATAGTGGGGGCGCGCGGCGTCGGCGATGCGGCGAAGGTGGTCCGGCAGCGGCGGGTAGGCCGTGCGTTCGGGCGTGGAGAAGCCAGTCGATTTCCACACTGAGTCGTACCAGGCCGGCGCCCAGACGCCGTCGCTGTCGCGAGGACCTGCTGGCCAGTTCAGCATCGCTTCCGAGAACTCGATCTCCAGAGCAGCGCACAGCCTGCCGAGCGTCCCGCGCGGATCCGCCGTGACGTCCGCGCCGCGCACGACGGGCGGCGCCTTGCCCAGCCGATCGGCCTCGCGCTCGAAGATCACGCGCTGCTGAACCACGCCGATATCGTCCAGGGTCACCTCGCCCCGCTTGGCCACATACGAGGCCAGCACTTCGGCCGGGTCGCGGATCAGGAAGGCGTTGCGGCAGTCCCGCACCCACTCCAGGCCGAAGCCCGGTAGCATGTGGTGCGCCATGTGCTTCTCGTACACGAGGTCGCCGCCAGCGGCCGCCAGCCCCTCGGCCACCGCGCGCCAGTCAGTCGGCTGCGCCGCCAGCACCTCGTCGCGCATCGGATGGTCCAGGCCGGTCTCGGCCAGGTAGGCGGCGTAGAACGGCTCATCCACCACCGTGCAGCCGGGGCGGTTCTCGAAGCTGCGCATCATGGCCGTCGAGATGTTGCGCGGCCCCGACCACATCGCGATCCGGATCGTCATGCGACGCCTGCGTCCTCGTCCTTCAACGCCTCGTACGCCGCCCGCAGGCGTTGCGTCATCGGCCCCGGCAGCGCCTCGGGCAGCGTGTGGCCGTCGATCGACCGCACCGGCGTCAGCCCGCCGAAGGTGCCGGTAACGAACGCCTCGTCCGCCTCGGCCACGTCGCCAAGGTCGAAGTCGCCCAGCGTGATCGGGATTCCGTGCCGGCGGCAGAGGGCGATGACGTTCGCGCGGGTCACGCCATTGAAGCAGTAGTCGCCGGTCGAGGTCATCACCCGGCTGTCCTTCACCCAGAAGAAGTTGGTGGCGTTGCAGCTCGAGACGAAGCCGTTCGGGTCCAGCATCAGCGCCTCGTCGCCGCCCTTCTCGATGGCGTCCAGCAGCGCCCGGATCAGCGCCAGCCGGCTGTGCGAGTTCAGCCGCATGTCGAACATCTCGGCCGGCGTGCAGAGGATCGACGAGGTGGCCAGCGCCAGGCCCCGCGTCAGGATCTCGGGCGACGGCTCCTTGTACTCGGCGGTGATCACGATGGTGGGCTTGCCCAGCCAGTTGCGCGGATCCTGGTTCACCGCCTTCTTCTCACCGCGCGTCACCATCAGCCGCAGGTGGGCGCCGTGCTCCATGCCGTTGGCGGCCAGGGTGCGCTGGATTTCCGCGGTCAGTTCAGCCGGGGTGAGGCCGATGTCGAGGGCGATGTCCTTAAGGCCCGCGTACAGCCGCTCCAGGTGGGTCTCGAGGAACAGCAGCCGGCCGTGGTGCAGCCGCAGCCCCTCCCACACGCCGTCGCCCAGCACGAAGCCCGCGTCGAACACCGAAACGCGCGCCTGATCCTTGGGCACGAGCTCGCCGCTCACATACACTTTGAGATCGGCGTTCCTGGGGTCCGCCGCGAAATCCTGACTGCCTGCCATGCCACTTCGTAGCCGCCTCCCTTCAATCCCTCAATTTGGAACGTCATCCTTGGGGCCCGATCCCGGGGATTCATCTATCGGCGGCGAGACCAGGCCGGGGATGACGTCCTTGAAGAGGTGATGGAAAAGGGGCGCGGTGGCGCGCTACCTCTGCCGCGCCAGCAACGGAGCACGCATCATGATCGGCGGATCGACGGCGGAACAGGAACTCGCGGACCTGAGGCCCTGGCCCAACCCGGCGCCGCCCATCACCCGCGACGAGCGCCTTGACCGGCTCGCCAAGGCGCAGTCGCTGATGATCACCGACGCCCTGATCATCGGCGCCGGCGCCTCGCTGCGCTACTTCACCGGCGTGGGTTGGGGCGCCACCGAGCGACTGGTGGCGATGCTGCTGCCGAAATCGGGCGTCCCGGTGATGATCTGCCCACGCTTCGAGGAGGGCTCGCTCAACGCCTCGCTCGGCATCGAGGCGCCGCTGCGGCTCTGGGAGGAGCACGAGAGCCCCTACGCGCTCTCGGCCCAGGTGCTGAGGGAATGGGGCGCAAGGTCGCTGGCCATCGACCCGGCCCTGGCGTTCGACATGTTCGACGGCCTGCGTCAGGCCGCGCCCGACATTGCGATGCCCAGCGCCGCGCCTGTCGTCGACGGTTGCCGTGCGATCAAGTCGCCGGCGGAACTGGCCCTGATGTCCCAGGCCAAGGCCATGACGCTGGAGGTCCACCGGCGCGCCGCCCGCATCCTGGCGCCCGGCATCACCACAGGGGCCGTCCGCCGCTTCATCGACCAGGCGCATCGGGCGCTGGGCGCCGACGACGGGAGCACATTCTGCGCCGTGCAGTTCGGCGAAGCCTCAGCCTATCCGCACGGCCTGCCGGGCGAGCAGGAGCTGCAGGATGGCGACCTGGTGCTCATCGACACCGGTTGCCGGGTCCAGGGCTACAACTCCGACATCACCCGTACCTACGCCTTCGGGACGCCCACCCCGGAGCAGCGTCGCGTCTGGGAGGTCGAGAAGAAGGCCCAGGCCGCCGCCTTCGCCGCCGTGAAGCCCGGCGTGCCGTGCGAGGAGATCGACGCGGTGGCCCGCCGCGTGCTCGCCGCCGAAGGGTTCAGCCCGGACTACGACCTGCCGGGCCTGCCCCACCGCACCGGCCACGGCATTGGCCTGTCGATCCATGAGGCGCCCTACCTGGTCCGCGGCGACAGGACCCCTCTGGCCCCCGGCATGTGCTTCTCCAACGAGCCGATGATCGTCATCCCCGGCGAGTTCGGTGTGCGGCTGGAGGACCACTTCCACGTGACCGAGGACGGCGCCGCCTGGTTCACCGAACCGCAGCCGGATCTGGAGCGGCCGTTCAGCTAGACGTTCTCGTCCCCGAGACGAGGGCGTTGATCTGCGCGCGCGGCTGGGGTTCATGACGCCCATGAAACTCCTCGCCGTCGACGACGCCCGCGCCCGGATGCTGGCCGAGATTTCCGCGCTCGCCGCGGAGGCGGCGGCCATCCAGTCGTCCATCGGCCGCGTGCTGGCCGAAGACGTGACCGCTGTGCGCGACCAGCCGCCGTTCGCCGCGTCCGCCATGGACGGCTGGGCGGTGCGCAGCAGCGATACGCCCGGGACGCTCCGGATCGTGGGCGAGAGCGCCGCCGGCCACGGCTACGTCGGCGCAGTGCGGCCGGGCGAGGCCGTTCGCATCTTTACCGGCGCCGCTGTGCCCGCCGGCTGCGACGCCATCGTCATCCAGGAAGACGCTGCGCGCGAGGGCGAGGCTGTCGTCGTCCCCGACACCAGGAGCGGCAACCACCTGCGCCCCGCGGGCGGCGACTTCATGGCCGGCGCAACGCTCCTCACCCGGGGGACCCGGATCGATCCCTGGCGGTTGTCGCTGGCCGCCGCCGCCGGCCGCGCCGAACTGTCGGTGGCGCGGCGACCGCGGGTCGCCCTCTTTTCCACCGGCGAGGAGATCGTCGAGGCCCCCGCCACGCCCGGCCCCTTCCAGATCTACGATTCCGGATCGCGCGCCCTCGAGGCGCTGATCACCGGCTGGGGCGCCGAGGCTCATCGCGCCAGGCCGGTGAGAGACTCGCTGGAGGCCACCATCGAGGCGCTGCGCGGCGCGGAGGCTGACCTGGTGGTGACCGTGGGCGGCGCCTCGGTCGGCGACCACGACCTGGTCCGCGCGGCGGCGGAGGCCCTGGGCCTGCAGATGAAGGTGGCCAGCGTTGCGGTGCGGCCCGGCAAGCCCACCTTCTTCGGCGTGCTGGGCGACGGCCGTCGCCTGCTGGGCCTGCCCGGCAATCCGGCCTCGGCCCTGGTCTGCGCCGAGCTGTTCCTGCGGCCGATCCTCAACGCCTATCAGGGTGCGACGCCCGGGCCCGAACTGCGGACCGCGAAGGCCGCCCAGCCCCTGCCGGCCAATGGCCCGCGCGAGCACTGGATGCGAGCCCAGCTGGGCTACGAAGACGGCGTGGTCGTCGCCCGGCCGTACAGAGATCAGGACTCTTCGCTGGTCAGCGTCTTCGCCGCCTCCGACGCGCTGCTGCGCCGTGCGCCCAACGCCCCCGCGGTGGCCGAGGGCGATGTCGTCGACGTCCTTCCGCTGGCCCGCGCGTCGTCGGCGCGATCAACCCTCGAGTGATCCCGCAAGCGGCCGCGCATAGCGCATCGCGGTGATCTCGCCGATCACCGACACGGCCACCTCGAACGGCGCCTTGCCGCCGATATCGAGACCGATGGGGGCGTGCAGGCGGGCGAGCGCCGCCTCGGGCATGCCTTCCGCCTGCAACTCGGCCAGACGCCCGGCCAGACGGCGCCGCGCGCCCAGGAGACCCACATAGGCCGCCGCCGAAGGCAGCGCCGCCTTCAGCGCCGCGCGGTCGGTATCGAGGTCGTGCGTCGCCACGGCGACCGAGGTCCATGCGTCGAGCCCGATGATCTCCAGCGCCGTCTCCGGGTCCTCGCGGCGATAGGCGACGCCCGTGACAGGCGGCGGGGTCTCAGGGCCCTTGGGACGCACCAGCGTGGTCTCGAATCCCGACCTCACCCCCAGCTCGGCGATGGCCAGCGCCGTCGGGTCGCCGCCCACGATCACCAGGCGCGGCGTAGGCTCATAGGTCCTGGTCACGGCCGCCTCGGGCCAGGGCGAGAGATCGGGCGCGCAGGCCCGCGTCCGGCCATCGCTGACGTAAACCACCGGCCGCCGCTCGCCCCAGGCATCCAGCAGCGCGGTCAGCGCCGGATCCTCCGCCGACAGCCGCTCCAGGAAGATCTCGATGCGGGCCCCGCACAGCAGCCGGATGTCGGGCCAGGGGCTGCCGTCGCCGTAGACCAGGGTCCGCGGCTCGCCATCCGAAAGGCAGGCCGCCGCATGGCCGGCGATGTCGCCCTCGACGCAACCGCCCGAGAAGTAGCCGGACACAATCCCGGGCGCGAACACCATCTGCGTGCCCTCGGGCCGCGGCCCGCCGCCTTCGACCGAGACCAGCGTCGCGAGAACCAGCGCCGAACCCCCGTCCCGCGCCGCCTTCAGCGCCGGGCGCACGTCCTCGGCGAGGCCGAACTGCGCCCACTCCGGAAGTTCGAAAATAGAGTCAATCACGCCTTAACCTTCGGTGGGATACAGCTTCTTAGTCTTCCTGCGTCAAATTGGCCCCTCCACCCGATTTGACCAAGCATTTCAGGCTGCATGACCGCTTCGCTCAGCAAACTCGGCCTCGGGACCGCCCAGTTCGGTCTCGACCAGCCCCCGGGCCCCCGGGGTCGGCCGCGCGAGGCTGAGGCTCGCGACATCCTTTCGATCGCCGGCCGTTCGGGCCTCTCGGTCCTGGAAGTGCCGCGACAGCCGTCGAACGCCGACACCCTGCTGCGCGGCGCCCTGCCCCAGCCGCAGCCCTTCCGCCTGAGCCTCACCACCATCCGCCCCGACCGCGGCCCCGACGCCGTGGAGGCCGAGCTGCGCGCCCAGATGCTGCGCCTGGGCGTCGAGCGGGTGGACGCTGTCATGGCGCCCTCGGCCACCGACCTGTTCTCGCCCCAGGGCCCGGCCATGTGGGACCGGATGCGGGCGCTGAAGGACGAGGGTCTCTGCAAGCGTATCGGCGTGCCGGTCTACGCCTCGGACGATCCGGTGGGCGTCGCCCGCCGCTTCAAGCCCGACGTGGTCCAGGCTCCGGCCTCGCTGCTCGACCAGCGCCTGCTGCTGGACGGCTCGCTCGCCGCCATCGCCGACCTGGGCATCGAGGTGCACCTGCGCTCGATCTTCCTGAACGGCGTCCTGTTCCTGCCGCCCGACCGGGCGCCCAGCCACCTGAAAGCCGCCGCGGGCCGCATCAGCCGGGCGCGCCGCCTGATCGCCGAGGGCAAGTCCGATCCGCTGCAGGCGGCCCTGGGCTTCGCGCTCTCGCGTCCGGAGGCCTCAGCCGTTCTGGTCGGCGTCACCTCGGCCGCCGAAATGAGCGCCGTGGTCGCCGCCGCCATGAGCCCGCCCCCGGACCTCGACTGGGACGAAATGGCCATCGACGACCCCGAGGCCCTGAGCTGGGCCGCCGCTTAGGCCCAAGGCCTTTCCCTCCCCTTTATGGGGAGGGTGGCGAGCGAAGCGAGACGGGTGGGGAAGCGTCGATCCTCCCCGAACTCCCAGACAAGCCCGACTTCCCCCCCCTGCTCGCCTTCGGCGAGCTGTCCCTCCCCATTAAGGGAGGGAGAAGTCCCCCGACTTGCCGCCGGTCTTGCTCACCAGCCGCACGGCCTCGATGACCATGCCCTTCTCGGCGGCCTTCAGCATGTCGTAGAGCGTCAGCAGGGCGACCGAGCAGGCGGTCAGCGCCTCCATCTCCACGCCGGTCTGGCCCGTGGTCTTCACCCGCGCCGTCACGCTCAGCCCGCCGTCGCCAGGCTCGACCCGCACCTCGGCCTTCGAGATCGGCAGGGGGTGGCACATGGGGATCAGGTCGGACGTCTTCTTGGCCGCCATCACGCCGGCGATCTCGGCCACCGCGCGCACGTCGCCCTTCCGGCCCTCGCCGGACAGCGCCAGCGCCAGGGTGTCGGGCGCCATGCGCAGGAACCCCTCGGCCACGGCCTCGCGCGTGGTCACCGCCTTGTCCGAGACGTCGACCATGCGCGCGCGGCCGGTCTCGTCGATGTGGGTGAGCTTGCTCAAGACTCCATCAGCCGGGGCATGAGCTCGACCATGTTGCAGGGGCCGTGGCGGCTATCCAGCTGGGCCGAGATCACCTTGTCCCAACCGTCCTTCACCGCGCCGTTCGAGCCCGGAAGGCAGAACACGAAGCAGCCCTTCACGATGCCGGCCAGCGCCCGGCTCTGCAGGGTGGACAGGCCCACGGACTGGTAGCTCACCATGTGGAAGACTACCGAGAAGCCGTCGATCTCCTTGTCGAACAGCGGCCGCACCGCCTCGGGGGTCACATCGCGCCCGGTGATTCCGGTGCCGCCGGTGGACACGATGGCCTCGACGCCTTCGCCCACCCAGGCCAGAATCTGGGCCCGGATCGCCTCGACGTCGTCCTTCACGATCCCGCGCGCCACCAGGTCGTGGCCCGCGCCGGCCACGCGGCTGGCCAGCAGATCGCCCGAGGTGTCGCTCTCCTCGTCGCGGGTATCCGAGATGGTCAGCACCGCGACCTTCACGGGCTTGAGCGTCTTGGCGGTGTCGATCTTCCCACCGGGGGTGAAGACGGGTGCGTTCATGGGTCGGAACTCCTTGCAGGCCCAATCTAGCGACGCTGTCGCCCGGTTCCTACTGCCGCCGGCCCCGATCCAGGCTTGTCATCGCTCGCGACTGGGATTTAAATTTCCAGAAATATCGAAATAAACTCAAGGACGGCTGTGCATGAACCAGGTCTCTGCGCCGCGTTCCGACGTCCCTGCCACCCTGACGTCGCCGGACGTCTGGCGCGGCTGCGACCTGCAGGGGCGCACCGACTGGCAGTACGCGTTCACCCGGGCCGACATCGACGAACTCCTGTCAGCCGTCGCGCATGCCGGCGACAAGCCGATGAGCGACTGGACCCGGGACGACCTGCCTCTGCCGACGCTCGCGCCCAGGATCGCGGCGTGGATGGCCGAACTGGATCGCGGTCGCGGCTTCGTGCTGCTGCGGGACTTCCCGGTCCAGGACCATTCGGAAGACACCTGCACGCGCGCCTACTGGGCGCTGGGGCGGCACATGGGCCGCGCGATCTCGCAGAACACCGACGGCGACCTCATCGGCCACATCCGCGACACCGGCGCCGACCCGACGGCGTATGGGGTGCGGCTCTACAAGACCCGCGCCGAACAGGACTTCCACACCGACGGCGCCGATGTGATCGGGCTCTTCTGTCTGCACGCGGCCAAGTCGGGCGGCGTCAGCCGGATCGTCAGCTCGCCCGCCATCTACAACCGGCTGCTGGCCGAGCGCCCCGACCTGGCGCCGGTGCTCTTCGAACCGTTTCCCTTCGACACCCAGGGTCAGCACAAGCCGGGCGGCCGCCCTTGGTTCGACCTGCCGCTGTGCCGCTACGCCGACGATCGCCTGCGCACCTTCTTCATCCCCTGGTACATTCGCGAGAGCCAGCAGCATGCCGAGACGCCCCGGCTGACCCGCGCCCAGGAAGAGGCGGTGGCCTTCATCGAGCGCACGGCCAACGACCCCAGCCTCTACCTCGACATGGACTTCCGGCCCGGCGACATGCAGTTCCTGAAGAACGCCGCCGTGCTGCACAAACGCACCGAGTACGAGGACTGGAACGACCCGGCGCGCAAACGCCATCTGCTGCGGCTCTGGCTGGTCGATCCCAACTTCAGCGCCGGCGACGAGCGCCTGCGCAAGGGCGTCGCGGCCGGCTAACCCCACCGCTCGCGGTCGGCGTGGTCCTGGGCGGTGGGTTCGATCCAGCGCTCGCCGTCGGGGCCGTGTTCCTTCTTCCAGAAGGGGGCGCGGGACTTGAGGTAGTCCATCAGGAAGTCGCAGGCTTCGAAGGCCGCGCGGCGGTGCCCCGCGGCGGTGGCCACGAACACGATGGGTTCGCCCGGCCCGATCCTGCCCACGCGGTGCAGGATCGCCACGTCGTGCAGCGCCCAGCGGCCGCGCGCCTCGTCGGCGATCTTGCCGATCGCGGCCTCGGTGAAGCCCGGATAGGCCTCCAGCTCCAGCACGGCCGTCGCGCCCTGCTCGGCGCGGGCGATGCCGGTGAAGGTGGCCACGGCGCCGGTCTCGCTGCGCCCGCGCGTGAACGCGGTCAGCAATGCGCCCGGATCGAAGGGCGCCTCGGTGAGCGAGATGGTCATCCGCCGCTCATCGGCGGCAGGAAGGCGACTTCGCTGTCGGCAGTCAGCGCCGCGTCGCCGCGCACCACCGCCTGGTCGATCGCCACCTGCACGCCGGGCCCGCCGATCGCCTCGCCCAGGTCGGCGTCCTCCGCCGCCAGCACGATCCGAAGCGCCGAGAGCGAGTCCGCCTCGATCTGCCGCTCCCGCCAGCCGGCGAGATCGCGCAAGGGTCCGAACAGCAGCACGCGGGCCATGGGTTCAGCCGCCCGTCGTGGACATGTGCCGCGCCACGGCCGGCTGGCGGCGCGCGATCTCGAAGTCGTGGCCCTTGGGCTTCGCATCGACGCCGCCCCGGATCGCGGCCATCAGCTCGGCGTCGGTGGCGCCGGCCCGCAGGACGGCGCGCAGGTCGGTGGCGTCCTCCTGCCCCAGGCAGGTGTGCAGCGTGCCGGTGCAGGTCAGCCGCACGCGGTTGCAGCTTTCACAGAAGTTGTGGCTGAGCGGGGTGATCAGGCCGAGGCGCCCGCCGGTCTCGGCGATCCGCACGTAGCGGGCCGGGCCGCCGGTGCGATGCGCGATCTCGTCCAGCGTCCAGAAGCTCTCCAGCTCGCGCCGGACCTCGCCCAGCGACAGGTACTGATCGGTCCGGTCGGCCTCGATCTCGCCCATGGGCATGGTCTCGATCAGCGTCAGGTCATGGCCCTCGCCATGCGCCCAGCGGATCAGGTCGGGGATCTCGGCGGCGTTGTCCTGCTTCAGAGCCACGGTGTTGATCTTGACCGCCAGCCCCGCCGCCTTCGCCGCCGCGACACCCTCCAGCACCTTCGCCACCTGCCCGCCGCGGGTCAGGGTGCGGAACAGGTCGGGCTTCAGCGTATCGAGCGAAACGTTCACCCGCCGGATGCCAGCCGCCGCCAGTTGCGGCGCGAACTCGGCCAGCCGGGTGCCATTGGTGGTGAGCGTCAGCTCGTCCAGAGCCCCGCTGCGCAGATGGCGCGACAGGCTGCGGATCAGGTCCATCATGCCCTTGCGCACCAGCGGCTCGCCGCCGGTCAGCCGGATCTTGCGCGTTCCCAGGCCGATGAAGGCCGTGGCGATGCGGTCCAGCTCCTCCAGGCTCAGCACCTCGGCCTTCGGCAGGAAGGTCATGTGCTCGGCCATGCAGTAGACACAGCGCAGGTCGCAGCGGTCGGTGACGGACAGGCGCAGATAGGTCACCGTCCGGCCAAAGCCGTCGACCAGCGGCGTGGTCGATGCGCTACCCTTGGCCGGGGGCGCCATGTCGTCGTAGGGCGTCATTGGCGTGCAAGATAAGGGGGAACCGCGCGTGACGACAGTGCCCGCCGCTGGTGAAAGCTTCGCCGCCCTGATCCTGGCCGCCGGCCAGGCCCGCCGGTTCGGCGGCGGCAAGCTCACCACGCCCTTCGAGGGGCGGCCCCTGTTGCATCACGCGATGGCGGCGGCCCAGGCCGCGCCGGTGACGTCCATCACGCTGGTGACCGGCGCCGACGCCGAGGCGGTCGCGACCTGCGCGCGGGCCTTCGACACCACCATCCGCGTCGTCCATGCGCCCGGGCACGCCGAGGGCATGGCCGCGTCGCTGCGCGCCGGCGTCGCGTCGCTGCCGCCCAAGACGCGGGGTGTGTTCGTATTCCTGGGCGACATGCCGCGCATTCCCACACCCGTGCTGGAGCCGCTGGCGAAGGCCGTGGCGAAGGGGGCGTCGGCGGCCGTGCCGGTGTTCGACGGACGGCGCGGTCATCCGGTGGTGCTGTCGCGGTCGCTGTTCCCGGCCGTGGCGGGGCTGACGGGCGACACCGGCGCGCGCCCGCTGCTGCATGCCCTGGGCGCACGGGTGGCGCAGGTTCCCACGCCCGATGCCGGGGTGCTGTTCGACGTGGATGTTCCCGGCGACCTGTCGCGGTGAGGCGACGCTAGACCGTAAGGTCCACCCTCTTCACAGCCGGCGAGGGCGCGATCCTCACCTGGTCGGCGAGGTTCAGCGCCCTCGCCGCAGCGGCGAGGGTTTGCGCCGCCTGCTCCGACGTGGGCAGGCTCAGGGCCGTCCAAAGCCCTTGACCGGAATTTCGCAGCTGGACGCTGACCATAGCGTTGCCTCGGAATTCTGGGTGCGACCATATGGCGCAACCCCTTAACCCCCAGTTAACCGACCCGTGTTCGCTGGACGCCGTATTCGGATCGGCGCGCTTGCAGCGTGCGATCCCGCGGGCGATGCTTGGCCATGGCCTTCCCGTTTCGTGGCGTCTCCCTTCTTGCCGGGCTCGCGCTGGCCGCCTTCGCAGCCTCCGCCTCGGCGCGCGACTATGTGGTGGTCAGCTCCACCGACCCGGCGTTGGCCCGCGGCCAGGCCTTCGACGCCGGTGCGCGGATCCCGCTGCCGGCGGGCGGCTCTGTCGTCCTCATGCACGCCACCGGCGACCTGGTTCGGCTCAAGGGCGCGGCGGGCGGCGTGGTGCTGCCCCGGCGCACCGCCAGCCAGGGCGACGCCGACCGACTGGCGATCCTGAAGGTCATCGTCGCCCCGCCCGGCCGCCAAGCCGCCGGCGGCATGGCCCTGCGCAAGACCCGTTCGGGCGTATGCCCCGCGTCGGATCAGCTGAAGACGCTGGACGCCATCGTCCAGGTCTACGAGGCCGGCTGCCCCACCGCGGCGAGCGAGGCGCTGGAGGCCTGGTTCACCGCCCATCCGCCCACGGACGCCGATCCGGGCTGACCGCCAGGACGCCCGCCGGTCTGTCGGCTCGCCGACAACGCGAAAACGTTACCCATGGCGAAGCCGAACCCCTTGGTCGCTCAGCGCTTTTGGGTGGGCGGTCCGGTGGGCCGCGTTCTCAAAACCGGAAGGAACATCCCATGGGCAACGAAAACAACATGAACCCGAACGACCCCACCCGCCGTCCGCAGCAGCAGGACAACTCGGGCACGCAGCAGCAGCCCGACCAGCAGCAGCAGCAGCGTGACCGTCAGGGCCAGCAGGGTGGCCAGGACGGCGCAAAGCAGAACGAAGCCGGGCAGGATGGCCGAACGGGCCAACAGGGCCAGGGCGATCAGAACCGCTAGGTTTTCGACGCTGCACGCCGCCCCTCAGCGGGGCGGCGTCGCGGCCCCGAAACGAAGGCGGCCCCGGCAGCCATCTAAGGCGCCAGGGCCGCACACCCGTCGCTCACAGGATCCCAAGGGGGTAGGGACCGGGAGCGCGATCGTCCGCACATGTAGGGGGCCCTTCGCCCGGTTCAAGACCGGCTATCGCAGCGCCGCCAGCGCCAGCGACGCCGCCGCCTCTTCCAGCTTGGCGCGCTCGGCGGCATAGGCCGCGTCCGCCGCCTGATAGCGCGCCGCCAACGCCTCGATGTTCGTCGTCATCAGGGTCTGCTCCGCCGCCAGCGCCGCGCAGCCTGCATAGGCCGCCAGCGCCTCGTTGGCGTTGCAGGCTTCGACAGCCGCCTGAACGGCCGCCGCCTGGGTCTCACCATCGACCTTCCACTTGGCCTGACCGTCCAGCAGAGACTTGCGGGCCGCATCCGCCTCGCGCCGCGCAGCGCTGACCCGCGCCGTGAGCCCCGTCCGTTGACCCTCGGCTGCGGACTCGGCGCCGCGCGCCGCCGCCAGCGCCCGGGCCGCCGCGGCGCGGATCTTGGCTTCCTGCTCGCCGACGGCGGTCAATGCCGGCGCCGCCGCTTCGTTGAAGGCCTTCGCCGCGCTCAGGGCCGCATCGACGGCCTCGGCGCCTTCGGGCGGCGGCGCATCGGCGGGCATCGCCGGCGCGACCGCCACGGCCGGCGCCGCCGTGGCGGCGGCGTCCGGCATCGTCGACACGTCGGCGCGCTTGCCTTCGCAGGCCGCGACCAGCAAGGCCAGACCGATCACCGCGACCCTGAAATTCACGGCCTACTCCCTACTTGCTGGAGAACTGCGGCGTCCGCTTCTCCATGAACGCCTTCATACCCTCCAGCGCGTCTTCCGTCCGCAACAGCGGCAACAGCTGCAGGAAGACGTGGTGCACATGCTCGTCGAAGCCCTCGGACAGGCCCATCCGCATCATCCGCTTCGAAGCCTGGACCGCGAGCGGCGCATTGGCGGCGATTTCCAGGGCCAGGGCGCGGGCGGTCGCAGCCACCTCGGCCTCGGGCACCGCCTTTGACGCCAGGCCCAGCTCGACGCACTCGGCGGCCGTCAGGGTCCGGCCGGTGAAGATGATCTCTGACGCTTTCGACCAGCCCAGCAGCCGCGGCAGCAGCCAGGTGCCGCCGCTCTCGGGCACGATGCCGCGCTTGACGAAGGCCGCGGCCATCTTGGCGCCGTCGGCCATGATCCGGATGTCGCAGCCCAGGGCCGTATCCATACCGTAGCCGGCGGCCGAGCCGTTCAGCGCGCAGATGGTGGGCGTGTCCAGGTTGAACAGCACGGTCGGCGGCGTGAACCGCAGGTCCAGGTTGGTCGAGGTCGACGCGCCCTCCAGGCCCGTGCTGCCCTTGGTGGCCCCGCCCAGGTTCAGGCCGGCGCAGAACGCCCGGCCCGTGCCCGTCAGGATGATGCAGCGCACGTCACGGTCGCGGTCGGCCTTCAGCAGCAGCTCGGTCAGCTGGTTCAGCATCGGCCCCGAGATGGTGTTCATCCGCTCAGGCCGGTTCAGGGTGAGCGTCGCGATGTGTTCGCTGACCTCGTACAACACCTCGGGTCCGGCGGTTTCAGCTGCGGCTTGCGGGGCGTTCGCGGGGGCGCTGTCGGCCATGGGAAGTCCTCCTGATCCTTTGCCCCAAGGGTAAGCGCTTGCCCCTAGGCGAGGGCAATGGATTTTCGCTTACGCCGTCAGCGTGCCATGCTCGGGCTTCGAGGGGGAGCAGGCGTGGCGACGAGAGTCGAGACAGCCGAGGGGCAGGCGGCCGCCCCCACGGGCTTCGGGGCCTATCTGTTCGCGCACGCCGCCTGGTTCCTGGCGTTCGGCGTCCAGATGGTGCTGTTCCCCTATCTGGTCCGGGTGGTCCTGCAGGAGAATGAGATCCGCCTGGGCATCGCCCAGATGTGCCAGAGCCTGCCCACCACGCTTCTGATCCTGCTGGGCGGCTTCATCGCCGATCGGGCCGACGGCAAACGGATCGTGGTGCTGGCCTGCCTGGTCTCGACGGCCGTCTTCCTGGGGCTCGCGGGCCTGGTCTCCGCCGGCCGGCTCACCTACGGCCTGCTGATCGTCTACGCCCTGACGGTGGGGGTGATCGGCGCCTTCGCCACACCGGCCCGGGACGCGCTTCTCAGCCACGTGGCGCCCGTCGAGGGCGGCGTGCAGCGGGCGGTGTCGGGCGCCTTCATGGCCCAGTTCGCCGGACAGATCCTGGGCATGGTGGCGGCGATCATGGCGCCGCTGGTGGGCGTCGCCGCCCTCCTGTTCGGTCAGGCGGGCCTGCTGCTGGCGGCCGGGGTCGCGGCGCTGCGCATGCGCCCCCGCCTCCGCGAGACTCGCGCGCCGCAGGCTGGTCATCCGTTGCGCTATCTCGGCAGCGAGATCGCCGACGGATTCCGCGCGGCCGTCGCCTCCCCGATCATCGGGCCAGTCGTCCTCTGCAGCGCCGGTATGGGCGTCTGCTTCATGGGCGCCTTCGCGGTGCTGCTGCCGCTGGTGGTCCAGGGGTATTTCCCCGCGGTCGTGGCGGGACGCGACAACACCGCCATCGCTTCGGCGCTGGGGGTCTTCACGCTCTGCTTCTGGGTGGGCTCGATGCTGGCGGCCATCGTGCTGATGCGGGCTGGCCCGCCAAAGCGGAAGGGATTGGTCTATCTGACCGCCCTGGGCTCTGGCGCGATCGTACTGGGACTGTGCGCTATCCCGATGCCGTTCTGGGCGCTCTGCGCGCTGAACGTCGCCTGGGGCGTCGCCGGCGGCGTCACCATGACCCTGGGCCGCGGACTGGTGCAGGAGCATGCGCCGCCCGACAAGCGCGCCCGCGTGCTATCGATCTTCACGCTCGGGATGATGGGCGGAGGCCCGCTGGGCGCTGTGGCCTATGGCGTGCTGGCCCACGAGATCGGGCCGCGCATGGCGATCCTGTTCCCGTCGATCCTGATGGGGATGATTGTGGCGGCCGTCGCGGCCCGTTCACGCCTTCGGACGCTGGGCTAGCCCCAGGCGATCTTCACCCGACGCACGCGGACAGAGGCGGCGATGGCGTCGGCGCGGGCCTGATCCTCGCCCACGTCGGCGGCCCAGGCCTGGACCTCGGACGGCCAGCGGGTCTCGGTGATCATCACCCGACTGCGCGGCATCTGCCGGTCGGCGGCGTTGCCGGCGTAAATGCCCGCCATCACCTTGCCGTCGCAGGCCACATAGAAGATCGCGAACGAGGCGCGGACCTGACCATCCTCGAGCTTGCAGCCCTCAGGCAGATCCACCGTGAATGCAGCCCGCGCCCGGCCCAGATCGAACACCGGCGGCGCGGCCCCAGCCGTGCTCGCCATTGCGCCGATCGCCAGCGCGAGACCAGAGGCCTTCGCCTTCCAAGCCATCGCAGTTCCTCCCAGAGCTCCGCCTTATGATCTGGGCCTTTGCGGCCTCGGCGGTTGCTGTGTTGAGGGTATGGAACACCGGCTTTCGCAAACGGTCCACCCATCAGATGGCCGCGCCCCCCAAAAAGCGCATCGGCGGCGTGAGGTGGGGCCATTGCGGGCGCCTCAGCCCTCGTAGCCGTCGACGATGTAGACACGGCTGGTCGACGTCGCCTCCCGGATGGGCAGGATCGCCAGGTACTCGGGCGAGGTGCGCCAGGCCCGGGCCGCCTCGCGGCTTTCGAAACGCAGCACCACCAGCCGCTCGGGCGGCTCCGGGCCGTCCACCTGCTCGGGCGCCCCGCCCCGCACGACGTAGGCGCCCCCGTACTGGGCGAGGATCGCCGGCACCTGGCTGGAATAGGTCAGGAACCGCTCAGGCTCGGTGACGACGATTTCATTGATGACATAGGCGACCATGCGCCGAGGCTAGAAGCAGCCGCCACCGCCGCGCAACCGCGAGCGCTACTTCGGCGCGCCTGCGTCCTGCGCGTCGAGCTGCGCCTTACGGAACCCCTCACGCACGCCGCCGGGCGAGCCGAACTCCATGAGGCGGTCGCTCTCAGGCGAATACGCCGGCCAGTCCGAGCAGGGCGCCTGGGTCTTCGCGAAGGCGACCCAGCAGCCGTGCATGCGGGCAGCCATGGCGCGGTCCTCGTCGCTGACCACGCTCATCGGCGTACGGCGGCCCCAGTACTCGAACACGTACTGGATCTCGGCGGCGTGGGCCGCGCGGGTCATCCCGGGCCGGAAGCGGCTTCCGATGTAGCTGAAGTGATAGAGGTACGAGGGTTTCCCGCCCGCCGCCTTCGCCGCGATCCAGCGGGCCGGGGCGCCGAACACCCGGTCGGTGAATCGGTCGCGGTCGTCATTGCTGCGCAGTTGTTCGGCGGGCCCGACCAAGCCCCCGAAGGCTACTGTGTCTTCGCCCGAGTTCCAGCCGATCATCAGCGGAACGTCGGTCGCCCGGCCTCTGGCGAACGCCTGCCCCACGGTCAGCGTCATCAGCCGACCGTCCTGGAGCGGCCCATAGTCGCCGGCCAGCGGAACGAGCTTTTCGAAGGGGATCTCACGCAACTGGGCGGCCGTGGCGTCGGCGGGCGCACCGGCCCTGGCCAGCGCCTCGACCCCCGCCGCCTCGGCCTGCGCCAGCGACCGCCCTTCGGACCAGCCGCCGCCCGACTGGACGATCGCACCATTGAACAGGCCACGCGCGCCAGGCGTCGCCAGCAGCGCCAGCACGCTGGCCCCGCCCGCGCTTTCGCCGAAGACGGTGACGTTCTGCGGATCACCTCCAAAGGCGGCGATGTTGCGCTGGACCCACTTCAGCGCCGCGATCTGGTCCATCAGCCCGAAGTTCCCGGTGGGCTGGCCGCCCGCCGCCTTCGTCAGCGCCGGATGGGCCAGGTAGCCGAACGCGCCCAGACGGTAGTTGATCGAGACCAGCACCACGCCGTCGCGGGCGAAGTTCTGGCCGTCGTACACCCAGCCCGCGCCCACCCGGTGGCCGCCGCCGTGGATCCACACCATCACCGGCGCCTTCTTCGCGGTCTTCGGCGCGAAGACGTAGAGCTGCAGGCAGTCCTCCGACACCGGCCCGTTCGCGCCGCCGAAGGCGTTGGGCGTGCCGTCGGCGTTCATCGGCTGCGGGCAGGAGGGGCCGTTCTTGGTGGCGTCGCGTTCCCCGACCCACTTCGCCACCCGCTGCGGCGGCGCCCAACGCAACGGTCCCACCGGCGGGGCGGCGTAGGGCACGTTGCGGAACACCCGGGCGCGTTCGGTGGTCTCGCCCACGATCACGCCGCCCTCGACCTTCGCCGTCGCCTGGGTCTGCGCCATGGCCGCGCCTGCGGTCAGGAGCCAGGCCGCCGCCACCACCATCACACGCCGCATCGTTCGCCTCCCGTCTTGCGGGGCGGATTAGCCGAGGTTTTCCCCGCGGCCGCAACCGCAGGCATCGGCGCGGAAATTCCTTCGTCACAAAGTTGCCGCTACTGCACCCTTGAACTTCAGCTTGTGAGCGTGCTGCGGGGGCGGCGCGTTGGGGGACAATCATTGTTTCAGCGTTCGTTCTGGCTCGCGACCGCGGCCTTCGCGATCACGGGGTCCGCCGCGTTCGCTCAGACGCCGGCGCCCGTCCGACCTGCCGCGCCCAACGCGACCGCCCCCGGCCCCGCCGTCGGCGAGGTCGTGGTCGAGGGCACGGCGCCGCCGGTGCGCACCTCGATCGACCGCCAGAGCTACACCGTCGCGAACGATCTCCAGGCCACCACCGGCTCGATCAGCGACGCGCTGCGCAACGTCCCCTCGGTCGAGGTCGACGTGAACGGCAACGTCAGCCTGCGCGGGGACTCCAACGTCACCATCCTGATCGACGGAAAGCCATCGGGCCGCTTCAGGGGCGAGAACAAGGGCCAGGCGCTGCAGAGCCTGCCCGCGACCCAGATCGAGCGCGTGGAGGTGATCACCAACCCCTCGGCCGCCTTCAACCCCGAAGGCAGCGCCGGGATCATCAACCTCATTACGAAGAAGACCGCCAAGCCCGGCTTCGCCGGCAGCGTGCGCGCCAACGTGGGGTCCAGCGGCCGCCAGAACGGGGGCCTCAGCGTCTCGCGCAAGGAGGGGGAATTCACCTTCAGCGGCGATCTCTACCTGCGCCACGACTCCATCAAGCAGGTGTTCAACAGCGACCGCGAGTTCCAGGACCCGGCGGGACCCGGCTTCGTCACCCAGACCCTGCGCTCGGGCAGCACCGGCGCGGCCGACGTCCTGGGCCTGCGCGGCGGGGTCGATTACGATCCCGACGCCAGGACGCGGATCAGCCTCGAGCTCGACTACAGCGGCGTCGCGTTCGACACCAAACAGCTGGAAGCGCTGCGCCAGACCACGGCGGCCGGCGCCCCGCGAACGGCCTATGACAATGCGACCGCGCTTCGCCAGGATCGCGACAACCTCGAGGCCCAGGTCAGCTATCGCTACAAGTGGGCCGACGACCACGAGTTCACGGCCACCGCGTCGCGCGAACTGAGCAACGACGACCGGGATCGGCCGATCCTGCGCACCTTCCGGCTGCCGACCAACGGCTCGGCGTTCGAGCTCAGCCAGAACCGCAACCACTTCTGGTCCACCCGGCTGAAGGTCGACTACTCGCAGCCCCTGCCGGACGAGGCCAAGCTGAAGCTGGGCTATGCCTGGGACGCCGACGACAACGACTATGAGCTCACCTTCACCCGCGGCCCGGGCGCAGGCCCCTATGCCGTCGATCCGGTGCGCTCAAACCTGTTCCGCTTCGACCAGCAGGTGCACGCCGCCTACCTCACCTATGAGCGGCCGTTGGGCGACCTGACAGCGCTGGCGGGGCTGCGGGCCGAAGCCACCCAGATCGATCTGGACCAGGTGACCCAGGGCCTGAAGGCCTCGAACGACTATGTGCGGCTCTATCCGAGCCTGCACCTCACCTACAAGCTGAGCGACATCCAGCAGCTCAAGACCAGCTATTCGCGGCGCGTGCAGCGGCCGCAGGCGCAGGACTACAACCCGTTCCGCGTCTACGTGAACCCGACGAACCAGTTCCAGGGGAACCCGAACCTCAAGCCCCAGGTCACCGACTCGTTCGAGGCCGGGTACCAGTACCGCAAGCAGGGCGTGGTCCTGCTCGCCACGGGGTACTACCGCCGGACGCGGGACTCGGTGAACGATGTCTTCCAGGACCTGGGCGGCGGGGTGATCCTGCAGACCAAGGCCAACATCGGCCGCTCACAGAGCGCCGGCGTCGAGCTCGTGGCCAACGGACGCCTGCCGGGCAAGGTCACCTACAACATCAGCGGCAACGCGGTCTGGAACGAAATCGACGCCCGCGACCTCGGCTTCGGCTCGGGCGTGCGCTCGGCTTACACCGCCTTCGGCCGCGCCTCGCTGGGCTGGCAGGCTTCGGACAAGGACTTCCTGCAGGTGCAGGGCTTCGTGAACGGCAAGCAGCTGCTGTCGCAGGGCTACCGCAAGCCCCAGGGCGGGGTGAACCTGGGCTACCGCCACAAGTTCAACGACCAGTTCTCGGGCGTCGTCACCGTGCAGGACGTGTTGGGCACCCAGGGCTTCGCCTCGGTCATCGACACCCCGCTCTACCGCGAGCGCAACAAGTCCGACGCCAGGAACCGCGCCGTGCTGCTGGGCGTCACCTACACGTTCGGCGGCCGCCAGCGCGATCAGGGCTTCGACTTCGGCGGACCCGGCGGCTGATCCCTCCCCTTTATGGGGAGGGTGGACGGCCGCAGGCCGGCCGGGTGGGGAAGCGTTGATCCTCCCCGACCTCGGCGCTCCGACCCACACTTCCCCACCCTGGCCGCTTGGCGGCCTGTCCCTCCCCATAAAGGGGAGGGATGAGACGTTGACTCTGCTCGTTCCTGGTTTAGAACAAAAATGGAACAAAAGGAGTCCCAAAGCCATGTCCGATTTTCGCGCCAAGCGGATCGCCGCGCTGGTTGCGAAGGTCGCCGCGATCGAGAGCGGCGGGCGGGCGGACGCGGGCGTGCTGTCGTTCGGGGACGCGGCCCTGGACGGCAAGCTGGCGGGCGGCGGGCTGCCGTTGGGACGCTGGCATGAGATCACCGGCGCGGGGCTGGAGGCCGAGACCTCCGCCGCCCCGGCGGCCTATGCGGCGCTGATGGCGGCGCCGCTGGCGCTCAGAGGCGAGGCGGTATGGGTGCTGCGCCGCGACGACCTCTGGGCGCCTGGGCTGGCCGGGCTGGGCTTCCCGGTCGAGCGGCTGATCCAGGTGTGCGTCCGCGATGAGACCGAGGCGCTGGCGGTCATGGAGGACGCGCTGGCCACGGTCGGGATCTCGGCGGTGTTCGGCGAGGTCGAGGCGGTGGACCTGACCGCAGGGCGTCGGTTGCAGCTGGCCTGCGAGAAGCGCGGCGCTACGGGCTTCGTCATCAAGCGCCGGCCCTTCGGCGGGGTCGGCCGCAAGGAGGCCGCCGGCTCGATCGCGGCCACGCGGTGGCGGGTGGTCTCCGCGCCGTCCGAGCCGCCGGCCGGCGAATTCGGCCTGGGGAACCCGCGGTTCTCCGTGGCCCTCGAACGCAGCCGGGGCGGCCGCTCCGGCGCATGGATCCTCGAGGCCGATCAGGCCTATTCCTGGGAGGCAGGCGATGTCGCGCATCCTCTGCGCCTGGTCGCCGACCTGGGCGATCGCGAACTGGCGCCGGCGCAATCCCCCGCAGTCCGACGCGCCGCCTAGCGGAGGGCATCTGGGTCACCTCCCCTCCCCCTTGCGGGGAGGGGCCGGGGGTGGGGGTGCGCAAACCGGAACCTCAGCGCCGACACCCCCAACCCCTTCCCCGCAAGAGGGAAGGGGCTCTGAGCCCCCCTTCGCCCTGATCGAGACGGTGCGGCAGGTCCGGCGGCTGGCCGCGGTCAGCGTGGAGGCCTCTCGCCTGCGGCTGCACGTCGGGCAGAAGGCCACCGACGCCATGGCCCTGGTCCCCGAGCTGGCGACCGCCGACGTCGAGCCCGAGGCGGACGCCGCGGCCCTCACCGCCCTGGTCGACTGGTGCGTCCGCTTCTCGCCGGCGGTGGCGGCCGATGCGCCGGACGGACTGTTCCTCGACATCACCGGCGTCGCCCACCTGTGGGGCGGCGAGGCCGAGATGCTGGCCGACTTCCAGGGACGGCTGGCCCAGAACGCGCTGCCGTTCCGCGCAGCCATCGCCGACACCCCCGGCGCGGCCTGGGCCCTGGCCCACTTCGGTCGGGACGGGACGATCGCGCCCCCGGGCGGTCAGGGCGACCTGTTGAAGCCGATGCCGCCCGCGGCCCTGCGGCTCGAACCCGAGGCCGCCGCCCAGATCGAGCGGCTGGGGCTGCGCCGGGTGGGCCAGTTGATGGAGATTCCCCGTGCCCCCCTGGGCCGTCGGTTCGGCGCGCGCACGCTGGAACGGCTGGACCAGGCCCTGGGCCGCAGCGCCGAGGCGCTGCGCTATCGCCGCCCGCCCACGCCCTGGGTCGACCGGTTGGCTTTCTTCGAGCCCATCAGCGCGCCCGAGGACATGGCCCGCGTCACCCAGGACGCGGCGGCCAAGCTCTGCGCCCGGCTGGAGGCCGGCGGCCATGGCGCGCGCCGGTTCGAGATCGCCTTCCACAGGGTGGACGGGAAAACGCTGCCGCTCACCATCGGTCTGTCGCTGGCCGGCCGCGACGCGCGCCGCATCGCGCGGCTGTTCCAGCCCAAGCTGGAGACGGTCGACCCCGGCTTCGGCATCGAGTCGGTGACGATCTGCGCCTATGCCGTCGAGGCGGTGTCGGGCCGCCAGGCGCGCATCGAGACCGGGCCGGAGGCGGCGGTGGAGGATGGCCTGGCCCCCCTGGTCGACCGGCTGGTGAACCGCCTGGGGTCTGAGCGGGTGTGGCGGGCGGCGCCCGTGGAAACCCATGTCCCCGAGCAGGCGGTGGGCCGCCAGCCCGCTCTGGGGGCGCCTCTCTCCGAAGCCCGCCCTTGGGACCGCGAGACGCCCCGCCCGGTCCGTCTTTTCCGCCGGCCCGAGCCCCTGGAGCAGGTGTTCGCGCTGCTGCCCGACGACCCGCCCCGGCAGTTCCGCTGGCGGGGCCGCGTGCATCAGGTGCGTCGCGCCGAGGGCCCCGAACGGATCGGCGAGGAATGGTGGCGGCGCGAGATCGGCGACATCTCGATCACCCACGTCCGCGACTACTACCGCGTGGAGGATCAGGACGGCGGCCGCTTCTGGCTGTTCCGCGCCGGCCTCTACGGCGACCCCGACGCCCCGGCCAAGTGGTGGCTGCACGGCCTGTTCGCCTGAACTCGAGGAGACCCCATGAAGCCCAAGATCAGCCTCATCACCTTCGGCGTCCACGACCTGCCTCGCATGCTCGCATTCTACCGCGACGGCCTGGGCTTCCCGACCCACAACTACACGCCCGGCGACGACATGGTGATGTTCCGCCTAGAGGGGACATGGCTGGGCCTCTACCCGCGCGAAGCCTCCGCGGCCGACGCCGGCGTCTCGTCTGAAGGCTCCGGGCCCGGCGGGGTCGTGCTGTCTCACAACGCGCCCTCGAAGGCTGCCGTCGATGGCGTCTTCGCCAAGGCGCTGACGGCCGGCGCGACAGCCTTGAAGCCGCCGCAGGACGTCTTCTGGGGCGGCTACTCCGGCTACTTCGCCGACCCCGAAGGCAACCGCTGGGAGGTGGCCTTCAACCCGTTCACCGACCTGACGTGAGACACGCCCCGGGCGTATCAGCGCCAACAAGATTCAAAACACAGAAAACACGGAAAACACAGAAGGGCCGGGGATGCCCTGCGGCTCGGCCCCAGCTCGCCCCTTCCGTGTTTTCTGTGTTTTCCGTGGTTCAAAAAACTGCGCCTGCGGCGCGCTGTTAGGCCGTCACATGACCCGCTACGCCGAGCTGCAGACGACGACGAACTTCTCGTTCCTGCGCGGGGCGTCGCATCCGTGGGAGCTGGTCACCGGGGCCGATGCGCTGGGGTTGGAGGCCATCGGCATCTGCGACCGCAACAGCCTGGCCGGGGTGGTGCGGGCGTGGCGGCAGATGCAGGAGTTGCGCGAGAGCGGCTCGAAGATCCGCGCGCTCACAGGCTGCCGGCTCGACTTCGTCGACGGCACGCCCAGCCTGATCGTCTATCCCTCCGACCGCGAGGCCTATGGCCGGCTTACCAAGCTGCTCACCGCCGGCCAGATGCGCTCGCAGAAGGGCGAGTGCGAGCTGCACTGGGAAGACTTCGCCGCCCATGCGCAGGGCCAGCTCACGCTGGTGGTCCCGCCCGACCGGCTGGACGACGCGTTCGAAGGCGAGCTGCGCCGGCTGACCCACGAACTGCCCGACGTCTGGCTGGCGGCCTCGCGCCGCTATGGCCCCCGCGACCTGCACCGCCTGAGCCAGCTGGGCGCGCTCTGCGAACGCAGCGGGATGGCGATGGTCGCCACCAACGACGTCCACTACCACGGGCCCGAGCGGCGCCCGTTGCAGGACGTGCTGACCTGCATCCGCGAGACCTGCACCATCCACGAGGCCGGCCTGCGCCTGGCCGCCAACGGCGAGCGCCACCTGAAGCCGGGGGCCGAGATGGCCCGCCTGTTCGCCCGCTTCCCCGGCGCGATCGAACGTACGGTCGAGATCGCCCAGCGCGTCGGATTCGACCTGGACCAGCTGCGCTACGAATACCCCGATGAGCCCGTGCCGCCCGGCAAGACGGCGATCCAGCACCTGAGCGACCTGAGCTGGGCGGGGGCCGCGTGGCGCTATCCCAAGGGCGTGCCCGACAAGGTGAAGCGCCTCGTCGCCCACGAGCTCGCCCTCATCGAGAAGCTGGACTACCCCAACTACTTCCTGACCGTGCACGACATCGTCCGCTGGGCGCGCGAGCAGGGCATCCTCTGCCAGGGCCGCGGCTCGGCGGCCAACTCCTGCGTCTGCTTCTGCCTGGGGATCACCTCGGTCGATCCGACCAAGGAGGATCAGGACCTGCTCTTCTCGCGCTTCATTTCCGAGAACCGCAACGAGCCCCCCGACATCGACGTCGATTTCGAGCACGAGCGGCGCGAGGAGGTGATGCAGTATGTCTACCGTCGCTATGGCCGCGACCGCGCCGCCATCGTCGCCACCGTCATCCACTACCGCCCGCGCATGGCGATCCGCCAGGTGGGCAAGGCGCTGGGCCTGACCGAGGACATCACCGCGGCGCTGGCCAACACCGTCTGGGGCAGCTGGGGCGACGAAATCCCCGAAGACCACATCCGTCAGACGGGTCTCGATCCCAACGCCCCCGAAATCCGCCGCGCCACGGCGCTGGCCCAGGAGCTGATCGGCTTCCCGCGCCACCTGTCGCAGCACGTGGGCGGCTACGTGCTGACCAAGCGCCGGTTGGACGAGACCGTGCCCATCGGCAACGCCGCCATGGAGGACCGCACCTTCATCGAATGGGACAAGGACGACATCGACGCCCTGAAGCTGATGAAGGTCGATGTCCTGGCGCTGGGCATGCTGACCGCGCTGCGCAAGAGCTTCGCCCTGCTGCCGCCCATCGACGGCCGCGAGGTCACCGACGTCGCCCACATCCCGCAGGAAGACCCCGCGGTCTACGACATGCTCTGCAAGGCCGATTCGGTGGGCGTCTTCCAGGTCGAGAGCCGCGCTCAGATGTCGATGCTGCCCCGCCTGAAGCCACGGAAGTTCTACGACCTGGTGATCGAGGTTGCGATCGTCCGGCCGGGGCCGATCCAGGGCAACATGGTCCACCCCTACCTCAAGCGCCGCAACGGCGAGGAGCCCGTCACCTATCCCGAGCCGCACCCCGACCATGGCGACAAGGACGAGCTGCGCGAGATCCTTGAGAAGACCAAGGGCGTGCCGCTCTTCCAGGAACAGGCCATGCGCGTGGCCATCGTGGCGGCGAAGTTCACCGACGACGAGGCCGACCGGCTGCGGCGTTCCATGGCGACCTTCCGCAACATCGGCACCATCGGCGAGCACGGGCTGAAGTTCGTGAAGGGGATGGTCGACCGCGGCTACGACCGCGAGTTCGCCGAGCGGTGCTTCCAGCAGATCGAGGGCTTCGGCTCGTACGGCTTCCCCGAGAGCCACGCGATCAGCTTCGCGATCCTGGTCTATGTGTCGGCCTGGGTGAAGCACCACTGGCCTGACGCCTTCCTGGTGGGCCTGCTCAACAGCCAGCCGATGGGCTTCTACCAGCCCGCCCAACTGGTGCGCGACGCCCGCGAGCACGGCGTCGAGGTGCGTCCCCCCGACGTGATGTTCAGCGACTGGGACAGCACGCTCGAGGAGAAGGACGATCCGGGCGAGCGGCTGCGCCCCGTCCGCCTGGGGCTGCATCAGATCAAGGGCCTGAAGGAGAAGGCCGACGGCGCCGCCCTGGTCCGGGCCCGGGCGGCCGGCGCCCGGAGCGTCCAGGACTTCGCGCGGCTGGGCGGGTTCAGCCGCCGCTCACTGGAGCTGCTGGCCGAGGCCGACGCCTTCCGCAGTCTGGGCGTCACCCGGCGCGAGGCGCTATGGGCCGTAAAGGGCCTGGCCGGCGAATGGAACGCCGCGAAGGCCGCGCCCCTGCTGCTGCGCCAGAAGACCAGGGAGGCCCAGGTCCAGCTGCCGTTCATGAGCGCCTCGCAGGGGGTGGCCGAGGACTACCGCACCACCAGCCTGTCGCTGCGGGCCCACCCCGTGGACTTTTTCCGCGAGGCCCTGGCGCAGCAGGGGATCGTGCCCTGCGTGGCGCTGAAGACGGCGCGCGACAAGCGCAGGCTGGCGGTGGCGGGCCTGGTGCTGGTGCGCCAGCGGCCGGGGACCGCCAAGGGCGTCACCTTCATGACCCTCGAGGACGAGACCGGCATCGCCAACATCGTCGTCTGGCGCGACGTCTTCGAGGCCCACCGGCGGCTGGTGATGACCTCGTCGTTCCTGGTCGTCCACGGCCAGGTGCAGAGCGTCGAGGGCGTGGTCCACGTGGTGGCCGAGCGGTTCGAGGACCTCTCGGGTCAGCTCTCGAAACTGCGCGAGGACGGCGCCGAGATCGCCGCCCGCTCCAACGTCACCGGCGCGCTGATCCGCAGCCGGGATTTTCACTGATCCGAGGGCAATTGACCGAAACTTCGGTATGCCCCTAAGCTTCCAGCAAGGGGGAGCGACGGGGCCGGACGAGCCTCCCCATCATGCCGGGCGAACCTGGCTGGGAGGATCCTTCACCATGGCCGTCATCATCGATCGCCCCGTCATCCCCGCCGCCACGTCCGGCCGGACAGCGCCGCTGTCGGCGCCTTAAGGCTTAATTCGCCCTCGGATTGTAGGGTTACCTGATGCAAGGCGTCGCGGCAGAGCAGGTGCGACAGGCAGACAGGCGCCCGGCCCGGGCCCTTGTCGCCGCTGTCCTATGCCTGGGCTACGTGCTCAACCTGTGGCTCACCAACGTGCTGCGACAGCACGCGGGCGGCGTCGACACGATCTGGACAGCGAACGCCTTTGTCATCGGGGCCGTCCTGCTGTCGCCGCGCCGCTGGACGCTGGCGTGTCTCGCCGCCGGCTTCGCGATCCAGTCGGCCATGGTGTACGCCTTTTCCCACTCCGCGTTCGACGCGCTGGCCTTCTCGTTGCTGAACACCGTCGAGGCGGTGGTCGTGGTCACGCTGGCGCGCCGTCTCAATGCGGTGCGTCTCACCACGCCGGGACGCTTCGCGCGCCTGATCTTCATCGCCCTCCTCCCGATGCTGGTGGCGGGCACGCTGGTTCTGAGCCTCGTCGTCATGGCGATGAGCGGCGAGTTCCCGGTCGAGATGGCGTTGAGCCGCCTGGCCGCGAAGTTCCTCGGCATGTCGCTGATGCTTCCCGCCATCCTGCTGCTGGGCCAGCGGGCCGCACCGGCCAACAGCCGCACCCGCGGGTGGGAGCCGTTCGCCGCGGTCATTCTGCTGCTTGGCGTGGGCAGCCTGGTCTCCACGCCATTCGCGGGGCTGGCGCTGCTGGCGATCTTTCCGATCATCGCCGTGATAGGCCTGCGCTTGGGTCCGCGCGCCGTCACCCTGGCCATGGCCCTGATCACCAGCATCGTGCTGGTGTTCGCCGTCGTCCTGGACTCGCCCGCGATGATCGCCGGGAACAAGACCCCGGGCGGACGGATCAACATGATCCAGCTCTACCTGGCGATGGTGTTCGCCACCGGCCTCATCACCGGCCTCATGGCTACCCATCAGCAGCGCCTGCGCGCCATTCTCACCAACCGCGCCAGGAGCGACCGCCGCGCGCGCGACCGGGCCCAGGCCGCATCGGTGTCCAAGACCGAATTCCTGGCCACCATGAGCCACGAGATCCGCACGCCCCTGAACTCGATCATCGGTTTTGCCCAGCTGCTCGAGCGCGCCGATCTGCCCGACTCCGCCCGCCAGCAGGTGGGGGTGATCCGCCGCTCGGGCGACGCGCTGCTGACGGTGGTCAACGACATCCTCGACTTCTCCAAGGTCGAGGCGGGCCGCATCTCGCTGGATCCCAAACCCATCCAGCTGGCGACCGTGTGCCGCGACGCCCTGGCCATCGTGGCCGAGTCGGCCGAGCGAAAGGGCCTGGCGCTGGATATGGAGTCCACGGGCCCCGCCGACCTGGCCCATGTCTGCGACGACCACCGCCTGTGCCAGGTGCTGCTCAACTTCCTCAACAATGCGGTGAAGTTCACGGACCGCGGCGGCGTCACCCTGAAGCTCGACATCCAACCCGAAGGTCCCTCCGACCGCGTCCGCATCGCGGTCGTGGACACCGGCGTGGGCATCGCCCTCGACGCGCAGCCCACCCTGTTCGACCGTTTTCAGCAGGTCGACAGCTCGATCAGCCGGACGCACGGGGGCACCGGCCTGGGTCTCGCGATCTGCAAGGGTCTGGTCGAGGCGATGGGCGGCCGGATCGGCGTCATCTCCGCGCCCGGCAAGGGCTCCGAGTTCTGGTTGGACGTCAGCCTCCCACGTGCGCAGGCTCAGGAACTGGCCGAAGCGCAACAGCCTCGCGAAGCCCTGCCGGCGGCCCAGATCCTGCTGGTCGACGACCATCCCATGAACCGTGACCTGGGGGTGGCCGTCCTGGCCATGCTGGGGTGCGCGGTCGACGTCGCCTGCGACGGGCGCGAGGCGGTCGATGCGGCGCGCATGAAGCGCTACGACGCCATCCTGATGGACGTGCACATGCCTGGCATGGACGGCCTGGCGGCCACGCGGGCGATACGGGCCCTCGACGGACCGTTCAGCCGCACGCCGATCATAGCCATGAGCGCCGACGTGCTGCCCGAACAGGTGGCGCGGATGCAGGCCGCAGGCATGGTCGACAGCGTGGAGAAGCCGATCAGCCTGGAGGCGCTGCACGCTTGCCTCTCGCGATGGGTCGGCCGCGACAGCGACGGGGCGGAAGTCGCCGCCTGAGGTAGCCGGCGCAAGCCTCAAGGCTCACGCCGGCTCGGCCGGTCAGACGTTCCGGGTCAGAAGCTCAGCGCGCGGGCTTCCTTCACGTGGGGCAGGGCCTGGATCTTGGCCAGCAACTTGGCGTCCGGGGCTTGATCCACGCCCACCAGGGCGATGGCGTCATCGCCGGCGTCGATGCGGCCCAGGTTGAACGTGGCGATGTTCACGCCCGCCTCGCCCAGCAGGCCGCCCAACGCGCCGATGAAGCCCGGCTTGTCCAGGTTGTTGACGTAGAGCATGCGCGGCAGGAACGGGGCGTCCAGCTCCATGCCCTTGACCTCGACGATGCGCGGCGCGCCCGCCATCACCGTCCCGGCGAACGAGCGCTTGCCCTTTTCGGTGGTGACCGTGATCCGCATCAGGCTGTCATAGATCGGCGAGCTCTCCTGGCGGCTCTCCGAAACGGTGATGCCGCGCTCCTTCGCCACCGCCGGCGCCGAGACCATATTGATCTCGGCCAGCATGGGCCGCATCACGCCGGCCAGCGCCGCGGCGCTCATGGGCTTGGTGTTGAGCTTGGAGACCTCGCCCTCGAACGCGATGTCCACGGCCTTGATCCCGTAGTCAAGCATCTGGCCGGCCAGGGCGCCCAGCTTCTCGGCCAGGGCCACGAAGGGCTTCAGACGGGGGGCTTCCTCGGCGGTGACCGAGGGGCTGTTGAGCGCATTGGTCACCGCGCCGGTCAGCAGGTAGTCGCTGATCTGCTCGGCCACCTGCAGCGCCACGTTCTCCTGGGCCTCGTTGGTCGAGGCGCCCAGGTGAGGCGTGGCCACGAAGTTGGGCGCGCCGAACAGCACGTTCTCCTTGGCCGGTTCCGACGAGAACACGTCGAAGCCCGCCGCGCCGATGTGGCCGCTCTCCAGGCCGGCGCGCAGGGCCGCCTCGTCCACCAGGCCGCCGCGGGCGCAGTTGACGATCATCACGCCCTTCTTGGTCTTGGCCAGGTTCTCGGCCGACAGGATGTTGCGGGTCTTGTCGGTGAGCGGGGTGTGCAGGGTGATGAAGTCGGCGCGGGCCAGCAGCTCGTCCAGCTCGACCTTTTCCACGCCCATCTCCACCGCGCGCTCTGGCGACAGGAACGGGTCGTAGGCCACCACCTTCATCTTCAGGCCCAGCGCCCGGTCGGCGACGATGCCGCCGATATTGCCGGCGCCGATCAGGCCCAGGGTCTTGGCGTAGAGCTCCACGCCCATGAAGCGGCTCTTCTCCCACTTGCCGGCTTGGGTGGAGGCGTCGGCGGCGGGCATCTGGCGGGCCAGGGCGAACATCATCGCGATGGCGTGCTCGGCCGTGGTGATCGAGTTGCCGAAGGGGGTGTTCATCACCACCACGCCGGCGGCGGTGGCGGCCGGAATGTCGATGTTGTCGACGCCGATGCCGGCGCGGCCGATCACCTTCAATTTCTTGGCCGCGGCGATCACGTCCTTGTTGGGCTTGGTGTCCGAGCGGACGACCAGGCCGTCGTAGTCGCCGATGATGGCGATCAGCTCGTCCTTCGAGAGGCCGGTCTTGATGTCGGTGTCGATGCCGCGCTGCTTGAAAATGTCGACGGCGGCGGGGCTGAGGCTGTCAGCGATGAGAACGCGGGGCATATCGGAGCTCCATGTCCCCTCCCCCTTGCGGGGAGGGGTTGGGGGTTGGGGTGCGAGCGGGGAAAGGCGGGTGTTTCACCCCCATCCCCAGCGCTTCCCCGCTAGGGGGAAGGGTGCAGTGGGTCAGGCGGCGGCTTGCAGGTCGGCGAGGACCGAGGCGAAGGCCCAGTCGAGCCAGGGCGTGAGCGCATCCACATCGGACGTCTCTACCGTGGCGCCGCACCAGATCCGCAGGCCGGGAGGGGCGTCGCGGTAGCCGCCGATGTCGAGGGCGACGCCCTCCTTCTCCAACAGCGCGGCCAGCTTCTTGGCGAAGTCGGCCTGGGCGTCATCCGACAGCGCGGCGACCTGGGCGTCGACCACCTTCAGGCACACCGAGGTGTTCGAACGCGTGGCCGGGTCCTGGGCCAGGAAGTCCACCCACGGCGTCTTGGCGACCCAGTCGGCGAGGACCGCCAGGTTGGCGTCGGCCCGGCGCTGCATTTCCGGCAGGCCGCCGATGGCGTCGGCCCAGCGCAGCGCATCGATGGCGTCTTCCACGCACAGCATGGACGGCGTGTTGATGGTGGCGCCCGCGAAGATCTCGAGGTCCACCTTGCCGTTCTTGGTCATGCGGAACAGCTTCGGCATCGGCCAGGCCGGCGTGTGGCTTTCCAGCCGGGCCACCGCGCGCGGGCCCAGGATCAGGACGCCGTGCGCGCCTTCGCCGCCGAGCGCCTTCTGCCACGAGAAGGTGACGACATCGAGCTTGGCCCAGTCGAGCTGCTGGGCGAACGCCGCCGAGGTGGCGTCGCAGATCGTGATCCCCTCGCGGTCGGCCGCGATGAAGTCGGCGTTGGGGACGCGGACGCCCGAGGTGGTGCCGTTCCAGGTGAAGACCAGGTCCGCATCCTTGCGCACCTTGGTCAGGTCGGGCAGCTGGCCATAGGGCGCCGAGAGCACCTCGGCGTCGATCTTCAGCTGCTTGGTGACGTCGGTCACCCAGTCCTTGCCGAAGCTCTCGAAAGCCAGCAGCTGGACGGGCTTGGGGCCCAGCATCGACCACAGCGCCATCTCGACGGCGCCGGTATCCGAACCGGCCACGATGCCGACGTGGAAGTCGTCCGGGACTTGCAGCACGGCGCGCGTGCGGTCGATGGCGTCCTTGAGGCGCGCCTTGCCCAGCTTGGAGCGGTGCGAGCGGCCGAGGACGGCGTTGCTGAGGTTTTCGGGGGTCCATCCGGGGCGCTTGGCGCACGGGCCGGAAGAGAACTCGGGACGAGCCGGACGCATGGCCGGCTTCGGCAGGGTATTCATAGCGATGTCTCCCATCCTTGCAGATGAGCAGCGCCCCGTTGGGGGGGCGTGGCCCGCGGGCCAAGAGCCTCGGTTTGCGCTGCAGCGCAAGAAAAACTTTCCTAACAAGCGCTGAAGCAGGGCTGATCGGGGGCCTTCGCCGAGGGCGCGGGGTGGCCCTCGCTGCGACGATGTGATCCAAGCGCCGCTATGCAATCGCGGGCGTTCGACTGGGTGGTGATGGCCCTGCTGGTGGCCATCTGGGGCTCCGGCTTCGCCTTCCTGAAGGTGGCGACCCAGCACATCGACCCGCTGTGGACCTCGGCGATCCGAACCGGCGTGGCGACGCTCACCCTCGCGGCGGCCATGCTGTTGCAGGGCCAGCGCCCGCCGCCGCTCCGTCATCCGGCCTGGCGGACCTATCTGTTCCTGGGCGCCGTCGGAATGGCCATCCCGTTGGGCTTCTTCGCCTTCGCGTCCCAGAGAACGCCAAGCGCCGTGGTGGCGATCTGCAACGGCGCCTCGCCCATCTTCACCGGCGTGCTGGCCCACATGTTCCTGGCGGGCGACCGGCTGACGGTGCGCAAGACGCTGGGCATCATGGTTGGCTTCGCCGGTCTCACGACCCTGGTCGCCCCACGTCTGCTCGAAGGCGCCTCGGTGGAAGCGATGGCCCTCGCCGCGGCGCTCTTCGGCTCGTTCCTCTATGCGATCGCGAACGTCGCCACCCGCACGGCGCCCTATGTCACGCCGACGGTGGGCGCGTTCATGATGTGCGCCTGGGCCTTTGTCACCGCGCTGGGTCTCGCGGTCGCGTTCGAACCGCCGCCGGCCTGGCCGATCCCCACGCCTTCACTGGTCGCCGTCCTGACCCTGGGCGCCATCTCCACGGGCCTGTCGAACATCGGCTACGTCTTCCTGGTCCAGCGGCGCGGGCCGCTGTTCATGTCGATGTCGATCTATCTGGCGCCCTGCATCGCCACCGGCCTGGGGATGGCGGCCCTGGGCGAGCGACCGGGCTGGCCGGCGTTTGTCGCCCTGGGGTTGATCCTTGTCGGTGTCGGGCTGGCGACGATGACGCCGCGGCGCGCCCAGCCGACCTGATCGTCGGACGGCCGAGATCGGGCGTCACGGCCCCAGGCTCGAACAACTCAGGGTGTTGTCGACGCCGTGCTGGCGGCTTTGCGGCGGTTTATCACGCGGCGGCGCCAGGCCACGATCGTGCCGATGATGAGGCACGAGACGATGCCCAGGTAGTCCACGTTGTTGATCAGCGCGCGCAGGAAATCCGGCTTCCGCTCGGTCACGATGTAGAACGAATGCATGGCGAACTGCGCGGCGTAGAACAGCATCACGCCGCCCATCCAGAGCGCGCCGTATCGGACCGTGACGCCCAGCAGCAGCAGCGCGGTCAGGCCGTCGTTGACGAGGCGGATCTGGTCGTTGAGGCCCGGCGCGACCAGATGGCCGGTCTGGCCGATCACCACATTCGCCAGCACGGCGAGCGCGCCCATGCGTTCGGCCCGGCCGCCCTTCCACAATGCGAAGAGGCAGCAGAGGATCGCGAAAGTGTTCAGGATCAGCCGCAGATCAAACATGATTGAGCGCCCCTAATCAGGATTAGAGGCGCCCAACCAGTTAATCTATTGCAATGATCAGTCAGAAAATCGACCGATCTGCGGTCGGTCAGCCGACGTCCCGCATCACCGTCTGCTCGCGCGCGGCGCCTTCGACCGGCTTGTTCTCGAAGTCCATCTTCGTGCGGATGCCGAGACGGAGCTTCGCGTCGTTGAGCTCGGTGTGGACAGCCACCATGGCGGTGCGAGCTTCGCTCAGCGCCTTGAGAGCTTCCATCATCTTCACTTGCACGTCGTCGGCGAACACCAGCGAGGTGTTCACGTCCTTACGAGCCTTGAGCATTTCGCTCATCAGCTCGGACGCTTCGACCATCGCGCTGTCGACCGCTGCTTCGGTTTCGAAGAGCTTCTTGGCCACGCGCTTGGCCACAAAAATCTTGTCCATGTGGATACACCCCTTGAGAGAACCCGACACCCGTTAAGGTAAAGCAAAGGTTACCGCGCACGCAACTGACTCATCGGTTGTTAACCATATTTATTCCCGTGGCGGGTGGTATCGTGGCGCCAAAAGCACAGTTAGGCGGGACCACGCTGGGTTGAAATCGGTCTTGGAAGCGAAGCGTTAGCACCTTGCGCGCTATCCGTTGTGCATGGGCCTATTGGGGGACCACCTCGAAGACGAGGCGCCGCGAGCGTCGGCGCCGACAGCGACGTTCCACGCGCGAGTGGCCGGCGTGGGCCTTGTCACGACCGTCGTTGTCCTGGTCGCCGCCTGCCTCACCTTCATGCTCCAGCAGTGGGCCGTCGCCCGCACGCAGTCACACCGGTTCCACGAGGAACTGGCGGTGATCGCCGCCCAGATCGCGGCGCCCTCTGTGACCTCCGGACAGACGAGCAACCTCGCCCGAGATCTCGAGGCCGTGAAGATCAGCAAGGATGTCCGCACCGTCCGGCTGACCGACACGACCGGTCGCGAGCTGGCCGGCTTCCGCCTCACGGACCGGCCAAGCGCCTCGGTCGAGACGATCGACCAGCCGATCGTCCACCAGGGCAAGACCGTCGGTCACGTCGTCATGACGATCGAGCAGCCGTCGCTGGCGCCGATGCTGCCGCAGTTCATCGCGCTCACCTTCGTGCTGCTGTTCGGCGGCGTGGGGGTGGCGCTGTTTCTCGCGCGCAGTCTGGCGCACCGGGTGATCAAGCCGGTCCAGAGCCTGTCGCAGGCCATGCACGAAGTGGCCGCCGGGGGCAGCTTCACGCCGGTCACGGTCGACGCCTCGGACGAGCTGTTCAAGAGCCTGACCGAGAGCTTCAACCACCTGCTGGCCAAGCTCGCCGAGCGCGAGGACGACCTGATCCTGGCCATGCGCGACCTGGAAGTGGCGCGCGACGAGGCCAACGCCGCCAACGTCCTGAAGACCCAGTTCCTGGCCAACATGAGCCACGAGATCCGCACCCCGCTGAACGGCGTGCTGGCGATGGCCGAGGTGATGGCCCTGGGTCAGCTGGATCAGGTGCAGCGCGACCGCCTGGACGTCATCCGCCGCTCGGGCGGCCTGCTGCTGGCCGTGCTGAACGACGTGCTCGATCTGTCGAAGATCGAGGCCGGCAAGCTCACGCTCTTCGAAGAGGACTTCGACGTCGAACTCGCCGTCACTCAGGCGCGCGAGAACTTCGAAGTCATGGCCCGCGCCAAGGGTCTGGCCTTCGACGTCCAGGTCACCGATCCGGCCAAGGGCTGGTGGCGCGGCGACGCCGACCGCCTGCGCCAGATCGTCGGCAACCTCCTGTCCAACGCGGTCAAGTTCACGCCGCAGGGCGAGGTCAGCGCGGTGGTCGATGTCGGGGCCGCGGGCGGCCTCAAGATCGTGGTCCGCGACTCGGGCGTCGGCATCTCGCCCGAAAAGCTGCCCACGCTGTTCGAGAAGTTCACCCAGGCCGACAACTCGGCCACCCGCCGCTTCGGCGGGACGGGCCTGGGCCTGGCGATCTGCCGCGAGCTGACTCAGATGATGGGCGGCTCCATCAATGTGGAGAGCCTGGAAGGCGCCGGCTCCACCTTCATCGTCGAGCTGCCCCTGGAACGCGGCCGGCCGGCCTCGCTGCAGGCCGCCGAGACCGCCCAGGCCTCGGACGACGGCGACCTGCGCATCCTGGCCGCCGAAGACAATCCCACCAACCAGCAGGTGCTGGCCGCGGTCCTCGGATCGCTGGGCATCGAGGTCGACATCGTGCCCGACGGCAAGGAAGCGGTGGAAGCCTGGCGCACCGGCGCCTACGATCTCATCCTCATGGACATCCAGATGCCGGTCATGGACGGCATCACCGCCGCCTCGACAATCCGCGAGCAGGAACGGACCGCCGGCCGTCGCCGCACCCCGATCGTGGCGTTGACCGCCAACGCCCTGACCCACCAGGTCGAAGAGTACCTGGCCGTCGGGATGGACGCTCACGTGGCCAAGCCCATCGAGATCGCCAAGCTGTACGATGCGATCTCAGCGGTTCTCAACGCCGCCGCCACCGATGGGGTCGCGCCGGTCGCGCAGGCGTCTTCGGCGGCTTAGGCCGTCCCACGCCCTGACAATCGCGTCACGTAGATGAACCTCGCCGAACCGTGAGCCTCAGAACCGTTTCAGCCTGAAAGTGTTCTCCTGCCCCCACTGAAGGCCGAACCCAGCTCCTTGGGAAAGGCCGACACGGTTCTGGAGGACCAGATATGAAGACTCTGATGGCCACCCTGGCCGCCGTCGCCGCCGTGACGGCCGCCGCCCCTGTCGCCGCCCAGCCCTACGGCGACTATGATCGTGGCGACCGCTACGAGCATCGCGGCGAGGGACGCTACGACCAGCGCGACCGCTGGGAACGCGGCGGCCAGGTGAACTTCGACCAGCGTCGTCACCGCATCGACCGCCGCATCGAGCGCAATCTGCAGATGGGCGCCCTGACCCGTCGCGAAGCGATCCGCCTCAGCGAGCAGCTGAACGACATCGAGCGGCTGCAGAACCGCTACGAGCGCAACGGTCTCACGCGCTGGGAAGTCGTTGACCTCGACCGTCGTCTCGACCGCCTGGAACAGTGGGTCTACGCCCAGTCGCGCGACAACGACTACGCCTATCGGCGCTAACGGGTCCCGGCCGGCTCTCGGCTGAGACAAGGACGCCCCCGGAGCCTGGCTTCGGGGGCGTTTGCGTCTTCAGAGGCGCAGGCGGCTTTCCACCACCGTGACCGCACGGCCGCGGATCAGCACCCGGTCGCCCTGCATTTCGCATTCCAGGTCGCCGCCCCGGCCCGGATAGGCCTGATGGAACATCACCTTCGGCCGACCCAGCTTGTCGGCATAGAGCGGCGCCAGGATGCAGTGCAGCGATCCCGTGGCCGGATCCTCGGGGATTCCCGACCCGGGCGCGAAGAAGCGGTCGACCACGTCGTGGCCCGCCCCCGCTGCCGCGATCGCGGCCACGCCCACATTGCCCCGGCCGCCCGTCGCCGTGCTGGAGACGGCGTTCAGCGCGACTAGGTCGGGCTTGAGGCTGCGGATGACCGCGGGATCGTTGTAGATCGCGACGAGGTAGGCTGAGGCCCACACCTCGTCCGGCGCGACGCCCAGAGCCTCGGCCAGACCCGCCGGCGCATCGATCCGAACCGGCGGCTGGGATGGAAAGTCCATCTCGTAGCCTTCGCGGGAGCGTTGGACGACAAGCGGGCCCGACTTCGTCTCGAAGACGACCTCGCCCTCGGAAAGCCCCAGCTCGGCGAACAGCACGTGCGCGCTCGCCAGGGTCGCGTGCCCGCACAGGGGCACCTCCAGCATCGGCGTGAACCAGCGCAGCCCGAACCGCGCCGGGTCGGCTGTCCGGAGCAGGAACGCCGTTTCCGCCTGGTTGTTCTCGGCGGCCAGCGCCTGCATCCAGGCGTCCTGCGGCCAGGCGGCGAGGGGCTCGACCACACAGGCCGGGTTGCCCCGGAAAGGCTGGGCGGCGAAGGCGTCGATGGTCCACTGGCGCATTGGATCGGTCCCGGTTCAGTGAAGTGGTCCTTGCGGCCGCCGACGCCGGGCGGCAAGGGCCAGTTCCCGCGACACGGACCCACGACCATGCCCCACCAGACCACCGAAGCCGGCTTCACCCTCAGCGACGACCCGGCCCGCTTCGACCTCGCTCGCGCCCACGGCTGGATTGGCGGCCAGAGCTATTGGGCCCAGGGCATCCCCTTCGACACCTTCGCCAGGGCCTGCGCGGGCAGCCTGACGGTCGGCGCCTTCGCCCCGGACGGCGCGATGGCGGCCATGGCCCGGGTCGTGACCGACCGCGCGACCTTCGGCTGGCTTTGCGACGTCTTCGTCGACCCGGCTCATCGCGGCCGGGGCCTCGGCAAGATGCTGGTGGCCTACGTCAAGGCGCACCCCGACCTGCAGGGCTTCCGCCGCCTCCACCTGGCCACGCGCGACGCCCACGACCTCTACCGCCAGTTCGGATTCACCGCGCTCACCAGGGTCGAGACCTGGATGGAATACCGCGACCCGGACGTCTACCGGCGCTGAACCCCGACCCGCGCAGCCGGCTACGGCGCGATCACCTCGATCTCGGGCCAACGCGCCTTCGCGGCCGCGGCGATCTTCTCGTAATTCGGGCTTCGTCGCGTCGGATTCGGCCGCAGCGTCATGGCGAACAGGTCGCCCAGCCCGAACGGCGCGTGGACGGTCATGCGATCGGCCGCGTCAAGCTTCACACCGACCGCGAACAGCGGGCTCACGAACCGGCCCAGCGCCTCGGCGCTGGAGGTCAGCGGTTCGTAGGGCTCGTTGAAATGGTCCTGGAACCAGACGTGCACGCGGGCCTGGTTCCGCACCTCGACCAGATCCCGCAGCGGCGGCTCGAAGGCGGCGGCCACCCGTTTGATCACCACGTCCTCGGCGTCGTACGAGATGTCGGAGCCATCGAAATAGCCCACGTCATAGTCCTTGACGCCGTAGTCCAGCGGCCGGCCCGTCAGGTCGTTCAGCACCCGCTGGTAAATGGCGCCCGAGAAGACCAGCCAGTCGGGCGGATCCAGCCTGACCAGCGTGCGCAGCACGTGCATCAGCGGTTCGGATCGCCGCAGAACGGCCTCGAGCCGCGCCTCGGGCGCGCTCACGTGCGGCCTCGCAACGGCCAGCCGTGATCCAGCGGCCCATGCCCGGCTCCGAAGCCCGGCGCGCGCAGCATCGCCTCGTGCACATAGTCCCAGGCCCGCGCCACCGCCGCCGTCAGCGGCAGCCCCTGCGCCAGCCCGACCGCGCAGGCCGAGGCCAGGGTGCAGCCGGTGCCGTGGGTGTGGCGGCTGTCGATCCGCTCGCCCTCGAACACGGTCTCGCCGTCGGGCGTCATCAGGATGTCGACCACGCGGTCGCCGGGCACGTGGCCGCCCTTCATCAGCACCGCCTTGGCCCCCGCCGTCAGCAGCGCCTCGCCGGCCCGGCGCAGATCGTCGCTCGTCGCCACCGACAGCCCGGTCAGCGCCTCGGCCTCGGGCGCGTTGGGCGTGAGCAGGGCGGCGCGGCGCACCAGCCGATCGCGCACCGCCGCCACAGCCGCCTCGGCCAGCAGGGAGGCGCCGCCCTTGGCCACCATCACCGGGTCGATCACCGCCGGCGCGACCGTCTCGTCCAGGATCTCGGCCACCAGTTCGACCGTCGCCACATCGCCCAGCATGCCGGTCTTGATGGCGTCGGCGCCGATGTCCGACAGCACCGCGTGCGCCTGGGCGGCGATGACGTTGCGCGGGATCGTATGGACGCCGGTGACGCCCAGCGTGTTCTGCACCGTGACCGCCGTGATCGCCGTGGCCGCATAGCCGCCCAGCGCCGTCACGGTCTTGATGTCGGCCTGAACGCCCGCGCCGCCCCCGCTGTCGGAACCGGCGATGATCAGGACTCGACCCAGGGCTGTCATGCCCCTGACCTACCGCCTCCGTCCGCCGATTGCATCGGGATTTACGAAGGATCGCTTCGCCGCCAACGTCCGGCCCATGGACCCCCGCATGGACCCAGCCGCTTTCGCCACCGCCCTCGCCCAGGCGCATCAGGATATCTACCTGCACGCCGTGCGCCGGGTGCGCGACAAGCGCGAGCAGCTGACCCGCGAGACGGCGGCCTTCCTGCTGCACCTGGCCGAGGCCGGGCCGATGACGCTCACCGAACTCAGCCGTCACCTGGACCGCGCGCCCTCGACCCTCAGCGAGATGGTCGATCACCTTGAGGCCAAGGACCTGGTCCGGCGCGAGACCGACCCCGCCGATGGCCGCCGCGCCCTGATCTGGCTCACGGCCAACGGCCGCGAGGTCCAGGCGCGCGAGATGTACGCGCTGGACCGCGAGCATCTGGCGCGCGTCGCCACCCGCCTGTCCCCCGCGCGGCAGGCGCTCCTCATCGACCTGCTCGGCGACCTGGTCGCCGCCCTCAAGACGGAGAGACCCTGATGCACGACTGCGAGAGCTGCGGCATGCCGATCGAGAACGGCCGCTACTGCCAGTACTGTGTGGACGAGACCGGCAAGCTCCAGGACTTCGACACACGCTTTTCCCGCATGGTCGACTGGCAACTCCGCGAGAACGGCGGCGACCGCGCCGCCGCCGAACGCGACACGCTGGCCTACATGGCGACATTGCCGGCCTGGCGCGACCACCCGCGGGTGAAGGGGACAGCTTAGCGCCCATCGAGCGCTGCGCGTCATATATATTCTGCTTTAGTTATATTTCCTTTTGTATATATGTTTGGTCATGAGCCCCTTCGAAGCCTTGGCCGAGCCCAATCGCCGGCGCATCCTCGACGTCCTACGGGATGGCGAGCGGCCGGCGGGGGACTTGGTTGAGGCGTTGGCGCTCAGCCAGCCCGGTGTGTCCAAGCACCTGAAACTTCTGCGCGAGGCCGGCCTCGTCAGCGTTCGCGCCGATGGCCAACGGCGGCTCTATAGCCTGAAGCCGGACGGCCTTGCCGACCTCGAGGCCTGGCTCAAGCCCTACCGTCAATTCTGGGTCGGCCGGCTGGCGGCGCTCGACGAACATCTGGAGCGTGAACAATGACCTTGCTCGACAAGGACCTCGGCGAGGTCACCCGTGTGGGCGACACCGTCACCATCGTCTTCCGTCGTCGCTATGCGAAACCGGTGGAACGGGTGTGGGCCGCCATCACCGTACCCGAGCGGCTGGCCGATTGGTTTTGCGAGGTGGAGATAGAAGCTCTGCGCCCCGGCGCGGCGATCACGCTCTTCTTCCGCGAGGCGGACGTCAGGGCCACCGGTCGGATCACCATCTACGAGCCGATGCGCACCATGGAATGGACATGGCCCCAGCCCGAGGGCGGCGAGAGTGTCATCCGCTTCGATGTGGAGGCTGACGGCGCAGGAGCAAGGCTCACGCTCACGGAGTCGGGCCTCCCCCTGAAGGACGGGGCCGGAAACGCGGCCGGCTGGCATGCTCATCTGGACGGCCTCGAGGGCGCGATGGACGGCGTGCGTACGTCCTGGGCGGCGATCCTTGAGTCCGAGGGACGCGTGAACCAGATCTACAAGGACCGCGCGCCGGCATCGCTCGCCTGAGCGATCGCCGCCTGCACGTTCAACGCCTGGATCGTCTCGGCCACGTCATGGACCCGCACCGCGGCGACGCCCGCCGACGCTCCCGCCAGCGCCGCCGCGATCGAGCCGCCCAGGCGATGATCGGCGTCCGCGCCGCCCGACAGCGCCCCGATGAACGCCTTGCGGCTGGCCCCCAGCAGCACTGGAAAGCCCAGCGCCACGATCCGGTCCAGCCCGGCCATCAGCGGCAGGTTGTGGCGCAGCATGTGCTTGCCGAAGCCGATGCCCGGATCCAGCCAGATTCGCTCGCGCGCGACGCCCGCCGCCATCGCCGCCTCGGCCCGCTCGGCCAGGAACGCCGTCACCTCGGCCACCACGTCGTCATAGTGGGGCTCGGCCTGCATGGTGCGAGGCTGTCCTTGCATGTGCATCAGCACCACCTCGCAGCCCAGCTCGGCCGCGATCTGCAGACTGTCGGCCGCGTGACGCAGCGCCGTGACGTCGTTCCAGATCGAGGCCCCCGCCGCCACGGCCGCGCCGGCCACGGCGGGCTTCATCGTGTCCACCGAGATCGGGACTTCGCTCTCGGCGCGGATCGCCGTGATCAGCGGAACCAGCCGCTGGATCTCGACGTCGGCCTCCACCGGCTCGGCCCCGGGCCGGGTCGACTCGGCGCCCACGTCCAGGATCTCGGCCCCCTCGGCGATCAGCCGCCGCGCATGGGCCAGGGCCGCCTCGGGATCCAAAAACCGGCCGCCGTCGGAAAAGCTGTCGGGGGTCGCGTTCACGATCCCCATCACGCGCGGACGTCTCGATGCTGTGGAACTCATGAGGCCTCGGCCAAGTCATAGTGGTGACCGTGGCTGTTGGGAACGTCGGGAGGGATCATGGCGGACGGCCAAGGCCGCGGCTTCGCCTTCCATTGTCCTTGGCGTTCCCGGGCCCAAAGAGAAAGGGCGGTCGCTTCGTCAGCGACCGCCCTTCGTTTCGTTCCGGCTTCAGCCGTTACGCCGGCTCGGCGCTGGGCTTGGGCGAGATGGGGACCGCCACCGCGGGGCCTGTCGGACGCTTGGACTCCGACTCGTCGCGGTTGGGGGCCACGCCCTTCAGCGCGCCGATGATCTCGTCGCCGCTCAGGGTCTCGTACTCGAGCAGCGCCTTGGCCAGGGTGTGCAGGTCGTCGATCTTCTCGGTCAGGATGCGGCGGGCTTCCTTCTCGCCGCCTTCCACCAGCTTGCGGACTTCCTCGTCGATGATTTTCGAGGTCTCTTCCGAGACGTTCTGGTTGCGCGCCACCGAGTGGCCCAGGAACACCTCTTCCTGGTTCTCGCCGTATTCCACGGCGCCCAGGCGATCCGAGAAGCCCCACTTCGTCACCATGGCGCGGGCCAGCTTCGTGGCCTGGCTGATGTCGGACGAGGCGCCCGAGGTGATGTGCTCCTTGCCGAAGATCAGCTCCTCGGCCACGCGGCCGCCGAACAGGATCGCCAGCCGCGACGTCATCTGCTGGTAGCTCATCGAGTACTTGTCGCGTTCCGGCAGCTGCATGACCATGCCCAGCGCGCGGCCGCGCGGGATGATCGTCGCCTTGTGCACCGGGTCGGTGTTGGGGACGTTCAGCGTCACCAGGGCGTGGCCGCCCTCGTGATAGGCCGTCAGCTTCTTTTCCTCTTCGGTCATGACCATCGACCGGCGCTCGGCGCCCATCATGACCTTGTCCTTGGCGTCCTCGAAGTCGCGCATGGTGACCATGCGGCGGTTCTTCCGAGCGGCCATCAGGGCGGCTTCGTTGACCAGGTTGGCCAGGTCGGCGCCCGAGAAACCCGGGGTGCCGCGGGCGATGACCTTCACGTCCACGTCCGCGGCCAGCGGCACGTTCTTCATGTGCACGCGCAGGATCCGCTCGCGGCCGTTGATGTCGGGGTTCGGCACCACGACCTGGCGGTCGAAGCGGCCCGGACGCAGCAGCGCGGGGTCCAGCACGTCGGGACGGTTGGTCGCGGCGATCAGGATGATGCCCTCGTTCGCCTCGAAGCCGTCCATCTCGACCAGCAGCTGGTTCAGCGTCTGCTCGCGCTCGTCGTTGCCGCCCCCGAGGCCGGCCCCACGATGGCGGCCGACGGCGTCGATTTCGTCGATGAAGATGATGCAGGGCGCGTTCTTCTTCGCCTGTTCGAACATGTCGCGCACGCGGCTGGCGCCGACGCCCACGAACATCTCGACGAAGTCCGAGCCCGAGATCGTGAAGAACGGCACGCCCGCCTCGCCCGCGACAGCGCGCGCGATCAGGGTCTTACCGGTGCCGGGCGGGCCGATGAGCAGGGCGCCCTTCGGGATCTTGCCGCCCAGGCGCTGGAACTTCTGCGGGTCCTTCAGGAAGTCGACGATTTCCGTCAGCTCTTCCTTGGCCTCGTCCACGCCGGCGACGTCGTCGAACGTCACGCGGTTCTTGTTCTCGGTCAGCAGGCGCGCCTTCGACTTGCCGAAGCCCATGGCGCCGCGGGCGCCGCCCTGCATCTGGCGCATGAAGAAGATCCACACGCCGATCAGCAGCAGGATCGGCAGCGCGTTGAGCAGCAGGCCGGTCAGCAGGCCGCCGCCGGCGGGCTTCACCGAGATCGACGCACCCTGCGCCTCGAGGCGCTTGACCAGGTCTTCCTGGTTGTTGGGCGTGGTGGTGTGGAAGTCGCGGTTCGACTGGTCGGTGACCGTGACGCGCGGGCCCTCGATGATCGCGGCCTTCACCTCGCCGGCGTTCACCTTCGCGATCATCTGCGAATAGGGGATTTCCTGGTTGGCCGCGGCGCCGCCACGGGCGCCCGTCATCATGGAATAGAGTCCGATCAGGACGACGACGATGACGCCCCAGATGACCAGATTGCGGAGATTCATGTGCAGACCGTTCCCATGAAGGCGGCGCGAAAGGACCGAAGATAGGACGCCAACCGCTTACGGACCACTTTACGCGGGCCGGGCGCGACGAAAGATAGCGCCTGGACTGTATACGCAAAAAGGGCCGCACCGGTGGCGCGACCCTTCAAATAAGCATCATCCGTGCCAGCTTTTAGGCCCGGACAGCCGCCTTTTTAGCGCGCGGGCTTCTTCGGCGCCGCGATCAGGCCTTCACGCTGGGCGCGTTTGCGGGCCAGCTTGCGGGCGCGACGGACGGCTTCAGCCTTCTGGCGAGCGCGCTTTTCCGACGGCTTTTCATAGTGGACGTGCCGCTTCATTTCGCGGAACGAGCCTTCGCGCTGCATCTTCTTCTTCAGCGCCTTAAGGGCTTGGTCGACGTTGTTGTCGCGGACGAAAATCTGAACCAGAGGAGCCTCTCCTGCCTACGCTAGCCGCCCGCCTCGACAGCACAAAAGGCGGCGAGCGTGCAAAAATGGATCGCCCGAAGGTGTGACCCTTCGGGTTTGAGCGCGGGCAATTAGCAGAAGAGGGTTGGCCTGTCCACGCTACGATCTTCCTTTCCCACGCAGTGGGAGAGGGGGACCGCTCGCCGCAGAGCGAGCGGTGGAGAGGGCAGGCCTCCTCCACGACATCTTGGGCCGACCCGCTGAGCCGCGCAGGTTGAGGATCTATCCCGCCTGCCGGCCGCGCGCCCTCTCCACCACGCGCTCTACGGCCTTCGGCCTCGGCCCGCGGTCCCCCTCTCCCACTTCGTGAGAAAGGCAGGTTAGAATGCCCCATGACCACCGCCGCACAGCAATGGGCCGAAGAGACCGAGCAGGCGCTGCTCGACCACATGCTCCGGCTGGCGCCCGCCCAGGGCTGGACCCGCCGCACGCTGGCCCAGGCCGGCGAGGCCTTGGGCATGTCCGAGGGCGAGACCGGCCTGCTGGTCCCGCATGGCCCCGCCGACCTGGCCGCCCTGCTGTCGCGCCGGCATGACGCGCGCGCGCTCGCCGCCCTCGGCGACCCCCACAACATGAAGATCCGCGAGCGCATCCGCCGCGCGGTCGAGGCGCGCCTGGACGCCGCGATCCAGGACGAGGCGGCGGTGCGCCGCTGGATGGGCTTCATGGCGCTACCGATGCAGGCGCCGCTGGCCTCGCGTCTGGCCTGGGAGACCGCCGACGCGCTCTGGCGCTGGGCCGGCGACGAGGCGACCGACGAGAACCACTACACCAAGCGCGTCATCCTCTCGGGCATCGTCAGCGGCGCGCTGGCGATCTGGCTGGCCTCGGGCCGCGGCGCAGCGCTGGCCTTCGTCGACCGCCGGATCGACAACGTCATGGCCTTCGAGAAGTGGAAGGCCACGACCAAGGTGCGACCCGGCGAATGGGTCTCGGCCCTGGCGCACACCCTGGGCCGGGCCCGCTACGGCGACTGATCCACCCGCCACTACGCGTGCGGGTTCTCGAAGATCGTCTCCACGGGCTCGCCGAACAGCGCCGCGATCCGATAGGCCAGGTCCAGCGACGGGTCGTGCTTGTCGCTCTCCAGCGCGATGATCGCCTGACGCGAGACGCCCAGCCGCTTGCCCAGGTCCTCCTGCGTCCAGCCGCGGGCGCTGCGGAGTTCCTTCAGCCGGTTCTTCACCGGGTGGTCCGCACGAACGGCGTGACGAGGCCGTAGCAGAGCCAGAACAGCGGATAGACCATGTAGCCGCCCACATGCGGGGCGCGGGCGTACTCCTCGACGAAACCCCACGCCGTGAAGATCGCCATGGCGCCACCCGAGGCCAGGATGAAACGCTTGGCAGTTAGGGCGCGCACGAACTCGTCGGCGTCGTGCATCAGCGCCAGGGTGGCCCAGAGCTGGCCGATCACGGGCGCGGCGACCGCCAAGCCCAGCAGATACGATCCCGGAGCCGCCCGGTCATCGAAGGCCCCTCGGATGGCGGCCATGTTTATCGCGACATAGGGAACCATGAAGGCGAGCGTGCGGGTGACATAGCGCCGATGGGCGAGATCCATAGCCATAAGAAAGCTCCTCGAATGTCAGGTAAACCTGACACGAGATGCATGTCAAGTCAACCTTACATCAGAGACGCCGACACATCATCGCGAGCCAGCGCTCGCTGCCGTGGTCGTCGCGGACGTCGCCGGTCACGTCCATGGCCAGCAGCTCCAGACCCCCCACCGCCGCCAGCAGCGCCTGGGCGCCGGCCTCGTCCAGGTCGGTGAAGGCGCGGCCGCCTGTCTCGCGGTCTCGCGTCCCGTACTTGAACGACATCCACAGCACCCCGCCCGGCGCCAGGGCGTCGCGCAGGCGGCCCACCGCGCCCGCCAGGTCGGCGCGCGGGACGTGCAACAACGACGCGCAGGCCCAGATCCCATCGAACGCGGCGGTCCAGGCCAGCTGGTCAAAGGTCATCACCTGGACCGGAAGGCCCGTGTGGGCCCGGGCCAGTTCGGCCAGCGCCGGCGAGGCCTCGGTGGCCGTCACCTGGAACCCCTGCCCGGCCAGCGCCAGCGCATCGCGCCCGGACCCGCAGCCGACGTCCAGCACGCGCCCGCCCGGCGGCAGGCGCGCAGCGAATGCCGCCCGTGGGGCGCTCATGTCGGCATGCACCGTGCGGTCGAAGAAGGACTGGGCGTTGGTTTCGTAGAACGCGATGCTCATCGCGCGCAGTCTAGAGCATCCGGACCCGCTCAGGGGGCCCATCTCGCGGCCGGGCCGTGGTCAGGCCGCGTCGGCGGCGCTCCAGACCCCGTCCCAGGACTCGGCGGGCGGATTGGCGCGCAGCGCGTGGGCGCGCTCCATCATCAGCATGGCGGACTTGTCGCCCGGATCGAGGGCGACGGCCTCGGCGAAGGCGGCCGCGGCGGCGTCCCACTGCCGGGCCGCCAGGTAGGCCCGGCCGCGACGATAGGCCTCCAGCCCCGGACAGGCCGCGGCGTCCGCCAGCACCTGGAAGATCGTGACCGGCTGCTCGCGGCCCCGCACCCGGATGGTGTCGAGCTCGCGCAGGATGTGGATGTCCTTGACGTGCCCGGCGGTGGCCTCGTCGATGATGATGTCGACCCCGTAGGTCTTGGTGGCGCTCTGCAGGCGGGCGGCCAGGTTCACGCTGTCGCCGATCACCGTGTAGTCCATGCGCTTGGGGCTGCCGATGGTGCCGGCGATCACCTCGCCCGAGGTGATCCCGATCCCCAGGCGCAGGTTCGGCAGGCCCCGTTCCGGCCGACCGACGTTCAGCACCCCGATCATGCGGATCATCTGCACGGCCGAATCCACGGCGTGCAGCGGGTCCTGGCCGGTCGGCAGCGGGGCGCCATAGACGGCCATCAGGCCGTCGCCCATGAACTTGTCGAGCACGCCCTCGTGGCCGGCCACGGCCTCGAACAGCTCGGTGAAGATCTCGTTCAGCATCTCCACGACCTCGCGGGCCGCGAGGCGCTCGGCCAGGCTGGTGAAGCTGCGGATGTCGGCGAATAGCACGCTGGCGGGCACCGCGGCGCCGAACAGCAGCTCGTCGCCGCGGCCCATCACCTGGTCCACCACCTTCTGCGTCATGAACCGGCGCATCGCGCCCTGCATCCGCTTGCTGTCGGTGATGTCGTCGATGAGGACCAGCACCCCGGCGGCCGCGTCGTCGGCCATCAGGGGCACGATGTTCATGTTGGCCGAGACCTTGTCGCCCTGGGCGGTGGTGATCTCGGCCTCGAGCAGCAGCTTGGGCTGGCCGCTGGCCGCCACGGCCTCGAACTCGGGGATGAACCACGGGTTGCTGACGGCCAGCGCGGTGCGCGCGTCGGCCCCCTCCAGCATCTCGCGCGTGACCCCCAGGATGCGGCAGGCGGTGTCGTTCAGCTTGGCGACCTTGGCCTCGGGATCCAGGGTGACCACGCCGGCCGACATCGAGCGCAGGATGCTCTCGTTGTAGTTCCGCTCCGACGCCACCTCGGCGAAGAGCTTGGCGTTGTCGATGGCGATGGCGGCCTGGGCGCTGAGGGCGTTCATCCGGGCGATGTCGCTGTCGGTGAAGCCCTTGCCGGTCTTGGCGTTCAGCGCCTGCATGACCCCCAGCTTGCGGCCGTCGCGGGCCTTCACCGGGATCGTCAGCACGCTGGTGGTGCGGTAGCCCGTGGCCACGTCGACCTGCCGGTTGAAGCGCGGGTCGGCGTAGGCGTCGGCGATGTTGATGGCCTCGCCGGCGGTGAAGCAGGCGCCGGCCAGCCCGCCATCCGAGGGGAAGCGGATCTGCTGACCGCCCACGCCCTCGGCGGCGATCGACCAGAGCTCGTCGGTCTTGGCGTCGTAGAGGAACAGCGTGGCCCGATCGGCCCCGATGAACCGGCTGACCGCCTCCACGATCCGCGTCAGCAGCGCCTCCAGCCGGATCTCGGCGGTGATGGAGCTGTTCACGTCCAGCAGCTGCGCCAGGTCGTCCGAGCGCTGCTCGGCCACGCCCATGGAGATCGACCACCGCTCGGCCAGCACCACCAGGTGCGAGAACAGCATCACCAGGATGCCCAGGGGCAGCAGGTCCAGCCCGTTCAGCACGCCGACGATCACGGCGTTGGTCACCAGGTCGGAGTAGATGGCGGTGGCGACAACGACGACGGCGCCCAGCAAGAAAACCGGCGCGCCGTCCCGCCGGCGGACCGCGGCAAACCCGACGACGGCGATCATGTAGAGGAAGCTGGCGATGCGCACCCACAGCGCCATGCCCGAGACGCGCGACATGGCGAAGGTGTCGCCCATCATCGCAAAGCCGGCGTAGGCCGCCACGAACAGGCCATGCAGCCCGATAACCACCCAGAAGAGCGGACCCAGGCTTTCCTTCGGGAACAGGGCGCGGGTGTAGGCCAGGACCAGGGCCACGGCGACGCCGCCGGTGATGTACTGCAGCGTCAGCATCTGCAGGAAGCTGAGCTGCGGCAGGGCGACCATGATCAGGTTGTCGTGGCTGAACGCGCCGATCATCGGCGCCAGCAGCACAGAGCCCAGCGCGAGGTACAGCGACGCGCGGTCGTTGCGCCGGAACAGGAAGACGACGCCGCCGTAGCAGGCCAGCAGCAGCAGCGCGCTCAGCAGAAGGAGGCTACGGATCCAGTCGAGGGTGATCCAGTTCTGCATGGGCTCGGCCAGCCCGATCAGCGGCGGCGCCTCGAGGCCATTGTCGCGGTGCAGGAAGGTCGACTGGTCGATGCGCAGGTCGATCGGCCGCCCGTCGGCGATCAGGAAGACCTCCTGGGACCGGACGAGGTAGCTCGTCGTGGCTTTGTCCAGCCCCGCCCGGCCGCGCCGGGACACCACCTCGCCATCGACCGCGATCTCGGTCGCCGCGAACACCGCCGGAAAATGCAGGATGTATCGGCCGGCCGGCAGGTCGCGGATCTGCAGGTGATAGCTGACGGCTCCCACCGGCGGCAGTTGCGGCGCCGTGTTCGACCAGCGCCCGGGGACCTCGACGGTGACCTTCTGGTTCGGCGGGGGGCCGCCCGCGCCGCCGCGCCAGGTCAGCGACCAGCCGCCTTCCATCTCGACGGGACGGTCCAGCGGGCCCCAGCCCGCATAGCTCAGCACCCCGTCCTTGGCGACCGGGCCGTTGCGGTCGATGACGTCCACGAAGAAGGGCGAGATGAAGAGGCAGAGCAGGCTCAGGACCATGACCGCGAACATGAGCCGGCGGCCAGGCGTGCTGGTCCCATGCCGCCGCGCGGTCTCGCTTCCGGTGTCGCTCACCGCCTCAAGGACCCCCACCCGATCAGGCTGCGACTCTAAGTCGAGCCTTCGGCCTTTGGATACCCCGTTCGCCGGGTCCGGGTGCGCGTTGTCGGCGGATGAGGCGCGCGGGGTTCGCGGTCTAGGGTCCGCGCTCCTAGAGCATCCGGACCTTGTTCACGTGGCCCATCTTGCGGCCGGGCTTGGCCTGGCGCTTGCCGTAGAGGTGGATGCGGGTGTCGGGCTCGTGGGCCAGCTTCGCCCAGGTGTCCACCTCGTCGCCCAGCAGGTTCAGCATCTCGACCCGCGAGTGCGGGATCGTCGGGCCCAGGGGCCAGCCGGCCACGGCGCGGATATGCTGCTCGAACTGGTCCACCGAACAGCCGTCCTGGGTCCAGTGGCCGGTGTTGTGCACGCGCGGCGCGATCTCGTTGACCAGCAGGCGGCCGTCCTTCAGCTCGAACAGCTCGATGCCCACCACGCCCACATAGTTCAGGCCCTTCAGCACGCGCGCGGCGATCTTCTCGGCCTCCAGCGCGATCGCCTTCGAGACATTGGCCGGCGCCAGGCTGCGGCGCAGGATGCCGCCCTCGTGGTGGTTCTCGGCCAGCGGATAGATCGCCGTCGCCCCGTCGCGGCCGCGCGCGGCGATGATCGACAGCTCGCGCACGAAGTCGGCCGGCGCCTCCAGGATCACCGGCACGCCCCCCAGCGCCTCGAAAGTGGCCGCCGCGTCGCCCACATGCTCGACCCAGCGCTGGCCCTTGCCGTCATAGCCCTCGCGCCGCGTCTTCATCAGCAGCGGGCAGCCCATGACCGCCGCCACCGAGGCCGCCTCCTCGCCGCTGTCGGCCGCGGCGAAGGCCACCGTCGGCGCGCCGCTGGCGTTCAGGAACTGCTTTTCGGCCACCCGGTCCTGCGCCACCGCCAGCGCCTCGGCGCCGGGCGCCACCTCGACCCCCAGCTGCTGCAGGGTCAGCACCGCCCGGGCCGGGACGTTCTCGAATTCGAAGGTCACCACCTTGGCCACCGCCGCCAGCTCGGCCAGCGCCTTGGGATCGTCGTAGGCGCCCACGATCGTGTGGTTCGAGACCTGGCCGGCCGGCGAGTCCGCGTCGCGCTCGAGAACGGCCACGTCGAAGCCCAGACGGGCCGCGGCCAGGGCCAGCATGCGGCCCAGTTGACCGCCCCCCAGGATGCCGAGGGTGGAGCCGGGCGGGAGCGGCAGATCGACCATGATGCTACTCGACGGCCTCGGAAACGCTGGCGGTCTGTTCGGCGGCGAACGCCGCGACGCGCTCGGCCACCTGCGGATCGGACAGCGCCAGGATCCGCGCCGCCATCAGGCCCGCGTTCTTGGCGCCCGCCTCGCCGATGGCCAGCGTGCCCACCGGAATGCCGCCCGGCATCTGGACGATCGACAGCAGGCTATCCATCCCCTTCAACGCCTTGGACTCGATCGGCACGCCCAGCACCGGCAGGTCGGTGAGCGAGGCGGTCATGCCCGGCAGGTGCGCGGCCCCGCCGGCGCCGGCGATGATCACCTTGAAGCCGGCCGCCTTGGCGCCCTTGGCGAACGTGTACATCCGCTCGGGCGTACGGTGCGCCGAAACCACCTTGGCCTCGTAGGGCACGCCCAGGCGCTCCAGCATCTCGGCCGCGTGGCGCAACACGGGCCAGTCCGACCGGCTGCCCATGATGATGGCGACAGGCGCGCTCATTGTATGCTGAGTCCTTAGGGGGGCCCCGGAAGGGCGCGGAGTATAGGCGCCGCCTTTGCCCGCACAATGCCATGCGGTTAGATTCCCTTAACCGCCGTGACGTCGAATGGCGTTAACCATTCCGGATACCCGATGAAGATCACCGGCGCCCGCAACGAACCGATCCGACCCGAGCGGCGTCGCGTCCTCGCGCCGGGCGGGGTCGCGCCGTCAGGCCCGGCCGGCGCCGTCGATCAGGTGACCTTCCTGGGGATTCCGCGCGCGGAGATGACCCCCGCCGTCCAGGCCGCCATCGAGGCCCTGATCGGCGAGCTCGACCAGCTCAAGCGCGAAGTTTCCCAGCTGCGCGCCCGCCTCTCGGAAGCCGAGGGCCTGGCCGACCGCGACACGCTGACCCCGCTGCTCAACCGCCGCGCCTTCGTCCGCGAGCTCAGCCGCGCCCGCACCTTCGCCGGTCGCTACGGCTTCCCCGCCAGCCTGGTCTATTTCGACCTCGACGGCTTCAAGGCGCTGAACGACGGCCAGGGCCACGCCGCCGGCGACGCCGCGCTCATGGCGGTGGCCGACCGCCTGGTGGCCAACGTCCGCGAGAGCGACCTGGTGGGCCGCATGGGCGGCGACGAATTCGCCGTGGTGCTGGTCCAGGCCGATCAGGCGACCGCCGAGGCCAAGGCCGCCACCCTGGCCCAGGCCATCGAGTCGGTCGGCCAGGGGCTGAAAGTCAGCTACGGCGTCCGCGAACTCGACCCCGACACCGACCCCGAAGCCATCATCGCCGACGCCGACGCCAGGATGTTCGCCGCCAAGCGCGTCCGCAAGGCGGGGTAAAGGGCCTGCCTTTCCCACGAAGTGGGAGAGCGGGTGCGGGAGAGGGCAAGCCTAGTCCGACCAGGCCTTGCCGAACCGCTCGATCAGCGCGAACGCCCCCGACGGCCCCCAGCTGCCGGCCGCGTACGGCCTGGGATGCAGGCCCGCTTCCGACCAGGCGTCGGCCACGCCGTCCACCCAGCGCCAGGCCTCCTCCACCTCGTCGCGCCGGACAAACAGCGTCGCGTCGCCGTGGATCGCATCCAGCAGCAGCCGCTCGTAGGCGATCCGCCGCCGCGCGCCCGGCCCCTCGTAGGTCTTGAGCAGCGACAGCGACAGCGGCAGCGACTGCAGCCGCATGCCGCCCTGGGTCAGACCGGGCGCCTTGTTCATCAAGGTCAGCGAGATATCCTCGTCCGGCTGCAGGTCGATCACCAGCCGGTTGGGCGACATGTCCATCAGCGACGCCTGGCCGAAGATCGAGTGCGGCACCGGCTTGAACTGGATCACCACCGTCGTGCGCTTCTCGGGCATCCGCTTGCCTGTGCGCAGGAAGAACGGCACGCCCGCCCAGCGCCAGTTGTCGATGTCGGCCCGCAGCGCCACGAAGGTCTCGGTGCCGCTCTTCTTGCCCCGCTCGGTCTCGTAGCCCTCGGCGGTCTTCCCGCTGACGACGCCGGGCGTGTACTGCCCGCGCACCGACTTGTCGGCCGCATCCATGCGGGTGAAGCGGCGCAGACTGCGCAGCACCTTCACCTTCTCGTTGCGCACCGAGTCCGGCTCCATGTCGGCGGGCGGCTCCATCGCCACCAGGCACAACAGCTGCAGCATGTGGTTCTGCAGCATGTCGCGCAGCGCGCCGTACTCGTCGTAGTACGGCCAGCGCGCGCCCACGCCCTCGGTCTCGGCCACCGTGATTTGCACGTGGTCGATGGTCAGGTTGTTCCAGAGCGGCTCGAAGAAGGTGTTGGCGAAGCGCAGGGCGATCAGGTTCTGGACCGTCTCCTTGCCCAGGTAATGGTCGATCCGGAAGATCTGCTCCTCGGCGAACACCTCGCCCAGGGTGGCGTTGACGTGGTGCGAGGTCGCCAGGTCGCGGCCGATCGGCTTTTCCAGAACGATCCGGGCGTCAGGCGTCGTCACGCCGGCCGCCGCCAGCGAGCCGCAGATCTTCTCGAACAGGCTGGGCGACACGGCCAGGAAGCACAGCGGGGCCTTGCAGCCGTCCAGCGCGGGCTTCAGCGTCTCGGCCCCTTCGCGTGTGGTGGCGTCGGCGCCCACGTAGGTGATCCGGCCGGCGAAGCGCGCCCAGACCGCATCGTCCAGCCCCTCGGGACGTGCGCTCAGCGCCTGACGCGTCTGCTCGACGAAGGCTTCGGTCGAGAGTTCGGCGCGGGCCGTGAACACCAGCCGGAAGCCCTCCGGCAGGAACCCGTCGGCGTCGAGGAAGTACAGCGACGGCAGCAGCATGCGCCGCGCCAGGTCGCCCGTGGCGCCGAACAGCACGATGGCGTCAGCGGTGGCCGGCATGTCGTCTCCCTTTCCCGACGGAGGCCGGAGAAGGGCCCCAGTCCGCGCGCGGGTCAAGGGGCGAGCACGGCCTTTTCACGATGACGCGCGCGAGGGGATCGAAACCGCGCAGCCGGCGTTAGGTCCGTGTTCCGGGCGGGAGTGTCATGTCGCTGGATTCGCTTGTGGTCGCGCTGCCTCCGCCGAAGCCCCTCAGGCTGTCGGAAGCCGCTCTGTTCCTGGATATCGACGGCACGCTGGCGCCGTTCGCCCCGCGGCCCCAGGACGTACGCCCCGACCCGCGCCGCACCCGCCTGCTGGAACGCCTGCGCGAAGACCTGGAGGGCCGCGTGGCGGTGGTCACCGGTCGGACGCTGGAGGACGTCGACCGCATCCTGGAGGGCCGCATCACCTGCGTGGCCGCCGTTCACGGCCTGGTCCGCCGCGACGCCGAAGGCGCGCTGCATCAGCCCGAGCCGCACCCGGGGCTGGAGGCCGCCCTCGACACGCTGCGCCGCTTCGCGGTTCGCGACCTCGGCATGCTCGTCGAGGAGAAGGGCGCCAGCGTCGCGCTCCACTTCCGCCAGGCGCCGACCTACGCCGCCGAGGCCCGGGTCATGGCCCTCCGCGTCGCCCGTGAGACCGGCCTCTTCCTGCAGCATGGGGACATGGTCGAGGAACTGCGCACGCCCGGCGCGTCCAAGGGCGACTCCATCCGCGAGTTCATGCAGACCGCGCCCTTCCAGGGCCGCACCCCGGCCTTCGTGGGCGATGACATCACCGACGAGAACGGCTTCGCGGCGGTGGAGCAGTTGGGCGGGTTCGGCGTGCTGGTGGGTCGCCCGCGGGCCACCCACGCCCGCTTCGGGCTGCGCAACGTCGAGGACGTGATCGCGTGGCTGGAGGCGGCGCGATGAGCCCCGAAGGCCGCCTCATCGTCGTGTCGAACCGCGTGAACCTGCCGTCAGGCGACGGCGAGGAGAGCGTGGGCGGCCTGGCGATGGCGCTGGCCGCCGCGCTGAAGGCCTATTCCGGCCTGTGGTTCGGCTGGAGCGGCCGAACGACCGAGACATTCACGGGCGAGCTGCACGCCGAGACCGTCGGCGGGGTCACCGCGGCGACCGTCGATCTCGAAGAGGTCGATCTCGACGAATACTACAACGGCTACGCCAACAAGACGCTGTGGCCGCTGTTCCACTACCGGATCGACCTGGCCGCCTTCGATCGCGCGTTCGACAAGGGCTACACCCGGGTCAACCGTCGGTTCGCCGCGACCCTGGCCCCCCTGATCCGCCCTGACGACGTGATCTGGGTGCACGACTACCACCTGATCCCTCTGGCCAAGGAGCTGCGCGCGTTGGGGGTGAAGAACCGCGTCGGGTTCTTCCTGCATATCCCCTGGCCGGCCCACCAGGTGATGATCAACCTGCCCCGCCACCGCCAACTGGTCGAGGCGATGTTCGACTACGACCTGGTCGGCTTCCAGACGGCCGAGCACCAGCAGGCGTTCGAGGAATACGTCCTGAACGAGGCCGACGGCGAGGTCGTGCGACCCGGCTGTCTCAAGGGCTTCGGCCGCGGGCTCGAGACCGGCGCCTTCCCGATCGGCATCGACGCCGAGGACTTCGCGCGCATGACCCATTCGAGCCGGGCGCGGCGCATGCGCAACCTGATGATCGCCGCCACCGTGTTCCGGCACCTGATCGTGGGCGTCGACCGGCTGGACTATTCGAAGGGCCTGGAAGAGCGTTTCCTGGGGTTCGAGCATTTCCTCGCCCAGAACCCGGACCTGCGCCGCGAGGTGCTGATGCTGCAGATCGCCCCGGTCAGCCGTGAGGCCGTCGAGGCGTATCAGGAGATCCGCGGCCGCCTCGACGCTCTGTCGGGCCGGATCAACGGCGAGTTCTCCGACGTCGACTGGGCGCCGTTCCGCTATGTGAACAAGAACTACCGCCGCGACGAGCTGGCCGGCATCTACGGCGCCGCCCGCGTGGGCCTGGTGACCCCCCTGCGCGACGGGATGAACCTCGTGGCGAAGGAGTTCGTGGCCGCCCAGAATCCGGAGGACCCCGGGGTTCTGGTCCTCTCCCGCTTCGCCGGCGCAGCGCGGCAGATGGGCGACGCCCTTCTGGTCAATCCCAACAGCCCCGAGGAAGTCGCCGACGCGCTGAAGCGGGCCATCCACATGGAGAAGCCCGAACGCATCCGCCGTTGGGAGGCCCTCTACGATGGCGTCCAGCGTGAGGACGTCACCGCCTGGCGCGACGCCTTCGTCGCCGCCCTCACCGCCGAGCCTGAAACCGCCAGACCGGCAATGGCAGGGTAACCCCCTTCGCGGGGCAAGCTGACCTGCTCGGCAGGCTCGTCAGGGGTCGAGCCGGCGGCGCCGTCTATCCCCCGCACCCGCCCGCCAGGCGCCGCGCGTGGTCCATGCGCTGGTCCACGCCTGGTGAACGTTGCGGATAGCGTTTCGGCACTTCGTCCAGGGTGCGGCAGGCGTCGGCGTTGCGCTTGTCCTCAGCCAACAACAACGCCAGCGCCGCCCCGGCGTCCGGCGCCCAGGCCTGCTTGGGCCAGGTCCGCAGCGCCAGGAAGTATTCGCGGATCGCTGTGGCGCGCTCACCGCTGTCCATGGCCGCGCGAGCGGCCATGTAGTGATCGAAGGGCTTGGCGTTCGGGGGCAGCGTGCTGGCCGCCGCCAGCCTTGCGCCCGCCATCTTGGCCGCCATGGGACCCTGACCCTGTGGCCGCAGCGCCGCCACCTGCGCCGGCGGGCCCCTGAGCGTCGCGATGGCTGCCTTAGCCATCGCCGCGTAGGCGCCGTTCGGGTACTGCGCCAGATAGGCCTCATAGGCGGCCGCGGTGTTGAGCCACTCGGCGCTCTTCCAATTGGTCAACTCGGGGTTCTCGGCGGGCAGGCTTGGCGTGGCGGCCGGCGCCGTTACTGGCGTCGCCCCGGCCGCGCCGCCCACCAGGAAGATCGGATTGCCGGTCATGCTGGCGCTGACGAACGGCCGCTGCTGCTGGCCCGTGGCGCCCATCACATCGTCGCGGATCACCCCGCCCAACAACTGCACTGGCAGGCCGGGCTTGGGCAGCGTCCGCGCCACCGCCTCCGCGAACGGCGAGTTCACGCCCGACCCATCCGCCGCCCGCTCGCCCGGCGCCGCGGCGAAGACGATCAGCACGTCGTCGGCCTCGACCCGCGCCAGCCCGCGCGTCACGCTACGCGTCCCTGCCTTCCAGTTGCGTCCGAACGGATTGTCACGGCAGGCGTCCAGCAACAGGATGCGGACCCGAGCCCCGGCCACCGCCTCCAGCGCCAGATTGGTGTCGATGGCCTCATACGGCAGCGCCCGCTCGTCCGACAGCGTGGCGTCCACGGGGATCAGCCAGTTCACGCCTTTCGCCTCGATCCCGTGGCCGGCGTAGTAGATCAGCGCCACCTCGGCGCCGTCCGCCTGGGCCTGGAACTCGCGCAGCGCCTTTTGGAAGGTTTGGGTCGACAGGTCGGTTCGCGTGGTCACCGTCGTGAACCCGGCCTGCTTCAGCGCCGCGCCCACCAGGCTGGCGTCGTTGTGAGTGTTGGCCAGCGCGCCGGCCGTCGCATAGGCGCCGTTCCCGATCACCAGCGCCACGCGCTTGGGCCCTTGGGCCATCGCGGGCCCGGCCAGCACCAGCAGGGCGACCATAGCCACGATCCACCGCCAGAGCCTCGCCGCCCGCCTCATCGTCCCCACGACCTGTCAAATCACACCCCAGGATAGCGAGCCACGCTCCCGCTGGTGTCAAGAACGCGCGCCTCGGCAAGCGCTTTGCAGCTCATGCGGTGCGGGGCCTTTGGTGTATCTCGTAGCCTTTATGTTGCCAGAACGACGGACGCGCCGATGCCCAAGTCCCCTCAAGACGACCCAGACGCCGTCACCATCGCCGAGACCGGCGTCGGCCATTTCCAGGTCGAGGTGACCGCACCCGGCGCGACGTTCCTCGCTGACGAGCCCGAGCGGGCCGGCGGCCTGGGCTCGGGCCCCAACCCCTACGACCTTCTGGCCGCCGCGCTGGGCGCCTGCACCACCATGACCATGCGCCTCTACGCCGAGCGCAAGGGCTGGCCGCTGGAACGCGCCACGGTCCGCGTGGTCCACGCCCGCGACGGCCTCAAGGGCCGCGACCGCTTCGCCCGCGAGATCGTCCTCAAGGGCCCGCTCACCGACACGCAGACCCGGCGGTTGATCGAGATCGCAGAGAAGTGCCCCGTCCACCGGACCCTTGAGACCGGCTCCGACATCATCACCGTGCTCGCGGCCCAGCCGACGTCGGACCTCGCGTTGGCCGGCGAAGCGCATCTGCGCGACATGCTGGAGGCCTGCGCGGAGTAACTTCCCCTCCCCTACGGCGCCCTGCCACCGTCGACGCGACCGTCTCGCCGGAGCCTGCCGCCATGAACGACGTTCCCGTCTCCAAGCTCGTCCGCGACCCGCGCATCGATCCGCGCCTCAAGGCCCTGTTCGCCTGGCCCGACCGCCCCCCTGTCGGCGACATCAAGGACCGCGACACCCTGATCGCCGAGGCCAACACGCCCGAGGCGCTGGCCGCCGAAGCCGCCATGGTCATGCTGTTCAACGCCTGCGACACCGAGGAGAACGCGCCGCGGGCCGGCCTCTCCATCCGCACCGAAACCTACGTCTCGGCGCCCGACGGCAACACCATCCAGGCCGCCATCATCCGCCCCGACAACGACGAGAAGCTGCCCTGCGTGGTCTACCTCCACGGCGGCGGCATGCAGACGATGAGCGCCTTCAACGGCATGTACAGCGCCTGGGGCCGGATCATCGCCGCCCAGGGCCTGGCCGTGGTCATGCCCGACTTCCGCAACGCGCTGCGCCCCTCTTCGGCGCCCCAGGTGCTGCCCTTCCCGGCCGGCCTCAACGACTGCGTCTCGGCGGTGAAGTGGGTCCACGCCAACGCCCAGTCGCTGAACATCGACGCCTCGCGCATCGTGGTCGCCGGCGAAAGCGGCGGCGGCAACCTGACCCTGGCCACCGGCCTCAAGCTGCTCAAGGACGGCGACGTCGGCCTGATCCAGGGCCTCTATGCCCTGTGCCCCTACATCGCCGGCCAGTGGCCCCACCCCGACAATCCGTCGTCGGTCGAGAACAACGGCATCCTGCTCGAGCTGCACAACAACCGCGGCGCGATGGCCTACGGCATCGAAGCCTTCCATGCGAAGAACCCGCTGGCCTGGCCCGGCTTCGCCACCGAGGCCGACGTGCGCGGCCTGCCGCCGGTGATCATCAGCGTGAACGAGTGCGACCCGCTGCGCGACGAGGGCGTGAACTTCTACCGCCTGCTTCTCCGCGCCGGACAGCCGGCCCGCTGCCGCCAGATCATGGGCACGACCCACGGCGCCGAGATCTTCTCCATCGCCTGCCCCGACATCAGCCGCGACACCGCCGCCGACCTGGCCCGGTTCGCCCGGGGCTGAGATTCCCGGCCCTGGCGGCTTGCGCCAGATCAAGACGCAGCCCCGCCGCTGTGTCAGTCTGCCCTCGCGACGCCGCCCCATACGGGCGCGCGCGACGGGAGGGCCGCATGTACAAGTCCATTCTCATTCCGACCGATGGGTCGGCCTTCGCCACCAAGGGCGTCGAGGCAGGCCTCGCGCTCGCCGCCGCCCTGGGCGCCAAGACCTCGCTGCTGATGGTCACCGAGGACATCCCCACCTACGCCGGCCTCGACGGGGCCGCCTTCTCCGTGGCCTTCGCCGACTTCGACAGCTCGCAGGCCGAGCGGGCCGCCGCCGTGCTGGCCGCGGCGAAGCAGATGGCCGACGCCGCCGGGGTCGCGACCACCACCCATCACGTCTCCCGCTCCCAGCCGGCCGAGGCGATCCTGGCGACCGCACAGGGCCAGGGTTGCGACCTGATCGTCATGGCCTCGCACGGCCACCGCGGCGTGAAGCGCCTCCTGCTCGGCAGCCAGACCGCCGAGGTGCTGGCCCACGCCGCCATCCCGGTGCTCGTGGTCCCCTAGGGGCGCGAACGCCTTCGCCGGAACCTCTGCCATGCGTCAACCCGCCGCAGGGGTGACGCCGACGGCCTGCGGCTAACCGATCGACAACGAAGTCGGGGTTAGGACGCCGTCACCACCAGATGCTGTTCCTCCTGAACACCGACGTGATCTCCGTTCCGGCCGACGTCTCGCCGCCGGAAGGCTTCGAGGCGTTCCGGCGCCTGCCGAAGGACGCGGTCATCCCGACGGTCAAGGCCATCTTCGAGGAACACCCCCGGCTCGAGCGCGAACGCCCCGAGGTGGCGATCTGGCTGTGCAGCGTTCTCCTGGAGACGTTCCCGGGGGCCTGCGCGGCGCTGTTCTACCGCGATCTCAACACCGACCGCTTCATCGCCTGCGTGGCCGACGTGCCGATCCACCTGGTCGCCCGACTGTGGCGCTTCCAGCGCGACGGCCTGGAGATCACCGACGAGGTCTACCGCATGATCTGGAGCCGCGCGAAATTCCTCGGGTGAGCGGCGGCCGGGCGACCGGCCCGAACCCCCGCCTTGCCGACGCGCCGCGCCCTCATCGCCAGGCTGTGAACATGGCGATGGCCGCCGCCGCCATGCAGGCGGTGGCAACCCACCCCAGGATGCGCAGCGCGAGCGGCGCCACGAACGCCCCCATCGCGTCGCGTCGGGACGCCACGATCATCATCGCCGCCATCAGCGGGACCGAGATGACGCCGTTCAGCACCGCGCTCCAGAACAGCGCCCGGATCGGATCCAGCGGCGAATAGTCCACCGCCAGGCCGATCAGCACGGCCAGGCCGATCACCGAGTAGAAGCCCACCGCCTCGCGCGGCTTGTGCTCGAGCCCGATCCTCCAGCCCTGCGACTCGCAGATCGCATAGGCCGCCGATCCCGCCAGCACCGGGACGGCCAGCAGTCCCGTGCCGATGATGCCCAGGCTGAACAGGGCGAACGCCAGGTCGCCGGCGATGGGCCGCAGGGCCGCCGCTGCGTCGGCCGAGGTCTGGATGTCGGTCTGGCCCGCGGCGTGCAGCGTGACCGCGGTCGTCAGCATGATGAAGAAGGCGACCAGGTTGGCGAAGGCCATGCCGAGGTAGGTGTCCCAGCGGATCCGGCTGAGCTCCTGCGGCGCCTGTTCCGGGTGGTCGATCAGCGGATCGGTGGTCGGATCGGCCTCGTCGTCCTCGACCTCTTCCGACGCCTGCCAGAACAGCAGGTAGGGACTGATCGTGGTGCCGAACACGGCCACGATCACCGTGGCGGTGGCCCCTGTCAGAACGAGGTGCGGCGTCACCGTCCGCACCGCCACCTCACCCCAGTCGATCCGCACCGTGAGCACGACCCCGACGTAGGCGAACAGCGCCAGGGTGAGCCACTTCAGGAAGCGGACGTAGCGGTGATACGGGACCAGCACCTGCAGGCTCAGCGAGATCACCGCGAACAGGACGGTGAAGACGTGGCGTCCCCATCCCAGGGTCAGCTCCGCGGCCGCGCCCATGGCGGCCAGGTCGGCGCCGATGTTGATGGTGTTGGCGATGAACAGCAGCGACACCAGCACCAGCACCACCGGCGCCGGGAACACCCGGCGCAGATTGGCCGCCAGCCCGTGGCCGGTGACGCGCCCGATCCGCGCGCTGATGATCTGGATCGACGACACCAGCGGATACAGGAACGGCATGCTCCAGAGCATGTTCAGGCCGAACTGCGCGCCCGCCTGCGAGTAGGTGGCGATGCCGCTGGGGTCGTCGTCGGCCGCCCCGGTGATCAGGCCAGGCCCCAGACGCCGGAACAGCGCCGCGCGGCGGACCCGGTGGGTCGCCAGGCTCATCCCCTCCGGGCGTGGGGCGTGGGTGGCGGCCGGCGATCTTCGGCGCACTTCAACCATGGTCATCCCGCTTCCGCCGGCGCCCGTGAACGCTGCCGGCGCAAGGCCTATGCTCTGCACACCCGGCCTGCCGAGCGCCAGTCCAAACGCGGTTCATGATCTCAGGAGCGCCCGCGAGAGCGCCGCGCCCTGCGTCACACGAAGCGGAACGCCACGTTGGCCACCGTCGCCGTCTCGCCCACGCGGCGGCGGTCCCGCGCCTTCAGGTACAGCGTCATCAGCCCCCGGGGGCCGTCCCCGCTGGGCGTGAAGTCGATCCGCCGGTCGCCGAAGCGCACGCTGGAGCCGTCCAGCCGGCCCAGGAAGGTCGCCGCGGCGGTCCGGGCGATCGCCGCCGGATCCGGCACGGCCACCGCGCCGCCCATGATGTCCTCGGCGGCCTTGGGGTCGTTGTAGTCGCCGTGCAGCGGGTTGCCCCACCAGTTGTCCTCGGGCGTGTACTTGTAGAACTCGAACCGCGAGCCGAACGTCCGATAGTCGAACTGCATCAGGTGCTGGCCGCGGAAATCCGGGATCTCGAACGCCAGCTTGTGGCCGTTCGCCGCCGCTCGCGCCAGCAGGGCGTCGTCGTCATAGGTCTGCATCACCACCATGAAGCCGCCGTCGCCGCCGCGTTCGACGAAGAAGTCCTGCAGCTGGTGCTTCTCGCGGATCGGCGACACCACCTCCAGCAGGGTCGTGCCCACCCGGATCATCCGCGTGCGGAAGCCGAACGCCAGGGTGGGCTCGGGTCCCGGCGGCTTGGCCACGGGCTCCACCTCCAGCAGCGCGTAGAGCTGCCGGCAGACCGCGTCCATGTCCTTGGCGGCGATCACATAGTGACGAATGCGGCTGGGCCTCTCCACGGTCTTCTCCTGCGCCAGGGCCGGCGGCGCCAGGGCGGCCGCGGCCAGCGTCACGAGGGTCCGCCTGTCCATTCGGGTCCAATCCGCCACGGAGTCCCCCACTGCGTTCGGTTATGAAAGTCGCTCGACTTTACGGCCCCGCCGCCGCCGGGCAAGCGCTTTTGAAGGCCCCGCGGCCCAGTTCCTCCCCCTAAGGGGGAGGGGGCCCGCCGAAGGCGGCGGAGGGGCTTCAGCCCCAGGCCGAAGGCGCGCCGCCAAGGGAGATCGAGCCGTCCGTCCCGTTCCGACGGTTCCAGTTCAACGGAGGGCGCCGGGCGCCGGGCCGCAGCCGACGCCCGGCCCCAGAGAGGCCTGGAACAGAGAGGCCCGCAACAGAGAGGCCTAGAACAGCTCGTCGTAGCTGTAGGTCACGCCGCCTTCGTAGTTCTTGTACTGGCTGCCCTGGACCAGCCGGCCGGTCGGCGCGGTGTCGTGGTCGAAGGCGTTGCCGTCCAGCCGGAAGAACTCCTCATCCCGCCCGTACTTCAGCGCCGCGCCGGTGAACGAGGCGTCCTCCAGTTCGGGATTGCGCGCGATGATCTGGTCCAGCGCCGCCTGGTACCAGTGGTCCAGGTCGTCATCGACGCGGTCCGGAGTCTCGATCTTCACGAAGAAGAACGCGCGGTCCTCGCCATCCTCCGGCGTCAGGTCGAAGTAGAAGGTGACGTGGGACAGGTCCCTGGGCGTGGTGGGAAAGTGGTCGGCAGGCCCCTCGAGGGCGGTCAGGGCGTCGGACATGTCGGTTTCCTCCGGGGGTGAATGTCCCGCGCACTAGGTCGTCCCGAGCCTTAAGCCCCGGCCAATCCGAACCGTTAATTGAGGCTAACCCTGCCCCCGGGCGTCCGACCGCTTTTGACGCACCCGCCGTCCAAACTCCCGCCATGTCCGGCTTCACCCCCGCCCAACGCGCGGCCCTCCTGGAGCAGTTGCTCGTCCGCCGCGCCGCGGGCGAGACCTTCAAGGCCATCGCCGCCACCCCCGGCTGGCCCAGCCGCCCCACCCTGCGCAAGTGGCTGCGCAACCGCCCCGACCTCGACGTCCCGCCGCTGCGGGCCCGGCCCACCCGCTGGTCGGCGGCGCTGTCCCGCGACATCTGCCGCCGCGTTCTCGACGGCGAAAGCCTGCGCGCCATCTGCGCCGGCCCGGCCATGCCCGACCGCAAGTCCGTCCTGCAATGGGCCCGCGCCCGCCCCGGCTTCGCCGGGCGCCTGGCCGACGCCCGCGCCCGCTCGGGCGCCCCCGCCACCGGCCGCCCCAGCCGCTTCCGCCTGACCCGCGACATGGTCGTCAACGAGATCTGCCTGCGCCTGTGCGACGGCGAGACGGCCGAGCAGGCCTGCGCCGCCGATCCCGACTATCCGGGCCACCGCACCCTCTACGACTGGCGCCGCGACGATCCCGATATCGACCGCAAGGTGGCCGAGGCCTCCCGCATCGCCGCCGAGACGAAAGCCCAGGCCAACCTCCCCTGCATGCGCGCCTACCTCGCCGAAGTGGAGGCTTACCGCCGCTGGATCACCGAAACCGCCGCCCGACCCCCGCCCCCGAAACCCGAGACTCCGCCGCCGCGGACGAGCACCGCCCCCCGCCGCCGCAGCCCGTAGAACCGGAGGCGGCGGGGCCACCGCCGCACGCGCCGCGAGTTCCTCACCCTCAGGGGGAGGGGGACCGCCGAAGGCGGTGGAGGGGGCGTCCGCCGAGACGGAAGAGCCTCACCTCCCCGCGCGGCGGCCGGCGGGTGGAGGGGGCGGGCCGTGGGCAAGGCGGCTCTTCGGGACTGACCTGCGGAACAGGGGTGTTTGCCCGGGCTATCCGTTGACCCGCCTAATCCCGACCTCGCGCCAACCGGGTCTTCTCCAGCATCCACCTAACGCCGCCCACGATCATCATGCAGGCGCCGAAGACGCCGACACCCAGCGCCGCCAGGACGCCCAGGGACCGCAACACCCACTCGTCCTTCCAGACCATCGGATGCACCTCGAGGGTGATGCGGGGCCGCGCGGGCGCCAGCGCCGAAGCGTCGCGGTTCGACCGCACCTCGATGCGGTAGTCATGCCCCGGGCGCAGTCGTGCGGTCCCCAGATTCCGCGTGATCGTTGGCCCATAGGCCGCGGCCTGGCCTGACTCGGCGCGTCCGCGCTCCACCGGCTGCGCGCCCTCGTAAAGCACCCATTCCAGGTCGACCGGCGATGGCGTATCGCCGCAATAGGCGGGGCGCTCATAGTCCGGCCCGGTCAGGTCACGCGCGCCAAGCAGGCAGTTCGTGGTCTCGAACGGCATCACCCGCTCCACCTCAAGCCCCACCCCGTAGGGCTCGTTGTAGGCCGCGCGGAACACCGGCGAACTGGTCACGCCCGGCCGCAGGTCGATGGGAAAGCTCACGGCCACCGGCGCGCGGCGCCCCACGGTCTGCAGCCCTAGCCCGACGATCGCGGCGCCCAGGACGATGGCCGCGCCGCGCGCCAATAACCGACCCGACCCGTGCGCCGTCATGCGTCCCCATGTCCGGCCGCATCCCCAACGGGGATATAGCCCGCCCTGAAATCCATGGTTGATGCGAGCCTTGGGGCTGAGCCGTGTCAAGGACGCGCCTCCGGCGCGCCGCCCCGCGGCGGCCCTGCGGGCCGTCCTTGAGACGGCTCAGCCCCAAGGCAAACTCCGTCCATGGATTGAATGGCTCAGAGCGGCGGCTAAGCTTGGACATGAGCCGCGTCGCCGCCCCCTTGAGCCTCACCGCGGCCCTCGTGGCCGCCGCCGCCCCGACCCGCGCTGAACCGCTCGCCGCGCCGGTGGAAGGCCCGGCCCGGATATGTTTCCACGAAAGCGGGTTCGAGTTGGCCGCCGGCGAACGCATCACGGACTTCTCCGGAGGTATCCACGCCGCGAGCGTCACCGTGAGCGGCCCGCACGGCGGCTACACGGTCACGGAAGGCGAAATCTTCGTGACGCCCCGCGGCATGGGACTAACGGTCTACAGGACGCCGAAATTCCACATTCGCCGCGACGGGCAGCGCTACGCGGTCTTCGCCGCCACCAGCTTCAGCCCCGACGAACGGCGCCTTCTGATCTGGCTGTCCGGCCCCGCGCTGGCCCGCGCGCACCGGAAAGCGATCTTCCAGGGGATCTGGGTCGGCGATCCGGCCACGGCCAAGTGTGACCAAGGGTTCGGCTACGGGTGGAACTTCCTGGATCAGTGAGGCTCGAAGCGCCGGACGCACGCCCCACCGCCCCAATTGACTCCCCGCCATCCCTCTGTATAACCGCGCCTCCTCGTCCCCGGGCCCGTCTCGGGGGCGCAAACACGCTTTCAATTAAGAAGAAATACAAAGGCGCGAACGATGTACGCGGTGATTAAGACCGGCGGCAAGCAGTACCGGGTTCAGCCCGGCGACATCCTTGTGGTCGAAAAGCTCGATGGCGAACCCGGTGCGGCCGTTGCTTTCGGCGACGTTCTGCTGCTGGGCGACGGCGAGGCTGTGACGGTGGGCGAGCCCACTGTGGCCGGCGCTTCCGTGGCCGCCACCCTGATCGAGACCCGCAAGGGCGAGAAGGTGAAGATCTTCAAGAAGATCCGCCGCCAGGGCTATCGCCGCACCCGCGGTCACCGCCAGGCCGAGTCGGTCCTGCGCGTCACCGGCATCACGGCCGGCGGCAAGGAAACCAAGTGGGACGGCGAAGTGTCGCTGACCACCAAGGCCGAGTTGGACGCCCGGGCCCGCGGCCTGGACTTCGCCACCCTGAACGTGCCGAAGAAGGCCGTGAAGGCGCAGGCTGAAGCCCCGCTGGCCAAGGCCCTGAAGGCCGCGCCGAAGAAGACCGCCGCCGCGAAGGCCGAAGCTGCAGCGCCGGAAGCGGCCGCCGAAGCCAAGCCCGCCAAGAAGCCGGCCGCCAAGAAGGCCGCCGCCAAGAAGGACGACGCGGCCGAGTAATCGGACCGCCTCAGTTAAGGACAGGAGCACACAATGGCTCACAAGAAATCCGGTGGTTCGTCGCGTAACGGTCGCGATTCCGCGGGCCGCCGTCTCGGCGTGAAGAAGTTCGGTGGCGAGGCGATCAACGCCGGCTCGATCATCGTGCGTCAGCGCGGCACCAAGTTCTGGCCGGGCGAAAACGTCGGCATGGGCAAGGACCACACCCTCTTCGCGCTCGTCACCGGTGCGGTGAAGTTCGTGACCAAGGCCAAGAACCGTACCTACGCGACGGTGGTGCCGGCCGAGAAGGTGATCGCAGCCGAATAGGCGGACCCTGCCTTTCTCCGGGTCCGCCTCACCAGAATGGGCGGACCGGACAGACGACCTTCGCGGGGAGTCCGGTTTCGCCGGGCTCCCCGCAGTCGTTTCAGGGCCTCGCAGAGCGCGTTCAGCGAAAGTGGGGCCGGTTTCGCGTTCGAACGCGCTCAACTCTTGAAGTTGGCGCCTTCCGGGCGGCGAGCCGGTTCCCACCTCGCCTGAAGGCGCCAGAAGGCCGGGAGGTAAGTGAAATGTGCGCCGTCGATGTCAGACCCTGCATAGGGACCGACCGCCTGATCCTGCGGGGCGTCACCCGCAACGATGCGGCCGCCGTGGCCGAGCTCGCCAACGACCTGGGCGTCGCGGGGAACACCTCGCGGATGCCCTACCCCTATCGTCCGGCCGACGCCGAGGCCTTCGTGGCCGCCGCCGAGCGGGCCGATCCGCGCCATGAGGCGACCTTCGCCATCGAGCATCGCCAGTTCGGGCTGATGGGCGTGCTGGCGTTCGACCGGAACGAGGCCCCCGCCATGGGCGCGCCCATGGCGGATTCTTTGCCAGGTTCTCGTTCGCATAGCGAACGGGGCCGAAGCGAGGTGGGCTACTGGCTGGGCCGGCCGTTCTGGAACCGGGGCTATGCGACCGAGGCCCTGACCGCGGCGCTGCGCTGGGTGAAGTTCGACTGGCGCCGCCACGTGATGTGGGCCGGCCACTTCGCCGACAACAAGGCCTCGGGCCAGGTGCTGGTGAAGGCGGGCTTCCTCTACACCGGCGACATCGAGCAGCGCATGAGCGTCGCCCGCGCCGAGCCCGTGGCCACGCGCATGATGGTCTGGCTGGCCTGATATGGTATCGGCTCCCGCCATGACCGCCGCCGCATCCCGACGCCGCGCCCCCGCCGCCCACCCGCTGCCCGTCCAGGCGGCGATCGTGGTGGCGGGCGTTGTCGGCATGGCGGCGGCGTCGCGGGTGGCGTTCGACATCGGGCCGGTCCCGATCACGCTGCAGACCTATGCGCTGTTCGTGCTGGCCGGCCTGTTCGGCGGGCGGCTGGGGCTGGGCATCGTGCTGGCGTGGCTGGCGGCGGCGGCCTTCGGGCTGCCGGTGCTGGCCGGGGGCGCCGGCGGCTGGAAGGCCGTGGTCGGGCACACCGCCGGGTTCCTCGCCGGGATGGCCGCCGCGGCCTGGGTCTGCGGCGAGGGCGCGGCCAAGTGCCGGAGCTGGGTGTCGCTGACCGCCCTGTTCGTGGCCGGCCATGCCATCGTGCTGGCCGTCGGCTGGGCGGGACTGGCCAGTTTCCTCAGCCCGGCCAACGCGTTCGAAAGCGGCATCCTGCCGCTCCTCCCCGGCGCGGCCGTCAAGTCGCTGGCCGCCGCCCTCACCGTTCGAATGCTCGCCCGATGAAGTTTCTCGACCAGGTCAAAGTCTACGTCCGCTCCGGAAACGGGGGCGGCGGCGCCGTGTCGTTCCGGCGCGAGAAGTACATCGAGTACGGCGGCCCCGACGGCGGCGACGGCGGCCGCGGCGGCGACGTCTGGATCGAGGCGGTCGAGGGCCTGAACACCCTTATCGATTATCGATATCAACAGCACTTCCGCGCCGGCACCGGCGTCCACGGCATGGGCCGCAACCGCCACGGCGCCGCCGGCCAGGACGTCGTCCTGAAAGTCCCCGTCGGCACCGAAGTCCTCGACGAGGACAAGAATCTCATCGTCGACATGGACCACCCCGGCCAACGTGTCCTCCTGGCGGCGGGAGGAAATGGCGGATGGGGGAATGTGCACTTCAAGGGGCCAGTCAATCAGGCCCCACGCCATGCAAATCCCGGCCTCGAAGGCCAGGAGCTGGCCATCTGGCTGCGGCTGAAGCTGATCGCGGACGTCGGTCTTGTCGGCTTGCCTAATGCGGGCAAGAGCACCTTTCTTGCCGCGGCCAGTGCGGCGCGCCCGAAGATTGCCGATTATCCCTTTACGACCTTGGCGCCCAACCTGGGCATGGTCGACCTGTCGGTGGGCGAGCGATTCATCCTGGCCGACATCCCGGGCCTGATCGAGGGCGCCAGCGAGGGCGCGGGGATCGGGACGCGGTTCCTGGGGCACGTGGAGCGCACCGCAGTTCTGATCCACTTGGTGGATGGGACGCAGGAGGATGTGGCCCAGGCCTGGCGGACGGTGCGCCATGAGCTGGAAGCCTATGGCGAGGGCCTCGAGGACAAGACCGAAATCCTGGCGCTGAACAAGATCGACGCGCTGGACGAAGAGACCATCGCTGAGAAGGCCGCCGAGCTCGAGGCCGCGGCCGGGGTGAAGGTGCGGCGGGTTTCGGGCTTCGCGAAGATCGGTGTGACCGAACTGCTGCGCGAAGCCTACGCCCTGGTGCAGGCGCGCAAGGGCGAGATCGCCGCCGAAGAGGCCGGCCCCGAGGACTGGGCGCCTTGAGCGAGCTGGCCGCCGCGAAACGGGTGGTCGTGAAGGTCGGGTCGGCCCTGCTGGTCGGGCCCGACGGCGCGGCGCATGGCGCGTGGCTGGCCGACTTCGCCGCCGACGTCGCGCGTCTCAGGGCCCGCGGCCAGCAGGTGCTGGTGGTGTCGTCCGGCGCCGTGGCGCTGGGCCGCCGACGGCTGGGTCTGGGGAAGCGGGCGCTCTCGCTCCCGGAGAAGCAGGCTTCCGCCGCCGCGGGACAATCGGCGCTGATGCGGGCCTGGGAAGAAGCGCTGGCGCCCCTGGGCTTCACCTGCGCCCAGGTCCTGCTGACCCGCGACGACACCGAAGTGCGCCGCCGCTGGCTGAACGCACGCGCCACCGTCGAGACGCTGCTCGGGCTGGGCGTGATACCGGTCATCAACGAGAACGACACCGTCGTGACCGAGGAGATCCGGGTCGGGGACAACGACCGGCTGTCGGCGCGGGTGGCCCAACTGGTGGGCGCCGAGGCGCTGGTGCTGCTGTCGGACGTCGAGGGACTCTACACCGCCGACCCGCGCCGCGATCCGTCGGCGACCCTGATCCCGCGCGTGACCCACCTGACGCCCGAGATCGAGGCCATGGCCGGGGGCGCGAACGCCCAGGCCGGTGTCGGCACCGGCGGCATGGCGACCAAGCTGGAGGCCGCGCGGATCGCCAGCCAGGCCGGCTGCGCCACGATCATCACCCTGGGCACGCGCCTGTCGCCGCTGAACGCGATCGAGGGCGGGGCCAACGCGACGGTTATCGAGGCCGAGACCAATCCCCGCGCCGCCTACAAGGCCTGGATCGCGGGATCGCTGGCTCCGGCCGGCGCGCTGACCGTCGACGCGGGCGCGGCCGCGGCGGTCCGACGGGGCAAGAGCCTGCTGCCGGCGGGCGTCCGGTCGGTCGAGGGGCGCTTCGACAAGGGCGACGCCGTGGTCATCCGCGATGAGGCTGGGCGGGAGATCGCCCGCGGCCTCGTACGCTACCCGGCCGAACATGCTGCTCGCCTCTGCGGGCTCAAGTCCGACGCCATCGAGGCGGCGCTGGGCTACTCGTCCGGACCGCTGGTCCACGCCGACGACCTGTCGGTGGCCGCTCACGCGGGGACACCCGGGGTAGCAGCCGCCGCGCCGGGCGCGTAGTAAGGCTCAAGTTGAGCATATGGGGTCCGGGGTGGACGACAGCGGCGCAGCGCGGACGAACGGACGACTGGAGGCGCTCGCGCCCGGCCAGGCGATCCCGTTCGGCGGCGACCGCGTCGCCTATGTAAGCCCGGAACTGGCGGCGGCCTTCCGCCCCGGCGACAGGCTCGTCGTGGTGCAAGACACCGGCGACCTGCTGCACATTCCCGCCGCCGAGCACGCCGCCGCCCAGGGCGCCGTCGGGCGCGCCGCGGCCGCTTTCACCCGCATGGGCGAGGTGACCGATGCGGCCATCACCGCCTTCTTCGACACCTTTGCCGCCCGGCTGGCCGACGACGCCGCCTGGGCCGCCATCAGCGCCGCCAACGCCGCCGACGTCGAGAGCGCCAGGGCCCGGGGACGGTCCACCACGCGGCTGGCCGCCTCGGACGCCATGCGGCGCGACATGATCGCGGGCCTGCAGGCCTGGCGCGACGCCGAGGCCCCGCGGGGCCGGGTGCTGGAGCGCGTCGACCATCCCGGCTGGTCGGTGACCCAGGTCATGGCGCCGCTGGGACCCGTGGGCTTCGTCTTCGAGGGCCGCCCCAACGTCTTCGCCGACGCCACCGGCGTGATCCGCGCGGGCAACACGGTGGTCTTCCGCATCGGCTCGGACGCCCTGGGCACGGCGCGAGCCATCGTCGCGAACGCCCTGGACCCGGCGCTGGCCGAGGCCGGACTGCCCGAAGGCGCGGCCGTCCTGGTGGACTCCGCGGCCCACGCCGCCGGCTGGGCCATGTTCGCCGACAGTCGGCTGGCGCTGGCTGTCGCCCGCGGGTCCGGCCCGGCGGTGTCGCAACTGGGCGCCATCGCCAGGCAGGCCGGCACGCCGGTCAGCCTGCACGGCACGGGCGGCGCCTGGATGGTCGCCGACGCCACCGCCGACGCCGAGCGCTTCTACGCCGCCGTCTACCACTCGCTGGACCGCAAGGTCTGCAACACGCTGAACGTCTGCTGCATCGTGCGCGATCGGGCCGACGAGTTGGTCCCCGTGTTCCTGCAGGCGCTGGCGCGCGCGGGCGAGCGCCGCACGGGCTGCAAGCTGCACATGGCTGAGGCCGACTTCGAGCGGCTGCCCGAGGTCTGGCGCGTCGCGCGCACCACCGTGGTCCGCGCCCACGGCCCGGTGGAGGAGGCGCTGGCCGAGCCGGTCGCTGACGCCGACCTGGGCCGCGAGTGGGAGTGGGAGGAGACCCCCGAGGTCAGCCTGAAGATCGTCGATGACGTCGCCGAGGCCGTGGCGCTGTTCAACACCTACAGCCCCCGCTTCGCCGCCTCGCTGATCTCGGAGGATCCGTCGGCGCACGCGCGCTTCTACGAGACCATCGACGCGCCCTTCGTCGGCGACGGCTTCACCCGCTGGGTGGACGGCCAATATGCGCTGAACAAGCCCGAGCTGGGCCTGTCCAACTGGGAGAACGGCCGCCTGTTCGCGCGCGGCGGCGTGCTGGCCGGCGACGGCGTCTTCACGGTTCGGGCTCGCGTGCGGCAGACCGATCTCGACCTCGACCGCGGGGGCGCGCCCACCCCGCCCCGTCAGAGCTGACCGGGCGCATGTGGTTCGCAGGCCCGGCGCGCCGCGCGCCCGTCGCCGGTCGCCCGCAGGCGCTGCGCCTGGGATTCAGCCTGACCCGCGGGATGAAGGTCGGGCTGTACGGCGGCTCGTTCAATCCGGCCCATGACGGTCATGCCCACGTGGCCGAGACCGCCAAGCGCCGGCTGGGACTGGACCGCGTGGTCTGGCTGGTTTCGCCGCAGAATCCGCTGAAGTCGCGACACGAGACCGCCGACCTGGACGAGCGCATCGCCGGCGCGCGGGCCCTGACCCAGGGCATCGACATGATCGTGGTCGGCGCCGAGACGAAGCTGGGGTCGACCTACACCATCGACACCATCCGCAGCCTCAAGGCCCGTTACCCAGGCGTCCACTTCGTGTGGATCATGGGCGCGGACAGCCTGGCCACCTTCCATCGCTGGAGGGGCTGGACCCAGATAATGCAGGAGGTCCCGGTCGCCGTGGTCTCGCGCCCGTGGATCTCGCTGAAGAGCCGCTTCTCACCCGCAGCCCTGCGCTTCGCCCGCTTCCGGGTTCCCAGCCACGCCGCCGTCCGCCTGGCCGGCAGCAAGACGCCGGCCTGGTCCTTCCTGTTCGGACGCTTCAACTTCCAGTCCTCGACCGCCCTTCGCGAGCGCCAGCAGCGCGCGCGGCCCCCCAGCAAGGGATAGCCTTCGCCCGTGCGGGGCCGGCGGGCGGACGAGGGGGCAGCCCCTCTCGCGGCGATCGGGAACACGCGAGACAGCCCGCGGCTTGATGTCATGCGACGGCGCCTGACCCGGGCCGCGTCCTGTGATAGGGTCCTAGGAGCGTGGACATCATAAGGAGCAACCCCGCTGAACCGTGAGATTGCGCAATCTGCGCACGAGGCCCCGGCCGACGCCGAAGCCTCCCATACTGACCCGGCCCCCGGCGGCATCGAGGATCTGATCCTCAACCGGCTGGACGACGATCAGGCCCAGGACGTCGTCTTCATCGACCTCAAGGGAAAGAGCCCCGTCGCCGACGGCCTCATCGTCGCGTCCGGACGTTCGCAGCGGCATGTGGGCGCCATGGCCGACCACCTGCTGCGGTCGCTGAAGGACGCCGGCTACGGAAAGTGCCGGGTCGAAGGCATGCCCAGCGCCGACTGGGTGCTGATCGATGCGGGCGACGTCATCGTCCACCTGTTCCGCCCCGAAGTCCGCAGCTTCTACAACATCGAGAAGATCTGGTCGGTCGAGACCGGCGGCCACCGCCAGGCCGTCTAAGCCCGCGTTTCCCTCTCCCCTCGCGGGAGAACGTGGCCTGCGCCGCGCTTGTGCAGTCGCGCGCGGCTGGACTCTCTCCGGTCCGTGGCGGCACGATCACGTCAGGGAGAAACGCGACATGTCCGAGACGCTGAACCGCGACCTGCTGGACCAATCCGCCGGCGAGATCGTCGAGGCGCTGGCCGGCCGCAAGGTGGGCGCGCTGGAGCTCACCGACGCCGCCATCGCCCGCATCGAGGCCCGCGACAGCACGATCAACGCGGTCGTCGTCCGCGATTTCGAGCGCGCGCGCCAGGCGGCCCGGGCTGCAGACGCGGCGCTGGCCCGCGGCGAGCGTGGCCCGCTGTTGGGCCTGCCGATGACGGTCAAGGAAAGCCACAACGTCGAAGGCCTGCCCACCAACTGGGGCAGCCCGGCCTTCAGCGGCTTCGTGGCGGAGACAGACTCGGTGGCCGTTACGCGGCTGAAGAACGCCGGCGCCATCATCCTGGGCAAGACCAACGTTCCGCCCTTCCTCGCGGACTGGCAGAGCCACAACCCGGTCTACGGCCGCACCTGCAATCCATGGGACCTCTCCCGTTCGCCCGGCGGCTCGTCGGGCGGCAGCGCCGCGGCGCTGGCGACAGGGATGTCGGCGCTGGAGCTGGGCTCGGACATCGGGGGCTCCATCCGGGTGCCGGCCGCCTTCTGCGGCGTCTTCGGTCACAAGCCCACCTGGGAACTGGCGCCGTCCCGGGGGCACGCCCCGCCCGGCCTCGATCCCGGCCCGACCACGCTGGCGGTGATCGGCCCTCTGGCCCGCAGCGCCGCTGATCTTCAGCGCGCCCTGGACGTGATCGCGGGCCCGGAGCCGGATGTCGCCAAGGGGTATCGCCTGGACCTGCCGCCGCCCCGTCACGCCGACCTCGCCGACTATCGCGTCCTGGTGCTGGACAGCCACCCTCTGGTCGAGACCGACGACGAGATCCGCGCTGCACTCGACAGCGTGGCGGCCCGCCTGGACGACCTGGGCGTCCAGGTGTCGCGCGGCAGCGATCGGCTCCCCGACCTGGCGGCGCAGCACGGGGTCTACATGGGCATCCTGGGCGCGGCCATGTCGCGCGGAACACCGGGCGGCACGACCATGAACGCTCACGAGTGGATGGGCCTTCTCGACGCCCAGGTGGCCTTCCAGCGACGCTGGTCCGCCTTCTTCGAGCGTTTCGACGTGGTGCTGACGCCCACCATCGGCGTGACGGCGTTCCCGCACAACGACGATCCCGACACCCAGAGGCGCACCCATACGATCAACGGCAAGCTGACGCCCTATTTCAGCCAGATCGCGTGGCCGGGCGTGGCGCTGCTGCCCAACCTGCCGGCCACGGCGTTGCCGATGGGGTTCACCCGCGGCGGGCTGCCGATCGGCATCCAGGTGATGGGCGGGCACCTCGAGGACCGCACCACCATCGCGTTCGCGGGCCTCCTGGAGCGCGAGTTCGGTGGCTTTGTCCCGCCCCCGCCGATGTGATCTCACCCATCGAGGGCTTTACAGCGCCGCCTCCTGCCGCTAGAGGCGGCGCGATGTTCGCGTCCGCGCAAAAAATTACCCGCAAAATGACGACCCGCTCCGGCGGGGCGTTTGCGGGTGCGCGCGACTAGCAGCACACTCCCAAAGCGCTCCGCCCGATGTGCGGGGCGCGCTCTTCCAAAGCAAAGCCACCTCGCACTTCGGGCCTCAAACTCAAGAGGACACCGACGATGCTGACCCAGCCTTCCTACCGATCCCTGCGAAATCCCGTCGTCGCCATCGTGGGCGCGACCGGCGCCGTGGGCGCTGAACTGATCCGCTGCCTGGAAGACCGCGACTTCCCCGTCCAGGGCCTGCGCCTACTGGCCTCGGCGCGTTCCGCCGGCAAGGTGCTGCAGTACCGCGGACAGGACCTGATGGTGGGCGAGGTCGGCCCCGACAGCTTCAAGGGCGTGCAGCTGGCCCTGTTCGCCGCCGACTCGGACACCTCGCGCAAGTACGCCCCCGTCGCCCAGGCCGCCGGCGCCGTGGTCGTGGACAACTCCTCGGCCTTCCGCATGGACCTCGACTGCCCCCTGGTGGTGCCTGAGGTGAACCTCGAGACCCTGGCCAATCATCGCGGCGTCATCGCCAATCCCAACTGCACCGCCATCATCCTCTGCATGGCCGTGGCCCCGCTCCAGCGCCGCTTCGGCCTGCGTCGGCTGCAGGTGGCCACCTACCAGGCCGCCTCGGGCGCCGGTCAGCCCGCCATGGACGAACTGGTCGCCTCGACCCAGGCCTATCTGGAAGGCCGCGAGTACAAGCCCCAGGTGCTGCCGCACCCGTACGCCTTCAACGTCTTCAGCCACAACGACACCGTCGACCTGCAGAGCGGCTACAATGGCGAGGAGCTGAAGGTGATCGCCGAGACGCGGCGGATCCTGTCCAGCGGCGCCCTGCCGATCGGCGTCACCTGCGTGCGCGTGCCCGTGCTGCGCGCCCACACCATCGCCGTCACCGCCGAGCTGGACGCCCCCGTGCCGCCGGCCGCCGTGCGCGAATGCCTGGAAGAGGCGATGGGCGTGCGCATCGTCGACGACCGTGAGCGCAATTACTTCCCGATGCCGATCGAGGCGCAGGGCCAGGGCGACGTGCTGGTGGGCCGCATCCGGCGCGACCTGGGCGACCCGTCGGGCCGCTCGGTGGCGATGCTGCTGGCGGGCGACCAGCTGTTGAAGGGCGCCGCCCTCAACGCGGTGCAGATCGCCGAACAGCTGCTGGTGGCGTAACACTGCCCGCGTGAGGATCTGCATCGTCGCCATCGGCCGCCTGGCCCGCTCGCCCGAGACCGAGCTTGTGAAGCTCTATCTCGAGCGGGCGACCGCGGCCGGGCGGTCGCTGGGCCTGGGACCCGTGGAAGTGGTCGAGGTCGAGAGCCGCAAGCCAGGTAAGGCGGCCGAGGCCGAGGCGCTTCGGGCCCATCTGGCCGACAGCCACGTGATCGCCTGCGACGAGCGGGGCAAGGCCCGGGCCAGCCGCGCCTTCGCCGAGGAAATAGGGATGCTGCGCGACCGCGGCGTGCGGCGGCTGGTGTTCCTGATCGGCGGCGCCGACGGGCTGGACCCCGAGCTGGTGAGGACCGTCCAGGGCACGCTGGCGTTCGGACCCCAGACCTGGCCGCACGCCCTGGCGCGGGCGATGCTGTGCGAACAGGTCTATCGGGCAGTCTCCATTCTGGCCGGATCACCGTATCATCGGGACTGATGCCTCGCCTTCTCACCCCCGTTCTGGCCGTTGGGGCCCTCGCCGCCCTGGCGCTAGGGGTTGCGGCGCTGGCGGCGACGTCCAGTCTGGAGCGGCTGAACCTGGCCGAGACCGAACTTTCGGTCGACCAGGGCGTCAACATGCACCGCCTGTCGCGCCTGTTGTCGGTCCTGGAACAGCTGAAGCGCGACCCGCCCCCGGCCCTGCTGGTCTCGCCGCAGGACGCCAAGGACGCGGTGCGGGCCGCCATCCTCGTCAAGGCGCTGACGCCGCAACTGCAGGGCCGCGCCCAGAGCTATGCCGAGGGCGCGACCGAAGTGATGCGCCAGCGCCGGCTCGCGGCCGTGCAGAGCGAGGCGCTGTTCGAACGCGACAGCCTGGCCGCCGAGGCCCTGCCGGAGCCTGACACCTCGGTGGATTTGCGACTCCGAGGCACGGTCTCAGGCGACGCGCCCATCCTGACGCCGCCCGCGCGCCTGGTCCTGCCGACGCAGGGACCCATCATCCGGCGGTTCGGCGCGCCGCTCACGGGAGGCGGCCGATCGAACGGCCTGACGCTGTCGGCGGCCCACGGCGGGCGCGTCGTCAGTCCGGCCGCCGGGCTTGTCCAGTACGTCGGCCCCGTAAAAGGCTGGGGCGTCATCGTGATATTAAGACTAGCGGGCGGACT
>NZ_SCTC01000062.1 GCF_004299445.1 Phenylobacterium sp. | reverse complement strand
CCGATCGCCAAGAACCTGGGCGCTGAGAAGACCGACGCGGTCATGGGCCAGCTGGGCATGGGCCAGGGCGACGCGGCCTTCTTCGTGGCCGGCGACCCCAAGGTGTTCGCCAAGTTCGCCGGCAACGCGCGGACCAAGGTGGGCACGGACCTCAAGCTGGTCGACGAGGACCGCTTCGAGTTCGTCTGGATCGTCGACTTCCCGATGTTCGAGTGGAACGAGGACGAGAAGCGCGTCGACTTCAGCCACAACCCGTTCTCGATGCCGCAGGGCGAGCTGGACGCGCTGAACAGCAAGGATCCGTTGGATATCCTGGCCTACCAGTACGACATCGTCTGCAACGGCTATGAGCTGTGCTCGGGCGCGATCCGGAACCACCTGCCCGAGATCATGGTCCGGGCGTTCGAGATCGCCGGCTACGGCGCCAACGTGGTCGAGGAGCAGTTCGGCGGCATGCTGAATGCGTTCCGCCACGGCGCGCCGCCGCACGGTGGCCTGGCGCCGGGCATCGACCGCATCGTCATGCTGCTGGCTGGCGAGACGGCCATCCGCGAAGTCATCGCCTTCCCGCTGAACCAGCAGGGCCAGGACCTGATGATGAACGCGCCGTCGGAAGTCAGCGAGAAGCAGCTGAAAGAGCTGCACATTCGCCTGGCCCCGCCGATCAAGGTCTAAGGGGAGGCCCGGCGCTTGCGAGCGCCGGGTCACCCGCCTGGGCCCTCGGGGTTACGGGTGGATGGTCAGAAGGTAGCGCGGGGCCGGTGGCGCCGGCGGCGCGGCCGGGACGGCAGGCACCGAGGGCGCCATTCGCATCGTGCGGATGTAGTCCGGCTTCACGATCATCCGCACGCTGGCGCAAGTCCGCACCGCGAGGCCACGGGGCAGTCTGGTGCGCGCGTCGCCGCAGGCTTCGTCCAGCTGGTCCTGGGTCAGGCCCCGCGCATTCGCCAGGTCGGCCCCATGCAGCGAGGTCCGCGTCAGGTCGGCGTCGCGGAAATCGGCGTCGTCGAAGGTGGCTCCGGTGAGCTGAGCGTTCGTCAGGTCGGCTGCGCGGAACGAGGCATGGCTGAAGGTGGCGAAGCTCAGATTCGCGCCCGTCAGCTCGGCGTCCTGGAAACTGGCGCCTTGTCCCTCGACGCGGCTGAAATTGGCGTACTGAAGCTCGGCCGATCTGAGCACCGTGCCGGACATCCGCGCCTTGAAGAAGTTGGCGCCCTGGGCGGCGATGTCGCTCATGTTGGCGCGCGACAGATCCGCGAGTTCGAACACGCTGCCGCGCAGGCTGGCCGACCGGAACGTGGCCCCGACCAGGATCGCCTTGCGGAACACAGCGCCGGAACCCTCAGCGTCACTGAGGTCGGCCTTGGTGAGGTTGGCGGTGGAGAACACCACGCCGTTCACCTCGGTGGAGCGAAGGCGGGCGCTGGTAAGGTTCGCGCCCGAGAACACCGCGCCGGCCATCGCCGCGTCGGACAGGTCGGCCTTGGTGAGGTCGGCGCCGGAGAAGACCGAGGCGTGGAACTTGGCGTCACGCAGGTTCGCGCCGGTCAAGTTGGCGCCCGAGAAGTTCGCGCCGACGATCCGGGCGCCCTGCATGTTGCGGCCGGCCAGTTCGCACTTCACGCAACTGCCGCCAAAGGAATTCTGACGTGGTATCTCCTTGTCGCCGGCCACGGCGTTCCCGGCGATCGCGCTGATCGCCATGAGAACGGCCGTCGGGGCCAGGAACCTGGTGAAACGCGTCATTACGTCCGGCAATCCCTGCAGTCAGGCTGTCACCTCTGCCTGCATCCCTCCGAGGGCGCCACTTAAATCGCGGTAACTTCGAAGGGTTTAGCCCGCCTGGTCGTCGGCCCGCCGACCGGCGCGCGCACCGCAGGTTTCGCAGATCAGCGCCTGGCCCTTGCGCACCACGGCGATGTCCCCACAGGCCGCGCAGACCTCGGCTTCGGCCAGGACCGCAGGCCCGGCCGGACGGCCCGCGGACGGCAGGAAGACGAGGTTGTCCGGCGCTGCGCCGCGGGCGAAGCCGCGGCTGATGAACCGCGAGGCCGGCTGGGGTTCGGGTTCCTCGGCGGCGACCCCGTCGGCCTTGCCTCGGCCAAGCCCGTCAGCGTTCAGTTCGGCCGAGTCCGGACTGGCGAGATCGTTGCGGCCCAGATAGCTGACCCCCAGCTCCCGAAAGATGTAGTCCAGGATGGAAGTCGCTGATTTTACGGTGTCATTCCCCGTCACCGGCCCGGCCGGCTCAAAGCGTGTGAACACGAACGCGTCAACGAACTCCTCCAGCGGCACGCCGTGCTGCAGCCCCAGCGACACCGAGATCGCGAAGTTGTTCATCAGCGACCGGAAGGCCGCGCCTTCCTTGTGCATGTCGATGAAGATCTCACCGAGCTCGCCGTCGTCGTACTCGCCGGTGTGCAGGTAGACCTTGTGGCCGCCGACGGCCGCCTTCTGGATGTAGCCCTTGCGACGGTCCGGCAACTTCCGGCGGCTGCGCTCGCGCTCGATCACGCGCTCTACGATCCGCTCCTGGATGACGGGCTCTTCCACCGCCTGGGCTCGGGCAGGCAGTTCGGGGACGCTGGGAATCTCCAGCGCCAGGGCAGCGGGCGCGGCGCCACGTCGCACCCGCACCGGCAGGTCGCTTACGGAGAGCGCGGCCTCGACGTCGGCCAGGGTGGCGGCCCAGGGCAGGGCGGCGTCCAGCACCGGGGCCACATCCAGCGCCGGCGCCAACGTGCCCAGCATGGCCGCCTGGGCTTCGAGCGGCACTTCGCCCGCGCTGCGGAAAACACGCCGCTGGTCCTCGGTTAGCGCGTCGCACTGCGCCAGGCTGTCGGAACCCAGGACATGCGCTTGCGCCGCGGCGACCTCGGCGTCCGTGAACCCCGCGAAAGCGAGGACGTCGAAGCCCGGGATCGCCAGCTGGTCGCCATCGACGCCCAGGACGTCGCGCACGAAACCTTCGCCGACCACATGAACCCTGAAGGCGTCGCGCAGACTGCGGGCGAAGGGCAATTCGGCCTGAGCCGCTTCGATCTCGAGGCTGGTGAAGCCGCGGGCGGCCAGGGTTTCGATGTTGATCGCCGGCGCTTCGGCAAGGCTGCGCGAACCGAGCAGCGCGGCTTGGGCGGCCGCCAAGTCGACGTCCAGCGCCTTGAGGCCCAGGATCGCGGCCTCTGAAAGGACTCGGACCGTCTCGCCGTCGGCCGTCTCTGCGACCGTGACCGGACCCGACCAGGGCGCGCCGTCCAGGCGGACCCCGAGGCGCAGAGCAAGCTCCGGATCGTTCACCAACCCGAGCCGCAGATCGATGTCGAGGGACTGGATGGCGTCGTGCGCCAGTTGGAACAGGTTGCGGGCGGCGGCGCGGCCGTCGTCGCTGTCGTAGTCGAAGCCGTGCGCCACCAGCCATTCGCCGAGGCCTCCGACGGCCAGTACGGCGGGGCCGCCCTCCGCCTCGGCGCCGACGGCGATCGACGCGGTCCGTGTCGTCGCTGCGAAGGCGGCCTCGTCGAACGCGCCGTCCCGCCAGAAGCCCATGAGCTCGACGCCGGCGGTCGGCAGCGCTGCGGACTCTGCGATGGCGGCGGCCTGTACTGCGTCAGTTGCGGCGATCAGCCGTCCTGTCGCCCAGGCGGCCCGGACCAGGGATGGACCCTCGGACGCCAGGGCGACGAATGGCGTGGCGGGCGCCGGGGGCGGAGGCGCGCAGATCCAGGCGCTTTCGCCCGAACGGGCCAGCGCGATGGCGTCGAGGATCGCGCTGTCCGGGGCGCCGGCATTGCGCGCGGCCTCGGCGGCGCGCGCCAGCGACGTGTTGCGCGCCGGATCGGCGCAGGCCTCGGGGTCGCCGTCGCACCTGAGGATCGCATCCATCACCGCCTGCAGGCGCGCCGAGACAAGGCCCGCCGCCGCTTGCGCGGCTTCGCGGCCTCGATGGGCTGCGGTCATCCGCTCCAGCGCGGCCGCGCCTGGCTCCAGCACCTTGAGGGGCGCGCGGGCGGGGGTGATCGCCACCACGCCTAGCTGCATGGCCTCGGTAATCGCCTCGCGGAAGCGGGTGCGGGTCTTCAGGTCCTTGGTGAGGCCCTGGGCTTGCGCCTTGCCGGCCAGTTCATAGGCATAGTGGAGGATGGCCGTCGCCAGGTCGCTCTTGCCGCCGGCCCAGTCGATCCAGGCTTCGACGCGAGCGTTGGAGAAGTGCGCCGGGGCGACCACCTCCACCAGCCGGTCGCCCAGCTCCAGAATCCGCCCCTCGATTCCCGCGCGCGATGTATCGCTGTCCATGCGGCCCGACTCCCTGACCGCGTCAGCCTAGGGTGGGGTATGGCGCTCGGGCAATAGATGTTGGGTCTGGGGATCCCTTCATCCCCAACATGTTGCAGGCGAAAGGCCGCGGGGGGAGTGCTGGACGCTGTTGGGGCGCCCGCCTATAGTCGCGCCGCATTCAGGACCCCAGAGGCCTCGCAACTTGTCCGTACTGAAGACGATCTTCACTTGGTGGAACGGCGCCACGACCGGCATCCACTTCACTGTCGCCCGCCGCGGCCGCTTCGTCGGTCAGGATGAGCTGGGCAACAAGTACTACGAGGCGCGCGACGCCCGCGACGCCTACGACAAGGGCCGCAAGCGCCGCTGGGTGATCTACAAGGGCTATGCCGACGCCTCGAAGGTGACCGCCGATTGGCACGGCTGGCTGCGCTACACTTTCGATGAGCCGCCGACCGTCGAGCCCTTCA
>NZ_SCTC01000061.1 GCF_004299445.1 Phenylobacterium sp. | reverse complement strand
CGGGCGCCTTTGTGAGCAGCTTCGCGAAGAGACCCCGCCTCTTCGGCGACGCCGTCGCGGCGCCGGCCGCAGCGGCCGCGCGCGCTGCCGCCAGCAAGGCCTCACCATAGCTGACCGCCTGCTCCGGGAGCTTGTGCTCCCAGGCGTGCTCGATGAGCTCATCGCTGAGGACGTCTCCGCACAGTTTGAGCGCCGAGCCCCGGAAGCTGGTTTCGTCTACCCCGTCGTACAGGCCCGCGTGGCTGTACTTCGGCACGCCGTCCGACTCGACCAGGGCGACGACGTGGTATCCATCGAAGGTCTTCAGGATTTCGGCGACTTCGTCAGGCGTGCTCGCTTTTCGGACCTCGAGGATCCAACGATTGGCGGCTTCGTCGTGGCCCACGCGCGGCGCGCCCAGGCGCTCGAAGGGCGGTGTGCTGATCTGGGCGAACCGATCGAGGTCGGACTGGCTGGCCGGATCGCCGTCGAAAGACCGCTGAATAGCGCGACGCCATTCGTCCTCGTGGCCGGGCTTGGCGCAAGCCTCCACAAGCAGATCCAACCCCACGCACAACCTCCCCCTGCAGCGGGAGAAAACATAACCATAGGAAGGCGGACGATCAAGAACAGAACTAGAACTCATCCTACTCCAGGCCCTGTGCCATCACGGGTCTGGCGCGCCCGGCAGGACTCGAACCTGCAACCGTCCGCTTAGAAGGCGGATGCTCTATCCGGTTGAGCTACGGGCGCTCGCGGTCGACCTAGTGGGTCCAGGGCGTGCGTCTGCCGAAAGCGAAATTGTCGGCATAGGCCTTGATGATGCGTTTGGCCGGGGCCGGGTCGATCAGCTGGAACGCGATGCCATGGCTCTCGGCATAGCGGACGGCCTCTTCCTTGGTGTCGAACGACAGCTTCACCTGGCTCGACTCGGTGTCGCTGGTGACGGTCCAGCCCATCAGGGGATCGGGCTTGCGCGCGGCCTGCGGCTCGAACTCCAGCAGCCAGTTCGCGGCCTTGGCGCGGCCCGACTGCATGGCGGTCTTCGACGGACGGTAGATGCGCGCGAGCATGCTGTTCTTCAGACCCTCAAATTCCCACCGGCTGGTCGGGGCGGAGAGATTCGAACTCCCGACCCTCTGCTCCCAAAGCAGATGCGCTACCAGGCTGCGCTACGCCCCGAGGGCCGGCGGGCTTGCGATATAGGCGTTTTTCCGTTTCCGCAAACCTGCACAAGCCCAAAGACGCTTAGCCGCGGCGATCCATGAGCTTGAAGATGCCGGATGCGCGGACAATGTCGACGCCGCGGGCGCGAAGCACGCCCTCTGAGAAGGCCACGTCCTTGGTCGCACGCGTCATGCGGGCCTCGCCGATCACCCAGTCGCCCTGGCGGGCCATGTGCAGGAAGTCGATCGACAGGTGGATGGTCACGCCCACCTTGCCCGTGCCAAAGCCGACGGCGCCCGCCAGCAGTCCGTCCGTGAACGCCGACAGCATGCCGCCGTGCACCAGCCCGATGCCGTTGGTGTGACGGGGCAGCGCGTAGAAGGCCTGCGACACCAGCCCGTCGGCCGCCGGCTTGTGGAAATAGGGTCCGTTCACCGTCGAGAACTGTCCGCGGCCGGCCGAGCGCACGAAGCCGGGCGGCGGCTCGGGAATGGTGTCGTCGTCGGTGGTCATTTCGCAGGCATCCGGGGCGGCGTGAGGCGCACCTCATAGAGGCGGGGCCACAGCTTGCCCGTCACGAACAGGCGGTCGCCCTTGCTGTCGTAGGCGATTCCGTTGGGCACCGCGTCGATGTTCGGCTTGCGCCCCGTCTCGGGCAGCGCCGAGAGGTCGACCACGCTCTTCACAACCCCCGTCCTGGGATCGATCCGCACGATCAGATTGGTCTGCCAGATGTTGCCCCAGACCTCGCCCTTCACCCACTCGATCTCGTTGAGGTTGGCCACGGGCCGGCCTTCGGCGGTGATCCGGACGCGGCGGACCTCCTTGAAAGTCTTCGGATCGAGGAACCGCAGGTTCGGCGTGCCGTCGCTCAGGATCAGGTGCTTGCCGTCCTGCGTCAGCGCCCAGCCCTCGCCGGGATACCTGAACGACGAGCGCAGGGCGAAGGTCTTGAGGTCCCACCGGAAGCCAACCTGGTCGCGCCACGTCACGCTGATCAGTTCGTCGCCCCAGTTGACCAGGCCCTCCCCGAACAGTTCGGGCGAGATGGCCTTCTGCTGGAGGACGACGCCATCGGACAGGCGCACGCGGCGGATCGTCGAGCGGCCCTCCAGTCCGGTGCTCTCGTAGAGGTCGCCGCCCAGGTACAGCAGGCCCTGCGTGTAGGCCCGAGCGTCGTGCGGATAGGCGGCCTTCACCTCGACGCCGTGGACAGGGAGCGCGGCGGCCGCCGCCGACGCACAGCCCAGCAGGATCACGGTCAGGAGGGATGATAGGCGCAGACGCAAGGGGCCGGTCTCCGGGGTGGGAGTGGCCTATCTGGGGCAGGCCTGGGCCTCAGGCAAGGCCGCTGTCAGGCGAGATTGGCCGCTTCGATCTCGGCGACGACCAGGCCCTTGGGGCCCTCGGCGAAGCGCACCATGACGCTCTCGCCGGGCTGGAGATCCTCCATGCCCGCACGCCGCAGGGTCTCGATGTGGACGAAGATGTCGCCGGGCTCGGCGTCGCGGACGACGAAGCCATAGCCTTTGGCGCGGTTGAACCACTTCACCTTGGCGCCTTCCAGCGGGCCGGTCGCCGTCACCGGGCGGCGCGCGGGACGGGCGAAGGCGGCGCCTTCGGGACGGGCCGCCGCCGGGCGACGCTCGGCCGGCGTGGCGGAACTCTCGTCGACCAGAACGACCTCGGCCACCTGCCAGCCCTTGGGCCGGCGCACGACGTCACAGGTGATCAGCGAGCCTTCCAGGCAGCTTTCGCGGCCTGACGTGCGCAGGCTGGTGACATGCAAGAGCACGTCCTTGAGGTCGGTCAGACTGGGGTCGTCCGGTACGATGAAGCCGTACCCCTTCCCCGCATCGAACCACTTCACCCGCCCCGAGATCCGCACAGGTGGCGGACCTTCCGCATGCTCGAATTCGAAACCCGCCATATGCCCCTCGGCCCGCAAATCCCGACACAAGGGTCAGGGCCGACTATAACAGTGTTCTTGTAACCCTAATGGCGTCAATGGTGATTCGCGGGCGCGAATGCTGCGCGCGTCAAGCGCGAACACCTGAAAGGGGAAGTCGCGTGGCAGTCCCTAGGGGAGTCGAACCCCTCTCTCCAGGTTGAAAACCTGGCGTCCTAACCGATAGACGAAGGGACCGCTTGCGCGAGAGGCGGCTCTATAGCGACCTTCGATTTGGGGCGCAAGCGGCCGATTGGCGCATTCTGCCGAGGGACGCTCTTCTAGCCGCCGGCCGGCGAAACCGGCCTGCGCGTCGGCCTACCGCGCTCTCGGGTCCGCGACATCCTCGATCTCGAGCTCGACCCCTTCCCGCCCCTGCCAGTCGTCGGGTTTCAGCTTGCCGACCACGTGGACGGCGCCGCCCTCCTGAAGAAGGCGACGGCCGATCTCGGTGTCCTCGCAGCGCCAGGCCACCGCCTTGAGTCGCCCGCCCGAGCCGTCCGTGAGCGTCACCCGCACGTGGCCGCCCCGCAGGGCCATGGGACGCTCGACCCGCACGTCGGCGGCGGCGAAGACCGGCTCGGGATTGCCCGGGCCGAAGGGGGCCAGGCGCTGGAACTCTGTCCAGAGGCCGCGGTCCGCGCCGCGCGTGGTGACCAGGGCGTCGATATCGAGACCGTCCTCGGCGGCCGCCGCCTGGGCCTCGTCGGCCATCCTCTCGCAGAGGAAGGCGCGCAGCTCGGGGATGGCGCCGGGCCGCACTGAGAGGCCGGCGGCCATCGCGTGGCCCCCGCCGGCCAGCAGCAGGCCCTCCTCGTAGGCGGCCTGGACGGCGCGCCCCAGGTTCACGCCGGGCTGCGACCGGCCCGACCCCTTGCCCACGTCGGCCGCCCGATCGATGCCGATCACGATCACCGGCTTGCGGTAGCGCTCGCGCAGGCGCCCCGCGACGATCCCGATGACGCCCGGGTGCCAGTCGTCCTCGGCGACCACGAGACAGGGGGCGTCGGCCTGGTTGCTCTCGCGCTCGATGTTGCGGATCGCAGCCTCCTGGACCTCGGCCTCCACCTGCTTGCGCGAGGCGTTGAGAGCATCCAGTTCGCCGGCGAGAACGGCCGCCTCCTCGGGATCGTCGGTCGACAGCAGGCGCGCGCCCAGGTCGGAGCGGCCGATCCGGCCCCCGGCGTTGATTCGCGGACCCAGCAGGTAGCCGACGTGGAACACCGAGGCGGGCCCCTTGGCCTTGGCCACGTCCATCAGCGCGCTGAGGCCAGGGTTCGCCCACCCCGACATCACCTTCAGGCCCTGGGCGGCGAGCGCGCGGTTGAAGCCCACCAGCTGGGTCACGTCGCAGATGGCGCCCATGGCGGCCAGGTCCAGCCACGCGCGCAGATCGGGCTCGGGCCCCGAGAACAGACTGCGGCGGCGCGCCTCGCGGTTCAGGGCGGCCAGCAGCACGAAGGCCACACCGGCGGCCGCCAGATGCCCCTGCCCCGAGGTGTCGTCCGGACGATTGGGGTTCACCAGCGCGGCCACCGCAGGGATCTCGCCGGGGCGCATCAGGTGGTGGTCGATCACCACCACGTTGAGGCCGATCTCGGCGGCGCAGGCCAGGGCGTCGTGCGCCGCGGCCCCGCAGTCCACCGTGATGACCAGGTCGGCGCCTTCGGCCTTCAGGTGGCGGAATGCGGCCGGCGACGGTCCGTAGCCCTCGGTCATGCGGTCGGGCACGTAGATGGACAGTTCGAGGCCCATGACCCGGAACCAGCGCACGATCAGGGCGGCCGAAGAGGCGCCGTCCACGTCATAGTCGGCGAAGACCACGACGCGCTTCCGGGCCTGGAGAGCGTCGACCAGGATCTCGGCGGCCCGGTCCATGTCGGCGAACGAAGAGGGGTCGGGAAACAGCGCCTTCAGGGTGGGATTGAGGAAGTCGGCGCAGGTCTCAGGCGTGACGCCCCGCGAGGCGAGCGCCCGGGCAAGCGGCTCGGAAAGGCCGTGATTCAGCTGGTGACTGCGGGTGATCTCGGGCGCAGCGGCGCGCTGGCGCCAGAGACGACCGGACAGCGAGCGCGTCACGCCGAGATAGCCCACGTTCGCGCTTCCGTCCGCCATCAGCCTGTCGCCTTCGCCAGAGGGCACTATCGGTCGCCTGGGCGCGAGTCGCCAGGAATTGCGCAAGCTGGAGACGCCTTGCGCGCCGCAGGCGCCGTCTTGATTCAACCACGAACCCCACGAACCACACGAACATGCGGTCGCGCGCTCCGAGCTGTGGCCTGGGAGCGTTCGTGTGGTTCGTGGGGTTCGTGGTTCGAAATGGAGTGCGCTTCGCGCGGGTGGGGCGTCAGCCGGAGGGGCGCCAGGGCGGTTTCGAGGGACGCGCCTGGGTGTGATCCGGGGCCGTCGCGTGCAAGCCGGCGGTGAAGGCGCGGGCGGCGGCGTTGGCGGCGGCGACGTCTTCGGGTGTGGCGGGTTCGGGGTCGGGGAAGAAGGTGGGCGCCGGCAGGTCTCGCCAGCGTTGGGCGTAGTCGTC
>NZ_SCTC01000060.1 GCF_004299445.1 Phenylobacterium sp. | reverse complement strand
TGGCCGTCTGGAGCCGCTCGTTGACCAGCTGCCGGGCGAAGTAGATGTCGGTCCCGTCCTTGAACACGACGGTCACCTGGCTGAGCCCGTACCGCGAGACCGAGCGCGTGTATTGCAGCCCTGGGAGGCCGGCGATGGCCGTCTCCACCGGGAAGGTGATGCGCTGCTCCGACTCCAGGGGCGAAAAGCCAGGGGCCTCGGTGTTGATCTGGACCTGGACGTTGGTGATGTCCGGCGTGGCGTCTATGGGCAGCCGCTGGAAGCTCCAGACGCCGATGCCGGCGCTGAGGAGCACGAGCGCCAGCACGATCCAGCGGTAGCGGATCGAGAGCGCGACGATGCGTTCGAGCATGGTGTGGTCCGCCCCTAGTGGTCGTGGCTCGCGCCGGACTTGTCGATGTCCGCGCGGATCAGGAAGGCGCCGTCGGTGACGTATTCCGTGCCGGGTTCCAGGCCGCCCAGAACCTCAGTCCATTCCGCGGTCTTGCGGCCGAGTTCGAGCATCCGCACCTCGTAGGTGTTCCCCACCTTGGCGAAGACGACGGTGAAGTCGCGGAACCGCTGCAAGGCCTTGGTGCGGACCGCCAGGGGGACCTGCACCGTATTGACCGCGAAGGCGCCCTCGACGCCGAGGCCTGGACGCCAGGCCTCGCCCCCGCGGATCGGGACGCGGGCCACCAGGGTCTGGCTGGCGAAGTCGGCGGTCGGCAGCACGGCGTCGACCCGGCTGCTGACCCGCGCGTCGCCCGACAGGCTGCGGACCTCCACCAGCTGACCGACCCGGACCCGCTCGGCGTCGCGCGGGTAGACGAAGAACCCGGCGTAGAGACGGTTGGGATCGGCGACGACATAGAGCGGCTGTTCGCCGGCCACGCCCCCGACATTGGCGTTCTTCTCGACGATCACGCCGGAGATCGGGGCCGGGATCGGATAGGTCTGCAGGCTGTTGGCGGACTCGACGCGCGCCAACACCTGGCCCTTGCGCACCGGCTGGCCCAGCTCCGCGGCGAGCGACATGACCCGGCCTGGATACCAGGCGCGGACCTCGGCCTTGCCCTCGGGGGAGATCTCCACGCGGCCGGAGAGGTCGATGAGCTCGGCGATGGCGACCGGTCCGGCGCGCTCGCTCTTCACGCCGCCGGCCTGGGCGGCCTGCGCCGAGATGGAGGTGCGGCCCTCGTAGGACGCATAGGCCCAGCGGTGGGTCCGGCCCCCCTCGACGGCGGTGATCTTGACGTCGAAGGAGTGCGGCTCGTTCACAACGCCCTGGCCGCGGAGATAGTCCTCCTGCGGGTTGAAATCGAAGCGGTCCGTCCGGCCGCCCAGTCGCCCCAACTCGACCGCCACCTGCACGGTCCTGGGATCGAGCGGCTTGTCCTTACGGTAGACGTACACGTGGAACTCCGGCGGTACGCCGTCCTCGAAGATGGTCATCTCCAAGGCGAAGTCGCCGTCGCGCAGCAGGCGGCCGCGGTGCGGGCCGCGTTCGTAGTCGGGCACGGCGGCATGGCCCGGGGCTTCCGCCGGCTTGGCTCGCTCACCGCAGCTCGCCAGCGCCAGGCCAGCCAGCACGATGAGCAGCGGCGCCGTGGCGCGCTTGAGGGACCGGGACATCATCGGCGGGGCTCCGCGCTGGCGGTGTGGGTGACGAGGGCGGCATGGCGACCGGCGAGGCGGTCGAGCGCGGCCTGATCGAGGTGGAACTGTCTGAGGACCACGAGGCGTCGGGCCCGCGCGTCGAAGAGGGCGCGCTCCGCCTCGGCGACATCGAGGTACTGGAAACCGCCGCGAGTGAAGCCCGCGCGCACCTGCTCTGCCGCGCGGATGGCAGCCGGGATCACCTCGGTGCGGATGCGCTCGGACTCACGGGCGGATGCGGTCATGCGGCGGGTGAGGCGGGCGATCTCGCGCTCCCGGGCGAGCCGCGCCGCCTCGATCTCCACCTCGGCGGCGGTGCGCTCGGCCTGGGCGCGCTCGACGCCGGCCTTGTTGGTGTCGTAGCGCCGAAGCGGAATGGACCCGCC
>NZ_SCTC01000007.1 GCF_004299445.1 Phenylobacterium sp. | reverse complement strand
CCCTCAACGCGGGCGTGGAGGCGGCCCGGGCCGGCGATGCGGGCAAGGGCTTCGCGGTCGTCGCGTCCGAAGTCCGCGCGCTGGCTCAGCGCTCGGCCGAGGCGGCCAAGGAGATCAAGGCGCTCATCACTGAGTCCACAGACAAGGTGGACGAGGGGGTCCGACTGGTTGGGGAGACAGGTCAGGCGTTGGACAGGATCGTCACCGATGTGGCTCGGATCAACGGCTTGGTCGTCGACATCGCCGCCGCGGCCCAGGAGCAGTCGAGCGGACTGTCGCAGATCAACGTGGCCATGAACCAGATGGATCAGATCGTCCAACAGAACGCCGCTATGGTGGAGGAATCGACAGCAGCCAGCCATGGCCTGGCCCGCGAGGCCGAGAGCCTCGCTAAGCTTATCGGCCAGTTCAAGATCGGCGGCCCGACGCCAACGCACCCTGTGCATGCATCGCAAGCGCGGGTAGCGCGCTTGATGACGACGACGCAGGTCAAGCCGGATGCTGAATGGGCGGAATTCTGAGTCGACTGTGTTCAACGCGAGGTTAGGCATCCACAGCCTGTGACATCGCGGCGGATCACACTGCAGGCCATGAGTTGACGTCGATCACGGTCCGCGGCCCGTCCCCGCAAGGTACTGCATGGGGGCGTCGGCGGTGGTCCGCGTCTTGAGCGGGATGCGGGTGGCTGGCTGGTCCTCTCGGATGAAGAGGTCGCGTTGCGCGGGAAGGAAGGGGGCAAACTCACCGGCCTGGCGCTGTTCGTCCGCCCGCGCGCATTGCACGCACTGTGTCCAGTGTGCGCTGTGTTGACCGTGGGAACGGTCTCGTTGTGCGTGCCGGGCTCTTCCTCGACGCAGCCGACGAGGTCGTTGTAGCCGCGCAGGTACAAGCCATACGCGTCCATTGTCTTCAGGGCGTCGCTCAGCTCGCCCACGGTGACAGAGATGGAGATCGGATTCTCCACGTCGAGCGCGTGAAAGTCTGAGTCGGCAAACTGCACGGTTCGGCGAGCGCCGATGCATAGGTCTATCGCATCAAGGATCGTCGACTTGCCGCTGTCACCCGGACCCACGAGGCAGTTAATCCCCGGCGACGGATCCCACACCAGGGATGCGATGCCGCGGAAGTTCTTGATCTCGATCTGCCGAATGCGTGCCACGCATGCTCCACGATGATTGAACAAATTCAATCATACATAGCAAACGGCCAAGATTGTCGCCATAGTTTAAGGTAACGGTGGGAGGCTTAGGGCGTCGCCCTCGGCGCGCTTCGATGGCCTTTCGCCCAGCTTCAGTCGCCTTCGGCTCCCTGCAGCCGGTTCCCCGCAAAGCCCATGCTCCGCTTGCACACCCACGTTCGCCACGTGGCAGGGGTGCTACTGCACCCGCTCACCAATCAGTAGCGGAAGAGGTCAGGCACAGCCTCCCGCGATGTCATGACCCAAACCCTGGAGTTGGTGTCGGTGGCCCCGGCGCTATCGCCGCCCAGCACGGCGCCCCCGTAGAGATGCAGACGCCAGATCGAGAGGTGGGGGTCGTCAATCGCCTGAGCACCCTCGTACTCAAACGCGCCATCGCCCCAGGTTGCTCGGGCGATCGCTCGCCCTCGCTTTGGCAAAGCCGCGGTGATGAGCCGTTCGCCCTCTTCAGTCCAAACGGCCACGCCCACCGCATAATCCGAAGGAACCACAGTGTTCCAATGGAACGCCACCAGGCCGCGGACCACGTACCGTAGCAAACCCTCGAACTGCTGGGCGTCCAGGTGCAGCGTTAAGGTCGGCCTGAGCATCCCGCCCTGTTTGACCCAGGCGCGGCCCTGGCTCGCCGAGAGTGCTGCATGCAGCCTGCGGTTCTTCGCAAGGCGGGGCGGGACCATCTCGTTTAGCACGCTGGAGGCGTCGGCATGACGCCCCGCAAACGGCAGCACCGCCGTCAGGTAGTGTTCCAATCGCGACTTGGCTTGGTTGCACGCCTCGCAAGCGGGGACTTTCGGCAGGTCGGCGCGCTTGTTCTTCGGGAAGAACTCCCGTGCGAACACGTGATCGCCCGTCGAAGAGCACGCCACCCTCGCGCAGTAGACGCAGGTCTTGCCCTTGAACGCCTTGCTCACGTTCGCTCGCCGGTATGGTTCAGCGCCCGCGCTTGCCGGGGCGTTGCGTCAAGGCGGAGCCTGCGGCGCTCTTTGCGGCCTTCGACGCCGTGGCGCTGCTCAGCACCTTGGCCGCCTTCGACGCCGCCGCAGCGCTGGTCACTTCCTTCGGGCTGCCCCGCTGGGTCAGCGCGGAGCCCGCCGCGCTCTTCGCTGCGGCGGACGCCTTGGGGTTGCTCAGGGTTCGGGCTGCTGCGGAGGCCGCAGCCCGTCCGGTCGTTTCCTTCTTCGACATCCCACACAACCCCTCCGAAGTGATCAAAACAGGAACATGGGTTCGCTGAACGAGGTTCGCAAGGGCTGTCGAGGCGGAGCGGTTCTGCCTGTCATCCCCTAAGGGCGTACGCCCCCCGACGCCCCTGTGGAAAGACTGCGCGACACGCTTGCCTGACCCGCCGGATCAGGACAGATAGGGAGGGTGAAAGCACGGGGCCGAAAGGCCCCGCTTTCGTTTGAAGCATTAGCGCACTGATTAGCGCACTACTTCAGAAAGTTATAAAAAGACTAAAAAATACAATAGCTTATTCTACCCACAACAAGACTCAAAATCTGCTGTCGAGAGGCGTGCTGGTTCGAGTCCGGCCTGGGGCACCAACAATTCAGGATGGCGCAGCTTCGGCCGCCAGGGGCGCATCGCGGGCGTAGACGCGCTCGTCGAGCACCCCCAGCTCCTTCGACACCAGGGTCGGCGCCAGCGCCTGGCCGGCGACGTTCACCGCGGTGCGGCCCATGTCCAGGATGGGGTCGATGGCCAAGAGCAGGCCGGCGCCCTCCAGCGGCAGCCCCAGGGTGGAAAGGGTGAGGGTGAGCATCACCGTGGCCCCGGTCAGGCCCGCGGTGGCGGCCGAGCCGAGGACCGAAACGAACACGATCAGCAGGTAGTCGGTCACCTGCAACGGCACGCCGAAGAACTGGGCGACGAAGATCGCCGAGATCGCCGGATAGATGGCCGCACAGCCGTCCATCTTGGTGGTCGCGCCCAAGGGCACGGCGAAGGCGGCATAGGCGCGGGGCACGCCCAGCGCATGGGTCACGGTCTCGGTGACGGGCAGCGTCCCGATCGACGAGCGGGAGACGAAGCCCAGCTGGATCGCGGGCCAGGCCGTCCGGAAGAACCGAAGCGGGTTCAGCCCGTGTGCCGCCAGCAGCGCCGGGTAGACCACCAGCAGCACCAGCCCCAGGCCGATGTAGATGGCCAGCGCGAACTGGCCCAGCTGCGAGAGCGCGTCCCAGCCGTACTTGGCCACCGCTGTGCCCAGCAGGCCCACGGTGCCGATCGGTGTCAGCCGGATCACCCACCACAGCACCTTGCGGATGACCGCCAGCGCCGAGGCGTTGAAGGCCAGGAACGTCTTGCCCGCCTCGCCCGACCGCAAGGCCGCGACGCCGATCACCAGCGAGATCACCAGGATCTGCAGCACGTTGAACGAGACGCTGGTGGTGGCGGCGCCGTCGACCAGCTTGGTCGAGGCGCTGAGGCCCAGGAAGTTCGAGGGGACGAGGCCGGTCAGGAAGTCGAGCCACGAGCCGGTCGTGCTGGGCGCCTTGGCGGCCTCAGCGGTGACGCCGGCATGCAGGCCGGGCTGCAGAACCAGGCCCAGGCTGATGCCAATGACCACGGCGATCAGGGCGGTGATCGCAAACCAGAGCAGGGTGCGCCAGACCAGGCGCGCGGCGTTCTGCAGGTCGGCCAGGTTGGCGATGCTGGCCACGATGGCGGTGAAAACCAAAGGCGGCACCAAGGCCTTCAGCAGCTGGATGAAGCTGGAGCCCAGGATCCGGAGGGTCTCGGCAAGCACAAAACCCGGCTGGCCGTCAGCGGGCCCGAGGTTTCGCGCGATGAGGCCCAGGATGACGCCCACGACCATGGCCGCCAGCACCTGGACCCCGAAGCCGCTGATGAACCTGGACTGCTTCTGGGCCGCCATCGGGTTGTCCTCGATATACAGACGACGTGTCCGCACCATACTCTACCGAGGGGCTAGGAAATTCTCGTAGCGTGGAATTCTGCGGGCGGCCGCAGAACGCCTGAATGCGGAAAATCGGGGCAGTTGTCTCTGGCTAGACTAGCCGGATGGTCGCCGATGCGCGGATGTCGCCTGCCGACCGGCCAACCTGCAGCTGGTACGCGCCGGGATCGACGGTCCAACCGCCGTCCCAGACCGCGAAGGCGCCCGGTTCCAGCTCCAGGGCGACCGTCCGCCGCTCGCCGGGCGCCAGCGTCACCTTGGCGAAGGTCTTCAGTTCCTTGGGCGGGCGGGGCAGGCGAGGGGTGTTGGGCGCGACGTACAGTTGGACCACCTCGGCGCCCGCTCGATCGCCGGTGTTGGCGACGGTGAGTTCGACCCGCACGGCCTCGCCGACCTTTGCGGTCACGGGCGCCTTCAGGTCCGTCAGCTCGAAGGTCGTGTAGGCGAGGCCGTGACCGAACGGGAACAACGGCGCCACGCCCTCGGCGTCGAACCAGCGATAGCCGACCGCTAGCCCCTCGGCGTACTCGCAGACCCGGGGGTCGGGCTCCACGCGGTGGGCAGGGTGCTGGCCGAACGCCTTCGGGAAGGTCACGGGCAGGCGTCCGCCCGGCGACCGTGCGCCGGTCAGCACGGCGGCCAGGGCGTCGGGCGCGGTCTCGCCGGGCAGCCACATCTGCAGGACCGCCCGGGCCTCGTCGATCCACGGCATGGCGAAGGGCGAGCCGGTGTTGAGGACGATCACCGTATTCGTGTTGGCGGCCAGGACCGCACGGGCCAGGTCGTCCTGGGCGCCCGGCAGGTCGATGTCCTCGCGGTCGTAGCCCTCGGCCTCGGTGACTGTCGCCGAGCCCAGCACCAGAACGACCGCGTCGGCGGCCTTCGCGGCCTCAATGGCGGCGGCCATCGGCTCGGACGGCGCGCGGACGCCCAGGGCGACGAAGTCCTGGTCCGGGCGGGCGGGGACGTATTCCAGTTCGATCGGATAGCCGCGCCCGGCCTCCAACTCACAGGTTGCAAGGCGGCGCGGCACGATCTGTCCGGTGACGTCGTAGCGGTCGGCCTTCGCCAGGGTGTCGGGTCCGATCAGCAGCGCCCCGTCCAGCGACAGCCGGCCCACCCCCGTGCCGCGCAGGCCGAACTCGTAGGTTCCCGACTGCTCGGGCCAGAACCAGCCACTCCAGCGGAACGCGCCGTACGCGGGCCGACGCGCCGTGGCCATCGCGCCGGCGACCCAGCGCACCATGTGCCGTTCGACGCCGGAGCTATTGGGTTCGCCCGAGAGATCCGCCGTCGGGAAGTACTCGGCCTTCAGGCCCTCGGTCTCGCGAGTCTCGGTCGGGCTGAATTGGCGCCGGTCGGCGGGGGGCGGGTAGGGATCGTTGTCGACGCCCTTGTGCACGGCGAGGGCCACGTCGGGGCCCAGGGCGGCGGCCAGGCCTTCGGCCAGGGTGCGCGTCTCGTCGGTGGTCACCTGGGAGCTGCCGCCACCCTGGAACAACGTCCGGATCGCATTGGGGCCGATCAGCGCCACCCGCTTCAGGCCTGGCCGAAGCGGAAGTAGGCCGCCCTCGTTCTTCAGCAGCGTCATGGCCTCGCAGGCCGCCTCGAAGGCGATGGCCTTGTGGCGCGCCGACCTGAGCTCGCCCGCGGGCCGGGGCCCGTCCATCAGACCCGAACGCACGATCAGCCGCAGAACGCGCCGCGCATTGTCGTCGACCTGGGCCTCGGCCACATCGGTCCCGACGAGCGCCAGCAGCTTGTCGCCGAACCACTTGGCCGGCCCGGGCATCTCCAGGTCCATCCCGGCGTTGGCCGAGGGCGCGGTCGAGCGCACCGCCGTCCAGTCCGAGACGACCATGCCCTCATAGCCCCACTCGTCCTTCAGGATGTCGGTGAGCAGGCCGCGATGCTGCGAAGCGTGGGTTCCGTTCAGGCGGTTGTACGAGGCCATGACGGTCCACGGATCGGCCTGCTTCACCACCCGCTCGAAGGCCGAGAGGTAGATCTCGCGAAGGGTCCGCTCGTCGATGCGGGCGTCCACCTCGAAGCGCTCCAGCTCCTGGTTGTTGGCCGCGTAGTGCTTCAGCGAGGCGCCGACGCCTTCGCCCTGCAGGCCATGGACATAGGCCACGCCCATCACGCCGGCCAGGTAGGGGTCCTCGGAATAGCTCTCGAAGTTCCGGCCCCAGGTGGGGATGCGCATGATGTTGATCGTGGGGGCCAGCACCACCTGGTCGCCCAGGGCATGCGCTTCCCGGCCAATCGCCGCGGCGACCTCGCGGGCGGTCTCGGGGTTCCAGGTCGCGGCGACCGCCACGCCCACCGGGAAGACCGTTGCGGGCACGCCCTTGATCGAGCGCACGCCGGTGGGGCCATCGGTCATGTTGAGCGACGGGATGCCCAGCCGCTCGATGCCGTGCAGCGAGAACGAGCTGGCGCCGGCCAGCAGGCGGACCTTCTCCTCCAGCGTCAGCTGCGCGAGCAGTTCCTCGGTCCGGGCATCAAGAGAGTTGGCCGCCACGCGCAATCGCCTTCACATGATCATCCGTTTCTGGAAAAAGGCGCCCGCCGCCGAACGAGTCGAGGGAAAACCCATGAAGACGCGCGCCGCTGTCGCCTTCGAGGCCAAGAAGCCGCTGGAGATCGTGGAGGTGGACCTGGAGGGTCCGCGCGCCGGCGAGGTGCTGGTCGAGATCAAGGCTACGGGCATCTGCCACACCGACGCCTACACGCTGGACGGCCTCGATAGCGAGGGCCTGTTCCCGTCGATCCTGGGCCATGAGGGCGCGGGCGTGGTGGTCGAGGTGGGACCGGGCGTGACCAGCGTCGCGGTGGGCGACCACGTGATCCCGCTCTACACGCCGGAATGCCGGCAGTGCAAAAGCTGCCTTTCCCGCAAGACCAACCTCTGCACGGCGATCCGCGCGACCCAGGGCAAGGGCCTGATGCCCGATGGCACAAGCCGGTTCAGCTACAAGGGCCAGCCGATCTACCACTACATGGGCTGCTCGACGTTCTCGAACTACACGGTCCTGCCAGAGATCGCGGTGGCCAAGATCCGCAAGGACGCGCCGTTCGACACCGCCTGCTACGTGGGCTGCGGCGTCACCACGGGCGTGGGCGCGGTGGTCAACACGGCCCAGGTGGAGCCGGGCGCCAACTGCGTCGTCTTCGGCCTGGGCGGCATCGGCCTGAACGTGATCCAGGGCCTGAAGATGGTGGGCGCCAACATGATCGTGGGCGTCGACATCAACCCGGCGCGCGAGGACTGGGGCCGCAAGTTCGGCATGACCCACTTCGTGAACCCCAAGACCATTGATGGCGACATCGTCGCCCATCTGGTGGCCCTGACCGACGGCGGCGCCGACTACACCTTCGACGCCACCGGCAACACCACCGTCATGCGCCAGGCGCTGGAGGCCTGCCACCGCGGCTGGGGCGAGAGCATCATCATCGGCGTGGCCGAGGCCGGGAAGGAGATCGCCACGCGGCCCTTCCAGCTGGTCACCGGCCGGGTGTGGAAGGGCACGGCCTTCGGCGGCGCGCGCGGCCGCACCGACACGCCGAAGATCGTCGAGTGGTACATGGACGGGAAGATCCAGATCGACCCGATGATCACCCACAAGATGCCGCTGGAAGACATCAACAAGGCCTTCGACCTCATGCACGCCGGCGAGAGCATCCGTTCGGTGGTGGTCTATTGAGCCTGGAGACGGTCTCCACCAACCGCATGTTCGGCGGCGTCCAGGGGGTCTATCGCCACCAGAGCCGCGAGACGAAGACGCCGATGACCTTCAGCGTCTTCCTGCCGCCCCAGGCGGCCGAGGCGGGAGCCCGGCTGCCGGTGGTCTGGTACCTGTCGGGCCTGACCTGCACCTACGCCAATGTCACCGAGAAGGGCCAGTTCCAGCGGGCGTGCGCCGAGCTGGGCCTGATCTTCGTGGCGCCGGATAGCAGTCCCCGGGGCGAGGGCGTGCCCGACGACCCCGAGGGCGCCTACGACTTCGGCCTGGGCGCGGGCTTCTACGTGGACGCCACCCAGGCGTCGTGGGCGGCGAACTACCGGATGGAGAGCTACATCGTCTCCGAGCTGCCGGAGGTGATCGCCGCGAACTTCCCGGTCGACATGGCTCGCCAAGGCCTGACGGGCCACTCGATGGGCGGGCACGGCGCGCTGACGCTGGCGCTGAAGACTCCCGGCCGCTGGAAATCGGTCTCGGCCTTCGCGCCGATCAGCTCGCCCATGCGCTGCCCGTGGGGCGAGAAGGCGCTGGGCGGCTACCTGGGCCCGGATCGCGCCGCGTGGCGCCGGTACGACGCCACCGCTTTGCTGGACGACGGCGCGCGCGTGCCCGAGCTGCTGGTCGACCAGGGCGAGGCCGACAACTTCCTCGAAGGCCAGCTGAAGCCGGACCTGCTCGAGGCCGCCTGCCGCAAGGCCGGCGTGCGCCTGACGCTCCGCCGCCAGCCCGGCTACGACCACAGCTATTATTTCATCGCCAGCTTCATGGAGGACCACCTTCGCTGGCACGCCGAACGGCTCCAGGGCGTGACATCGTGACGATGGACCCCCGGGCGATCGCGGCGGCCTACACCGCTGGGTGGAACACGGGCCGGCCTGAGGCGGTCGCGGCGTTCTTCACCGAAGACGGTGTCATCATCATCAATGGCGGCCCGCCCTGGACGGGTCGCGCGGGCGTCGCCGAGATGGCCGCCGGCTTTTTCGCCGATGTGCCGGACCTGTCGCTCGCCTGCGACGGAGTCCGCGCATCCGGCAGGCACGTGGTCTACCTGTGGACTTTCACCGGAACCCACGCGGCGACCGGCAACCGGCTGGAAGTGGTCGGTTGGGAGGAGTGGGATCTGGACGACGCGGGATTGGTGAGGCTCTCCCGCGGCTGGTTCGACGCCGAAGACTATGCGCGGCAGACGACAGCGGGATAGCCTCAGCTATCGAAGATCGCCACCGCGCGAATCCAGCCCGCCGACGCCCCCGCGATCTTCACCGGGAAGCACGACAGCGTGAACCCGTCGGCGGGCAGCGCCTCCAGGTTGGTCAGCTTCTCGATCTGGTAATACTCGCGCAGGCGGCCGGCCTTGTGGCCTTCCCAGATGATCTTGGGGTCGTGGGTTTCGGCCCACTTCTTCGCCGTGTGCGAGAACGGCGCGTCCCAGGACCAGGCGTCGGTGCCCACCACCTTCACGCCGCGCTCGGTGAGGTAGAGGGTCGCTTCCTCGCCCATGCCGCAGCCCTTGTGGATGTAGTTCGGGTCGCCGTAGGCGGCGCCGGCGGCGGTGTTGACCAACACGATATCCAGCGGCTGGAGCTCATGGCCGATGCGTTTGAGCTCGGCCTCGACGTCGGCGGCGGTGGCGACATAGCCGTCCTCGAAATGGCGGAAGTCCAGCTTCACGCCGGGCTGGAGGAAATACTCGAGCGGGCCCTCGTCGATGGTCGGCGCCGCACGGCTGGTCCCGGCCTGGTCGGTGGTGGAATGGAAGTGCCACGGGGCATCCATGTGGGTGCCGTTGTGGGTGGACAGCCGCACCTGCTCCACCGCCCAGCCCTCGCCGTCGGGCAGGTCCTCGGCGGTCAGGCCGGGGAAGAACGAGGCGATCTGGCCCACCGTCTCCTTGTGGCGGGAGTAGGTGACCTGCGGCCGCATTACCTCCGGGTCGGAGACGATGTCGTTCGTGATCGGGATCGACAGATCGACCAGCTTGCGCGCCACGTGCGGCCTCCCATTTTTCGAGAGCTTAGCCTCGCGGCTAGAACACCGCCAACGCGGCGTGCAGCACCAGCGCCAGCAGGGCGAGCGAGCTCACCATGAACACCAGGAAGCGCACCAGGATCACGTTGGTCAGCGCCTGGACCAGGCTGTGCACGACGCGCAAGGCCACGTAGCCCCACGCTATCCAGGTGTTCACGCCGTGCCCCTGGTCCAGGAGCGCCAGGGTCAGCGCCACCGCATAGAACAGCGTCGGCTGCTCCATCAGGTGGTTGTAGTTGTCGGCCTTCCACCGGACGCTGGCGGGCAGGTGCTGGTTCAGGTCGGCGGTGGTCATCGACGGCTCCATCGCCACCTTGGCCTTCGCGATGGCCGGGATGCGCGTGGCGTAGAGCCAGGCCCACATGACCATCGACCAGGCGAGCAGCGCGACGACGGGCTGCAGAATCGTTTGCGACATCGGCGTTCCCCCGAATCCTTCTTTTGGCCGACAGTGAGCGCCCCGCCGCGCACCGAGGCAAGCCGTTGGACACTGTCGCCTTCGCCGCCGTCCTGGTCGCTGCGCTGATGCATGCGGGCTGGAACGCCGTGGTGCGCGTGGGCCTGGACCGGTTCTCGTCGATCCTGGTGCTGTCGATGACCCAGAGCGGGCTGGCGCTCCTGCTCCTGCCGTTCTTCCCGATGCCCGCGGCTGCGGCCTGGCCCTGGGTGGTAGGCTCGGCGCTGCTGCACACGGGCTACAAGCTGTTCCTGATCCGCGCCTACCAGCACGGAGATCTGTCGCAGGTTTATCCGCTGGCCCGCGGCGCGGCGCCGCCGCTGGTGGCGCTGGGCGGGATCGTCCTGCTGAACGAGGCGCTGCCGCCGGCCGGCGCGCTGGCCGTGGCGCTGATCGCGGGCGGCGTCGCGCTGATGGCGTTCCGAGGCGGCCCCGGCCTGGGCAGGTTGCCGGGGCCTGCGCTGGTCTACGCCCTGGGCACGGCTGGGTTCGTGGCGGCCTACTCGCTGGCCGACGCCCAGGGCGCGCGGATCGCGGGGTCGGCGACATCGTTCGCCCTCTGGATGTTCGTGGCCGACGGGCTGGTGATGCTGGCCTATGCGATGGCGACCCGCGGGCCGCGCGCGCCGGCGGTGCTGTTCCAGGGCTGGCGGACGGGGCTGCCCGCCGGCGCCCTGTCGCTGGGCTCGTACTGGATCGTGCTTTGGGCCTTCACCCGCGCGCCGGTGGCGCTGGTCACCGCGCTGCGCGAGACCAGCGTGCTGTTCGCCATGCTGATCGGCGTGTTCCTGTTGAAGGAGCCGGCGGGGCGCTGGCGCTGGGCGGCGGCCATCGCGATCGTCTGTGGCGTGATCGTCATGCGGCTCTGAAGCCGCTGCGGCGAAGGTGGCGGTTGACGGAGGCGCCCATCGTCCCGCCTAAGGGCGCCCGTGACCGCGCCCGCCCAGAACGTCGCCCTCGGCATCGCCTTCCGCGTGGCGGCGATGGCGTGCATGGCCTGCCTGTCGGCGCTGGTGAAGTTCACCGGCGAGCGAGGCATCCCGGTCTTCGAGATCATCTTCTTCCGCAACCTGTTCGCGTTCGTGCCGCTGGGCCTCTACATCGCGCGCACCACCGGCTTCAGCGTGCTGAAGACCCAGCGGCCGTTCGGGCATCTGATCCGGGCGACCGTGGGCCTGACCGGCATGGTCTGCGGCTTCTCGGCGGTTCAGTACCTGCCGCTGACCGAGGCCACGGCGCTGCAGTTCACCTCGCCGCTGTTCATGACCGCGCTGTCGGCGCTGCTCTTGTCGGAAAAGGTGGGCCGTCACCGCTGGGCGGCGGTGTTCGTGGGCTTCATCGGCGTGCTGATCATGGCCCGCCCTGTGCCGGGCGAGATGAACGTTCCGGGGGTCACGCTGGGCATCCTGTCGGCCCTGGGCGCGGCTGGCGCCATGGTGGCCATCCGCCAGATCTCGGACACCGAGAAAGGCCCAACCATCGTCTTCTACTTCACCCTGGGCGGCGTCGTGCTGGGCGCCGTGGGGTCGATGTTCCACTGGGTGACACCCGACCCCATGACCCTGGGCCTCCTGATCGTGGCCGGCCTGATCGGTGGGGTGGGGCAGCTGTTCCTGACTGAGGCGCTGAGGCAGGCCCCTATCGGGGTGATCGCGCCGTTCGACTACACTCAGCTGATCTGGGCCACGGGTCTGGGCCTGGTGATCTGGGGCGAGCTGCCGCATCCGCTGACCCTGGTGGGGGCGGTGATCGTGGCGGGCAGCGGCGTCTACATCCTGAACCGCGAACTGCAGCGCTTCCGCTCGCGATAACCCGTGTTCGCGGCGCGCGATGCCTCAGGGTTGAATTGACACAACGTCGTTACAGGCGGACCCTCACGGGCAAATCCCTCAGGCTCCGGAGCGCTCCCCCATGCTCAAGACCTCGCATCTTCTCGCCTTCGCCGCCGGCGCGGCGCTGCTGGCCGCCGCGTCCGGCGCACAGGCCGCCGTCACCGTCCTGGGCAGCGGCATGGCCCGCCAATGCTCGGTGGCCGCGCTGACCGGACTCTCGGACTCCAAGTCCGAGGACCTGTGCACCATGGCCCTGGACACCGAACTGCTCAGCCTGCGCGACCGCGCCGGGACCTACGTGAATCGCGGAGTCCTGAAGCTGCGGCGCAAGGAGTTCGCCTCGGCGATGTTCGACTTCAACCGTGCGATCGAGACCAAATCCGACATCGGCGAGGCCTATGTGAACCGAGGTGCGGCCCATGTGGGCGCCCGGCGCTACGCCGAGGGCCTGGCCGACATCAACAAGGCGCTGGAGATGGGGGTGGAGGAGCCGGAGAAGGCCTACTTCAACCGCGCGCTCGCCTATGAGGGGCTCGACAACCTCAAGGCTGCCTATTTCGACTTCCGCAAGGCCCTGGAGCTGGCGCCGACCTGGGAGCAGCCCAGCCGGGAGTTGGCCCGCTACACCGTGGAACGCCGCTAGCCTCGAAGTCGTTGGTCGCGCATGGTCACGCTCATGCGCCTTCCCATCGCTGCGCTTCTCGCCCTGTCCGTCGCCGCGCCGGCGGCGGCCCAGCCCCTGTCGTCGCAGTTCCAGCTGGACGAGCTGCGGGCCCAGCAGGAGGCGGCCCAGCGGCGCTTGATCGACCAGTCCAACCAACTGATGGCTCTGGAGGCCCGGCTGCGGGCCGAGCAGGGCGCGGCCGACCTGCAGAGGAGTGCGCCCCGCGTGTCTGAACTTCGCTACGAACCCTCCGTGCGCGCCGCCGCCGTTGTGACGCCGGCGTTTCCTTCGATCTCCGACGCCGCGCTTGCCGAGTCCAACCGGCGAGTCCAGGCCGCCGCCGGAAACCGTCGCTGATGCGCTGGCAGGGCGGCGAGGGCGGCGGCAACATCGAGGACCGGCGCGGGCTGGGCGCGGTGGCCACTGGCGGCATGGGGATCGGCGGCGTGGTGCTGGCGCTGGCGGGCTACTTCTTCTTCGGCATCGATCCGTCCACCACCATGGGCGTCGTCAACAGCGTCTCGCCCCAGGCCCAGCAGCAGGAAGGTGCGCGCGGCACGCCCGCCGACGAGGCCGGCCGCTTTGTGGACGTGGTGTCGACCAACGTCGACCAGGTCTGGACGCTGAAGTTCAAGGAGGCCGGCCAGACCTACCGTCCGCCGGACTCGATCGTGATCTACGATCAGGCCACCGGCACCGGATGCGGGATGGGCCAGTCCGCGATGGGTCCGTTCTATTGCCCGGCCGATCGCAAGGTCTATCTGGACCTGTCGTTCTGGCAGGAGCTGGAGACCAAGTTCGGCGCGGGCGGCGAGGCGGCGCGGGCCTATGTGATCGCGCACGAGATCGGCCACCACGTTCAGAACCTGACCGGCGCCTCCGAGCGGGCGCAGCGGATGGGCGCCAAGGGCGCCGAGAGCGGCTCAGTGCGGCTGGAGCTGCAGGCGGACTGCTATGCCGGGGTCTGGGCGGCCAACGCCTCGGCCGTCTCGGGCGGGCAGGTCGCGCTGGACCCCCGCGACATCGAGGACGGCCTGCGCGCCGCCGCGGCGGTGGGCGACGACACGCTGCAGCGCCGGTCGCAGGGCCAGGTCATGCCCGACGCCTTCACCCACGGCAGTTCGGAACAGCGCATGCGCTGGTTCCGGAAGGGCGCGCAGTCCGGCGACCCGGGCGCGTGCGACACGTTCGGCGCGGATCGCCTCTAGAGGCTGCCGGGCGCGTCAAATCGAGACATCCGCGACTGGCAAGGTGTTTGCAGAGTGTCCGTCCGACGTTTGGGGGTGGTCCCCTGCGGATAGACGTTGAGCGACGACACCATGAACATTCGCAATCTCCTCGCGGCGGGCGCCCTTGCAGTCGGACTGTCGATGGCGGGCGGCCAGGCGCTGGCTCTGGACAACGGCAGCTTCGAGACGCTCGACTTTAGCGGCTGGACCACGAACGGCTTCCTCTCCGTGGTCGGCTCGGCCGGCAGCTCGCAGGGCGCCAACTATACGGCGACCGACGGCGACGTGTTCGCCCGCCTCGATGCCGGTGTGGGCGAGGGCATCTTCACCACGCTCAGCCAGACCTTCACCCTGCTGACCGCCGGCACGCTCTCGGGCGACGCGGCGTTCCTGGCTTTCGACTACATGCCCTATGACGACGACAGCTACGTGCGGATCTTCGACATCAACACGTCGCAGACCGTGTTCTCGGCCAGCGTCGGCAGTGTCGGCGACTACGGCGCGACCGGCTGGACCCACTTCAGCGCCAACCTCGGCCCGGGCCAGTACACCCTCGAAGCGGGCGTGCGGAACAACGGCGACAACAGCATGTCGTCCGCCCTGCTGGTCGACAACGTCGCCCTGCAGGCGGGCGCGGTGCCGGAACCCGGCGCGTGGGCGCTCATGATCATGGGCTTCGGCGGCGTGGGCGCGATGGTGCGCCGTCGCCGGATGATCCTGGCCTGATCGGCCTCAGGGGCGGCCGGGCGCACCCCGGTCGCTCTCTCGACCACGCACGTGGGACGCCGGCTCCCAGCCCAGGCAGACGGCGACGCGTTGGCGGGCCAGGGCTGTGCTGACGTGGATCAAGACGGGTAGGGCCATCAGGGCCTAGGCTTCCCGCCACCTCGAGTGGGACGCCATGCTGAGCCAGGAAGCCGCCGCGCCTGTGACCGCCTTCGATATCCGGGGGCTGGCCAAGGTCTATGCGACCGGGGCTGGAGAGGTGCACGCGCTGCGCGGCGTGGACCTGGAGATCCTCAAGGGCGAGACGCTGGTCCTGCTGGGCCCCTCCGGCTCTGGAAAGTCGACGCTGCTCAATATCCTGGGCGGTCTCGACCGCGCGACGTCGGGGACGGCGCGCTTTCACGACCTGGACATCACTGCGGCGAGCGACGCCGAACTGACCCGTTATCGGCGCGCGTCGGTGGGCTTCATCTTCCAGTTCTTCAATCTGGTCCCGAGCCTGACCGCTCTCGAGAACGTCGCGCTGATCACCGAGATCGCCGCCAACCCCATGCCGCCCGAGGAAGCGCTGGCGCGGGTGGGACTGGCGGAGCGACTCAACCACTTCCCGGCGCAGCTTTCCGGAGGCGAACAGCAGCGGGTGGCGGTGGCGCGCGCGATCGCCAAGCGGCCCGAGCTGCTGTTCTGCGACGAGCCGACCGGATCGCTCGACAGCGAGAGCGGCGTTCGTGTTCTCGAGGCGATCGCCTCGGTGAGCCGGGAGGTGGGCGCGACGACCATGATCGTCTCGCACAACACCGAGATCGGCGCGATGGCGGACCGCGTCATCCGCTTCCGCGACGGGCGCATCGCGGGCATCGCCCGCAACACCACCAAGGTCGCGCCGTCGGAGATGGCGTGGTGAAGCCCTCGCCGCTGGATCGGAAGCTGCTGCGCGATCTGTGGCGGCTGCGCTGGCAGGTAGCGGCCATCGCGCTGCTCATCGCCTGCGGCGTCTCGGTGGCCGTTATGGCGTACTCGGCCCAGCGCGTGCTGGTCCGCGCGCAGGAGGCGTTCTACGCCGAGACCGCCTTCGCCGACGTGTTCGCCCACGCCCGTCGCGCGCCGACGTCCCTCGCCGGCGCCTTGCTTCGCATCGACGGCGTCACTGCGGCCGACGTTCGAATACAGGAGGCCGGGCTGATGGACGTGCCGGGGCTCAGCCGCCCCGCGGTCGCGCGCCTGATCTCGCTGCCGGACGATCCTCAACGCGCGCTGAACCGGGTCCGGCTGGTCCGAGGCCGGATGCCCGACCCGACGCGAAGCGACGAGGCGGTGGCGCTGTCCGCATTCCTCGACGCCTCCGGAGTGCGGCTGGGGGACCGGCTGACAGCGGTCGTCGCGGGCCGGTCGTTCACCTTCCGGGTGGTGGGCGCTGTCCTGTCGCCTCAGCACGTCTACGTGCCGGCCCCGGAATCCCTGATGCCCGACGATGCGCATCAGGCGGTGATCTGGGCGCCGCGGCGCGCGGTCGAGCGCGCGGCTGGGATGGCGGGCGCATTCAACGAGGTGGCGCTGACCCTGGCGCCGGGCGCGTCCGCCCCCGCTGTGCTGGCCGACCTCGATCGGCTGCTGGCGCCGTACGGCGGGCGCGCCTCCTACGTCCGTGCTGACCAGCCCTCGGACAAGTTCCTGAGCGCCGAGCTTCGAGAGCTCTCGACCTCGGCCACCGTGCTGCCGCCAGTGTTCCTCCTGGTGGCCGCGGCCCTGGTCAATCTGGTGGTCACCCGACTGGTCGAGATCGAGCGCGAGCAGATCGGGCTTCTCAAGGCGTTCGGCTACGGGCGCGTCGCGGCGGCTGCGCCCTATCTGAAGCTTGCGGCGGCGATCGCCGCAGCGGGGGCTGTCGGCGGCAGTCTTCTCGGCGTCGGGCTGGCGGCCGCCATCGTGGAGCAATACCGCCAGTACTTCCGCTTTCCGGTGCTCGAGCCGCAGTTTCACGGGCCGGCCTTCGTCCTGGCCTCGCTGGTGGCGGTCGCGGCCGCGCTCGGCGGCGCGGCCGGCGCCGCGCGCCGTGCGGCGGCGTTGTCGCCGGCCGTCGCGATGCAGCCGCCGCGACCCACGTCGTATCGCAAAGGCTGGCTTGATCGACTGCCGTCGCACGCGATCGATCAGGCGACCCGCATGATCGTGCGCAGCCTCGCGCGCTTCCCGCTCCGCTCGGTGCTCACGGCCGTCGGCATGGCCGCCAGCCTGGCGCTGCTGGTGGGCACGCAGTTCCTGTTCGACAGCCTGGATGCCGTGATCGATCGCACCTACTACCGCGCTCAGAGCTGGAGCGAGGCCGTCAGTTTCGCCGAGCCGGTCTCGCGGAGCGCGCTGGCGGATGCGACCCGCCTGCCGGCGGTCTACGCGGCGGAAGGCGTACGCTCGGTCGGCGCTCGCCTGCAGGCGGGCGGGCGCGAGGAGCGCGTTCGTCTTGTGGGCCTCGATCCCGACTCCCAGTTCAGCCGGCCTCTCGACGCCCGGGACCAGAGGGTTCCTTTCAAGGGAGGCGGCCTGGTCATCGGCGAGGCGCTGGCCGAGCGTCTATCCGTGGCGCCCGGCGACGTGGTTCGCGTGGCGGTCGTGGACGGGCGAGGGCCGATCGCCGACCTGCCCGTCACCGGCCTCGCCCGGGACTTCAGCGGCCTTACGGCCTACATGCCACGGCGGGAGTTGAACCGGTTGATGGCGGAGGGCGACGTGATCGACTCGGCTCAACTGCTGGTCGCCGCCGACCAGCGCGCGGACTTCTATCGCGCTGTGGAGCGCGTTCCGACCATCGTCGGCGCCTCGTCGCGGGAGGAAACTGTTGCGGGCTGGCGCCAGGCCATGGCCGAGGCGTTCCAGGTGACCATCAGCTTCTTCGTGGCCTTCGCCGCGGCCATCGCGTTCGGGGTCGCCTACAACGCCTGCCGTATCTCGTTCTCCGAGCGGGCGCGCGACCTGGCCACGCTGCACGTCCTGGGCTTCGGCCATCGGGAGTGCGCCTACATCCTCGCCGGCGAGATCGTGGTGCTGGCGCTGGTGGCGGTTCCCCTGGGCCTTCTGGGCGGCGTGGGGCTGTCGCACGGACTGGTGGCCGCCTATTCGCGCGACGAGGTGCGCCTGCCGGCCGTGATCGGAGCCGGCAGCTATGGGGTCGCCCTGCTCGCCTACGTCATCGCCGTCGGCGTGGCCGCCGCCCTCGTGGTGCGCCGCGTATGGACTTTGGATCTGGTCGCCGTGCTGAAGACCCGGGAGTAGCGATGGGCAGGATCAAATGGGCGCGCTGGGTGATCATGGGCGGCGGGGCGGCGATCGTCGTGACCGCGCTGGCGCTGCTGCTGGCGCCAAGGCCTGTGGAGGCCGAAGCGGGCGTCGTGACGCGGGGGCCGATCGCCGAAGCTGTCGCGGACCAGGGAACGGCGCGGGTGCGCGAGGCCTATGTGGTGTCGGCCCCGGTCGCCGGCCGGCTCGACCGGGTGAACCTGCACATCGGGGATCCCATTTCCGGCGGCCGGACCGTGGTCGCCCGCATACGGCCGGCCAGCGTCGATCTCCTGGACCCGCGCGCCCGCGCCCAGGCCGAGGCCGCCGTCTCGGCGGCGCGCGCAGCCCTGGCCGCCACCGAGGCTCAGAACGAGCAGTTGGCCGTTGAAGCGCGCAAAGCCGATACCGATCGGGGTCGGATGCGTGCGCTGTCTGAACGTGGCTTCGCCGCCGCGCAGGCGGTGGACGACGCCGAGGCTCGCGCCCGGACGGCGCGGGCGATGCTGCGGGCGGGTGAAGCCAACCTCGGTGTACGACGCTCCGAACTCGCCGCCGCGCGCGCCGCCCTGCTGGGTCCAGGGGCCGCCGGCGACGAGACGGTCGAGGTCACCGCGCCGGCGTCGGGCTATGTCACGCGCGTGCTGCAGGAGAGCGAGCGCACCGTGACGGTCGGTGCGCCGCTGGTCGAGGTCGCAGACCAGTCGGGCCTGGAGGCGGCGGTCGAGTTCCTGTCGCAGGACGCGGTTCGCATCCGCGAGGGCATGGCGGCCGAGATCTTCGACTGGGGCGGACCGGGCGTGCTGCCGGCGGTCGTGCGTCGCGTGGAGCCTCAGGCGTTCACCAAGGTGTCGGCGCTGGGCGTCGAAGAGCAGAGGGTCCTGGTGCTGCTGCAATTCACAGGACGCCCTGACGCGTGGGCCCGTCTGGGCCCGGGCTATCGGCTCTGGGGTCGCGTGTTCCTCCGGCGGGAGCCGAATGCGCTGAAGGTTCCGTTGGGCGCGCTGGTGCGGGCCGATGGCGGCTGGGCCCTGTATCGCATCGAGGCCGGCCGGGCCCGCCTGACCCGTGTGCAGGTCGGGGCCATGACCGACCGCGAGGCCGAGATCCGCGGCGGTGTGGCCGCAGGCGCCCGGGTGATCGTGTTTCCGTCGGATCGCGTGAAGGACGGTGTGCGGCTGAAGATCAAGTCCTGAGCCGTCGGGCGTCAGGCGGGCGCGTGGGGCATGGGCTCCCAGCCCAGGCAGACGGCGACGCATTGGCGGGCCAGCAGGTCCCCGGGGTCGACCAGCTTCAGCCGCACGTCGCGGTCGTCGAGGACCAGCGGCACCTCGGTGCAGCCGGCGATCAGCACCTCGGCGCCGGCCTTGCGCAGTTCCTCGGCGTAGCCTTGCATCTCGCGGGTCGCCGCGTCTCCCAGGTCGCCGGCCTTGATCCGGTAAAGGGTCTGCATGAACGCCTCCTGCCGCTCGGGCGGCAGGGCGACCAGCCCCATGGCGTGGGCGGCCAGGTATTCGCGGTAGAGCTTGAGCGCGCCCTTGGTGCCCAGCACGCCGACCCGCATGGCGCCGGTCTGGCCCGCCGCCCGGGCCGCCAGCTCGATCATGTCGACCAGCGGCAGGCCCGAAGCCCGTTGGATCACGTCGGCGTGGGCATGGGCGGTGTTGCATGGCATGGCCAGCACCTCGGCGCCGGCGCCGCGCAGGGCGCCCGCCATCTCGGCCAGCACGTCGCCGGCGTTCGTGCCGGGCACGTTGCGGTCGGGAGCCTTCGGATTGATGTCGGCGATGACCCGGATGTGGTCCTGGTCCTTCTCGGCCGGCGTGTAGGCCTGCAGCTTGGCCAGGAACTCGACCGTCGCGGCCGGGCCCATGCCGCCCAGCACCCCCAGAGTCAGCGAGGAGTCGCTCACAGCTTGCCCTCCAGTTCCGACTGGTAGCCGAACAGGCCGTGCGCGCCGCCGGTGTGCAGGAAGACGACGGTCTCGCCGTCGAAGTCGCCGCGGTTCGAGAGCGCGATCAACCCCTTCATCGCCTTGCCGGTGTAGACCGGGTCCAGGAGGATCCCGTCGGTTCGCGCGATGGTCTTGAGCGCATCCACCACCGCCTGGTCGATCAGGCCGTAGCCCGCGCCCACGTAGTCGCAATCGGCCACTACCATGTCGCGCGTCACCCGATCCTCGTGGCCCAGCAGCGCGGCGGTTTCGCGGGCCAGCTTGTAGACGTTGGCCTCCTGGGTCTCCTTCGGCGCGCGTACGCCGATGCCCAGCACCGGGATGTCGGCGCCCATCACGGCCAGGCCCGCCACGAGGCCCGCGTGGGTGCCCGCGCTGCCGGTGGCGGTGACAATGCGGTCGATCTCGAGGCCGGCCTCGTTGGCCTGGGAAACCAGCTCCAGCGCGCATTCGACATAGCCCAGCGCCCCTATCACGTTCGAACCGCCGCCCGGGATCACGTAGGGCCGTCCGCCTTTGTCGGCCACCTCGGCGGCGACCTTGGCCAGTTCGGCGTTCATGTCGGTCCCGCCGGGCACGGTGCGCACCTTCGCGCCCAGCAGCTCGTCCAGCAGGACATTGCCCGAGCGGTTGTAGTCCTGGGCGTTCGAGCCGGTGCGCGCTTCCAGGATGATCTCGCACTTCATGCCGAAGCGGGCGGCCGCGGCCGCCGTCTGGCGCACATGGTTCGACTGGATGGCCCCCTGGGTGACCAGGGTGTCGGCGTCGTTGGCGAGCGCGTCGCCCAGCAGGTACTCGAGCTTTCGCGTCTTGTTGCCGCCGCCGGCCAGCCCGGTGCAGTCGTCGCGCTTGATCCACAGCGCCGGGCCGCCGCCGCCGGGACGCGCCAGATGTTCCGTCAGGCCGGGCAGCGGCTCGAACGGGGTGGGCAGGTGGGCGAAGCGGATGGGATTGAAGCGGGCGAGATGCATTCCCGACCGCTATCCCCTTACGGCTACGGCTTCAACGTCTTGGGCAGCGCGGCGACCTCTTCCGCGGTGAGCCTTTGGATCGACTGCGCGCCGCAATAGCCGCTGCGGGCCTGCAGGCCGAGCTGGCTGGCCTTGCAGATACGCTCGCGGCCGCGGGTGTTGAAGGCGATCGGATCGGCCGAAATCGCGCTGCGGAAGCAGGCCTGAGCCGTGGTCACGCGATAGACCCCCTTGCCGAAGACCTCCATCAGCATGGTGTTCTGGTCGACGACCGTGTGGTTTCGAATGTCCCGGACCAGGATGCAGTCGTCGCCGGACAACGGCGCGGCAGTCCCGGCCACGGCCGCGGGTCCGAACGCCGCCGCCAAAGCCAAGGCGGCGATGAAGCGCTTCATGGGGCGGCTCTCCTGACTAAGGCTTCAGCTTCTTGGGCAGGGCGGCGACCTCCTCGGGCGACATCTTGACGATGGAGTCCACGATGCAAGGGGTTGCGAACCCGCCGATGGAAATCGCCACGTCCATGTCGATCGGCTTGCAGATCAGGGGGGCGCCCGGCGGACTGCGCGTGACGATCGGGTCTGACGACGTGGCCCCGGCCAGGCAGGCGCCCTTCATCGTGACCCGATAGGCGCCCTTGCCCTGAACGTCGATCAACAGGGTGTTGCGGTCGCCCACCGTATGATTGCGGATCTCGCTGCTGCGGATGCATTGCCCGGCGGGCAGGCCCGTGCCCGACGCCGGGGCAGGCCCGAGCGGCGAGGGCTTCGCGGCCATCGCGGCGCTGGAAAAGGCGGCCGCGGCGACGGCCAGGGCAATGACAACAAACCTCATGGGCGTTCTCCTGCTCGTCCCCCGATGCATGATACGCGCACCAGCGATCATCGTCTGCATTTGTGGTGGCGAGGCGCCTCCAACAAGCCTAAACCTTCGTCATCCTCGGGGGGCCGCGCTTGGGCGGCTGAGAGGTGGGCGAGCCCACGACCCGTCGAACCTGATCCGGGTCATGCCGGCGAAGGGAAGGGCCGACACCCAACCGACGCCCGTGATCCGTCCGTCATTTGAGGACGCACGCGATGAACAAGCCTGCCGGCAAACTGGCCCCCGCAGCCATCCCCACGGGCGAGCGCCCGGGATCGAAGAAGGTCTACCAGCCCGGCGTCATCTGGCCCGACATCCGCGTGCCGTTCCGCGAGGTGGCCGTGCACCCTTCGGCCAACGAGCCGGCCCTGACGCTGTACGATCCCTCGGGCCCCTATACCGACCCTGCCGTCAGCATCGACATCGAGAAGGGCCTGCCCAAGACGCGCGAGCCGTGGGTGGTCAGCCGCGGCGACATCGAGATCGTGGAGAACCCGCGCGCGGTGAAGCCCGAGGACAACGGCTTCGCCAAGGGCGCGCACCTGGCGCCCGAGTTCACCGCGCCGCGGCGGGTCTATCGCGCGAAGCCGGGCGCCAATGTCACCCAGCTGGAGTACGCCCGGCGCGGGATCGTCACGCCCGAGATGGAATACGTGGCGATCCGCGAGAACATGCGGCGCCGCGAGACCGATGCCTTCATCCGCGACGGCGAGGACTTCGGCGCCTCGATCCCTGACTTCGTGACGCCCGAGTTCGTGCGCGACGAGATCGCCCGCGGCCGCGCCATCATCCCGGCGAACATCAACCACACCGAGCTCGAGCCGATGATCATCGGCCGGAACTTCCTGGTGAAGATCAACGCCAACATCGGCAACTCGGCCGTCCTCAGCCACGTGTCCGACGAAGTCGACAAGATGGTGTGGTCGATCCGCTGCGGCGCCGACACGGTCATGGACCTGTCCACCGGCCGCAACATCCACAACATCCGCGACTGGATCGTGCGCAACAGCCCCGTCCCGATCGGCACGGTGCCGATCTACCAGGCGCTGGAGAAGGTGAACGGCGTCGCCGAGGACCTGACCTGGGAGGTGTTCCGCGACACCCTGATCGAGCAGGCCGAGCAGGGCGTGGACTACTTCACCATCCACGCCGGCGTGCGGCTGGCCTATGTGCCTCTGACCGCCAAGCGGGTGACCGGGATCGTCAGCCGCGGCGGCTCGATCATGGCCAAGTGGTGCCTGGCGCACCACAAGGAGAACTTCCTCTACGAGCACTTCGAAGACATCTGCGAGATCATGAAGGCGTACGACGTCTCGTTCTCGCTAGGCGACGGCCTGCGGCCGGGCTCGATCGCCGACGCCAACGACGCCGCGCAGTTCGGCGAACTGGAGACCCTGGGCGAGCTCACCCAGATCGCCTGGAAGCACAATGTCCAGGTGATGATCGAAGGCCCCGGCCACGTGCCGATGCACAAGATCAAGGCCAATATGGACAAGCAGCTGGCCGTCTGCGGCGAGGCCCCGTTCTACACGCTTGGCCCGCTCACGACTGACGTGGCCCCGGGCTATGACCACATCACCTCGGCGATCGGCGCGGCGATGATCGGTTGGTTCGGCACGGCGATGCTCTGCTACGTGACCCCCAAGGAACACCTGGGCCTGCCCAACCGCGAGGACGTGAAGGTGGGCGTCATGACCTACAAGCTGGCGGCCCACGCGGCCGACCTGGCCAAGGGTCACCCCGGCGCGCGCATGTGGGACGACGCGATCAGCCGGGCGCGGTTCGAGTTCCGCTGGGAAGACCAGTTCAACCTGGGCATCGATCCCGAGACGGCGCGCGAGTACCACGACGAAAGCCTGCCGAAGGAGGCGTTCAAGACCGCCCACTTCTGCTCGATGTGCGGCCCCAAGTTCTGTTCGATGAAGATCAGCCAGGACATTCGCGACGCCGCCCGCCAGCAGAACGACGTCGAGACCGGCATGGCCGAGATGGCCCAGAAGTTCCGCGAAGGCGGCGGCGAGATCCTGGTTCCGGTGGGCAAGGCGGAATAGGGCGCAGCTCAGCTCAGAGCCGTCCTTCCCTTGCGCGGCGGGTTGCAGGCGGCCGCGCTTGCGGCCTTGATCTCGGCCAGGGTCGCGATGCGATCGTGGCTGGTCATCTTGCCTTTGCGCTTCAGCCCCCGATAGACGGCGAGGCCTCCGTCGCACGCGGCGCAGGCGCGCCCCCGCCTCGAACCGCGATGCGGCCTAGTCTTCGACCTTCACCCTCTGGGGCGGCCAGACGCGAACGGCCACGGCCACCGTCACCGAGCCCAGGATCGCCGCGGCGGCGCCGGCCCACTGGACCGTGCTCATGCCGATGGCCGCGTAATGCCCCGTCATCGCGCCCGACAGGAACACGAGGCCGGCCGAACCCCATTCGACCAGGTCATTGGCGGTGACTTCGAACTTCATTCTGGCGGCTCCGGCGGCAGGCCAATCAATCACGACAGGATGCGCATCGGCGAGATGCCAAATGCTTACCGGCGGGGGGATGCGACACTGTCGCGCACTGGGCGGCCAGGCCTCCTACTCGCTGCGCAGCGCCGGGGCCGGCCGCTTGGAGAGCGCCTGGAACGAGGCCAGCAGTCCGCCGCCCGCCGCCAGCAGCGACGCGCCGCCCAGCAGGGCCGCCACGCCGCCCCAGTCGACGCTCCACTTGGCTTCGAACACCAGGACCACGACCGGCCAGGCCGCGGCGTAGCCCAGGCCCACGCCCGCCGCTCCGGCGATCACGCCCACCAGGCCATACTCGATGACGTAGGCGCTGAGCACCTGGGCGCGCGACGCGCCCAGGACCTTCAGGGTCGCGGCCTCGCGGGTGCGTTCCTGCGCTCGCGCCGCGATCGCGCCGGCCAGCACCAGGAGCGCCGCGAGCAACGCGACGGCGGCCGCGCCGCGAACGGCCAGCGCCACCTGGTCGAAGAGCTCGGTGGCCGCCTCCAGCTGCTCGCGCACCGAGATCACGTTCACTTCCGGGAAGTTCGCGCCGAGCGTCCGGATCACGCGCTGTTCCTCGGCCTTGGTCGCCTTTGCGATAGCCACCTGACGCGGCGCGGCGCCTTCAAGCGCGTTGGGCGTCAGCACCAGCGGGAAGCTCGCGCCGAAGCTGCCGAAATCGACGTTCCGGATCACCGCGACCTTGGCGTCGATGTCGCGGCCCAGCACCTGGATCGTGATCGTGTCGCCCACCTTGATGGATGTGCCGGCGGCGGGGTCGCGGCCCATGGCCACCAACGGCGCACCTGCATGGTCGGCGGCCCACCAGCGCCCCTTGAGGATGCCGGCGTTGGGCGGCTCGGGGCCGATGGCCGAGACGGTGACGTCGTTGTCATAGGCCCACTTGGCGTTCCGGGGGATCGTGGCGATGTCGACGGGCTCGCCCCGGACGGCGGTGATCCGGCCGGTCATGAACGGCGCGCGGAGGTAGGTGTCGGTCGTGAGCGCGCGGCCGTAGGCGCGGGCCACTTCGGCGTCGAAGGCGGCGGCGCGGTCGCCGGGGATTTCGGTGAAGACCAACGCGGGCGCGGTCTGCGGAGCGATGATCGAAATCTGCCGCAGAAGGCTGGACTGGATCAGCACCACCGCGGCCAGCAGGGCGACGCCCAGGCCGATGGCGGGCGCGGCGGTGCGCGCCGCTGAGCGCGGGCCGGCCAGGTTCGCCAGCGCAATCCGCATCGCGCCGCGCGTGCCGCCGCGCATTCGTCCGGCCATCAGCGCCGCCAGCCATCCGAAGCCCCACAGCACGGCGAACGCGGCGGCCGTGCCGGCGATCATGATCGCCGCGGCCAACGGCGTGGGCGCCGTCACCAGGGCCAGCCCGGCCAGGCCTGCCGCCGCCAGCAGCGCCCCGACAAGCTCGGGTCCGAAGCTCACGCGTCCGATCAGGTCGCTGCGGAACAGGCTTGCGGGCGGGGTGGTGCGGGCCCGCGCGAGCGGCGCGAGCGAGAACGCCGCCGCTGACAGCACGCCAAACGCGGCGGCCTTCAAGAGCGGGAGCGGGTAGATGGCGAACAGGGCCGGGACGGGCAGGTCGCGGGCGATGAACTGGCCAAGGAGCAGCGGCGTGGCGGCCCCCAGCGCCAACCCGATGGCGATGCCGACCAGCGCCAGGAAGCCGATCTGCGCCAGGTACATGTCCCGGATCAGGCCGCTCTGGGCCCCCAGCGCCTTGAGCGTCGCGATGGCGGGCTTGCGACCGTCCACATAGGCGCTGACAGCCCCGAACACGCCCAGGCCTCCGGCTACCAGCGAGGCTAGGCCGATGAATCCCAGGAAGTACTCCAGCTGGTCGATCATGCGGCTGACTCCGGGCGCGGCGTCGTTGCGGTCGCGAACCCGGAAAAAGCCCTTCATCGTCTGGCGCACCTCGGCCTTGGCCGCCGCCAGTTCCAGCCCTGGCCGCAAGGCCACGCGCACCGTCTCGCCGAACGGCAATCCGGGTTTGAGGAAGCCGCCTTCCTCCAGGGCGCCCGGCCGGGTCAGCACCCGCGGGCCCAGCTGGAACCCGCGGGACAGCCGGTCAGGTTCGGCGTCGAGGATCGCCGTCACCCGCATGGGCACGTTGCCCGCAAGGAACCGGTCGCCCAGCTTCAGTCCCAGCTTGTCCAGCAAGGTCTGTTCGACCGCCGCGCCCCAAATCCCGTCGCGGCGCTCCAGCGCGACCGCCAGAGACGGCGCGCCCCGAACGGTGACGTCGCCGGCCAGGGGATAGGCGTTGTCGACGCCGCGCAACTCCACCAGCCGCCGCGCCCCGCTGGGCGCTTCGGCCATGGCCTGGGCCGCGACGGCGCGGGTGATCCGACCCAGGCTTTCCAGGCGCTGCAGTTCGCCGGGCTCGAAGCGGCGCTGGCTGGCCGAAATCGCCATGTCGCCGCCCAGGATCTCGCGGGCCTCGCTGGCCAGGCCGCGCCGGAAGGCCTCGGCGGTGGAGCTTGCGGCGGCGATCGCCGCCACGCCCAGCGCTAGGCAGGCCAGGAAGATGCGGAATCCCTTGACCCCGCTGCGCAGCTCCCGCGCCGCGAACCGCAGCCAGAGTGGGGTCACGCCGGGACGTCCGCTGGGGCCACCGGGTGGCCGTCACGCAGCGTGACGACCCGCTGGGCCCGCTTGGCCAGCCCATTGTCGTGGGTGACCATCAGCAGCGCCGCCCCGGTATGCTCGACCAGTTCGAACAGCAGGTCGGCGACGTGGCGGGCGTTGTTGGAATCGAGGTTGCCGGTGGGCTCGTCGGCGAAGATCAGGGCCGGCGAGGGGGCCAGCGCGCGGGCCAGCGCCACCCGCTGCTGTTCGCCGCCCGAGAGCTGGTGCGGGTAGTGGCGCCGGCGCGCGCCCAGGCCGACGCGGTCCAGCCAGGCGCGGGCCTCGTCCATGGCGTTGGGCTTGCGCGCGATCTCAAGGGGGGCCGCCACGTTCTCCTCGGCCGTCATGTTCGGCAAAAGGTGGAACGACTGGAACACCAGGCTGACCCGTCCGCGCCGCAGCTTGGCGCGACCGTCTTCGTCCAGCCGCGACAGGTCCTGGCCGAACAGCTGCACCCGCCCGGCGCTGGGCCGCTCCAGGCCCGCCGCCACGGCGATCAGCGACGACTTGCCCGAGCCCGACGGGCCCACCAGCCCCACACGTTCGCCTTCCGCCAGTGTCAGGCTGAGGTTGCGCAGGATTTCCACCGGTCCTGCGGCGGACGGTAGCGTCAGGCCCACATCGTCGAGGACCAGCGGCGGCGTATCGTTCAAGCGTAACCCCGGGGATTGAGCGGCGTCGTCAGTCCCTTACATAGGACGTTCATGGCCAAGCCAAGACATAGCCGCCGAACCCTTCTCGCATGGCCGCTGCTGCTGGCCGCCGGTCCGGCGCTGGCCGCGCCCGCGCGGACCAGGATCGTCACCGTTCTGGGCGACTCGATCACCGCCGGGTACGGCCTCGCGGCCAAGAGCGCGCTGCCCTACCAGCTGCAGCTGGCGCTCACAAAGCTCGGCGTGGCGGCGCAGGTCCGGGCGGCCGGCGTCAGCGGCGACACCACGGCCGGCGGCCTCGCCCGTGTGGACTTCTCGGTGCGCAAGGACACCGACCTGGCGGTGGTGGCCCTGGGCGCCAACGACCTGCTGCAGGGCCAGGATCCCAAGCGGACGCGGGCGAACCTCGATGGGATCGTCAGGAAACTGAAGTCGCGCAGGATCGGCGTCGTGCTCACCGGCATCTCCGCGCCGGTGGAGGTGGGCGGCGGCTACGCCCGCGATTTCAACGCGGTGTTCCCCGCCGTGGCCCGCGCGCACGGCGTGCCGCTCTATCCCAACCTGCTGGACGGCGTGGCGCGCCAGCCCGGCCTGAACCAGCCTGACGGCATCCACCCCAACGCGCGCGGCGCGGCGATCATCGCCGCGCGACTGGCCCCCACCGTCGCGAAGGCCTTGGCGGCGCGCGGCTAACCCAGGCACAGTCCTGCCAAAGCGGGAGGACGCGAATGCTCAAGTGGCGGATCGGGGATGTCACCATCACCCGCATCGTGGAGATGGAGACCAGCGGCGGCACCCGGTTCCTGTTGCCCCAGGCCACCTATGAGGCGGTGCGCGAGATCGACTGGCTCTACCCGCATTTCGCCGAGCAGAGCGGCAAGCTCAAGATGTCGATCCATGCGCTGGTGGTCGAGACGCCCGGACGCCGGATCATCGTCGACACCTGCATCGGCAACGACAAGTCGCGCGAGATGGGGCCGTGGAGCCACCTGCAGACCACGTTCCTGGCCGACCTGGAGGCTGCGGGCTTCGCGCGCGAGACCATCGACACCGTGCTGTGCACGCACCTGCACGTGGACCACGTGGGCTGGAACACCATGCTGGTGGACGGCGCGTGGGTCCCGACGTTCCCCAACGCCCGCTACCTGATCGGCCGCGCCGAGTACGAGCACTGGCAGGCCGAGGAGGAAGGCGTCGAAGACGTTTCCAAGTCCTACTTCCACGACAGCGTGAAGCCCGTCTGGGACGCCGGTCTGGTCGACCTGGTCGAGACCGACCATCAGGTCTGCGACGACGTCAGCCTCGAGCCGACCCTGGGGCACACGCCCGGCCACGTCTCGATCCGGATTCGGTCGAAAGGCGAGGACGCCCTGATCACCGGCGACTTCACCCACCACCCCTGCCAGCTGGCCCGGCCGGACTGGGCGGCGGAGGTGGATTTCGACAAGCAGGCCTCAACCGCGACCCGGCGGCGGGTCTACGGCGCCCTCGAAGGCACGAAAACGCTGGTGATCGGCACCCACTTCGCCGCGCCCTGCGCCGGCCATGTGGTCAGGGACGGCGAGGCCTGGCGGCTGGAGGTGTGACAGGGGCGGCGGGCAGGCTGAACAGAGCCCGGTCCGGCGTTACGGTCTCGACCTTGTCCAACTGGCGTTCCAGCGGCTGGGCCAGCCCGCCGCCGGTCGTGGTGACGTGGAACGGCAGCAGGACGCGGCCGACGCGGCGGTAGTCCGAGTATTCGAGGGTTCGCGGCTGGTGGGCCCGCCCATCGACGATGCGGCCCAGCAGGCCCGTGCGGCGGTCGAACCACAGTTCGCGGGGCTCGCCATACTCGGGATGAACCCGCGCCACGTCGAACGACCGCCCTCCGCCGGTGCGAACGCCCACAAGCGTGCTGCGCATGTCGAAGCGGCCGGTGAAGAGATAGCCGTACGCGCCGAAAAAGGCGTCCGAGCGGGCGCGCGCCAGCAGCTCCTGCTGGGTTCCCGGCGGCCAAGGCGTGCTGAGCGGCAGCCACCACAGGCCATAGCCATTGTAGCCCTGGATCACCTTGCCGGGTCCCGCGCCGATCTCCACCCGCTCGCCCCAGCGCAGGAAGTCGAGCCAGTGCTCGTACGGTCGCCCCGCCTCGGTCCCCACCTCATGCAGGCCGCGGATGGCGTTCCAGGCGCGGGCGCCCCCCATGGCCGCGCGCGCCCGTTCCAGCACCGCGCCCACGCCAGCGCCATGCTGCGCGGCGGCCACGCCGGGCGCGGCTGCGAGGGCCGGAACAATCAGGAGCGCGTCGCGGCGCGTGCGAGTCGACATCACGCCCGAACCAATTCGCTCAGCGTGTCGAGATTGCGGCTCAAATTGCCTGGAACCGGATGGGCATCGACTTCGGTCCCGAGATGAAGTTCGACGGCAGCCACTCCACCGGGGCCGCCAGTTCGAAGGCCTTCATCCGCGTCAACACCTCGCGCAGCATGGCGTCGATCTCGATGCGCGCGATGTGCTGGCCCAGGCAGCCGTGCGGACCGGTGCCGAAGGCGATATGCGGGTTCTCGGGCCGAGAGAGATCCAGGATGTCCGGCCGCTCGAACACGGCGAGGTCGCGGTTGGCGGCGCCGAAGTACATGACCACCTTGTCGCCGGCCTTGATCCTCGCGCCGGCCAGATCGGCGTCGTGCTTGGCGGTGCGCCGCATGTAGATGACCGGACTGGTCCAGCGCAGCAGTTCCTCGCGCGCCGTGGGCAGGCGGGCCGGCAGGTCGGCCATCAGCCAGGCGTACTGCTCGGGATTCTCCATCAGCGCCAGCAGGCCGCCGGACAGGAGGTTGCGGGTCGTGTCCCCGCCCGCGTCCACCAGCAGCAGGAAGAAGAGCAGGAACTCCATGTCCTCCAGCTTGCGGCCGTCCACCTCGCAGGCCAGCAGCCTGGACGCCAGGTCGTCGCCCGGCCGCGCCCGCTTCTCGGCGATGACCTTGGAGCCGTACTCGAACATCTTCATCACCGCCTGGCCGCCGGCGCCGGGCGGCAGCGCCTCGGGCGCGGTGTGGATGATCTCGGTCAGCTTGTAGAGCTCGCGCCCGTCCGACAGCGGCAGGCCCATCAGCTCGGCGATCACGAAGCTGGGCATCTCGCCCGCGACGTCGTTCACGAAGTCGCACTCGCCCTTCTCGATGACGGCGTCCACGATCTGTCGGGCCAGTTCCTGGATACGCCCCTCGCGCAGGCGCGCCGCCGGTTCGGTGAACTCTGACCGGATGAGCTTGCGGAACGCCGTATGCTCGGGCGGATCCATCATCAGCATCATCTTGTACGGCCCGAACCCGCCGGCCTCAGCCAGGGGGTCGGTGATCATGATGGTGGGCTCGGAGGAATAGGTCTGGAAATCGCGGTCTACGGCCCAGACGTCGGCATGGCGGGTCACGGCCCAGAAGCCCTTGCCGCCAGGTTCGTCGTGCCAGCGGACGGGCTCGTTCTCGCGCAGCCAGGCGAACTGATTGTGCGGCTGGCCGCCGTCGAAGCTGCCGGGCGAGAGCAGGTCGATCTTCAAGGGGAATCCTCCGCGTTCTTGCGAGGATTGGACCCGCTTGACCGCGGGTCACGCAAGGGGCCGACGCGCTCAGCAAAGCGGCCCCAGCCCCGATCAGGAGGCTGAGGCCGTTCGCTCACCCGGCCAACGTACGCAGGCCGGTGCGGAGATGTGGTGGCTCAGTACTGACGGACCGGACCGCGGCGGGCGACGCGGATGCTCTCGCTGAGCGAATCCAGCCGCGCCTGGATCATCTGCTCGTCACGCGGACGCAGGTTGCCGTTGCGCGTGCGCAGACCGGCTTCTTCGCGCTCGATCGACGCCATGGTGCGCATCGCCATATTGCCCTCGCGGCGGGTCAGGCTGCCGTCGTCCAGGCCATTGCGGATGCGCTGGCCCAGCCACGACTGGCGCGCGTCGATGTCCATCTGCGCACCGCGCTGGCGGTTGGGCTGCCAGCCCTCAACGGGAATCCAGCGGCCCCGGGCGTCGTAGTAGCCGGTGGTCTCGCCGGCGTGCCAGCGGCCCTGCTCGTAGTAGCCGAGGTGGACTTCGCCCCGACCATTGCCGCTCGCCCGCGACGGTTGGCCCGCGATCCAGCGGCCCCGGGCGTCATAGCGTCCGCTCGAGGGACGCTGAATCCAGCGACCCGAGCGGTCGTAGTGACCCGGCGCCGCGCCGGTCACCCAACGTCCGTTGTCGGCATAGTAGCCGGTGGCCGAGACGGGAACCCAACGTCCGCGAGCGTCGTAGTAGCCGGCGGCCGAGGGCTCGGTGTTGGCGACGCTCCAGCGGCCGGCCGTATCGTAGTGGCCGTTCGGCGCGCCATCTGTCCAGCGGCCTTCGCGATCATAGTACCCCTGGGCGTTGCCTCGGGCGACATTGCTGGCGTGCCAGGCGCCGGAGTTGTCGTAGAAGCCGTAGGCCTTGGCGCAGTCGCCATTCCCCTTGGAGACCTGATTGCCGACCACGCCGCCGCCCAGGCCGCCAACGATGGCGCCCGCGGTGCGGTCACCCTTGCCTGCGATAGCGCTGCCGAGCAGCGCGCCGAGGCCGGCGCCGACGACCGTGCCGGCCACCCGCTCTGAGCGGCGCTGTTCGCAGGTCTGCTGAGCCAGGGCGAGCGTGGGGACGATGGCCGCGGCGGCGACGCCGGCGACCAGAAGGTGAATTCGCATGAAGTGAGTTTCCCGAGGAAGGGGCATACCCTTCCCGTCGCTCATACATGGGATCGAGTTCAGTAAATTCAAGTGTTATGAAGACGATATTACTACAGTGTTTGCATAACAATAATTGTTATTTGGTGGGAACTTATCTTGAAATCAAGAGTTCGCCTGAGCTTGGCGGTAGACTGGTCGATGACGCCCGTTCTGTAACGCTGCACACAAAAAGCCCCGACCCGCTTTCGCGCGCCGGGGCCTCCGTACGCCAGCCAAAATACGCAAGGCCTGCGGACAGTCCGGGGATGTGGGGGCTCGCGGCCAGGAACAAGCGCTGCCGTCCCGGTTCGAGCCAGAAAGACTGGCCCATGACTTGCAGCAAGGGTCCCCGAAGCCGCGGCGGAGGTCATTCCGGCACGACTTCCCCGCCAACAGACTTCAGGCCCGACGGTTCCCTCCTGGATCGCCGGGCCTTTTCTTTGCGCGGCCCTCAGAGCCCCTTGGCGGGATTGACCAGGAACTTCTCGCCGGTCGCCTTCTTCTGGTAGGCCGCGATCACCTTCGGATCGAGGACCTCGGCGAGCGAGATCTCGGCGGTGTAGTGGCTGGCGAAGGTGGTCTTCAGCTCATCCACCACGCGTTGGCGAAGCCGTTGGGTCCCCTCGGCGCCCAGCTTGGCCAGGAACGGGGTCAGCAGCCACCCGCCCAGCGACCACGACAGGCCGAAGTTGCGGTTCAGCTCCGACGGACGCGTGTCCAGCCCGCCATAGATGTAGACCTGCTTGAACACGCTGGAGCCGTAGCGGCTGTAGGCGCCGCCCTTGGCGTTGGCCGCAGCCTCCATGCCGGCCAGGATCTGGCCGGCCAGCTTGCCGCCGCCGATCGCGTCGAAGGCGATCGTGGCGTTGGTGGCGATCAGCGCCTGCAGCAGGTCGTCCTGGAACGTGGGCGCGCTGGAATCGATCACGTACTTCGCGCCGATATCCTTCAGGATCTTCGCCTGCTCGGGGCTGCGGACGATGTTCACCAGGTCGATGCCGTCCTTGATGCAGATCTTGTTCAGCATCTGGCCCAGGTTGGACGCCGCCGCGGTGTGGACGAGGGCGGTATGGCCTTCGGCGCGCATGGTCTCAGTCATGCCAAGGGCCGTGAGCGGATTGACGAAGCATGAGGCGCCGTCAGCGGCGGTGGCGTCAGCCGGCAGCGGAAGCACGTCGCCGGCCTTTACCGTCCGGTACTGGCCGTACATGGCGCCGCCCAGCAGCGCGACGGTCTTGCCCATCAGCGCCTGGGCCTTGGCGTCGGGGCCGGCGGCGATCACGACGCCCGCGCCCTCGTTGCCCACCGGCATCGGCTGGTCCAGACGGGCGGCCAGGGCCTTCAGGAACTGTTCAGGCACCTTGGCGGTGGTCACGCCGCCCTCGCTCTTCAGCGTCGAGATGTCGGCGGGACCCAGGAGCAGGCCGAGGTCGGATGGGTTGATGGGCGAGGCCTCGATGCGCACCAGCACCTCATCGCCGGTCGGCGCGGCGACGGGGACGTCGGCAAGCCTCAGCTCGAGTTCACCCGAGCTCTTCACCGTCGAAAGCAGTTGCAGTCCCGTCTGCGGAATCCCGGCCATTGGCCCCTCCCTGGATTTTACGTTGTCAGGCGGCGGACATGGCGCGTCCGCTGCTCTTCGCCAAGCCCTGAGGTGAAGAAAGGCGCCGGGCGTAAGGCCCGTAATGCAAAAAGGCGGCCCTCTCGGGCCGCCCCTGCCGCTTCATTTTCATCCGCACGAACCCCGAAGAGTCCGGAAGCGCCGCGGGGGCCCCACGCCCCGGCGTCGGTCGCCCAACGCCGTTACCGATCCTCATCCTCCATCGATGCGCCGCCAGCAAGCGCATACCTCTCGCAGGTTGAATATCTCCGCCGCTTGTTGCCGCTCAGCCACGCCGCGAAATGGCCCTATTCCGGACCTGCGTCGGACACAGGGCCGGTGTCTAAGGGATGCGTCGGCTGGCCTCGCATCTGGTCCGGATCCTGAACAGCCCCCCCAGCCCCTCTGACCGGGCGCCTGGTCGGCCGACGACCCTCCCCACATCTCCATGTTTGCAAGGCATTGGGCGCTCGCGGTCTGCGGGACTATGGTGTCGGCCAGGTTGGAATGGCGTGGACGGTCGGCGTTTGGACAGTTCTGGGCAGGCGTTGGGCCTTGAGGCTCCAGGCATTGCTGTGCGCAGCGCGGCCGTGCTCACCGCTCTGCGCCAGGCGCCCATGGGCATCGCGATCTTCGACCGCGAGATGCGCTACCTTGCCGCCTCGGCGCAGTACCTCACCGACCAGGGACTGCCCGGCGACACGCCGATGGAAGGCCGGCTGCATTATGAGGTCTTCCCTGACATCCCCCAACGCTGGCGCGACATTCACGCCCGCGTGCTGACCGAAGGCGCCGAGTTCGGTCACGAGGGCGAGGCCTTCGAGCGCGCCGACGGCCAGGTGGAGTGGATCCGCTGGTCGATCGCCCCTTGGCGTGCGGACGACGGCTCCATCGGCGGGCTGGTTCTCTACACCGAGGAAGTGACCTCAAGGGTCGAGGCGCGTCTTCGCCTTGAGGCTGCCGAGGGAAAGTACCGCGCCGTGTTCACCCAGGCGGCGATGGGCGTGGCCCGCGTCGCGCCGGATGGCCAGCTTCTCGAGGTCAACGATCGATTCTGCGAGATCGCGCACCGTTCGCGCGCCGACCTGCTGACGCGCACATACCAGGAGATCACCCACCCGGACGACCTGGACACCGACATGGCCCAGGCCAGGGCGCTGCTCGCCGGCGACATCGACACCTATTCCATCGAGAAGCGCTACATCGGTCAGGCGGGCGAACCTGTCTGGATCGACCTGACCGTATCGCTCGTGCGCAAGAGCGGTGGCGAGCCGGACTACTTCATCTCCGTCATCGCCGACATCGCGGCGCGGAAGGACGCCCAGGCCGAGCAGCAGCGCTATCAGGGCCAGCTGCGCCTGATGATCAACGAACTGAACCACCGGGTGAAGAACACCTTGGCCACCGTGCAGTCGATGGCGGCGCAGACTCTACGCGGCGAGCCCGATCCCCTCAGCGCCTACGAGAAGTTCGAGGCCCGGCTAATGGGCTTGTCCGAGGTGCACGAGGTGCTCACGCGCGAGCGCTGGCACGGCGCGGCGTTGCACGAGGTGGCTCACCGGGCGCTGCGGCCCTTCGGCGATGGCGCGTCGGAGCGGATCCGCCTCGATGGCCCTGAGGTCTGGCTGACGCCCGGCGCGGCGTTGACCATGGCGCTGGTGTTCCACGAACTGGCCACCAATGCGGTGAAGTACGGCTCGCTCTCGCGCCATAGCGGACGTGTCGACGTCACCTGGACGCTCCAGCGGCCTGGGGAGCGGCTGAGGCTGACCTGGGTGGAGACCGGCGGTCCCAGGGTGGCGCCGCCCACGCGCCGGGGCTTCGGCTCGCGCCTGATCGAGCGGGCCTTGCAGGGAGAGTTGCGCGGCTCCGCCGCGATGGCCTTTGACGCGGCGGGCCTGACCTGCGCCATGGAGGCCGTTCTGCCCGACCGCGCCGACATGCTCACCCTTATCGATGGAGCCGGCGTCTAGCTGGCGGGTGTAGCGGCCCGCAGACTCAACCCCAGCGGAGTCGCGCGCCGCACGATGTTCTGCTTTTGTTCGAATCATGACCTTTCGAGATCCCCGCCCTATGCGCGTCATCCCGCTTGGCCCGGAAGCGTCCGTCGGCGACTTCGCCCGCTACCCGGGCTGCCGGCTGGCGGTGACGTGCGCCATGTGTGGCTGGACCAAGGGCTACAGCCCCGAGCGGATCATCCACCGCCTGCGCGAACTGAAGGCCGGCGGATATACGACGCCCCTGGCCGTGGTGGCCCGCCGGGTGCAGTGGCCGTGCCCCGGCTGCCATCGGTTGAAGTGGCGCGCCAACCTGGCCTGGCCGCCGGAGCTGACCGAGGCCGAGGCCAAGCGGCTGGCGGCCCGGGCCCGCAACTAGTTCCGCGCTCCCCGCCCCTGGCCGCGCGTGAACAGCAGATCCTGCCAGCGCCAGGCGCCCGAGCCGACGACGAGGCGCGCGGCGCCCGGTCCGTCGTTCATCGAGATCAGCACCATCCCGCGCTGGGTCTCCGTCTTGCAGGCTTCGGGCGCGAAGCCGACTTCCCACAGGATCGCCTCGCGCACGGCCGCTAGCCCCGCGCCTTCCTGACTGGGGTGGCGCACCCAGTCGCCGTTCCACATCATGATCGGCCGTCCCCGATGCGCTTGCGACATGGCCGCCTGCGCCTGGCGATCCTTGCGCAGGGCCGTCTGGAGCCGCCGGGTCATGTTGCATCCGGCGCCTGAGCCGCGGTCGCCGCCGCCGCCCTCGGCCGTCGAGGCGCCGGCCACGTCGCCGTCGCTGGCTTCGGTGAAGCCGTAGGCCGCCTTCGGGGCGGCTGGGATCGGGACAACGGTCGGCGGCGCCGGCTTGACCTGGGCTACGACCCGCTTGGGCGGGGGCGGATCTTTCCTGGGAGCGGGGGACGTCGTCTTCGTCCGGGCTGGCTCCGGCTTCTCGGCTTGGGGCTCAGGCTCGGGCGGGGGTGGCGGCTCCGGCGGCGGTGGCGTCAGCAGCACCCGGATCGGTTCAGGCGCGACTGGCGCCGACGGGGCAGGCGGCTGGATCGTCACCAGGGCCACGAGCAGCGCCGCGTGTAGCGCGCCGCTGAGGGCGCCGGTGATCAGGCGACGTCGTCGATCCAGGTGGCGGCGGGTGGGGGCCATCGGCTGGCGACGTCGCCTTCCACCGCTAGCTCAGGACCACCAGGACGACGCGACGATTTTGCTGACGGCCCTCACGGCTGTCATTGTCGGCCGCCGGCGAGTCCGGGCCGTACGAGATCGTGCCGATCCGGTTCAGCGCGACGCCCTTCTGATTCAGGTAGCGCCGCACCGCCTCGGCGCGCTCTTCGCCCAGCTTGTAGTTGTGGTCCTTGGGACCCGAGGCGTCGGTGTGGCCCTGCACCTCGACGTAGACGTTCTTGTTCTCGCTTTTCAGCTTTTCCACGAAGGCGTCGAGCCGGGCCTGGGCTTCGGGCGAAAGCGTCGCCTGGTCCACCGGGAACTTCATGCTGTCGTCCGACAGCACCTCGGTGAACAGGAACTTGCCCTCGGCCAGCTTGCCCGCGGCCGTCGCGCGGTCGAGCGCGTCCTTTGCGACTCCGTCCACCGCGGTCACCCGGGTTTCGACGACGTCCACGCGGGAGCCGACGACCGCGGTCTGCTCCCTGACATATTTCTTGGTTGCGCAGCCCCCCAGGCCGGCCACGCCCGCCATCAGCACTCCGGCGAGAACCACTTTCGACACAGGCAGAATCATCCAGGTTCCTCCAATAGGGTTGATTTCGCCCGCCACCGTTAAGCTGTTACTGATTGATCAATCAGACGAGAACGCGGCAGTTGTTTGACGGAGCTCTGCTATGAGACTTCCGCATCGGCTAAGCTTGCATCAAGTATCGATATCCCGATCGGTACATGGTCGCCGAATACTCAAGAACGACGTCGCACTAGGTTCGATGTGGTGCGGGGCGGCGGATATGGCCTAGGTTCGCGCCAGATGCTCACCGTTACGGACTCCCCATGATCGCCCGCGCCGCTCTCGTTGCTCTTGCCGCCCTCACGCTCAGCGCCTGCGCCACGGCGCCCGCTCAGGCTCCGGCCAGGATCACCTACACCGGCACGCCGCAGGAGCAGTGGGTTCAGGGGCAGAAGGCCTACGAGGCCTGGAGCGCCGCGCGTCCCGGCTGGAAGGTGACGGAGAGCGGACTGCAATACCGGCGCGTGAAGGCCGCCAAGAGCTCGGCCCCACGCCCGACGGTCGAGTCCACGGTCACGATCCACTACGTCGGCCGCTTCATCGACGGGCGCGAATTCGACAGCTCGCGCGCCCGCGGCGAACCGGCGACCTTTCCGCTGAGCCGGCTGATCCGGGGCTGGCAGGAGGGCGTGCCGCTGATGCGGGTCGGCGAGACCTTCCAGTTCGTGATCCCGTCTGACATCGCCTACGGTGACCGCGATCGCCCTCCCATCCCGCCCGGCAGCACGCTGCTGTTCGAGATCGAGCTGATCGGCATCGACGGGGAGTAGTCGCGCGAAGGGGCGACGCCGTTCCAGGAACGCATCGCCCCGTCTCCGTCCCTCGAACGGTATGCGCCAGCTATGCTGGAGTTACGACGTCGGCGGCGTCTCAGGCGCCGTTTCCGTGGGCGAGGGGGTCTCCACGGGCGGCGTAGCCGGGAGGGCGGCGGGGGCGGCCTCGGTCGTGGCCGGCGGGGTCACCGAAGCCGGCGGATTCGCGCCCGGGTTCAGCGTCGAATAGGGCTGCGGACCGGGCGGCAAGGCGGTGGTGGCGCTCGCATTCACGCCCCTCTCACCTGCGCTGGGCGCCGCGACTGCGGCCGGACGGGCGTGGGCCGTGCGCACCGGCGCCGAGGCGGGCGCGCTGATCCGCGGAGCCGCGGCGACGGCGGGCGGATTGACAGATGTGTCCATCGCGGCCGGGGCCGCAGGAACGACCGGCGGCAGCGGGGCGGTCGCGACCTGTTCATCAGCGGGTTGACCGGCGGTGAGTTCAGGGACCCCCTCGTCGCCCCGGCTGGCATACCATCCGACCGCGCCCAACGCGCCCAGCGTGACGACGCCGGCGACGATCGCGGCGGGTCCCATACTCTTCGAGCGGGCGCCATGCGAGGTCCTCGCCGCGGGCCGTCCGATGGGGGCCACCAGACTCGCGTCGTCCTCGACCGGCGAGGTGGTCGCGGGGGGCGTGGTCGCGCCATAATCGGCGGCCTCGGAGCGGACGTAGTCGTCGCGCACCGGATAGGCCCCTTCGATCGGACGCTCGACGAGCGGGGCTTGCACGAAGGTGTCGTCCTCGCGTTCGCCCGCGAAGCTGCGGGCCTCGGGGGCGACGGTCGTCGACGCCGGCGGCGTCTTGCGGGCAAAGACCCCACGCTTCTTGCTGCGACGCTCCCAAATCGGCTGGGCGAACAACACGCCCTCCTGCTCGGTGACAGATTTCTCGGAGCTGTCGCGTTCGAAATTCGTGGACATGCGGATCCCTCCAGAATGTTTCGAACCAAACAAACGGGTCCCTGGAGCGGCGGTTCCGCAACGAACTGGGGGAGACGCGATGTGCACTCATCCTTCCGGGAGATTTACATGGACTGCATCCATGAATTCGTCCGAAACCTGGACTCTGGCCCGGCGCATGCTCGCCGCAATTCGAACTTGATCTTCGTCGTCAGGTCGTAAGTTAGATTGGGCAGGCGCTCGCGGCGCAGGGGGGCGTCCCGGGCCGCTCGGGCAGTCTCCGGTGAATGCGGGGGCGCCACACTTGTCGATGATCGCGGGGAAAATCCTGGCGCGACGCTTGACCGGCCCGACCGGCGCTCGCCAAGGTCGCACGTCGACTGGAGAAGTGGATGCGGTTTCAGGCCAGGTTGAAACGCGACCTGCGGTTCTGGCAGGGGCTCCAGCGCACCCTGAAGCGGGTGAAGTCCATCGCCCGCGACAGCGACAATCTGATCTGCGACGACATCCAGGCGGCGGTCGAGCAATGGCGCAACGAACGCGCCATGACCTTCGAGGGGCGCACCGTCACCTATGGTGAACTCGACGCCATGGCCAATCGTTACGCCCACTGGGCCAAGGGCCTGAACCTGCGCCGCGGCCAGGTGGTGGCGCTCTTCATGCCCAACCGGCTCGAGTACTTCGCGATCTGGTACGGGCTGTCGAAGGTGGGCGTGGTCACCGCGCTGATCAACAACCAGTTGACGGGCCTGCCGCTCGCCCACTGCCTGAATATCTCCGGGGCCAATCACGTCATCGTCGACGCCGAGACCTCGCCGGTCTTTGAACAGGCCCGCCCGCTGCTCGAGCGCAAGATGCAGGAGTGGGTGCTGGCGCAGGCGCATGGCGACCAGCGCGACCTGAGCCAGGCTCTGAAGAGCTGCAGCCAGCTTCCGCCCGACCGCTCGGTCCGCGAGGACATGACCGCCGCCGACACTGTGCTCCTGATCTACACGTCAGGCACCACGGGCCTGCCCAAGGCCGCCCGGATCACCCACATGCGCGCCCAGCTGATGATGCGGGGGTTCGCCGGCGCCACGGGCGCGACGTCCAAGGACCGGATCTATGTGACGCTGCCCCTGTACCACGCCACCGGCGGCCTTTGCGGGGTTGGTGCGGCGCTGCTCAATGGCGGCTCGGTGGTGCTGCGGCGCCGGTTCTCGGCCACCCACTTCTGGAAGGAGATCGTGGCCGAGGGCTGCACGATGTTCGTCTATATCGGCGAGCTGTGCCGCTACCTTGTGAACCACGAGTTCGACGAGGACGAGATCCGCCACAAGATCCGGCTCGCCTTCGGCAACGGCCTGCGACCCGATGTGTGGCCGCAACTCAAGCAGCGCTTCCGCGTGCCCGAGGTGCTCGAGTTCTACGGGTCGACCGAGGGCAACGTCTCGCTGTTCAACTTCGATGGTCGGGAAGGCGCGGTCGGGCGCGTGCCCAAGTGGTTGAAGAAGCGGTTCAACATCCGCCTGGTGCAGTACGACGTCGAGACCGAGGAGGTGGTGCGGGGCCTGGACGGGCTATGCATCGAGGCTGGTCCCGGCCAGGTCGGCCAGTGTGTCGGCCAGATCGCGGCCGGCGACGCCCGCAGCGAGTTCACCGGCTATCTCGACAAGGCGGCGTCCGAAAAGAAGGTGCTGCACAACGTGTTCGAGCGCGGCGACGCCTGGTTCGCCACCGGCGATCTCCTGCGGACCGACGCTGACGGCTACTTCTATTTCGTGGATCGCATCGGAGACACCTTCCGCTGGAAGGGCGAGAACGTGTCGACGAACGAGGTGGCCGAACGGCTGCTGGCGTTCCCGGGTGTCGAGGAGGCCAACGTCTACGGCGTGGCGGTGGACGGCGCCGACGGCCGCGCCGGCATGGCCGCCCTCGTTGTGGATGGCGTCTTCGACGCCAAGGCGTTCAGCGAGCACGTCAGGCAGGAGCTGCCCGCCTACGCCCAGCCGCTGTTCGTCCGGCTGCTGCCGGCCATGGAGACCACGGGCACCTTCAAGATCCGTAAGGTCGACCTCGTCGCCGACGGCTACGACCCCGCGAAGGTCAAGGGCCCGCTGTTCTTCCACGACCCGAAGAAGGGCTACGTGAAGATCACCAAGTCCGTCTGGGACAAGCTCCAGGCCGGGATGGTGAAGATCTAGCGCGCGACCGTTCGAGGTCAGCTCTTGGCGACGCCCAACGGCAGTTCGATCCGGCAGATCAGACCGTCCGGCGCGAATTCCAGCTTTGCGCTGCCTTCGAGCTGGCCCTGCAGGCTGCGTTCGATAAGCCGTGATCCGAACCCCCGACGGGTCGGGCTCGCGACCTGCGGCCCCCCGCGCTCACGCCAGGTGAGCGCCAGCCGCCCGTCCTGGGTGGCCCACTCCACGGACACACACCCGTCGGCGCCCGAGAGCGCTCCATACTTCGCCGCGTTGGTCGCCAGCTCATGGGCCACCAGCCCGAACGCGAGCGCCTCGGCGGGCGTCAGGTCGACGTCGGGGCCCTCGAGCTCATACTGGTTGGGGCCGAACGGTCCCAGCTCGGCCAACAACACGTCGCGTAGCGCCGCACCGCGCCAGTTCGTCGCCGTCAGCAGGTCGTGGGTCTTCGAAAGGGCCATCAGCCGCGACTCGAAAGCCTCCTGGAACGCCGCCGGGTTCGCGGCGGTGCGCAGGGTCTGGTGCGCGATGGCCTGCACCGTGGCCAGGCTGTTCTTCACACGGTGGTTCAGTTCGTCGACCAGCAGCTTCTGCTGCCGCTCGGCATGGACCCGGTCGGTGACATCGCTGCCTTCGACAAACACGCCGGTGACGTCGCCGCCGGGGGTCACGATCGGCTGGAAGACGAAGTCGACGAAGCGCTCCTCAAGGGGTGCGTCCGGGGTGCGGCGCAGGCTGACGCTCATGGCCTGGCCCACGAAGGGCTCGCGACGTTCCATCACGCCATGCAGCAGCGCGACGAAGCCCTGCTCGACCACCTCGGGCAGGGCCTCGCCGACAGGGCGGCCGATGATCTGGCGGTCGCCGATCAGGCGCTGATAGGCGTTGTTGGCCAGGGCGAAGCGCAGCTCGGGTCCGGCGATGACGGCGATGAACCCGGGGGCCTGCATGAACAGTTGGCGCAGGTCCTGGGTCTCGCGCAGGAGCGTCTGGTTCTCTGCCTGCACTTCCTGGGCGCGTTGCAGAATGTCCTTCTCGCCCGGCGCCGGCTCGCCGCCCGGCCCGTAGGCCAGGGTTCTCAACCGCTGCAGCTCGGTCACATCGACGGTGTTCTGCACGACGAACTGGCAGCGGCCGGACGAATCCAGCAGCGGCGCATGCACGGCCGACCAGTAGCGCATCTCGAACCCCCCCCCCCACGGGCCGCAGGGCGCTCGATGGCGTAGGGGATCAGCGGCAGGGAGTCGGTCAAACCAGTTTCCAGCACGCGCTGCAGCGACGCCTTCAGTCGCCGCCCGCTCTCGCCGGGGTCCGGGAACGCATCGAACAGGTAGGCGCCGATGAGATCCTCGCGACGCCGCTCGAGCACGGTGCAATACGCGTCGTTCACCTCCACGTACCGCAGGTCGCGGTTCAGGATCATGTAGGGGCTGGGCAGGACTCGGAACAGCCGCGCAAAATCGATCGTGGGCGCGCCCACAGCCAGGCGATCAGTCACGGTGGCGCCCATTGTTGCTTACGCTCCCCCTCGTTCGGGCAACGCGCCATGGCCACGCCTGTTCCCGCGCCCGGATGGGCAAATGGGGCAGCCCTGCAGCCGCGCCAGGACTCGCCTATATTCGTGGCCATGTCGGAAGCCTCTCCCCCGCCGTCCCTGATCGACGCCGAGCGTTTGGACGCCGCGCCGCTGAAGGGTGCGGCGCTCATCAAGGACGAGGTCACCCGCCTGCCGGATCGCCCCGGCGTGTACCGCATGATGGGGGAGGATGGCGAAGTCCTTTATGTGGGCAAAGCGCGCAGCCTGAAGAAGCGCGTCATCCAGTACGCTCAGGGTCGCTTCCATACCCAGCGCATCGCCCACATGGTCGACCAGACGCGCTCGATGGAGTTCGTCACCACCCGCACCGAGACCGACGCCCTGCTGCTCGAGATCAACCTAATCAAGCAGCTGAAGCCGCGCTTCAATGTCCTGCTGCGCGACGACAAGTCGTTCCCGGAGATCGTCATCCGCCGCGAGCACCCGGCGGCCCAGCTGCGCAAGCACCGCGGCGCCCACACCATCAAGGGCGATTACTTCGGCCCGTTCGCCTCCGCCTACTCGGTCAACAAGACGCTCAACACCCTGCAGAAGGCGTTCCTGCTCCGCTCGTGTTCCGACAGCGTTTACGAGAGCCGCACGCGGCCCTGCATGCTGCATCAGATCAAGCGCTGCGCAGCGCCCTGCACCGGCCTGATCTCCATCGAGGACTACTCCGGGCTGGTCGATCAGGCCGAGGACTTCCTGCGCGGCCGCTCGCGGGCCGTCATGCAGCGCATGTCGGAGGCGATGCAGAAGGCCTCCGACGACATGGAGTTCGAAGTGGCCGCCCGCCTGCGCGACCGCATCCGCGCCCTGGCCTCGGTGGCGCAGGAGACCCAGATCAATCCCGAGACCCTGGAGGAGGCCGACGTCTTCGCGCTGCACTCCGAGGGCGGCCAGGCCTGCGTCCAGGTGTTTTTCTTCCGCGCCGGCCAGAACTGGGGCAACCGCGCCTACTTCCCCCGCGTCGACAAGAGCGACGAGGACGCCGACATCATGGGCGCCTTCCTGGGCCAGTTCTACGACGACAAGCCGATCCCCCGGCTGATCCTGGTCTCCATCGAACCGGCCGAGCGCGAGCTGCTGCAGGAGGCCTTCGCCCAGAAATCAGGCCGCAAGGTCGAGATCGGTCGGCCCCAGCGCGGCGAGAAGCGCCAGCTGGTGGACCACGCCCACACCAACGCCCGCGAGGCGCTGGGCCGGAAGATGTCCGAGAGCTCGGCCCAGTCCAAGCTGCTGGCCGGGGTCTGCGAGGCCTTCGGCCTTGAGACCCAGCCCGAGCGGATCGAGGTCTATGACAACAGCCACATCATGGGCACGAACGCCGTCGGCGGCATGATCGTGGCCGGCCCCGACGGCTTCCAGAAGAGCCAGTACCGCAAGTTCAACATCAAGAGCACCGAGCTCACCCCCGGCGACGACTTCGGGATGATGAAGGAGGTGCTGCGCCGCCGTTTCGCGCGGCTGGTGAAGGAGGAAGAGGAAGGGATCACGGGCGAGGACTCGGGCTTTGCGCGTCCCGACCTGGTGCTGGTCGACGGCGGCGCGGGCCAGCTCTCGGCCGCTCTCGAGATCATGGCCGACCTGGGCGTCGACGACATCCCGGTGGTCGGCGTCGCCAAGGGCCCCGACCGCGATGCCGGCCTCGAGCGCTTCTTCATCCCCGGCAAGGAGCCCTTCATGCTCGAGCCGAAGAGCCCGGTCCTCTACTACCTCCAGCGCCTGCGCGACGAGGCCCACCGCTTCGCCATCGGCACGCACCGGGCCAAGCGCGCCATCGACATGAAGAAGAACCCCCTCGACGAGATCGAGGGCGTGGGGCCGGGGCGCAAGCGGGCGCTGCTGCACGCCTTCGGAAGCGCCCGCGGCGTCAGCCGCGCCAGCGTCGAGGACCTCGCGAAGGTGGACGGGGTGAGCGAGGCGCTGGCGAAGCGGGTCTGGGACTACTTCCGGAAATAGGGGTCGGCTAGTTCGCGCCGCCTGGCTTCACCGGCGCGGCCGTCTCGGCCCGGTCGGCCGCGCGGCTGCCGCCCAGAATGCCGGGCATGGCGTAGTTCCCCTCGTGGCAGGCGTACTCGTAGACCTGCCCGTCCAGGGCGGCGAACTCGTACTCACCGCCCCAGGGCTTGTCCCAGACGCTGGGCGCCTCGACGGTGAACGCATAGCCCAGCCGGTCCTTGCTCACCCGCCGGAACCGCTCAGTCACCTTCAGGTCTTCCCAGGCGCCGAAGAAGGCCTGGGCCTTGGGAAAGTTGGTGGTCTCCACCACCAGCGTGTCGCCGTCGTACCAGCCGACGGAATCGCCGAACCAGGGCCTGACCGAGTCCGCCCGATGCTCCCGCGAACCCAGCCGGACCACCCGCGCGTCGTGGACCATCTCGACCACGATGACGACCGCGTCGGTCCCCTGAACGATGGAATAGTTGTTGTTGTAGAAGCCGTTGGACATCATCGGCGGCGGCCCGTTGCGGCCGAACGAAGTCAGGCACCGGTCGGCCAGGCTCATCTCTTCCGGATTGTTGTAGCGCCGCGCGGTCTGCTGATCCTCGCCATAGAGGGCGGCTGCGCCGTACTGATCGAGATAGTAAGGCGAGCCCGAGAACGCGCGCATCTCGGCGGCCGACACCTTCGAGCCGGGGCGCGGGGCGGGAACCTGCCCGTCGGGCGTGGTGATCAGGCTGGTCCGGGGCTCGCCACGCACGCGCATGACCCGCAGGCCGGGATCCAGGAAGCCGCGGTTGTACCCGCCCACCGTGCCGTCCGCGACGGTGGGGGCATTGGGATCGGTCCGCTGGTTGCCCTTCTCGATCTGCGCCGCCGCGGCGCTCTCGATCTTGGCGACCTCCTCGGCCGTCATCGCCAGCCGCCCGCCGTACTGCGCCGGGCGCGTCTGCGATGTCATCGTGGCGTTGGTCCAGTTGCCCTCGATGTCGGGCCGCTTGCCCTGAGCGAGCGCCGTGGTCGCCAGCAGCGCCACCCCGAAGCCAAGCGCGATCTGCATCGTCTTCATGGCCAGTCCTCCCGCGGCCAGCATCGCGCCGGGACGAGGTAGCCGCAAGGCTGGTCTAGATCACGCGCTCAAAGGCTGAGCGCCGGCGACAGTCGCAGCGCTAGGCCACGCGCACGCGCGCCGTGCTCTCGGGCAGGTCCTGGCCGAAGGCGCGCTGGAAGAACTCAGCGACGGTGCCGCGCTCCAGCTCGTCGCACTTGTTCAGGAACGTCATCCGGAACGCGAGCCCGATGTCGCCGCCGAAGATCTCGGCGTTCTGCGCCCAGGTGATCACGGTCCGCGGGCTCATTACGGTCGAGATGTCGCCGTTCATGAAGGCGTTCCGGGTCATGTCGGCGACGCGCACCATGGCGTTGATCGTCCGCCGGCCCTCGGCCGTCTGGTAGGACGGGCTCTTAGCCAGCACGATCTCGGCTTCCACGTCGTGGCTGAGGTAGTTCAGCGTGGTGACGATGGACCAGCGGTCCATCTGCGCCTGATTGATCTGCTGGGTGCCGTGATAGAGCCCGGTGGTGTCACCGAGCCCGATCGTGTTGGTGGTCGAGAACAGGCGGAAATACGGGTTGGCCCGGATCACGCGGTTCTGGTCCAGCAGGGTCAGCTTGCCCGAGGCTTCCAGCACGCGCTGGATCACGAACATCACGTCGGGCCGGCCGGCGTCGTACTCGTCGAAGACCAGCGCGATCGGGCGCTGCAGCGCCCACGGCAGCATGCCTTCGCGGAACTCGGTGACCTGCTTGCCGTCCTTCAGGACGATGGCGTCCTTGCCGACCAGGTCGATCCGGCTGATGTGGCTGTCCAGGTTCACGCGGATCATCGGCCAGTTCAGCCGCGCGGCCACCTGCTCGATGTGGGTCGACTTGCCGGTGCCGTGATAGCCCTGGACCATCACCCGACGGTCGAAGGCGAAACCGGCGCAGATCGCCCGCGTGGTCTCAGGATCGAACTTGTAGGCCGGATCGATGTCCGGCACGTGGCTGTCACGCTCGCTGAAAGCCGGGACCTTCATGTCGAAGTCGACATTGAAGGTCGATCGCACGTCGACCTCCGTGTCGGGGGTCAGCGTGATGAGCTTGTCTTCGGTTGTGTCGTAAGCGGCCATGGCCGGGTTCGATTACAAGCTTGCCGCCGCGTACGCAAACGGGTGTTTCATCGGAAAATGAAGAAGCGCCTGCGCAGGGACCGGGCGCCGCTGGGGAAGGGAGGGACTGCCGCCATGGCCGCCAACGCCGAGATCGTCCGCAACTTCGTCGCCGCCTGGTCGCGGCTGGACGCAGCGGAACTGGCCGGGTTCTTCACCGAGGACGGCGTCTATCACAACATGCCCGCCCGGCCGGTGGTCGGTCGCGCCGCGGTCCAGGCCTTCATCGCGGGATTCATCAAGGACTGGTCGGCGACCGAATGGGACATCCTCAACCTCGCCGAAGCGGGGGATGTGGTGATCGTCGAACGGCTTGACCGGACGCGTCTGGGCGAAAAGCGGGTAGACCTGCCATGCTGCGGGGTGTTCGAAATGCAGGACGGCAAGATCAGGGTCTGGCGCGACTACTTCGACCTGGCCACGTACACTCGGGCGCTGGGCGGCTAGATCCAGGGGAGGAACGTCATGGCGGATGGCGCAACAGCGGGCCCGATTCAGGTGCGGGCCGAGGACAGCGGTTTTGGCGCGGAGGTGACTGGCGTCGACCTGTCGAAACCGCTTTCCGCCGGGACCATGGCGGCGATCCGCGACGCCTGGGCCAGGCACGCCGTGCTGTCGTTTCCCGATCAGCCGCTCAGCCTGGACGAGCTCGAGGCCTTCACGCTGCAGATGGGTCCGTTCGGCGACGACCCCTTCATCGCGCCGATGCCCGGTCGGCCCAACGTGCTGGAACTGCGGCGCGAGCCCGATGAGAAGGCTCCCAACTTCGGTGGCGGCTGGCACTCCGACTGGAGCTTCCAGCCGGCGCCGCCCGCGGCCACCATCCTGCGGTCCGAGGTCACCCCGCCGGTAGGCGGCGACACGCTCTTCATCGATGCGGCGCGCGCCTACGACGACCTTTCGCCCACGATGCAGGCGATGCTGGCGCCGCTGCGTGCGATCCACTCCGCAGGCCGGCCCTACGGCGCCCAGGGGCTCTTCGCCCGGGAGACCGAGAAGCGGGCGATGAAGATCCTCTACTCGGCCGAGGCTGACAAAACCCACCCGCACCCGCTGGTCCGCACCCATCCGGTCACGGGCCGCAAGGCGCTGTTCGTCAGCCCGACGTATACCGTCGGCGTCGAGGGCCTCACCGACATGGAAGCCGACGCCGTGCTGGGCTTCCTCTACAAGCATCTGCTGCAGGACAAGTACCGCTACCGGCACAAGTGGCGACCCGGGATGGTGCTCATGTGGGACAACCGCTGCACCATGCATTTCGCCGAGGGCGGCTATGACGGCCACCTGCGGGTGATGCACCGCACGACGGTCGCGGGCGACGTTCCGGTCTGACGGGCCGCCTCTAGGCGCGGACGCCGGCGGGTTCCGCGACCCGCGAACGGCCCCACGTCCGGGAGTGACGCAGGCAGCCGATGCAAAGCGCCGTCGCCAGCGACAGCATCACCGTCTCGCCGCCGTCCTCGAGGATGATCAGCGCCGTTTCGCTGAGCGGGACCGCCGCGGGCGTGGCGCGGAACGCGTCGACGAACACGCCGAAGAGGCCGGGCGATGCGGCCGCGGCCAGCAGGATCACGCCGGTCCTCGCCAGCGGCGGCGGGGCGCGCCGCAGTAGCACCGCGAAGAGGGCGATGAGCATCAGTCCGATCGTCCCAAAGAACACCACCTGCGCCAGATCGGCCGGCCGCTCCAGGCCCAGGGTCGCGCCGCCCAGCAGCCGCTCCCCAAGAACGCGGCCGATGCGTTCGTGCAGCGCCATCGCGTTATCGGCCGCCAGCCAGATGTGCAGCGCCGCCAGCGCGACGAAAACGATCTCGCGACGACGCCGGGCGCAGAGCCCCATGGCGACGGCGCACACGAGCGATTTGCCGTACTCGAGATCTTCGACCAGCCCGAACTCGCGGTTGATGTCGAAGAGCTTGGTCTGCAGCCATCCCGGCGCGAGACCGTGGAGCGACAGGACGTGGCCCGCATAGAACGCGATGTCGGTGACGTCGAAGGCGAGCAGCACGGCGAGCGCGAAGCCGACCCACCGCCACTCGATCAACACAGGCTTGCGGCCCGACATGCGTCGCCTCTCGGTCGAGAAGCGTCATATAACTGTCGGAAATCCTAAAGTTAAGGTTGCTGTGTCGGCTGGGCGACATCCGGCGGCGGCTTGCAGAACCAGAGACCCGCCAGGCTGAGCACGCCGGCCGCCACCAGGTAGCCGCCCACCAGGGTCAGGCCGCCGCGGTCGGCCAGCGCCTGGGCGGCTATGGGCGCCATGCCGCCGCCGATGATGCCGCCGACGTTGAAGGCCAGCGACGCGCCTGTGTAACGCACCCGGGGCGGGAACAGGCTGGGCAGGAACGCCCCCAGGGGTCCGTAGACGAAGCCCATCGCGAACAGCGCCAGCGACAGCCAGGCCCAGATCAGCATGAGCGAGCCTGAGCCCATCATCGCGCCCATCACGCCGCCCACGGCCACGGTGGCGAAGCAGCCGCCCATCAGCACGCGGCGCGCGTTGCTGGCGTCCGAGGCGTAGCCCGCCATGATGATGCCGGCCGCCAGGAACAGGATGGCGCCTAGCTGAACGCCCAGGAACGTCTCGCGGCTGTAGCCGAGCGTCGCCGTCCCATAGCCCAGGGCGAACGCCGTCGAGAGGTAGAACAGCGCGAAGCAGGCGACGACCGCAAAGGTGCCGGCCACCAGCGCGCCGGGGTGACGCCGGATGGTCTCGGCCATCGGCACGTGGCTGGGCTCGGCCTCGGCCATGGCCTTCTGGAAGTCGGGTGTCTCGGTGATCCGGAGACGGATCCACAGCCCCAGCCCCACCAGGATCGCGCTGGCCAGGAACGGCAGGCGCCAGCCCCAGTCGATGAACGCTTCCGGCGACAGCATGACGCCCAGCAGAAGGAACAGCCCGTTGGCCGCTATGAAGCCCACCGGCGCGCCGAGCTGGGGGAACATCCCGAACCGGGCCTTCCAGCCCGGCGGCGCATTCTCCACGGCCAACAGCGCCGCACCGCCCCACTCGCCGCCCAGGCCGAAGCCCTGGCCGAAGCGCAGCAGGCAAAGCAGGGCCGGCGCCACCCAGCCCACCAGCGCATAGCTGGGCAGGAAGGCGATCAGCAGCGTCGACAGGCCCATCGTCAGCAGCGACGCCACCAGGGTCGACTTCCGCCCGATCCGGTCGCCGAAGTGGCCGAAGAACGCGGCGCCCACCGGCCGCGCGAAGAAGGCGACGGCGAAGGTCGCGTAGCTCTGCAGCAGCTGAGCGCTGTCGGACGATTTCGGGAAGAACAGCTGCGGGAACACCAGCGCCGCGGCCGTGGCGTAGATGTAGAAGTCGTAGAACTCGACCGCCGTCCCCACCAGGCTGGCCGCCAGCACGCGGCGGTTGGAGGCGCTGCCGGCGCCTGCGGCTGTGGTGGTCGTCACGCGTTGAGCTCCCCTCGAACCCGTCCGCCTTCGCGCCCGCAGCCGTTGCGGTCAAGGCCATGACGGTCGCTCTGGACGTAGACGCCGCGCGCCGGGCATGTATCCAGCCGTCATGAGCGCCCAGATCGTCGATCCCTTCTACGCCATCTCCATCAGCGGGCTGGCCCAGCGGCTGAAGGCCGAGGGCCGTTCGGTCATCCACATGGAGTTCGGCCAGCCCTCGACCGGGGCGCCCGCCGCGGCCATCGCCCGCGCCCACGAGGTGCTCGACGCCGACGCCATGGGCTACTGGTCCAGCGATCCCCTGAAGGCGCGCATCTGCCGTCATTACGCCGAGAGCTATGGCGTCACGATCGACCCGATCCAGATCACGCTCACCTGCGGCGCCTCGCCCGCGCTGGTGCTGGCGCTGTCGGCGACGTTCAAGCCGGGGGACGTGATCGCCATGGCGCGGCCCGGCTACGTGGCCTACCGCAACAACGTCAAGGCCCTGCACATGGTCCCGCTGGAGATCGCCTGCGGGCCCGAGACCCGCTACCAGCTCACCGCCGCGACCCTGGCGGCGCTGGACCCGGCGCCGGCCGGCGTCATCCTGGCCAGCCCGGCCAACCCCACCGGCACGATCATTCCGGCCGACGAGCTTCGCGCCATCGCGCAGGTCTGTCGCGAGCGGGGCATCCGCATCATCTCGGACGAGATCTATCACGGCCTGAGCTACGCCGAGCCGACCCATTCGATGCTGGAGTTCGAGCCCGGCGCGATCGTCGTGAACAGCTTCTCCAAGTACTTCTCGATGGCGGGCTGGCGGCTGGGCTGGCTGATCTCGCCGCGAGACGAGGCCTCGCGCGCCGTGGCCTACATGGGCGCCCTGTTCCTGACCGCGCCGTCGCTGGCCCAGCACGCCGCATTGGTCGCCATGGACTGCCGGGACGAGCTGGAAGGCCACGTCGGGACTTACCGCCGAAACCGCGAGCTGCTGCTCGAGGCGCTGCCGGCGCTGGGGCTGGAGAAGATCGCGCCGCCCGACGGCGCCTTCTACATCTATGCCGACGTGGGCCGGCTCACCGACGACAGTCTGGCGTTCTGCAAGCAGCTGCTCAGCGATACCGGCGTCGCCACCGCGCCCGGCATCGACTTCGACCCGGTGGACGGTCGTCGCTACATCCGGATGAGCTTCGCGGTCTCGACGCCCGAGATCGAGGAGGCCATCCGGCGGCTGGTTCCCTGGTTCGAGGCGGCCTGGGCGAAGGCCGCCTGACGGCGCGCAGGGCCCGTTACTGGGCGTTCGCCTCGCCGACAACGCCGGTCACGGCCGCCCGCGCGGCGCACTGCGCCAGCGCCTGACGCGTCTCGGGGCTGAGCGCATCGGAGCCCTCGGCGGCGGCCGCGACGGAGCCCGTGCGGACCGCCTCCACGACCACCTTCGAGAGCGCGTCGAGCTGGCGCGCATCCAGCTTCGAACCCAGCCGCTCGTCGACGCAGCCGCAGAAGGCCTCGCTCTGACCCGCAAGCGTGCAGGCGGTCTTCACCCCCACCATGCTGCTCGCCGTCTGTGCGGCCTCCTTGGCGAAGTCGCCCGCACTCTGCTTGACGGCCGTGCCGGCGCCCTCGCAGCCGCTGAGCGCAAGCGCGGCAAGGGCCAGCCCCGCCACCCGAAGGTCGAACATCGATCCCTGCTCCTCTCGAGAATGTCCTGCTGAGATAGGAATCCCGGACTGTGATCGCACCTGGCGCCGTTCAATTCCGCAGTGGCGACCGTTGACTCCCTAAAAATCCAAATATACTCCCTAATAAGGAATATTAGGGAATGTTATGTCGGAAGAGGTCTATACCGTCGAGCAGTTTGCCGAGCGGCTGCGGCTCCATCCGAAGACGGTGCTCCGCTTCATCCGCGAGGGCCGCGTGCGGGCCGTGAAGGTGGGGCGATCCTACCGGATCCTGCGCTCGGACCTGGAAGCCATGATCGGCGCGTACGGCGCGGCGCCTAAGGCGTCCTCCATCCGCGTCACCAGCGTCGTGGATATCGACGGGGTCGACCCGGAACGCGCCCAGCGGCTGGCCCGGCAGATCACGGCCGCCCGCATGAGCGGTCGGGGTCACGACGATCCGATGAGCCTGGACGTGGCGCATGATCCCGTGGGCCGGCGGCTGAAGATCATCATGATAGGCGCGCCAGACGACGTGGCGGCGATGCTGCAGCTCATCCGGTTCACCGTGGACGCCTGAGCCCATGACCGGCATCTGGAAGCGGCCGAGCGACGGGGCCACGGTGCTGGCGCGGTATCGCGAGTTGCTGCGTTTGTGGCCCGCGCCCTCCGAACATCGGACCGTCGCCACATCCCTGGGCGAGACGTTCGTGATCGCCAGCGGTCCCGCCGACGGGCCTGCGGTGTTGCTGCTGCACGGGTCGGCGGCGAACAGTGCGAGCTGGATCGGCGACGTGGCGCATCTGGCCACGAGCTTCCGGGTTTTCGCCGTCGATATGGTCGGAGAGCCGGGTCTGTCGGCCGAGAGCCGGCCGCCGCTGGCCAGCGGCGTCTACGCCGACTGGCTGGGCGAGGTGATGTCCGGCCTGGGCCTCGCGCGCGCGGCGCTGGTCGGGATCTCGCTGGGCGGCTGGCTGGCGCTTGAGTACGCGACGCGTCGCCCGGAAACCGTGAGCGCGGTGGTGCTGCTGTGTCCGGGCGGGGTCGGACGGCACAAGAACATCCTGCTCTGGGCGCTGCCCCTGCTGCTACTGGGCCGCTGGGGGCGGCGGAAGATCATGCAACGGATGGCCGGCGGCCACCTGCCGCCGCCGGCATCGCCCGAGGCGAGGGCGTACGGCGAGTTCATGGACCTCACCTTCGCCAGGTTTCGCCCACGCACCGAAGTGCTGCCGCCATTCACCGACGCCCAGCTTCAGCGTCTCTCCATGCCGCTGCTGGCGATCCTGGGCGCCAAGGACGTGATGATCGACAGCAACGGCGTGCGTGAGCGATTGGTCCGAAACGTTCACGGCGCGAAAATCATCTGGCTTCCCGACGCCGGCCATCTGCTGGTCGGCCATGCCGCCACGATCGAAGGCTTCCTCGCCGGGGCCCTGACTCCATGAGCGGCACGGCTCAGACCCTCGCGGGCAAGACCGTCTACGTCTGCTCGGCGGACGGCCCGAAGCTGGACGGCGAACGCGCGGCGACCGACATCATCGGCGACAGCTACATGAGCCAGCCGTCGGTGGTGGCGATCCCGGTCGAGCGGCTGTCGCCCGACTTCCTCACGCTCAGCAACCGCGTCGCCGGCGGGGTCATCCAGAAGTTCGTGAACTATGGCGTCGCCGTCGCCTTCGTGGGCGACGTCTCCGCAGCCGTCACGGCCAGCAATGCGCTGCGCGACTTCGTGCGGGAATCGAACCGAGGCCGCCACGTCTGGTTCGTCGCCGACTTGGCCGAGCTGGAGGTGAAGCTGGGCGGCTGACCGTGCTAGGCAGGCCGTCATGCGCCTCTATCTCGCCTCGTATCGCACCGGCGACAGCTACGCCGAGCTCATCCGCATGGCGGGGCCGGGCGCGCGGGTGGGCGTGATTTCCAACGCCGTTGATTTCGTGCCGCAGGCCGACCGCCAAGCCTACGCACGCAACGTGTTCGACCCCATCGCCGACTTCCGCGCCCGCGGACTCGACGCCTACGACCTGGACCTGCGGGCCTACTTCCGCCGCCCCGAGGCGCTGCTGGCCGAGCTGGAGCGTACGCGGCTGGTCTGGGCGGTGGGCGGCAACGCCTTCCTGCTGCGGCGCGCGATGCGCCAGAGCGGCTTCGACGCCATTGCGCCCGGCCTCGTCTGGGCCGATCGCCTGGTCTATGGCGGCTGGAGCGCGGGCGCGTGCGTGGCCGCCCCCAGCCTCCGCGGCCTCGAGCACATGGACGACCCCGCGGTGCTGGCCGACGGCTACGATCCCGAGCCGGTCTGGGAAGGCCTCGGCCTCATCGACGCCGCCATCGTCCCGCACTGGCGCTCGGATCACGACGAGGCCGAAGCCGCCGAGCAAACCGCCGCCTGGATGGCCGCGAACGGCGTCCCGCACAGGACCCTGCGCGACGGCGACGTGCTGATCCAGAACGGTGAAACCCTGGAGCTGCACGCCGGACGCCCTTGACGCATGACGGGTCGGCGTCGTCTCTCACCGGCCGCAGCCGGGAGAAATGTTCATGCAGACGCGCAAGCTGGGTCCGTTCGAAGTGTCGGCCATCGGGTTCGGCTGCATGAGCCTGAGCCACGCCTACGGGTCGCCGCCGACCCGTGAGGTGGCCGAGCAGGTGCTGCTGGGCGCGCTGGACGCCGGCCACACCTTCTTCGACACCGCCGCCGTCTACGGCCTGGGTCACAACGAGACCCTGGTGGGCGAGGTGCTGGGCCCGCATCGCGACAGGTTCGTACTGGCGTCCAAGTGCGGGATCACCGACGCCACCGGAACCCAGCGCGGGATCGACGGCCGGCCCGAAACCCTCAAGGCGCTGTGCGACGTCAGCCTGCGCCGCCTGGGAACCGACGTCATCGACCTCTACTACCTGCACCGCTGGGACAAGAAAGTCCCGATCGAGGACAGCGTCGGCGCCCTGGCCGACCTGGTGAAGGCCGGCAAGATCCGCACGATCGGCCTGTCGGAGGTCTCGGCGCCCACGCTTCGCCGCGCCCACGCCGTCCATCCGATCACCGCGCTGCAGACCGAGTACTCGCCGTGGACCCGCAACCCCGAGATCGCCGTGCTGGAAGCCTGCCGTGAGCTGGGCGTCGCGTTCGTCGCCTTCTCGCCCGTGGGCCGCGGCTTCCTGGCTGGCGCCGCCCACGATCCGTCGACGCTGGAGGACAACGACTTCCGGAAGGGCATGCCCCGTTTCCAGGGCGAGGCCCTGGCCGCCAATCTCAAGGTCTACGAGGCCTTCGCCGCCCTCGCGAAGCACGCCGGCTGCACGCCGGCCCAGCTGTGCCTGGCCTGGCTGCTGCGGAAGGGCGACGACATCATCCCCATCCCGGGCACGGCCAACCCGGACCACATGCGCGAGAACGCGGCCGCGGCCGCGATCACGCTCTCGGACGACATCATGGCCCGCATCGATGCGGCGGTGAACGAGCGCACGGTGGTCGGTCCACGCTATGCGTCCGCCATGCAGGCGTCGGTCGACACCGAGCGGATGCCGGTCGAAGAAGCGGTCTGAAACCCCGGCCGCGCGGCGTCCGTATTCCGTTCACGAGTCGGCGCTAGCTTGGCGCCGAACTTGCGACCACGCGCTCACTGTGCGGCGAGATTCCCGAACCGGTCGCCTTGGCAAGCCGCCGGGGCTCGGTCATAGGGAATCGACCCGCGCCGACGTATCTGGGGACCGAAAATGCTCGCCATCACTGCTGCCGACGTCACCGCCGCGCCCTATCCGCACATCATCAAGGACGGCATCCTGCCGGCCGACCTGTTCGCGGCGCTGCGCAAGGATTTTCCCGACACCAGCATCTTTGACGCCCAGAAGAGCAGCCACGGTTCCGTGGGCAGCCGCACCGGCGCGGGCTTCGACATCTATCGTGGCGACCCCGCGTATGACGAGCTGACCCGCCGCTCCAGCGCCTGGAAGGACTTCGGCGAGTTCATCAACTCCGAAGCCTTCGCCGACAAGTTCCGCGAGGTGTTCGCCGACCACATCGACGACATCGGCCTCAGCGTCGACATCCGTCGCAGCCACGTGAACTCGAACTACTTCGAGCCGCGCGACGTGCTGACCGAGAAACCCACCCTGGGCGATCGCGTGTCGGCGGCCGTGGGCCTGCTGGCCGAGCCGTTCCGCAGCGTCGAGCCGGTGGAGCTGTTCACCCGCCTCGACATTCACAAGAGCCTCACCGGCTACGCCAAGAAGCCGCATTGCGACCGTGCCAACCGCCTGTGCTCGCTGATCATCTACTTCACCGACGCCGAGAAGGTGGGGCTTGAGGGCGGCGACCTGCTGGTCTTCAAGCACAACGAGCAGAAGCCGGTCCGCAAGTACGAGCGCTATCCGCACCCGGAAAACGTGACCGAGGTCGCGCGCCTGCGCCCCCGCGAGAACCTGGGCGTCCTCTTCCCTTGCCAGAACAACAGCTACCATGGGGTGACCCAGGTGCTGAGCCAGGGCATCGCGCGCGACTTCCTCTACATCAACATCTCGGGCCGCACGTCCTCGCTCTGGTGGGGTCCCACGGGCCGCGAAGGCGCGGTCGCCAAGGCCGCCTGATCCAGGACCTCGTCATGCAGACACGTCGGGTCGGCGAATTCGACGTGTCGGCCATCGGCTTCGGCTGCATGAGCCTGAGCGGCGCCTACGGGCGTCCCCCCGGCTGGGGCAATGCCGAGCGCGTCCTCAAGGGCGCGCTCGACGCCGGCTACACCTTCTTCGACACCGCGGTCGCCTACGGCATGGGCCGCAACGAGGCGCTGATCGGCAAGCACCTGCGCAAGCGCCGGCATGAGTTCGTGCTGGCGTCCAAGTGCGGGCTCACCAACGGCGATCGCCGCGAGCTGACCGGCGACCCCGCCGTGCTCAAGGCCACGTGCGACGACAGCCTGCGTCGGCTGAAGACCGACGTCATCGACCTCTACTACCTGCACCGGTGGGACCGGCGCGTCCCGATCGAGGACAGCATCGGCGCCCTGGCCGACCTGAAGCGCGCCGGAAAGATCCGGGCGATCGGCGTGTCCGAGATTTCGGCCGCCACCCTGCGCCGCGCCCATGCCGAGCACCCGATCGCGGCGCTGCAGACGGAATACTCCCCCTGGACCCGCAATCCTGAGCTGGGCGTGCTGGACGCCTGCCGCGAACTGGGCGTGGGGTTCGTGGCCTTCTCGCCGGTGGGACGCGGCTTCCTGGCGGGCGGGGTGCGCAGCCTGTCGCGGATCAAGGCCGGCGACCTGCGCAAGGGAATGCCGCGGTTCGAGGGCGAGGCCTTCCAGGCCAACCTCACGATGCTGCGGACGTTCGAGGCCCTGGCGCGCGACGCAGGCTGCACGCCCGCGCAGTTGTGCCTCGCCTGGCTGCTGCGGAAGGGCGGCGACATCGTGCCGATCCCCGGCACGGCCAGCTTCGCCCACATGCGCGAGAACGCCGCGGCGGCCGCGATCGCGCTCTCGGACGACATCATGGCCGGCGTCGATGCCGCCGGGCGCGCCGTCACCGGCTCGCGCTATCCCGACCACCTGCAGGCCAGCGTCGACACCGAACGGATGCCCGGCGAATGACGCCTGCCTTTCCCACGAAGTGGGAGAGGGGGACCGCCCGCCGAGCCGGAGGCGAAGAGCGGGTGGTGGAGAGGGCAAGCCTCATCCGCGACTTTGCCAATTGATCTGCTGAGCCTTCGAGCGGTGACCTGACCGCTCTGCCGGCCGCTTGCCCTTCCCACCCCCCGCTCTTCGGCCTGCGGCCTCGGCGGGCGGTCCCCCCTTCCCATTGCATGGGAAGGGCAGGCTAGATTCGCCGTTCCAGGCCTTCCCAATAGGGCTCGCGCAGCTTGCGCTTGAAGATCTTGCCCGAGTCCTCGCGCGGCAGATCGGTCGCCAGTTCCACCACGCGCGGGACCTTGTAACCGGCCACGTGCTCGCGCAGGTAGGCCTTCACCGAGGCCTCGGTGATCGGCGCCCCCTCGGACGGCTGGACCACGGCGCAGACGCCCTCGCCGAACTCCTCGTCGGGGATGCCGAACACGGCGCAGTCGGCTACGCCGGGCATCTTCAGCAACTCGGCCTCGATCTCGGCCGGATAGATGTTCACCCCGCCCGAGATGATCATGTCCTTGGCCCGGTCGCAGAGGTAGAGGAACCCGTCCTTGTCGAAATAGCCGATGTCGCCCGGGGCGATGAGGCCGGCCTTCTCGGTGTCGCGGCGCTTCTGGTCGTCGCCGTGGTAGGTGAAGTCGTTGATGAAGCGGTTCTTCGAAACCACCTCGCCGACTTCGCCCTGGGGCACGTCGTTGCCGTCCTTGTCGATGATGCGGACCTCGGCCTCGGGGATCGGCTTGCCGACCGTTCCGGGGTGGGCCAGCCACTCCTCGCTGTTGCAGCTAACGACGATGCCGACTTCCGTCGCGCCGTAGTACTCCTCGATCACCGGGCCCCACCACTCGATCATCTCGCGCTTGATCGGGGGCGGGCAGGGCGCGGCCGCGTGGACCACGAACTTCAGCGAGCTGAGGTCGTACTTGCGCTTCACGTCGTCGGGCAGCTTGAGCAGCCGGTGGAACATGATCGGCACCATGTGCAGGTGCGTGACCTTGTGCCTCTCGATCAGCTGCAGCAGCTCTTCGGGATCGAACCTTGGCTGCAGGATCGCCGTGCCGCCCGCCCGCGCCGCGAACAGCCCGTAGGCGTTGGGCGCCGAATGGTACATCGGGCCCGTGACCACCGTGACCACATCCTGCGGCGGCCCATAGCCCACGAAGCCGAAGCCCCGCATCAGCACACGTCCATAGGCCTCGGCCTGTTCCGGTGTCGGCGGATGGCGGCGCACGCCCTTGGGCCGGCCGGTGGTGCCGGAGGTGTAGATCACCGTGCCGCCGCCGGTCGACGGTTCGCCCGCATACGGCTCGAACCCCGCCAGCCAGGCGTCCCAGTCCAGCATCCCCGCCGGCGTGGCCTGTGGCGTGATCCCGTAGGCCTCGGCGATCTCGGGCGGCGTCGGCACGACCAGGACCGGCACGCCGGGCGGCAGCACCGAGCGGATCGGCTCGATCAGGTCGGCGTGGATGATGATCGCCTTCGCGCCCGAATTCTCGAACAGATAGGCCGCCTCGTCGGGCAGGTAGTGCCAGTTCACCGGCGTGGCGTAGACGCCCAGCAGGCCCGCCGCCGTGCTGGCCTCGATGAACGGGAAGTCGTTGCGCAGGTAGAGGGCGATCACGTCGCCCTCGCGGATGCCCAGGCTGAGCAGCCCCGTCGCCGCCCGCGCAGCCCGCTCGTTCATGACGGCCAGATCCAGCCGCCGTTCTCCGCTGATCAGCGCACCCATGCTGCGGCCCCTACTTCAGCGCCGCGGGGAACTTCGGCAGGGCGTCGAAGTCCTCGGGCACATGCTCCAGCACCACCCGGGCCTTGGTCTCCTTGGCCAGCGCCTCGACCAGGTCCATCGACTTCAGCGTCTGCTCGCGGTTGAAGTTGAAGCGCGGGACGCGCCGGTTGGGGCGGCTCTCGGCGATGTGCCAAAGGTCGCCGGTCAGGATTACCGGGCCCGCCTGTTTCAGCCGCACCAGCAGCACGGTGTGGCCCGGCGTGTGCCCGGGCGCCTGATAGATCACCACCGTCTTGTCGCCGAACACGTCGAAGGTGGGCTGCTCGATCAGCTTGGTCTTCGAGGTCTCCAGAGCCGAGTAGGTCGCGAACTGGGCGGCGTTCTTCCTTGCGGCCTCGCTGAAGGCGTAGGCCTTCTCGTCTGGATCGACGATCCACGTGGCGGAGGCGAACTTTCCGGCGTTGCCGATGTGGTCGAAGTGGCTGTGCGAGATGGACAGGTACTCGATGTCGGCGGGCGTCAGGCCCACCTGCTTCAGCTGATCGAGCAGGGTGGGGACGGTGGCGTTCGGAGCCGGCTTGTCGGCTTGCGGCAGACCGGTGTCCCAGATCAGGTCGCCCTTCGGATGGCGGATCAGGTAGCAGGGCACGACCATCTTCGCTGGCTTGTCCTTGTAGGATCCGTCGTCGGCGAACCCGTCGGCATTGGGCATCGTCAGCCGGCCGCACTCGATGGCGTACAGCTCGACGCTCTTGGGCGCTGCCGGGGCGGCGAGCGCGGACCCGCCCATCAGAGCTGAGACGGCAGCGGCGGCGAGCAGGCGGAGCATCGGCGTTTCCCCAGATTTGATTTTCGCCAACCTGACGCGGCGGAGCGGGGATGCACAAGGCCGCAAAGGGGCTATCGTCCGGGAAAAGGGCAAAGGGAGGAGCGGGTATGGGTCAGTCGTACGATGCAGTGATCGTGGGCGCGGGGTTCTCCGGGCTCTACATGCTGCACCGGCTTCGCCAGCAGGGGCTGACGGCGCGGGTCTTCGAGGCCGGGACGGGCGTCGGCGGCACCTGGTACTGGAACCGGTATCCGGGCGCGCGGGTCGATATAGAGAGCCAGGAGTACTCGTACTCCTTCTCGCCCGAGCTCGACGCCGAGTGGGTGTGGAGCGAGCGCTACGCCAGCCAGCCTGAGCTGCTGAAATACCTCAACCACGTGGCCGACCGCTTCGGCCTGCGTGACGGCATTCAGTTCGAAACCCGGGTCACCGCCGCCCACTTCGACGAAGCCTCCAACCGCTGGACCGTCACCACCGACCGCGGCGAAACGATCACCGCGCGCTACTGCGTCATGGCCACTGGCGTGCTGTCGGTGCCGAACGAGCCGGCCTTCCCGGGCAAGGACTCGTTCCAGGGCCCCAGCTGGCACACCGGGCGCTGGCCGCACGAGGGCGTCGACTTCACCGGACAACGGGTCGCGGTGATCGGCACCGGCTCGTCCGCGATCCAGTCGATCCCGCAGATCGCCGCCCAGGCTGACCACGTCACCATCTTCCAGCGGACGCCGAACTTCAGCGTGCCCGCCCACAACGGCCCTCCTGACCCGACCGTCGTCGCCGACTGGACGGCCAATCGCGAGCAGTACCGGCGCGAGGCCCGGGAAACCGGCTTCGGCATCCGCATGGTGGACGGGCGCGAAACCCTGGCGTCGGAGGAGGACGAGGCGACGCGCCGGGCCGTCTACGAGGCCCGCTGGCAGGTGGGCGGCTTCGCCCTGCTGGGCGCCTACGGCGACCTGACCTCCGATCTCGACGCCAACGCGACCGCGGTCGCGTTCGTGGCCGACAAGATCCGGGGCATCGTCAAGGATCCGGCCACGGCCGAGAAGCTGGTGCCCAAGACCTTTCCCATCGGCGCCAAGCGCCTATGCGTCGACACGGGCTACTACGACACGTTCAACCGCGACAACGTCAGCCTGGTCGACCTCAACGACGAGCCGCTTGTCGAGATCGTGCCCACCGGCGTGCGCACCGCGGCGGCGACCTATGAGGCCGACGCCATCGTCTACGCCATTGGCTTCGACGCCATGACCGGCGCGCTGGGCAAGATCGACATTCGCGGTCGGGGCGGCGCCGTTCTGAAGGAGGCGTGGGCCGCCGGTCCCCGCACCTACCTGGGCCTGATGGTGGCGGGGTTCCCGAACCTGTTCATCGTGACCGGGCCGGGCAGCCCGTCGGTGCTCTGCAACATGGCCGTCGCCATCGAACAGCACGTCGAATGGATCTCGGACTGCATCGCGTGGATGGGCCAGCGCCAGCTGGGCGCGATCGAGGCCACCGAGGCGGCTCAGGACGAATGGGTCGCCCACGTCAACGAGGTGGCCGAGCCTACGATCTTCCCGCACGCCAACTCCTGGTACCTGGGAGCCAACGTGCCGGGAAAGCCGCGGGTGTTCATGCCCTATATCGGCGGCTTCCCGGTCTATCGTGACAAGTGCAACGAGGTCGCGGCCGCCGGCTACCAGGGCTTCGCTCTGACGTCCGACGCGCGGCTCTGAGGCAGGCCTAGAGCGCGTTGGGCGAAAGTGGATGCCGGCTTCGCCCTGAAACGCGCTCTAGATCAAGGAGATCGCGCCTGTTCATCCGGTTCGGATGATTCCATCTGAACCGGACAGGCTCTAACCGGCCACGCGGTTCTCGATGGCGCCGACACCTTCCACCTCGCAGCGGACCACGTCGCCGGGCTTGAGGAAGGTGGGGGGCGTCATGCCGACGCCGACACCCTCCGGCGTGCCGGTGGCCAGGAGGTCGCCAGGCTCGAGGGTGAAGGCGGTCGAGAGGTACGCGATCTGCTGCCAGATGTTGTAGATCAGCTGGCTGGTGTCGCTGTCCTGGCGGACCTCACCGTTCACCAGGCAGCGGATTTTCAGCGCGTGCGGATCGGCGATCTCGTCGGCGGTTACGATCCAGGGGCCGATCGGGCCGTGGGTGTCGAATGACTTGCCCATGGTGAATGTGGGCGAGTGGCGCTGCCAGTCGCGGGCCGAGACATCGTTGGCGACGACGTAGCCGAACACGTGGGTCTTCGCGTCCGCCTCGCTGACGCCCTTGGCGGGCTTGCCGATCACCACGCCCAGCTCGGCTTCGTAGTCCAGCATCTGGGTGACCCCCGGCTCGATGTCGTCGAAGGGCCCGGCGATGCAGCTCGTCTGCTTGTTGAACCAGAACTGCTGGCTGGGCGTGGGCTGACCCAGCCGCTTCGCCTCTTCCAGGTGCCTGGCGTAGTTCATGCCGATGGCCAGGTACTTGCCCGGCCGCTCGATGGGGGCCAGCAGGCGGGCGCTCTTCAGCGGCGCGGTCCGTCTTGCGGCGTCCCGCTGACGCGCCACATCGGCCAGGGCCTCGGCCCCGCCCGCGATGATCGCCAGCATGCTGGCCCAGCCGTCCAGCACCACGATGTCGTCGCCGCGCACCACGCCCAGCCGGGCGGTTCCGTTGTCGTCGAAGCGCAGCAGTTTCACGGGACGATCTCCTCGAGTTCAATCTACACATTCCTTGTCACGATCGATTTTATGCTGCAATATATATTTTATGATCGACGCCCTTCGCAGTCCTACGGCCGACACCTCCGCAGCGCGTAGCCAGACCAGCCTCGCCTACCAGCGGCTGCGGGCCGACATCATGTTTGGCCGCCACGCGCCGGGCGCGCGGCTGAAGATCAACGACCTGGCCCAGCGGATGGAGGTGAGCCCGGGCGCCATCCGGGAAGGGCTGTCGCGGCTGGTGGCCGAGCAACTGGTCGTGTCGCAGGACCAGAAGGGGTTCGCCGTCGCCCCGCTCTCGATCCAGGATCTGGAAGATCTCACCGACCTGCGCTGCGAGGTCGAGGCGATCGCGCTGCGGCGCGCGCTGGCCAACGGCGACGATGCCTGGGAAGCCGCCGTGCTGGCCGCCGCCCACCGCCTCAGCCGCGTCCCGCCCCGGGTCGGGCGCGACCTGGACGCGACGATGGCCTGGATCGCGCGGCACGCCGAGTTCCACGCCGCCCTCGTCAGCGCCTGCGGCAGCCGCCGGCTGCGGGACCTGCACGCTCAGCTCTACGAGCAGTCCGAGCGCTATCGCGGCCTGTCGGCGCACGCCGACCACGACCGAGACGTCGGCGGCGAGCACCAGGCCATCGTCGACGCGGCCCTGGCCCGTGACGCCGACCGACTGGTCGACCTGATGGTCCGCCACATCCGGGCCACCACGGCCCTCATCATCGGCTCGGCCCGCCTGGCGGCGGCCGAGTGATCCCCCGAGCCCAACGAGGACTTCCATGAGCGTGATCAAGGTCGAGGACATCGCCCACGTGCGGTTCCGCGCCCCGGACCTGGGCCGGATGGCGCAGTACCTGGCGGACTTCGGACTGCTGCCGGCCGACGCGCGTACGGATCGGCTGTACGTCCGTGGCCGCGGCTCGGCGCCCTTCGTGCACGTGACCGAACTGGGCGAGCCCGCGTTCCTGGCGGTGGGCTTCCGCGCCCAGAGCCTCGCCGATCTGGCGGCGCTCTCCACCGCCACAGGCGCCCCCGTCGAGGACCACGACGCGCCTGGCGGCGGCCGGATCGTGCGGCTGAAGGACCCCGATGGTCACGGCGTCGAAGTGGTGGCCGGACAGTCGCCGGCCGCCGAAGTCGCCATCGAGTCGCCGCCGGCTTGGAACAGCGCCCACGGCCGGCCGCGGCTAAGGACCGTCAAGCGGGTCGCCGCCGGATCGGCCACAGTCATGCGCCTGGGCCACGCCGTGCTCAACGTGTCGGACTTCCGGGCCTCGGAGGCCTGGTACAAGGGACTGTTCGGCTTCCTCACCTCCGACGAGATCGCCGTCGCGCCGGAGTTCTCGCTGGGCGCCTTCCTGCGCTGCGACCGGGGAGACTCGCCCACCGACCACCACACCCTGTTCCTGGCTCAACTGCCCACCGGACCTGGCTTCAACCACGCCGCCTTCGAGGTTCAGGACCTGGACGACCTGATGCGTGGACATGCCCACCTCAAGGCCGCCGGCGCCGATCCCGAGTGGGGCGTGGGTCGCCATGTCCTGGGCAGCCAGGTCTTCGACTACTGGCGCGATCCGTGGGGTTTCACCCTGGAGCACTGGACCGACGGGGACCTGCTCACCGCGGCCGACCCGCCGCGTAAGGCGTCGATCCAGGAGCTGATGGGCGTCCAGTGGGGCATGCCGATGCCCTCGACCATGGGCGGCTGACGCGAGTTGGCGCGCCCATGGCCGGCCGGTCGCGGTGACGCCTCCACCCCTCCCTTAGGCTCCTGTCCCCCAGCCTTCCCGCGGCCGTGAACCTCTCGGTTCCTGCGCGGCGGCACAGCGCCGCTTGACCGCTGCGCTGCGAGGGTATTGTATTAGTGTATGCATACACAGGAGCAATTGCTCAGCACGCTGCGGATCGAGGACACCGGCGTCCCGATCTATGTGCAGCTGCGCGAGCAGTTCCTGCGGATGATGGGGGCGGGGCGGCTGAAGCCTGGCGACCAGATGCCGACCATGCGCCAGGTCGCGGTCAGCCTGCGGGTCGACCTGAACACCGTACGCCACGCCTATGACGATCTGGAGCGCGCCGGGGCCGTCATCCTGGTTCGCGGACGCGGCAGTTTCGTCGCAGAGCCGGCCGCCACGCTGACCGGACCTGACCATGAGGCCGAGACCGAGCGGCTTGCTCGCCAAGCTCTGGCAGCAGCTGCCGCCGCGGGCGTCGATCCCGCCGCGCTGGCCCGCAAGATCAACGAACTCGCCACCCAGGAGGACGCGCCATGATGAACGCCAGCAGCCCACTGAAGGACGTCAATCCGCTCTCGCTGACCCTGGCGACGATTGCGGTGGCGATCGGGGCGATCATCGTGACGACCGCGGATAGCGCCCCGGCCCTGGTCGCTGTCGGGCTGGTGGTCATTCTCTTGGGCATCCTGATCCTGCTCACGCTCAAGATGGCCAACCAGTGGGAGCGGGCCGTCGTGCTGCGCCTGGGCCGCCTGGACAAGATCGCTGGGCCTGGCCTGTTCCTGATCATCCCAATCGTCGACCAGATCGCCTATTGGATCGACCAGCGGATCCAGACCACCGAGTTCAACGCCCAGCAGGCGCTGTCGAAGGACACCGTTCCTGTGAACATCGACGCAGTGATCTTCTGGCAGGTGCACGACACCGAGCGCGCGGCCCTGGAAATCCAGGACTACCGGCGCGCGATCGCGCAGGTCTCGGAGACCTCCCTGCGCGAGATGGTGGGCTCGTCGATGCTGGCGACCCTGCTGGCCGAAAGGACCAGGGGCGACGAACTGCTGCGGGAGGTGATCGGGCGAAAGATCGCCGACTGGGGTATCTCGGTCATCTCGGTCGAGATTCGCGACATCGGCGTTCCGGCCGGCCTGCAGGACGCCATGAGCCGCCAAGCCCAGGCCGAGCGGGAACGGCTGGCGCGGGTGGCCCTGGGCCAGGCCGAGCAGGAGGTGGCGATCAAGTTCGTCGAGGCCGCCGAGATCTATGCCCGCTCGCCGGCGGCGCTGCAGCTGCGGGCGATGAACATCATCTACGAGACGACCAAGGAGGGCGGCGCCACCATCTTGCTGCCGACCTCGATGGTCGACGCCATGAACCCCGGCAGCGTGATGGCCCTGGCCCAGGTGGCCCAGGCCGCGCGCCCGCCGCAGGCCTGAGGGAGGGCGAGATGAAGTCCATGCTCCAGCGGGTCGCGGCGGTGTCGGCGGCGGCGCTTCTGACGAGCTCGGCGGCCAGCGCCCAGGAGGCGGTCGGCGACTGGAACGGCCTGCTGCAGGTGGGCGGCGTCGAGCTGCGCATCGGCGTGAAGATCGAGGCCGGCGAGGGCGGCGCGCTCACGGGCTCGATCACCAGCCCCGACCAGAGCCCGGGCGACATTCCCATCAGCGACGCCAGGATGGACCAGGGCAAGCTCAGCTTCGCCGTGCCCATGATCCGGGGACGCTACGAGGGCCGGTGGGACGCAGCACAGGGCGCGTGGAACGGGCGGTGGATCCAGGGCGGGCCGATCCCGCTGACGCTGGCCAAGGGCCCCGTGCCCAGCCGGGCACGACCGCAGATGCCGGCCAAGCCCTACCCGTATCGCGAGGAGGAGGTCGCCTTCGACAGTGCGCCGGGCGTGAAGCTCGCCGGCACGCTGACCCTGCCCGAAGGCAAGGGGCCGTTTCCGGCGGCGATCCTGATCAGCGGGTCCGGCGCTCAGGATCGCGACGAGCAACTGCTGGGCCATCGGCCTTTCCTGGTCCTGGCAGACCACCTGACGCGACGCGGCATTGCGGTGCTACGCTACGATGATCGGGGCTACGGGAAGTCGACGGGCAGGTTCCAGGACGCGACCAGCTCGGACTTCGCCGTCGATGCGGCCGCGGCAGTCGCGTTCCTGCGCGACCGCAAGGATATCGACACGGGCCGGATTGGACTGATCGGCCACAGCGAGGGCGGCATGGTCGGGCCGATGGTGGCGGCGAAGGATCCGACGATCGCCTTCGTGGTCCTGCTGGCCGGCCCTGGCGCGCCCAGCCGCGAGCTCATGGCGGCCCAGCGCGCGGCCGTAGCCAAAGCACGAGGAATCCCGCCTGAAGCGGTGGCCCGCAACGAGACGTTCGCGGGCCGCATCGACACCCTGCTCGCCGAGACGGCCGACTGGGAGGCCGCGAAGGTCGAAGTGACCAAGGTGGTCGGCCAGGGCGCGGCGGTTGTGGGTGTCCCGGTTGAGCAGTTGATCGCCGCCAACCAGCTCCTGTTCACGCCCTGGTACCGCGAGTTCATCGCCCATGACCCGCGGCCCAACCTGGCGAAGCTCAGGATGCCCGTCCTGGCCGTCAACGGCGCCAACGACCTCCAGGTGATAGCCGGCCAGAACCTGCCGGCGATCCGCGAGGCGCTGAAGGCGAACAAGGACGCCACGGTCATCGAGCTACCGGGACTTAACCACCTGTTCCAGACGTCGGCGACGGGCGATCCTCGCGACTACGGCCGCATTGAGGAGACGTTCGCTCCGGCGGCGCTGGCAACGGTATCCGACTGGGTGAGGGCGCGCGCTGCGGGGCGCTGAAGCCGGCAACACCATTCGATCCGCAAGTCATTGATCCGCATCAGTTTGCTCTGCGCCATTTGGCCGCTCCTCGGCCCCGGTCATGGCAAGCCGATGTTAACCGACACGGCGTGGGGTGAGTCCAAATGAAAGGGCTCACCCATGAGCGAAAGCAATGCCATAGGCGAACGACTCGACTTCATCGGCCTGGACCGTCAGTCGCGTGACACGCTGAGATCGCTTCGACCTTTCATCGAGGCCGAGATCCAGCCCGCGCTGCAGGCTTTCTACACGCGCGTGCGCCAGACGCCCGCCGTGAATCGATTTTTCCGTGACGAGCGTCACATCACCGGGGCGCAGAACGGTCAGGCGCGCCACTGGGGCGTGATCGCCGAGGCGGAGTTCAGCGATGCCTACGTCAGGGGCGTCCGCACCATCGGGGAAACGCACGCCCGCATCGGTCTTGAACCGCGCTGGTACATCGCCGGCTACGCGCTGATCACGGAGGCGCTGCTGCGGCGGCTGGTGGAGACGCGATGGCCCAAGGCGCTTGGCGTCAACGCCAAGGCGGCCAAGGTCGTGGCAAACGAAAGCGCCGCGATGGTTAAGGCCATGATGCTCGACATGGACTTCGCGCTCTCGATCTATCTCGAGACGCTCGAGGCCGAACGCCAGCGGCTGGACACCGAACGCCGGGCCGCCGAGGAGCGTCAGACGGTGGCCATGTCGGCGCTGGGCGAAGCCCTGGCGCGCCTGGCCAAGGGCGACCTGCGCGCCCGTGTCGACTCGGAGCTGTCGCCGGAATTCGCAACGCTCAAGCGGGACTTCAACGCTGCGATCTCCAGCCTTGAGCAGGTCGTCGCGGCGGCTGCGGGCACCGCCCAGATGGTCAGCCAGGGCGTCGGACAGATCAGCTCCGCGGCCGGTGATCTGTCGCGCCGCACCGAACAGCAGGCCGCCAGCCTCGAGGAGACCGCAGCGGCCCTGGAGCAGATCACCGCGACGGTTCGCAAGAGCGCGGCGGGGGCCCAGGACGCCAGCCAGGCCGTCGCCGGCGCGCGATCCGAAGCCGAGCGCTCAGGCGCGGTGGTGAGCCAGGCGATCAGCGCCATGGACGAGATCGACGCCTCGTCCGGCCGGATCAGCCAGATCATCGGGGTGATCGACGAGATCGCCTTCCAGACCAACCTGCTGGCCCTCAACGCGGGCGTGGAGGCGGCCCGGGCCGGCGATGCGGGCAAGGGCTTCGCGGTCGTCGCGTCCGAAGTCCGCGCGCTG